>JAZNLZ010000001.1:0-19767 GCA_045579365.1 Acutalibacteraceae bacterium
CCACTTTTCAAGTGGCTTTGGCAAAATTGAATTTACGAATTCAATTTTGCACAACACTCATTGCAATGGATATGGACAAATTTCAAAAGAAATTTGTTACAAAATCAAAGATTTTGTGTCGAAACAAGAACGTTTCGACTACTCATAGCCATTATGAAATTCCGATTATTTTTACATTACCGTTTAATATTTTCAAAGCACTTTCGCAATCCTTGTCGGTTATAACCGAATGAGAACAGCCTTTTTTAGTGCCATTTGAGGTTTTTTCAATTTTAACTCTAAAGTTTTTTCGCCTGAGTAAATCTCGTGCTTTAATAGCACTTGTTATGCTTTCAAGTTCTATATTACAGCCCATTTTTTTACACTCCTTTTTGAGACATTAAGACAGTTCTTGTTCCATCTCATTCTTATAATATTTAATTACGACAATAAATGTTACCGGCAAACCAATAAGCCCCAAAAAGCCAAACAATTTTATACCTAAAAACATAGTAAAAAGCACAAATAAAGGGTTGATTCCTGTTTTATTTCCAACAATTTTTGCTTCGGCAAAATTTCTCACAAACATAATACTCAAATATAAAATCAACAAGCCAATTCCTAAAAATTTATTGCCGATAATCACATTTACAATTCCCCAAGGAATTAAAAAAGCTCCCGAACCCAAAACAGGTAATAAATCGAGAAATGCAATTATCAAGGAAATTAAAATCCAATTTTTAACCCTTAAAACCAAAAGTCCTAAAGACAGTTCGGCAAAGGTTATAAACATAAGAATTACATACCCACCAATAATTTTCAAAATCGATTCCTTGAAAATCCCCTTTATTTTCAAAATTTTCTCGGCTGTTTTTTGGGGTATAATTTTTTCTAAAAATCTCACAAAACCGTCGTAATCCTTAGCAATATAGCAGGTTGACGCTAATGCCACAATGCTACTAAAAATAATAGTTGGAGCGAATTTTACAACATTTGCTGCACCCTCGGATAAAACCGAAGAAATTTTTAAAATTCCACTCTCCAAAACACTTTGAAAAACCTTGTTCCCCGTTTCTTTAAGTTCGGGCGATATGTTTCCAAAAACACTTTCCGATATCCCTTCAGCCTTTTCATAAACCTTAATTGCGATATTGGAAAAACCACTTAATGACTTTAGAATATCCCCCGTTAAAGAGAAGATTTTTAGGGTTCCAAAAATCAAAATTACTGCCAAAATTATATATGCAACTGCCGAAAGAAAGGATGCTAAAATACCTTTTTTTATCCCTGTTTTTTTAGACAAAAAACCTGCCGGTTTTTGCATTAAACTCGCAACAATTACGGCTATAACAAAAGGAAATATATACTTAAACAAAAATTTTCCTGAAATTAGTATAATTAACAGCCACAAACCATAGTAAATTGCATTGATTATAAACCGTTTTTTTACCTGCACCATCAAAAACTATACCCCCTTATAGAAAAAAACTATTAATTTTAAACAAAAATGATACAAATTTAGAGTTTTTATTGATTTTTAAATATATGTGTAGTATAATGCATTAGTTATTATTTACTCTTGGAGGAAAAATATGAATATTGCCATTTTAGGCCATGGTGTGGTAGGCTCGGGCGTTGCCGAGATTTTGATAAACCACAATAACCTAATTGCTGAAAAAATTAAAGATACAGTTGATGTTACTCGCATTTTGGATTTGAGAGATTTTTCTTCCCTTCCTTACGGCGATAAATTCACAACTGATTTTGAAGATATTGTAAATGACGACAGCATTAAGGTTGTTGCCGAAGTTATGGGTGGAGTTAATCCTGCTTACGATTTCGTTAAGAGATGTCTATTGGCCGGAAAAAGCGTTGTAACTTCCAACAAGGAACTTGTTGCCGTTAAGGGTGCCGAGCTTATTAAGATTGCCAAGAAAAACAACGTGAACTTCCTTTTTGAAGCAAGCGTTGGTGGTGGCATTCCCGTACTTAGACCAATGACCCAATGCCTTTCGGCTAATCAAATTACCGAATTTTGGGGCATTTTGAACGGAACAACTAACTTTATTCTCAATAAAATGATAGTGGATAATATGAGCTTTGAGGATGCTTTAAAACTCGCTCAAGATAACGGTTACGCCGAAAAAGACCCCACAGCCGACATTGAAGGCCACGATGCTTGTCGCAAGGTTTGTATTTTGGCAACCTTAGCTTTCGGAAAACACGTTTATCCAGAACAGGTTGAAACTTCGGGTATTTCAAACATTACATTAGAAGATGTTTATGCAGCCGATAATTTAGGTTATGTTATTAAACTTATCGGTCACGCAAAGATGCTTGAAGGTGGCAAAATTTCTGCCGAAGTTAGACCCACAGTTGTAAAGCGTTCCAATATGCTTTCCCATGTTGACGGCGTGTTTAACGCAATATTAATCAACGGTAATCAAACAGGCGAAGTTATGTTCTACGGAAAGGGCGCAGGTAAAGAAGCAACTGCAAGTGCTGTTGTTGCCGATATTATTGACTGTGCTAAACATATTAACGCCCGTAAATATATCGACTGGGCTGACGGCGAAGAAGATTATGTTGTTAAAAACACCAACGCCGATGAAATAATGTTTGTTCGCATTACAGGCAGTGATTTTAACGCCATTTCTAATACATTTGACAATCAGTTCACTGATTTGACCGAAAACTCAACCAAAAACGAGTTTGCAAATGAAATTTGCTTTATAACTAAACCAATTAGTCCTAACGTTTTAAAAGAAAAGCTTTCTTCTTTCAAAGATTGCACAATTAAAATGTTACACACTATTTCTTAATATTCCAAGGAGGTTATAACTTATGTTAATAGTTAAAAAATTCGGTGGCTCATCAGTTGCCAATGCCGAAAGAGTCTTCAATGTTGCAAGAAGAATTATTGAAGATTATAAAAAAGGTAATGATATTGTAGTTGTTGTATCAGCACAGGGCGACACAACCGACGATTTAATTGCCAAAGCAAAAGAAATCAACCCCAAAAATCCTTCCAAAAGAGAAATGGATATGCTTTTAGCATCGGGCGAACAAATATCAATTTCCTTACTTGCTATGGCTATTGAAGCTTTAGGTTGTCCCGCAATTTCCTTACTTGGTTGGCAAGCAGGTTTCGTTACCGATTCCCACCATGGTATTGCTCGTATTAAGCGTGTTGAATCTGAAAGAATTAAGACCGAAATTGCCAAGAAAAACATTGTAATTGTTGCAGGTTTCCAAGGCCTTAACAAATATGATGACATTACAACCCTCGGTCGTGGAGGTTCTGATACAAGTGCTGTTGCTATTGCAGCTTCAATGAAGGCTGATTTATGTCAAATCTATACCGATGTTGACGGTGTTTATTCAGCCGACCCACGCAAGGTTCCCAATGCTGTTAAGATGGATGAAATCAGCTATGACGAAATGTTAGAACTCGCTTCCTTAGGCGCACAAGTTCTTAATAACCGTTCGGTTGAAATGGCTAAAAAATATAATGTTGAGCTTGAAGTTCTTTCAAGCCTTGAAGTAAAACCCGGTACTATCGTAAAGGAGACTGTTAAAATGGAAAAAACTTTAATCAGAGGCGTAGCAAAAGATACTAACGTTGCAACTATTTCTATCGTAGGCTTACAAGACACACCAGGTGTTGCATTTAAGGTGTTCAATAAATTGGCACAACACAAGGTTAATGTTGATATTATTCTTCAATCCGTTGGTCGTGACGGTACTAAGGACATCACCTTCACCGTTCCTTTCGACCAAGGTGCAACTGCTGTTGAAGCACTTGAAAATATGAAGGATTCTCTCAACTTTAAGTCGGTTAGCTTGGATGACAGCACTGCTAAAGTTTCAATCGTTGGCGCAGGTATGGAAAGCCATCCCGGTATTGCTGCTAAAATGTTTGAAGCTCTTTCCGATGCAGGTATCAACATCCATATGATTTCTACCAGCGAAATTAAAATTTCAGTTCTTATTGATGCTAAATACGCTGACAAGGCAGTTACTGCTGTTCACGATGCATTCTTAGGCTAATTAAACTGCTAAATAAATTTGCTCCCTCGTTTGAGGGAGCTTTAATTTTAATTAAATGTTTACATTTAGTTATTAATTATGTATAATTAATATAATATATTTAAAGTGGTGATTTTATGAAATATTTAGTATTACTTTGTGATGGTATGGCCGACCTTCCCCACGAGGCTTTAAATAATAAAACCCCAATGGAATGCGCCAATAAACCATTTATGGATAAATTATGCCGTACTGCCGAAATCGGTCTTTGCAAAACCGTTGCTGATGGTTTAAAACCCGGTAGCGATGTTGCTAATTTGTCGGTTATGGGATATGATCCCAAGGTTTGTTACACCGGCCGTTCACCATTAGAGGCTGCCTCTATCGGTGTTGATTTAAAGGATACCGATGTTGCCCTTCGCTGCAATATTGTTACCCTTTCTAATGAAGAAAATTATGAAGACAAAACAATGATTGATTATTGTGCCGGTGACATTTCCACCAAGGAAGCTCACCAAATCATCGAAACCATTGAAAAAGAACTTGGAAACGAGATTTACAAGTTCTATGGTGGTGTTAGCTATCGCCACTGCTTAGTTGTTGACAATGGCACGACCGAACTTGGCACCATGACTCCTCCCCACGATATTAGTGGTCGTGTAATTAAAGAATATTTAAGTAATAGCGAAAATGCTAAACCCTTAATTGATTTAATGAAGAAGAGTTATGATATTCTTAAAGACCACCCCGTTAATATTGAAAGACGTAAAAAGGGTGAAAACGAGGCTAACTCCATTTGGCTTTGGGGCGAAGGTGTTAAACCTCAGCTTCAAAACTTCAAAGAGAAAAACGGGGTTAGTGCCACAGTTTTAAGCGCAGTTGACCTTTTAAAAGGTATTGCAATTTGTGGTGGTATGAATTCCCCCGACATTCCCGGCACAACAGGATATATTGATACCGATTTTGAAGCCAAGACCCTTGCAGGTATTGAAGCCTTCAAAAACGGTTCCGATTTAGTTTATTTACACTTTGAAGCACCCGACGAATGTGGTCACCGTGGCGAAATTCAAAACAAGGTAAAAGCCATTGAAATGATCGATAGCCGTTCCTTAAAACTTCTATTAGAATATTTTGAAAATTCAGGCGAAGATTACCGAATTTTAATAATGCCTGACCACCCAACTCCCCTTTGCATCAAGACCCATTCAGCCGACCCTGTTCCCTATCTTTTATACGACAGCAAGAAGGCTAATAAAGGTGCTGATACTTTTAACGAAACCACATGTAAAAACAGTGGTATTTTTGTTGAATTTGGCCCATCAATTATGGACAAACTTTTAGAAAAAAATACTGTTATGTAAACTAAAGCAACCTTTTATGTTTTCCACTTTATTAACGGAGTTATCCACCGTTTCGGTGCCAAATCTCGGTAAAATCAAGGTTTGCACCTTTAAAAACGGTGGAAAACTATGTTGAAAACTTGTAAAACCATAATGTCATAATAATTTAAGTGCATAACTTATGTAAATCGTTTTGACATTTTTAGACATTATTTTTATGCTTTTTTTGAGGTTTAAATGAAACGAACAAAACTTATCGACCGTAAACTCCCTGACTACACAAAAGGTGAAGAAATTTTTAACATGGTTTCTCACATTGTCGGTGGTGGTTTAGGTATTATTATCTTCGCACTTTGCGTTATTAAATCTTTTTTAAATGGGGATGCTTACCAAATTGTTGGCTCCTTTATTTATGGTTTTTCCATGGTGGTTTTATACACCATGTCAAGTGTTTATCACGGACTTAAAAATGGCATAGCCAAGAAGGTTATGCAGGTAATCGACCACTGCTCGGTATTCTTTCTTATCGCAGGAACATATACCCCTATCACACTAACAGCCATTAGAGAATATAACCCATTTTTAGGTTGGGGAATTTTCGGAGTTGTTTGGGCGTTGACAGCCTTGGGAATTACCCTTAATGCCGTTGACCTTAAGATGTATAGCATATTTTCAAATATATGTTACATTGCAATCGGTTGGTGCATTATTCTAACGGGTAAACACGCCATTGCTGCTCTAACTCCAAAAGGATTCCTTTGGATTTTAGCCGGTGGTATCGCTTATTCTATCGGTGCTGTGCTTTACGGAATTGCAGGTAAGAAAACCGTTAGATATTTCCACTCGGTATTCCACCTGTTTGTAGTTTTAGGTTCACTTTTACAATTCATTGGAATTTTTCTTTATATACTTGTTTGATTTTAAGGCAAAGGTTTTTCCTTTGCCTTATTTCTTTTTTAGAAAAAATTTTAATATAATCATTTTAGGTGATATTATGAATTTTTTTGATTTTCATTGTGACACAGCCTTTGAACTATTTAAGCAAAATAAAAACCTGACAAATGCTGATTTAGCAGTGAATTTTCATGGTGGCGAACACTTTGAAAACTGGTTTCAAACCTTTGCTATTTGGATTGATGACACACTTCAAAACCCTTTCCAAATTTATCAAAAAACACTTGAAAACTTAAAAGAAAAGCTTAAAGGCAAACCCCAAAACCTAACACCGATTTTTTCGGTTGAAGGTGGTAGTTTAATTGAGGGCGACCTTGATAGATTAGACATTTTAAAGGAAGATAAAATCAGATTTTTAACACTTACTTGGAATGGTGAAAATGCTATCGGTGGTGGCCTTGAAAGCGATAAAGACCTAACCGATTTTGGCAAAAAAGTTATAGCAAAATTAAACGATCTTAAAATCGCTACCGATCTTTCCCACGCAAATAAAAAGACCTTTTACTCAGCAATAGAAATTGCCGATTTTCCCCTTGCAACCCACTCAAATTCTTTTGAAATTAAGCCACACAAAAGAAACCTGACTTCAGAGCAAATGCGCCTTATTGCTCAAAAAAACGGCATTATTGGGCTTAACTTTTATCCACCGTTTTTAGGCCAAAATGTTTTTGAAAAAATATATGAAAACATCTATTATCTTTGCCAAAACGGATTAGAAAAAAATATTGCTATCGGTAGCGATTTTGATGGTGCAAAAATGAGCAAAAAACTTGATAAAATCAACAAAATTCCTTGCCTTTATGAGTTTTTGTCAAACAAAGGTCTAAAAAGGAGTATTTTAAACAAAATTTTTTTCGAAAACGGCTATAATTTTATTGCAAAGATATAGAAAAAGGTTTATAATGTTTATGATTATAAATATATTAGGAGACCTATTATGAATTACATAAGCACAAGAGACAAATCCGTTGTGGTTTCAGCCTCAAAAGCTATTGCTCAAGGCATTTCGGTTGAGGGTGGTCTTTTCGTTCCCGAATCCTTCCCCACCTTTACTGCCGATGATTTCAAAGAATTAGTAAAGCTTGACTACAAAGGTAGAGCTAAATATGTTTTGAAGAACTTCCTTACCGATTTTACCGAGGAAGAGGTTAATTATTGCATCGACGGTGCATACACAGGCACCTTCGATAACGAGCAACCTGCTCCCATTTCCCTTGTAGGCAAAAATGCAAACTTGTTAGAACTTTGGCATGGCCCCACCTGTGCTTTTAAAGACTTGGCTTTGCAACTTCTCCCCTACCTTTTAACAACATCAGCTAAAAAGGTTAACAACGGCAAAAAGGCTGTTATTTTGGTTGCAACATCGGGCGACACCGGCAAGGCTGCGCTTGAAGGTTTTAAGGATGTTGAAAATACCGAAATTTTAGTATTCTATCCAAGCGATGGCGTAAGTCCAATGCAAAAACTTCAAATGAGTTCTCAAAAAGGCGCAAATGTTCACGTTTGTGCAATAAAGGGCAACTTTGACGATGCACAAACCGGCGTTAAAAACATCTTTACCAACAATGATGTTAAGGCAAAATTAGCTGAAAACGATATGCTTTTCTCCTCTGCTAACTCCATTAACTGGGGCCGTTTAGCACCACAAATCGTATATTATGTTTCGGCTTATTGCGATTTACTTGCCCGTAAGGATTTTGAGGGCGAATTTAACATTGTTGTTCCCACAGGAAACTTTGGTAACATCTTGGCTGCTTACTATGCTAAAAAGATGGGTGTTCCCGTTGGTAAACTAATTTGTGCTTCCAACACCAACAACGTTTTAACCGATTTCATAAATAACGGAACCTACAATCGCAACCGTGATTTCTACACAACCATTTCGCCATCAATGGATATTTTGATTTCAAGCAACCTTGAGAGAATGATTTTTGAACTTTCAGGAAATGATGATAAAAAGGTTGCCGCTTGGCAAAACGAGTTAAACCAAAACGGTACCTTCACCGTTGATGAAGATATAAAATCTAAAATAACCAACCTTTTCTGGGGTGGTTGCTGCAGTGATGAGAAAACCCTTGAAACCATCAACAAATACTTTAGCAAATACGGTTATCTTTGCGATACCCACACTGCTGTTGCTTTAAATGTTTACGAACAATATGTAAAGGCTACCGGCGATGATAAAACTACCGTTATCGCTTCCACAGCTTCTCCATACAAGTTTGCAAACTCCGTTCTTTCGGCTATTTCCAACAAGACCGGAAAAGATGAATTTGACACAGTAAATATTTTATCGAAAGAAACCAAAACCGAAATTCCCGAGCCTATCAAGGCCCTTGAAAATGCTTCGGTTAGATTCAACGAAATTTGCGATAAAGAAGATATGCTTCAAAGCGTTTATAAGGCACTTGGCATCAACTAATAAAGAAAAACGGGTATATGCAAATATACCCGTTTACTGTAATGAAAATTATTTCATCTTAAAGGTGTCACAGCAAGTGTCCTTCGAAGAATCTGCTGCGCCATTACCAACATGAATTTTACCTGCACTGCAAGTATCGTTCTCGGTATGGTACATACAGTTTTTAACATTACAGCTAATACAAGACTTGGTCTCACATGAATTATTCATTATAAGTCCCATCCTTTCCGACTTTAAAAGTCAAAATTATTATGTGATATTTTGTCTTAATTATTCAAAAGAAAGGAGAAAATCCATTGAGTATTTTTGGAATTTCCGACCTGCATTTATCCTTTGGAACCGATAAACCAATGGATATTTTCCGTGGTTGGGAAAATCACACCCACAAACTTTTAGCCAACTGGAATCGCTTGGTTAAGGAAGACGATACCGTCGTTTTGTCAGGCGACCTTTCTTGGGCGCTAAAACTCAGCGAAACTAAGGAAGATTTTGAATTTTTAAAAAAATTAAACGGCAAAAAAATTCTAATCAAGGGAAACCACGATTTATGGTGGAGCACCCAAAACAAAATAAACAATTATTTTAAAGAAAACAATATTACCGACTCGCAAATTTTATTCAACAACTGTGTTATCTCAGAAGGTTACGCAATTGCAGGAACACGTGGTTGGTTTTACGATAATTCGGGAAGTAAAAAGGTTTTGCTAAGAGAAGCAGGAAGGCTTGAAACATCAATTAAATCGGCCCTTGAAACAGGACTTCCCATTTTAGTTTTTCTTCATTATCCCCCTGTATACGGCGATTATGTTTGCCGTGAGATTTTAGATATTTTGCAAAAATATAACATCAAAGATGTTTACCACGGCCACATTCACGGCTCGGGTTTGAATCACGCAATTCGGGAGTTTGAGGGTATAAATTTCCACTTAATATCGTGCGATTGCATTGATTTTACCCCTATTAAGATAATTTAATTATATATTTTATATAAATTTAAAAAAATGCTGGAAATTTCCAGCAGTATGTGTTATAATTACATCAATTATGTTAGTGGTGTCCCCACTATTTCGGAGGTATAATAAAAAATGAGTTTAAAAGCTACTAAAAACGTTGGTACCAACAGATACGAATTAGAAATTCTTGTTGATGCTGCAAAATTCCAAGAGGCTATCCAAGCTGCTTACAAAAAGAATGCTAAAAACATCAGCATTCCCGGTTTCAGAAAGGGCAAAGCTCCTTTCACCTTCGTTGAAAAATATTATGGCAGCGAAGTTTTCTTTGAAGATGCTTTAAACCTTATCTACGGCGAGGTTGTTGAAGAAGCAATCGCTGAGTCTGGTCTTAAAGTTATTAACGACCAAATGGATTTTGATATGGTTTCTATTTCTAAGGAAGAAGGCGTTGACTTTAAAGTTACCCTTACCACCTATCCTGAAATTGAAATCGGCGAATACAAAGGCTTAAAGGCTGATAAGGTTATCGCTAAGGTTGCTAAGGCTGAGGTTGATGCTCAAATCAACGCTATGGCTGAGCGCAATGCTCGTATGGTTGAAGTTACCGACAGAGCAGCGGCACAGGGCGACACTGTTACTTTCGATTTCGAAGGTTTCTGCGATGGTGTTGCATTTGACGGTGGCAAAGCTGAAGGTTATGCTTTAGAGTTAGGTTCCGGTCAATTCATCCCCGGTTTTGAAGAGCAAATTGCCGGTAAAAACATCGGTGAAGATTTCGATGTTAACGTTACCTTCCCTGCTGAATACGGCGCTGAAAATCTTGCCGGTAAAGATGCAACCTTTAAGTGCAAACTTCACGAAATTAAGGTTCGTGAACTTCCCGAAATCGATGATGAGTTTGCAAAGGATGTAAGCGAGTTTGACACTCTTACTGCTTTAAGAGCTGACATTAAGAAAAAGGCTCTCGAAAGAAAGCAACAAGTTGCTGAAGAAGAGGTTGAAAATGCTCTCGTTGAACAAATCGTTAAAAGCATCAAGGGTGAAATCCCCGAAGCTATGTTCGAAAATCGCTTAAACCAAAGCGTTGAAGAGTTTGCTTATCGTTTACAATCTCAAGGTCTTAACCTTGAAACCTATCTCCAATACACCAACGCTACCATCGATGAGTTTAAGAACTCCTTCCGTCCCCAAGCTGAATCTCAAGTTAAGTTCAGATTAGCTCTTGAGAAAATCGTTGAACTTGAGAAGATTGAGGCTACTGAGGAAGACATTAACGCTCAAATCGAGAAGATGGCTAAGGATTACGGTATGGAAGCTGAGCAAATTCGCAATGCTGTTCCTGCCGAAGAACTTGCTAAGGATATAGCAGTTAACAAGGCTATTGACTTAATTAAAGAAAATGCAGTTATCACCGAAGTTGAAGCTAAGGCTGAAAAGAAACCTGCTGCTAAGAAAACTTCTACAACCAATAAGACAACTTCTACTGCAAAAAAGACTACCACCAAGAAGACGGAAGAATAATTGATTAAATATTTAAAAAGCCGTCAATACTTTTTCTAGGTAATTAAAAACGCCGGCTTTAATGTCGGCGTTTTATATAATACAGAAAGGAACTATTACTATGGATATGACTATGATACCTTATGTTATTGAGCAAACCGGTAGAGGTGAACGCTCTTATGACATTTTTTCTCGTCTTTTAAACGACCGAATTATTATGCTTAACGACCAGGTTGACAATGCTTCAGCTAGCGTTATTATCGCTCAACTTTTATACCTTGAAGGTCAAGACCCCGATAAGGATATTAGCTTTTACATTAACAGCCCCGGTGGTTCTGTTTCTGCCGGTCTTGCAATTTACGATACAATGCAATACATCAAATGCGATGTTAGCACTATTTGTATGGGTATGGCAGCATCTATGGGCGCTTTCCTTTTAAGCGCAGGTGCTAAAGGCAAGCGTTATGCTCTTCCCAACAGTGAAATTATGATTCACCAACCTTTAGGTCAAGCTCAAGGTCAGGCTACCGATATTTTAATTCACGCAAGTCACATTGAAAAGACAAGAGCAAACTTAAATAGAATCCTTGCTGAAAACACCGGTAAACCCTTAGAGATTATCGAAAAGGATACCGAGAGAGACAACTTTATGTCGGCTACCGAAGCAATGGAATACGGTCTTATTGACAAGGTTATTACTAAAAGATAGAGGTTAAAAAATGCCTAACAAAAAAGAAACCGAAATTCGCTGTTCCTTTTGTGGAAGGACACAAGACGAGGTTGCCCGTTTAATTGAAGGTCCAAATGTTTTCATTTGCGACAACTGTATTGAATTTTGCAACTCCCTTCTTTTAGACGATGAAAATCTTGCTAAATCCACCAAAAAGAAGGACAAGGCAAAAGACTTTGTTCTCCCCACTCCACAAGAGATTAAATTCCAACTCGACCAATATGTTATCGGTCAGGATGAAACCAAGAAAACCCTTGCCGTTGCTGTTTATAACCACTATAAACGCATCTTCAAAAATACCGACAATGAGGTTGAACTTAATAAAAGTAATGTGCTAATGCTTGGTCCCACTGGTGTTGGCAAAACCCTTTTGGCTCAAACACTAGCCAAAATTCTTGATGTGCCGATTGCCATCACCGATGCTACAACCCTTACCGAAGCAGGTTATGTTGGCGAAGATGTTGAAAACATTTTGCTTCGCCTTATCCAAGCTGCCGATTATGATGTTGAAAAGGCTGAGCGTGGCATCATTTATGTTGATGAGATTGACAAGATTGCTCGTAAATCGGAAAATCCATCCATCACCCGTGATGTTAGTGGTGAAGGCGTTCAACAAGCGCTTTTAAAGATTTTGGAAGGAACCGTATCCAATGTTCCTCCCCAAGGTGGTAGAAAGCATCCTCAACAAGATTTCATTCAGGTTGATACCACAAATATTCTCTTTATTTGCGCCGGTGCTTTTGATGGCATTGAAAAGGTAATAGAAAAGCGTCAAGGTGGTTCAAGTTTAGGTTTTGGTGCCGATGTTAAATCGCCAAAAAGCCTTGAAGCTATCGACATTTCAACACAAGCCACCCACCAAGATTTAGTTAAGTTTGGTTTAATTCCCGAGCTTGTGGGTAGATTGCCTGTTATAACAGCTTTAAAGGGCATGGATAAGGAAACGCTTGTCCGTATTATGAAAGAGCCTAAAAACGCAATTTTAAAGCAATATGAAGCTTTATTTAATATGGATAACATCCAGCTTGAATTCAGCGATGACGCTATTGACAAAATTGCCGAACTCACCGTTGAACGTAAAACAGGCGCTCGTGGACTTCGCTCTATTATTGAGTCCACCTTGCAAAGATTTATGTTTGAAGCTCCTTCGGACAAAACAATCAGCAAGATTGTTATTACTGCCGAAACCGTTTCAGGTGGAGACGCACAAATTATCAGAGTATAGAAAAAAGCCAACCTTAAGGTTGGCTTTTAATTTATTTATGATATTGTGAACCTTGATTTATCATAAAACCACGGTAAAGTTGTTCTAAAAGCATTACTCTAAACAGCTTATGTGGAAAGGTCATTTGAGAAAGCGAAAGCCTTAAGTCGGCCATTTTCTTAACCTCGTTACTCAGACCGTAAGAACTGCCAATTATAAAGCAAATCCCCTGTCCTATAGCCGAAATTTCATCGATTTGGGCTGCGAGTTTTTCGCTTGGCATTTCCTTGCCCTCAACACAAAGAGCAATTACCTTTGCATTTTGAGGGATTTTCTTTATTATTTGGTTGGCTTCCTTTTTGAGAGCATTTTCAATTTCCCCCGATGATGGAATATCGGGTAATCGCACAGGCTCAATTTCGCAAATTTCCAAATCGCAAAATCTTGAAAGCCTTTTTTGATATTCGGCACAAGCTTCTTTAAAAAACTTTTCCTTTAAAGAACCCAAGGCAATAATTTTACATTTAATCATAAAATAACCACCCCGTTATTTTGTGGTTTTGCAACGCTTAAAAGGTAATCCTTTCCGTTTTTAGCTCCCAAGTCCATCAAAACCGACTCGGTGGTGCTTTGGGCCAAAAGTGGAGTGTTGTTATTAAGGCTTAAATGACCTAAAATAAAGCGTTTTGTGCCTAATTTATAAAGTCTTGCAACCTCAACAGCGCAAACACTGTTTGAGATGTGACCAGTGTCCGACATAATTCTAACCTTTAAGAAGGGTGCATAAGGACCCTTTTTAAGCATTTCGGTATCATGATTTGACTCAATCAACACAAGGTCGCTACCATTTAATGCTTCCCTAATCTCATCAGTGATGATTCCTGTATCGGTGCAAAGGGAAAAAGATTTATCATCGGGCAAAATCACCTTATAGCCACAAGAGCCTTCACTATCGTGACTGGTGCCAAAGGCACAAATTTTGATATCATCCACCGAAAACTCACCATTATCAATGGCAATACACGCATTATCATCGGTAATATAACCTTTATCTCGAATAATATCAATGGTCTTTTGGGTTGCAATTAATGTGGCTCCCGATTTCTTTAAAACTGTCTTTAAACCCTTGATATGGTCATCGTGACTATGAGTTACAGCAACATATTTAATATTCTTAATATCGGAATCAACCCTGCAAAGTGCCTCACTAATGCCTTTGCAAGAAGCACCGGTATCAATTAAGATATCGCAATTTTCAGTTCCGATATATGTACAATTTCCGGTAGAACCACTATAAAGTGGACATATTTTTGACATATTTTCTCCTTATAAAATAGGGTTGTCCAAAAGGACAACCCCCAATTTTACGCTTCTTTAAATTTAACGGTTTCGGGTTCAATAACTGATACACGCTTAATATCAGCACCCAATGCGCTAAACTTTTCAACAACATTTTCGTAACCACGGTCGATATAAACAATATCTTCTACTTCGGTTACGCCATCAGCCATAAGACCTGCAATAATCATCGCAGCGCCGGCACGAAGGTCAACTGCTTTAACAGGAGCGCCTTTTAATTTCTCAACACCGGTAATAACAGCCGATTTGCCATCAACCTGAATATCAGCGCCCATAAGGGTCAACTGTTCAACATATCTGAAACGGTTATCCCAAACACCTTCGGTTACAATACTTGTACCATTTGCAACGGCAAGTAAAGTGGCAATTTGGGGTTGCATATCGGTAGGAAATCCGGGATGAGGCATAGTTTTTACATTGCACTTGGAAGGTCTTTTATCCATTACAATTCGCAAAAACTCGTCATCTTCCTCAATAACAGCGCCAATTTCCTTTAATTTAGCTGAAATAGACTCCAAATGCTTGGGGATTACATTATCAATAATAACATCTCCACCTGTAGCAACAACAGCAGTCATATATGTTCCAGCCTCAATTTGGTCTGGGATTATACTGTAGGTTGTGCCATGTAAAGACTCAACACCACGGATCTTAATAACGCCGGTACCAGCACCCATAATGTTAGCACCCATAGAGTTCAAGAAGTTTGCCAAGTCAACAATATGTGGCTCTTTTGCAGCATTTTCAATAACGGTTAAACCTTGCGCCTTAACGGCAGCAAGCATAATGTTAACAGTAGCTCCAACAGATACCACATCAAGGTAAATGGAAGCGCCTTGTAAAGCAAAGGCTTTACCGTCAACCATACCACTTTCAAAGGACATTTTTGCGCCCAAAGCCTCAAAGCCTTTAATATGTTGGTCGATAGGTCTAACGCCAAAGTCACATCCTCCGGGAGGAGCAACACGAGCCTTATTCATACGGCCAAGCAAAGCGCCCAAGAAATAACTTGAGGCTCGCATATTTTCGGCCATCTGCTTTGTAACTATATGACTGTTTACATTCTTACAATTGATTTCAACAGTATCTTTATTTAAATAGCGAACATCAGCGCCCAATTCCTTAATTACACGCAAAATTGCGCCAACGTCGGAAATTTCGGGAAGGTTTTCTATTACGCAGGTTTCATTTGTCAACAAAACTGCCGGCAATATGGCAACTGCAGCATTTTTAGCACCACTGATACGAACCTTACCACTCAGGTTCTTACCACCCTTAATAACAAATTTTTCCAAAGGATGCACTCCTATCAAAATCATTTACACACTTAAAAATAGGTAGACTTTTGATACATATAGTATATACCAAAATTATAATTTTGTCAATTTATTATTAAGTTTTATTTGCTTAAAAACATAAAAAAACTGCCGAGATAAACTCGGCAGTTTTAATAGTTTAAATTACAACTTATGCTTTAACTTTTTTAGGTACTAAAACGATACCTAAAGCAGAAACTAAAGCCATAGCAACAGCTACAGAAGCAACACCGTTATCGCCGGTTAAAGGAGCAGTTACAGTTGCTTTTTCTCTATCAACAACGATTGCGAAGGGAGAGAGTTCTTTAACGGTAAATGTTAAAGTGGTATCCTTAACAGATGCACCGTCAACAACTTCCCAAGTGTCGTTATGATAGTGTAAAAGTGCTACAAAGTGTTTTGCAGTTTCAGCGTTTAACTTAATTGTTACAGCGCTAGTAAGTTTCATGTTAGCAGAAACGTCAAACAAATCGCTAATACCAAGGTTTTCAACCTTAACATTTGCTTTTTCAGCAGCAGCCTTAACTTCAGGTGCTAAAACGCTAATGTCTTTATTAGCAACGATGTCTTCATGAGCTTCAGTAAAGTTAGCAGCAGTTTCACCTGTGAGTTTGCTTCTCTCAGCAAAAGGAGTAATAGTGATTACGAGCTTCTCAGCGGGAGCAACCTCAGGAGTAACTTCAACAACTACAGGAGCTTTGTTTTTAGTTGGACTTTGAATATAGCCACCGTTTGCTGCAAATGCAGACATACCCATACTCAAGCACATAACGAGAACTAAACCGAAAACCAAAATCTTTTTCATAAAAAATCGCCTTTCCTTTCTATCACTTTATGCGGGTGATAATCCGCTTAAATTATAAAATTACATTGCTAAATTTCAATGTAAAAATTACCAATAATAACATCTTTTAAATCAGCATCATCAACAGTGAATGTTTCCCAACCATCTTCAACGCCGTATTCACCTTTAATATTGACAAATTCAATATCCCAATTTATAGCTTCAGTTGCTAAATAAACAGCACTTGTAATATCAATATCCGTTACCGAATATTTTTTCATTTCATTAGCAAGTTTAAAGGGTAAGGTTAAATCCTTAGCAACAGACTTTTTCGCTGATTTTATAAAACCTGCAATAAACTTCTTGTGCCTTTCAACACGTGGTCCATTACTGTTGCCTCTTGCTTGAACATATGAATATGCTGTTTTACCATCCAAGACAATAGATTTGCTATTTGCGTTATAAAATCTCGTGTCAACATCGTTTTTATCCATCGCCACTTCAACGCCGCCAACAGCATCTACTAACTTAGAAATAGCATCTAAATACAAAGTATAATAACCATTTATAGGAACATTATAAAGCAAATTTGATACAGCATCAACACAATTTTTAGAGGATTGCATATCGTCGTTGCCGTAAGCAAAGGCCAAACAAATTTGCCCGTGTTCTGTTGAGTAAATCTCCCCATCAATGCCGACCATTCCAAAGTCACACATTGTATTACGGGAGATACCAACGATTTTAACCTTATTCTTTTTATTATCAACCGAAACTAAATAAAGGGCATCTGCTTGACCTTGAGACTCTTTATCTTTGTTATCAGCATCAATTCCAATAAGTAACAGGTTAATTAAATCAGTGTTATATTTATATTTTTTACCGTTATGGTAAATAACATCAAATTTTTCTTCCGAATCATCATCATGGACCTTTTGGGAAGAAACCAAACTGTTTCTCAAACGGATCTCACCTATTTTTACCATTATAAAAAATGATGAAACCAAGGTTATAACAAAAACTAAAAATAAAGATAAAACTATTATTAATTTTTTTCGTTTTGAAGGTTTGGTTTTAGACTTTTCATCAGGAGTCGGTATCGCTGTCATAAACTAAAACTCCTTGTACTAAATATCTTTCAGCCTTATTGTCATATTTGGTACATGTTGAAAGAGTAATGATTTTGTCCTCAGTATCTACCGTAATATCCTCGGCAAAGAAATTATACAAACTTCTTTTAGAAAAAACCGTATCTAAATAGATTTCTCTTTCAGCCTTATCCTCAAAATCAAAGCTCAACATTATATGACGGTTATCAAAAACATACGCCGCAAATATTTTATATTTCAAAATGCGACCCGGCATATAAATTTCTATCTCACGATTTTTATCGAAAAACTCACGATTAGTATATTCATCTAATTTTCCAAACATTGTACCGTTTTTCATATTATGACCATAAATCAAGGTGTTAAAATCATTGAAATCCTTATTATTATAGTCCTGAGTATAAATTGAACCATAGGATGAATTTTTACGATTTACATCATGGGTTAAATAATAACTTCTGTCTTCGTCCTCTTTGCTTTGTAAGATAGGATAATCAACGATGTATTCATCCTCCTTATCAGCATAAGGAATTCTTATCCAAGCATATATATCGTCGTTAACTTTTTTAAGTTTGTTAAAATCAACAGGAACATTAACTTCCTTTTTGGTGGTGGATACATTTGAAGTTGTACCTTGTGCTCCGGGAATGTTGGTAATGGATTTATAATTTATATAATCCATCAAAAAATATCCGGCGCAAGACAAAAAACAAGCCAAAGCGACTATTAAAACAATAATCCATAATATTTTCTTTTTGCCCACGATGACATACTCCAAACATTATATCTTATATATAGCTGATTATATCATATCAGTCAATCAATGTCAATTATAATATATAACTTTTTTAACCTATCAAACATTAATTCTTTACATTTTACTCTTGCATAATATTATACAATAAAATATAATATAACTGTAAATTCTAAAAAGGAGTACGCTAATGCTAAGATTGTTTCAACGCTTTGCCGACTTTGTTCGTGAATCAGACAAGATTTTGTTGGCTTTGTGTTTCTTAACAACTTTTTATGGTTGCGCCGCTGTCTTTTCGGCAACCACACATATGGAAACTCTTCGTCCTGTAATCGTACAGTTTGGTTGTATGATTTTAGGAATTATTGGTGCGCTTATTGTTTCGACCTTTGATTTTGAAAAAATATATAGCAAGTGGTATTTAGTTGCACTACTGGGAATAATTCCCGTATTACTCACCTTCTTTATCGGTATTGCCCCCGAAGGCACCGATGACAAGGCCTGGTTAGATTTAGGATTTACAACCTTCCAACCTTCCGAACTTTTAAAAATTTGTTTTATAATCACTTTTAGTTTGCATTTAAGCCGTGTTAAAGACAATATTAATAAACCAAGATTTTTACTTCCCCTTTTAGCCCACGGTGCAGCTCCTATTTTGCTTATACATTTCCAAGGTGATGACGGTACAGCCCTTGTTTTTGCAATTATCATGCTTTGTATGATGTGGACTGCCGGTCTTTCCTGGAAATACTTTATAGCAGCTTTTGGAAGTGCATTAGTAGCTTCGCCCTTTGTTTATTTCTTTGTGATGAACGATGACCACCGTGCAAGAATTATGCTTTTATTTGATATTGATGCCGATATTAAAGGCATTGGTTATCAACAGTGGTTGGGCCGCCGTGCTTTAGCCGGAGGTGGTTTTTCGGGACAAGCATTTTTAAAAGGCGTACTTACCCAAGCAGGAACAATTCCCGAGAGTCGTAACGACTTTATATTCGTTTGCATTGGCGAAGAACTTGGTTTTTTAGGTTGTATGGCAGTTATAATTTTATTATCGGCTATATGTTTAAGATGTATTAAAGTGGCAAAAATTTGTTCCAAAGATAGTGGCAAATATGTTTGCATCGGTATTTTTTCAATGATTTTTGCTCAATCGGTTATTAATATCGGAATGTGTACCTCCATATTACCCGTAATTGGTATCACCCTCCCCTTCTTTAGCGCAGGTGGTACTTCGCTTATATGTCTTTACGGTGGAATCGGTTTAGTTTTAAACATCTATAAACACCGAAACGAAAGAAGCCTTAATTTCAGACCATAATCAAAGCCCCTTT
>JAZNLZ010000002.1:0-23143 GCA_045579365.1 Acutalibacteraceae bacterium
ACTAACGGTATCTTTAAAAAAGATTTAATTTGGAATAGAGGTGTAATTCCTCTGCGAACTCGTCGCCGTAATTATATGAGGTTTTTCATTAGGTCACTGCCGTTTGGTGGGAAGGCGAAAACCGGAAGCCTATTACCCCAAGGCTTGCATATATAAGTCGGAATACTTGCCGTTGACTGTCAGTACAAGGATGTCACGAGTAATTGACAGTGTACAAAAAAACGCAACGCTTATCGTATTGTGGGCGCTGTGGCGATTTTACATTCTCTCCTTTGTATTGGCCTATGTTTTAGTACAATACAAAGGAGTTTTTTTATGAAAAACAAAAAGTTAATTTTAGGAATGGTTGCAGGTTTAGTAATACTTATTGCCGGATTTTCAGCGTTATTTATTTTAAACCAACCAAAAGCCGAAGAAGGCTCAAAGGAAATTGCCGTTACGGTTGTTTTTGCCGACAAATCGGAAAAACAATACACAATTAAAACCGATGCCGAATATTTAGCCGATGCCTTACTTGAAGAAAAAATCATCGATGAAAAGTCTTCTGACGGAATGTACACCGTAATAGCCGGTGAACGAGCTGACTACACCTTGGACGGTTCCTGGTGGTGCCTTACCGTAAACGGTGAAATGGCAAATGTTGGCATTAACGACCAACCTATACTTGACGGAGAAAACTATGAACTTACAAACACGCCGAGCTAAATTATTCGAAGTTCTTGTTTTAACACTTTTGGGTGTTTTAATGTATGTAACCCAAATTATTTTAGCTCCACTGCCAAACATAGAAACCGTTTCTCTTTTAATTATAATTGCAACATGCGTCTTTGGGGTAAAGGCGCTTTGCTCGGTTTATATTTTTGTCATTTGCGAAATATTCACATACGGTTTTCATATTTGGTCTATTAATTATCTTTATGTTTGGGCCATATTGTGCCTTGCTGTTTTACTTACAAGAAAGGTTGCAAATCCATTATTTTTTGCCCTTTTGTCGGCAATATTTGGACTTCTTTTCGGGACTTTTTGCTCTATTCCCTACTTTTTTACAGGTGGAATTGCCGCCGGAATTGCCTATATAATTCAAGGTTTTGTCTATGATTTATTGCACTGTGCAGGCAATTTTTTTATTGCTATTTTACTCTTTTCACCACTAAAAAATGTACTGGAAAAAACTGTAAAAAAGCACCTATAAACCGACCTTATTTTTAAACATCTTGTTGCAAGTTTGATACATTTTTTTGGTAATTTTATATACTTGACTTTTTCGGTGTATTAATGTATTATAGTATATATAATTGTCATTTGGCACTAATCGAGGTAAAAATGGGAGAAAAAATTGTAGAAAATTACGAAAATTTAACCGATGAAGCAATTGTTTCTCTTATTTGCGATGGCGACTTTGAACCCTTAGGTATTTTAATCAAACGCCTCTATCCCACCATCCTTTTTTACATAAACAATTTGTGTCCCGATGAACTCAAGGAAGACGCTATTCAAGAGGCTACCCTTTCAGTATATAGCGCAATAAAAAGTTTTGACCCTGAAAAATCTAACTTTTCCACCTTTGCAGGTGTCTGTATAAAACATTCGGTTTTATCATTTTTAAAAATTCAAAACCGAAAGAAAAACATCCCTTCCGAACTTATAACCTCTCTTGAAGATGTTGATATTGCTGATAGCAACAGTCCGGAAAAAATATTTTTCGATAAAAACGATTACAAACTCCTCAAAGAAAATATTAAGTTAGAACTCTCCCCCTTGGAATACAAAGTGTTGGAACTTTATATTTCGGGTTACCGATATTCCGTTATTGCGGACAGGCTTTCTTTAAGCGAGAAGGCCGTGAATAATGCAATGACTCGAATACGAAAAAAAATTAAACAGTAATAAGCGGCGTCGCCGTTTATATAAAAGGGTCAAAGACCTAAAAAAACCAAGTGAGGTAAACCATATGTTTGAAGACAAAACCCTAGTTTGCAAAGAATGCGGAGAAGAATTCGTTTTCACTGCAAGAGAGCAAGAATTCTATGAGTCCAAAGGCTTTGTAAACGAACCACAGCGCTGCAAGCCCTGCCGTGACAAGCGCAAGAATGCCACCAGAGCTCCAAGAGAGATGCACGAAGCTACCTGTGCTGCTTGTGGTGGTGTAGCAACTGTTCCTTTCATCCCCCGCGATGATCGTCCAGTTTACTGCAGTGAGTGCTTTGCAAAAATGCGTGAGCAAGAAAACGCCGGCGAAGACGCTGAATAATATGTTTTCTAACCGTCCATTACGGGCGGTTTTTTTGCTTTTTTTACGTAAAATATTCATATTTTCGTAATAAATATATTATATAATCTATAATATCCCATTTTAATCCCTCAAAAAACGACGGAGGCAACCTATGCAATACAAGATTTTAATTGTTGATGATGATGAAAACATATGCGAACTTTTAAACCTTTACTTAAAGAAGGATGGTTTTGATACCCTTCTTGCATACAACGGTATGCAGGCAGTTGAATACTCGGAAAAATTTAACCCCGACCTTATTCTTCTTGATATAATGTTGCCTCAACTTGATGGTTGGCAGGTATGTCGTGAAATACGCAAAAAATCCGATGTACCCATAATTATGCTAACTGCAAAGGGTGAAACCTTTGATAAGATTTTAGGCTTGGAATTGGGCGCTGATGACTATATAACCAAACCCTTTGACACCAAGGAGGTTATTGCAAGAATTAAAGCCGTTCTTCGCCGAACACACGATAAAGAAAATCAACAAGGCGTTAAAGAGGTTCGTTTTGATAAACTTATTATAAACCTTACTAACTACGAACTTACTGTAGGCGAAGAAAGAATTGACACTCCCCCAAAAGAATTAGAACTTTTATATCATCTTGCAAGTAATCCAAACAGGGTTTACACTCGTGACCAGTTGTTGGATGAAGTTTGGGGATTTGATTACTACGGTGACTCCAGAACGGTTGATGTTCATGTTAAAAGACTTCGTGAAAAACTTGAAGATGTTTCAAACGAGTGGTCTTTAAAGACCGTATGGGGCGTAGGATATAAATTTGAGGTTAAATAATGAAGCTAAAGCTTTTTAACAAATACTTTTTCACAACATCGGTCATAATCGTTTTTTCACTTGCAATTATGATGATTATTCTCTCTTTTCTTCTTAATAACTATATTACCATGTCAAAGCAAAACACTTTATCCATAGCCTGTGAAGAAATTGGGGAATATGTTACAGCAAACAAAGAAGACTCCTCTTCTTTTAATAATGATGAGTTTTATGCCATTTTAAATTCGGTATCTAATATTGCCGAAGCCGACCTATTTATAGTTGATACAAATGGTAAGGTTTTAATTTGTGGTTGTGAAGAATGGAATGAAAACGGTCGTTGCATACATTCGGCAGTGCCACTACCCCAAAATGAAATTAATAAAGGCTTAAACAACGAGGATAAACTCTTTTTAAGTCCCCTTTCAATTTATGAAAAACCCCATTACGTTTATCTAAAAGCATTAGAAACCGAGACAGACGGTCATTATGCAACGGTTATTTCCACTGCTCCTGTTTCCTTAATAACCGGTTTGCTTTGGTCGGTTACAAAATTATTTTTAGCCTCAGCCTTTCTTCCCTTGCTTTTAATGTTTATTTGTATTTACGTTATAACCTATCGTTTAACGAAACCATTGAAACTTATGTCTAGGGCGTCAAGGGCGATGGCAAAGGGTGATTTTTCAAAACGTATTCCGGTTACTAGTGATGATGAAATTGGTGAACTTGCCCTGTCCTTTAATATGCTTACCAATTCACTCTCTCAATTAGAGGGTATGAGAAAGAGTTTCGTGGCCAATGTTTCCCACGAGCTTAGGACCCCAATGACCACCATTTCAGGCTTTATTGACGGCATCTTAGATGGCACTATTGAGCCCGAAAAGCAAGAATATTACCTCAAAATAGTGTCCAGCGAAGTCAAACGACTTTCAAGAATTGTGGAATCTATGCTAAATTTATCAAAAATCGAGTCAAAAGAGTTCAATTTAAGGGCAGAATTATTTGACTTTCGCGAATTATTGTGTAAAATAGTAATTAGTCAGGAACATAATATTGAAGCCAAAAATCTTAATATTATCGGTCTTGACTCCCTACCCGATATTTCGGTAAAAGCTGACCGAGATCTTATTCATCAAGTTTTATACAATTTGGTGGATAATGCAGTTAAATTTAACCGTGAAAACGGTGAAATTTCATTTAACCTTTCCAAAGAAAACAAGGACCTTGTTTTTATAATTAAAAACAAGGGCGACGGTATTCCCGAAAAAGATATTCCTTTCGTCTTCGAGCGTTTTTATAAGGTAGATAAATCTCGTTCCGCCTTAAAAAACAGCACTGGACTGGGTCTCTATATTGCCAAGGAAATTATAACGGCACACGATGGCACAATTTCTGTTGCCAGTCGCCAAGGTGAATACACTGCCTTTAAAATAACTTTACCCATACTTTAAGGAGAATATAATGGACGAACTTTTCAATGCTCCCGAAAACATAGAGGAAACCGGAACCGGTGAACCTCAAATCGATGATATTGAAATTCAGGTTGAAAAAGATGCATCCGATGTTTTCGAACCTCAAATAGAAAAAGAAGAAATAATTTATAATCCTGTTAACCTAGGTCCTGTAACCCCCATTAACGATTACAAACCTATGGATAAGGGTCTTAAAATTTTTGCTCTTATCTTAGCTTCGATTATACTTTTAACCGGTTCTTGCCTTACAGGATATTTTATCGGTCAAAATGGCGTTACTGTAAAATCGCCGATTAAAACCCTACTTGAAGCCACCCCCGAAAACAGCAAAGAACTTTCCGCCGCCAAAGTTTATGAAGATGTTAATCCTTCCATTGTCGGTATCACAGTTTATAATACTGCAGGAAAAATGGCTCAAGCCAGTGGCATTGTTTACTCAAAAGACGGATACATTGTTACTAATGACCACATTTATTCCGAAATTGCAAACCCAAAATTTAAAATTCATACCCACGATGGCAAAGAATACGATGCAAAATATATCGCAGGCGATTTAGTTAGCGATTTAGCAGTTTTAAAATTAACAAACGGAAGTTTAAAACCCGCAACCTTCGGTAATTCTGATGAATTGTATGTTGGCCAAAAAGTGGTTGCAATCGGTCGTCCAAATGATGCAACCGATGCAAGTAGCCTTACAAACGGCATTATATCGGCTACAAATCGCCGTGTTAGCAACTCTTCAAACTACTCTTCTCGTTTAATTCAAACCGATACTCCCATCAACCCCGGTTCTTCCGGTGGTGCTCTTGTTAATATGTATGGTCAAGTAATCGGTGTTACTGCTTCTAAACTTGCAACTGTTGAGCATGAGGGTATTGGTTATGCTATCCCCACTACCGTTATGAAACGCATTGTAGATGAACTTATTTCAAAAGGAAATATTGTTACCCGTGCAAAGTTAGGTATAACCTATACCTTTATCAACTCTGTTACTGCTGAAGTTGCTAAACTAGATTACACAGGCCTTTTAATTCAATCCGTTTCAAGTGATAGCGACCTTTACGGTAAAATCAATAAAGGTGATACCATAATCGCCATTAACGGCAAGGACATCACTACCGACGATATGGTTTTAGATATTATTGAAAACTGCCGTGCAGGTGATAAAATTAATATTACTTTTGTTACCGAAAAAGGTTTAGAAAAAGAGTTGAACGTTAAACTTGGTGCTAACATTGGTCAATCAAGTTACACCACCCAAAATTCACCATCACCTAACAATTCTGCACCTTCGCAAGGTGGCATATTTGATTTCCCGGAAGGTGAATAAATGAATTTCGAAAATATTGCTGACAACCTTTCAAAACGTGGTTTCAAGGTTTCCACCTTTGAAACAAACGAAGATGCTTGTGATTATCTAAACCGTGAAATTGATAATACAACGGTTGGTTTTGGTGGGTCGATGACCCTTAAAGAATTAGATTTGTTTGAGTCCTTATCAACCCACAACACAGTTTGGTGGCACGGAAAAGGAATTCAACTCAAAGAATTCGGTGGCGATACTGTTATTAAAAATGCAATGACTACCGATATTTATATTTCTTCTGTAAACGGACTAAGTGAAACAGGACAAATCGTAAATATTGATGGCAGATGCAATAGAATAGCTTCCACCCTTTACGGACATAAAAAAGTGTATTTTGTAATAGGAAAAAACAAAATTGCTCCTACGCTTGAAGAAGCAATGTGGCGTGCAAGAAATATTGCGGCTCCTAAAAATGCACAACGCTTAGGACTTGACACCCCTTGTGCCGTTAAGGCCGATAAATGCTATGACTGCTCAAGTCCATCAAGGATTTGCCGTGGTTTCTTAGTATTGGAAGGCCCACCTAACGGTGCAGAAGTGGAAATTGTTTTAGTTAATAATAACCTCGGTTATTGATTTTTCCAAAGGAGAGAAATATATGGAAAAAATACTTGTATTATTCACATTTATTGGTGCGGCTGCTGCTTTACTTTTCGCATTGTTTACTGCTTTGCGTCTCTTAAAGTTTCCCGAAGGTACCGACCAAATGAAAAAAATCTCTGCGTCTATTCGCCAAGGTGCAAACGCATATTTGAAAAGACAGTATAAAATTGTTGGTGTCTTTTTTGCAATTATGTTTGTAATCCTCGGTGGTATGGTTATCGGAGGTCTACTTACAACACCCTATGTGCCTTTTGCTTTTGTAACAGGTGGTTTCTTCTCAGGGCTTTCAGGATTTGTTGGTATGAAGATAGCAACTGCTTCTAATGCCAGAACTGCAAATGCTTGTCGCGAAGGACTTAACAAAGGTTTACGTGTTGCCTTCTCAGCAGGTTCGGTTATGGGCTTTACCGTTGTAGGTCTCGGACTTTTAGATATTTCAATTTGGTTCTTCCTTTTGAATAACGTATTCCATCTACCACCGGAAGAAATTGCCAGCGCTATGATTACCTTTGGTATGGGTGCTTCGTCCATGGCATTGTTTGCCCGTGTTGGTGGTGGTATCTTCACAAAGGCTGCTGACGTTGGTGCCGACCTTGTTGGCAAGGTTGAAGCCGGAATCCCCGAAGATGACCCTCGTAACCCTGCCGTTATTGCTGACAACGTTGGCGATAACGTTGGTGACGTTGCAGGTATGGGTGCTGACCTTTACGAATCCTATGTTGGTTCAATTCTTTCGGCTTCTGCTTTAGGTGTTGCTGCTGTTGCTCAGAACAATGCTATTAACACCATAAGCGCTATGGCTGTTCCTCTTTTATTGGCAACCGTTGGCGTAATTTGTTCTATTATTGGTACCGTTTTTGTTCGCACAAAGGAAAACGCAACCCAAAAGAACCTACTTAAATCTTTAAGTAGAGGTACTAATTTCAGTGCTATTGTTATTGCAATTCTTGCCTTCCCCATCGTTTATTTCTGCCTTGATAAAACAAATTCTATCGGCATTTACTTTGCAATTCTTGCCGGTTTAATTTCGGGCGTTTTAATCGGTCAAGCAACCGAATTTTTCACTTCCGATAGTTACAAGCCTATTAAACACCTGGCAAGTAAATCCGAAACCGGTTCGGCAACCATTATTATCGGTGGTTTAGGTCTTGGTATGCTTTCCACCGTATTACCCATTATCGTTATTGCAATTTGTATCTTGGTTTCATACTTTGCTGCAGGTGGAGCTGCTAACCCCAACTTAGGTCTTTACGGAATTGCTCTTGCTGCTGTTGGTATGCTTTCCACATTAGGTATTACCTTGGCTACCGATGCTTACGGCCCTGTTGCTGATAATGCCGGTGGTATTGCTGAAATAGCTGGTTTAGAGCCTGAAGTTAGAGAACGAACCGATGCACTTGACGCTTTGGGTAACACCACTGCTGCTACCGGTAAAGGTTTTGCTATTGGTTCTGCTGCTCTTACTGCTTTAGCACTTATGGCTTCTTATATTAATAAGATTGGTGAAGTTGCCAAGGATCAAGGAATAGAACTTGACCGTTCATTTGATATTACCAACCCCACAGTTTTAGTTGGTCTTTTCATTGGCGCTTGTCTCCCCTTCGTGTTTGCTGCACTTACAATGGAATCGGTTGGTAAGGCTGCTCAATCCATTGTTGTTGAAGTTCGCCGTCAGTTCAGAGAGATTACCGGCCTTATGGAAGGTAAAGCCGATGCTGATTACACATCTTGTGTTGACCTTTGCACAAAGGCAAGTCTTAAAGAAATGGTATTACCCACCATTGTTGCAATTGTAACACCTGTTATCACAGGTTTGATTTTGGGTTATCACGGTGTTGTTGGTATGCTTGCAGGTGCTACTGCTTCCGGTTTCTTACTTGCAATATTTATGTCTAACTCTGGTGGTGCTTGGGATAACGCTAAGAAGTATATTGAAAGTGGCGTTCACAACGGTAAAGGTTCCAACAACCACAAGGCTGCTGTTGTTGGTGATACTGTAGGCGACCCCTTCAAGGATACTTCCGGTCCTGCAATCAACATTTTAATCAAGCTTTTATCAATGGTTTCCATTGTATTTGCTGCGATTATTGTAAGATTTGCAATCCTTTAAAATTTAAAATTAAAAGCCGTACTTTTAAAGTACGGCTTTTTTTAATCCTTAGATTTATAATACAACATACAATGGCAATAACCTTCAAAATCAGGGTCGGCTATTTGTGCTTTAAACTCTTCACACATACATTTGTTTTCGGGAAGTTTACCCAGTTTGCAAGGACAATAGCCATCCTTTTTCTTTAAACCTTCTTTAATGCGTTCTACAATTTCCTTGTTTTCATTAAGTCGCACTGCCATAAAAATACCTCCTAATTAAGTTCGGCAATTGTAACACCGTTTTCGCCCTCACCAAAGGTACCCAAACGGAAAGACTTTACTGCCTTATGGTTTCTTAAATGAGTTTGAACGCTTTGTCTTAAAACGCCTGTGCCTTTACCGTGGATAATGCGAATAGTTTCAAGTCCCGATACCAAGGCATTATCAATATAACGGTCAAGCTCCAAAAGTGCTTCATCCGAAGCCATACCACGAATATCAACCTCACCCGAAACAATACGTTGCGCACGGGACATCATACCTGTCACCTTGCGTGTTTTTTTAACCTCGGTGGTGGGAGCATTCTTTCGCTTGGCTCTTAAATTATCAAACTCTACCCACATTTTAATTGAACCTGACATTACATAGGCTTGTTTTTTGTTTTCCTTAACATCAATAACGGTGGCATCTCGTCCCAGGTCGGCCACAAGAACAATATCACCCTTGCTAACCGATGTTACAGCCTCGCCCTTAGCCTTGTTTTCTTCAACGGGGTTTGCCGTTTCTTCAAGTTCGTTTAATGTGGATTTATAACCTTGTCTTGCCTTTTCCAAAAGTTTTGATGCATTTTCAGCATTAAGACTTTTTTTCATTTCTTCAAGTTCATTTAAAAGCAAGGAAGATTTGTAACGAGCGATTTCAACTATATTATTAGCCTTTTCTCTCGTTTGTTCCATTAATTTCTTTTGTTTTATTTCAAGTTCGTTTTCAAGCTGTTCGGCTCTATTTCTTGATTTTTCAAGTTCGGCACGAAGTTTAGACGCCTTGCGATGTTCTTCTTCAGCCTCAAAACGAGCCTTCTCAAGGGTAGCCACTACCCTTTCAAAACGCATATCATCATCGGTAACCTGTCTTTTAACCTCTTCAATTAAATCTAAAGGCATACCAAGTCGCTGTGAAATTGCAAAGGCGTTAGACCTACCCGGCAAACCTAAAATTAGTTTATAGGTGGGTTTCAAGGTTGCAACATCAAACTCGCAAGAAGCAATTTCAACGCCATTTGTATCAATAGCGTAGGATTTAAGTTCAGGATAATGGGTTGTAACCAAAACCCTTGTGCCGTAAGCTGATAACCTCATTAAAATAACCTTTGCAAGGGCAGCGCCTTCAATGGGGTCGGTACCTGCGCAAAGTTCATCCAAAAGCACCAAGGAATCATCATCGGCTTTTTCTAAAATAGAAATAATATTTACTATATGAGACGAAAAGGTTGACAAGGATTGTTCAATACTTTGTTCATCACCAATATCGGCAAAAACCTTGCTGAAAACGGCAATATCACTACCATCATCAACGGGTATAAGTAAACCACACATGGTCATTAAGGTTAAAAGGCCAACCGTTTTAAGGGTTACGGTTTTACCACCTGTGTTAGGACCTGTTATTATAATTGAGTTAAACTTTTTGCCAAGTTCAACCGTTATGGGAACAACCTGCTTGTGGTGAATAAGGGGATGTCTTGCATTTTTAAGATACACTTGCCCCTTATCATTAATTTTAGGCAAGGTAGCCTTCATTTTATAGGCCAATTTTGCCTTGGCAAAAATGAGATTAAGTTCAATTAAACAATTATATGAATTAATAATGCTATCGGCAAAATTTCCTGCCTCGCTTGAAAGTTCGGCCAAAATTCGGTCAATTTCTTCTTGTTCGCGAAGTTTCAGCACCCTGATTTCATTGTTGGTCTCCACAACCGACATAGGCTCAACAAAAAGGGTTGAACCGGTGGAAGAAATATCATGAACAATACCCGGAACTTGTCCCTTATTCTCTACCTTCAAGGGAACAACATATCGACCGTCACGTTGGGTGACAATAGCCTCTTGCAAGTATTTTGCAGTATTTCCACGAACGATTTTATCAAGAATATCCTTGATTTTTTCCGATTTTGAAACGATTTTTCGGCGAATATCATAAAGTGCAGGAGATGCATTATCCGAAATTTGATTTTCACCCTTAATAGCAAAGGTGATTTTATCTTCCAAATACTTATTAGGGAAAAGACCTTCAAACAAATAATCAATAGAAGTCTCGCCCATATTAAGGCAGTCCTCTCGCCAAGATTTTAGGCTTCTTATAACCCTTAAAGTTTCGGCAATATCCAATAATTCCCCCGTTGATAAAACGGCCGCTGCGGCAGCACGGCGCAAAGGAGATGCCACATTAACGGCACTGCCGAAAGATGGGGCTTGATATTTAAGCATAAACAAGTAAGCGTCATTTGTTGCATCAAGTTGGCGCTTTACTTCCTTAATATTTGTATCAGGTATTATTTTAAGGCTTTGTTCTTTGGCATCTTCCAAAGTAGCCTCATTTGATAAGAGGTTTAAAATCTTATCGAGTTCCAGTGTTTTAACAGCTTTTTTAAGCACTTTTTTCTCCTAATAATTAATAATAGAGTGATAAAAATCTAATGTTGAAAATTTATAATCGGTTTGAAGTGTTAAGTATTTCTCGGTAATTTTAGAAAGAGCCACAGCACTCTTTTCAGGCACCGAAAAAGAATAAAGTTTAGAAAATTCGGAATAAGCAATATGCCTTAAAGCACTAAGGCTTGTCCTGTCAAGTGGGGTTAAACCGTCAAGACTTTCAGCACAGTCCTTACAAATAAGAGAACCTTCCGACATATTAAAGAAGATAACATCATCTTCAAATTTACCACAATTTTCACAGGTTAAAAGGTTTGGCAAATAACCCGAAATCACTGCAATTCTAAACTCGGTTATAGCCTTAATTAACGGTGGAAATTTCTTATTCTTGGTTATGAAATGAAGTGAATTTAAAATAAGTCTTAAAAACTCTTCATTTGGGTTCATTCTTTCCACAAAAACCGAGGACAGCTCACAAAAATACTGGCAAAGGGATAAAACCTCTACATCCATCCCCATTGTGAAAAAACCGGAAATGGCGTCGGCTTCGGTTATGCGATAATTTTCGCCTTTTCTTTTAATGGTAAAAGAAGAATATGTAAGCAAAGAGCAAGCAGCCGAGCGCTTTGATTTAATGCTCTTTACTCCCGAAGCATAGGCCTTTAAAATACCGTATTCTTTAGTGAAAATTGTTATGAGTCGGTCGTTCTCCCCTACATTCAGTTCCTTTATCACTAAGCCTTGTGTTGTAAAAGTCAGCTGTGTTTCCACCAATAATTTCCTGCTCCTTACAAGAGTTTACATACTTTAAATAATCTTCAACCTTGCCTGTTTTAATAAACCTTGTCCAATTACTGTCTATCACACAAAACACCCTCTCTAAAGGTAGTTTTGTGTTAATTTACTAAATTATAAAAGGTAAAATTTAGTCCAAACCGAAGGTATGGATAAGACCCTGACGGTTACGCCAATCTTCCTTAACCTTTACCCATAATTTTACATTTGCACGGATACCGAAAAACTCCTCAATATCACGTCTGGCCATTGAACCGATTTTTTTCAAGGTTGCACCTTGTTTGCCGATAATAATGCCTTTGTGAGAGTCTTTTTCGCAAATGATTGTTGCTTCAATCTCAACAATGGGTTCACCCGAAACGGTATCACGCTCAACAAAGCGTTCCAAATCAACGGCAATACCGTGGGGAACTTCCTTATCCAAGGTGCGAAGAAGTTTTTCTCTAATCATTTCGGCAACCATAACCTTTTCGGGTTGGTCGGTAATATCATCCTCAGCAAAATAGTGGGGTGAAGGTTTAGCGTATTTCTCCAACTGGGAAATCATTAAATCAACACCATCCCCTGTTCTTGCCGAAAGAGGAATTATTGCATCAAATTCAAATTGATTGTTATATTTAGTAATAATGGTTAAAAGTTCTTCCTTCTTTTCCAAAAGGTCGATTTTATTAATAACCAAAATTGACTTAATTTTTCGCTTTTTAAGTTCCTTTAAAAGTTCTATTTCACCGGGAGGAATACTGCCGGGGTCAAGTTTAAAGGGGGTTACTGCTTCAACCACCAAAATAGCAGCATCCACATCGGCCATACCTTCGCCAACAGCCTTATTCATACTTTTATCGAGTTCATTTCTAGGCTTATGGAAACCGGGAGTATCAATAAAAACTGTTTGAACGGCGCCCTTTGTCATAACACCCATAATCTTTGTACGGGTTGTTTGGGGTTTGTTTGAAACAATAGCCACCTTCTGACCTAACACCTTATTCATTAAGGATGATTTGCCAACATTGGGTCGGCCTATAATCGCAATAAATGCTGACTTCTCTTTCATATCTTGTTTATAGCAAGTCCCAAAGCCTTTAGGACTTCCTCCTCCTTTTCTCTCATAACTGCCTGTTCCATACCACCGTTTACATGGTCGTATCCCAAAAGATGAAGCATTGAATGTACCGTTAAAAAGGCAATTTCACGCTCGGTGGAATGACCGTATAAATCGGCCTGTCTTAATGCTGTTTCGGCCGAAATCACAATATCTCCAAGCATATAAGCGCCTGTTGATGGATTTTGGTCGTAAACCCCGTCTTCACCCAGTGGGAAGGATAAAACATCGGTAGATTTATCAAGGTTTCTTTGTTCTAAATTTATTTCTCTTATGGTCTCATCATCAACGATGGTAACATCCACCTCGGCAGGATTTTCAAAACCTTCAAGTTTCAAGGTTGCAGTACAAGCCTTGCGAATTAAAAGTTTGGTACCTACCGGCAATTTAACCTTTTTTTGCTTATTGAAAATGGTTACTTTAACGCTCATTTCTTTTCTCCGTTTCTTTCATAAGCCTTAATAATTTCCTGAACCAAACGGTGTCTCACAACATCCTTTGCGTTAAGTCTGGAAATTGCAATATCATCAATACCCTTTAAAATCTTAACGGCATCTTTAAGTCCCGAAGTTTTGCCTTTTGGTAGGTCAATTTGGGTAATATCGCCCGTTACAACAGCCTTGGAATTAAAGCCCAGACGGGTTAAAAACATCTTCATTTGTTCGCAGGTTGTGTTTTGTGCTTCGTCGAGAATAATAAAACTGTCATCCAAGGTTCTACCCCTCATATAAGCCAGGGGAGCAACCTCAATATCCCCACGCTCTTGGCATTTTTGGAAATTCTCAGCGCCAAGCATTTCGAACAACGCATCGTAAAGAGGTCTTAAGTAGGGGTCAATTTTTTGTTGAAGGTCGCCGGGCAAAAATCCCAAACTTTCACCTGCTTCAACAGCAGGGCGAGTTAAAATTATTCGGCTAACCTCTTTAGCTCTGAAAGCGTGAACTGCCTGAGCCACAGCAAGATAGGTTTTTCCCGTACCTGCAGGGCCAACACCGATGGTTATGGTATTTTTTCTAATGGCTTCAACATAGTTTTTTTGACCCAAGGTTTTGGGTTTAATGGGTTTGCCTTTTGCAGTAATGCAAATGCAGTCAGCATCGGTAACCGATGAAATGCTTTCATCCTCCCCATCTTCCACCAAAGAAGCAACATATTCCACCGACTGGTCGGTAATTTGCTCACCCTTATTTATCATAAGAATAAGTCCTTTAATTGTTCTAACGGCATCGTTAACGGCGTTAACATCGCCCTTTACCTTAATGCGATTACCAACACTGGTAACCGAAACGGAATATTTCTTTTCAATAAGCTTAATATTCTCATCAAAATTACCGAACAAATCGATTAAATCTTCAATGCGTTCAATATCAACAGTTTGTTCAAACAAAGCAGACTTCTCCTTATATTTTAATCCATTCTTATTTTAACACAACAAACCCCTAATTTCCAGCATTAATTATTAATTTATGGCTTTCGGCGATATTTTCTTCCCTTCTTACTATAACTTTAAGCATTATTCCTTTTTCATCGGTCACAAACTCCTTGGAAACGACCGTTATTCCCCCCATTTCTCCTAACCGTTTTTCTAATTTTTCTTTAAGTTTTTCCGTTGTATATGAAACATCAATTTCCCTTTTAAATTCATACCTTTTTTCGTAAATTTTAATAGGCAACGCCTGAGAAAACAGTTTGATATTTTTTACACTTTTTTTAGTCTCATAATCCCCCTTTTCTCCACCCAAAAACAAGGGGATTTTAAATCCGTAAACCGACAAAACCTTTTTATTCTTCACCTTGCCTGTAAACATCCACTTTTTTTGTTTAAAATTCTCCCTTAAAGTAATTTCTTTTTCGCTTGTTGCCAAAACAGTACCTTTAGACTTTACAAATCTTGTGCCATCGGCCGTTTCAATAATACCCGAAACCAACAAATCTCCCTTTTTAACAGCTTGACCCACCTTTACCACACTGTTACCCGAAACAATATCCATTTTTTTGATTATGCCGTCAGCCGTTGCCAAAAGATTTGTGTAACTTTCTCCCTTTTCATCCTTTTCCTTCGTTTCGGTTATGTTAACGGTCAACTTGCTTCCTTCAATATTTATGGAAGCCCAAGCAACTCCTTCAAGTTCAAGCATTAATTTTTCCCTTTCAAGTTTTGGATAAATGCTGTCCTTCTTAATTCCTGTAGTAATTCCAATGCTTTCACAAGCCGACAAAATAGTTTTATCCTTTATTTTCTCATTTCCGTTTATATCTATTACCCAAATATATCCCGACATAAACTGCAAAATCAAAAAACAAAGTATCGCTCCCAGTAAAATTCCTATCCTTTTGCGATATCTCATTGTTAAAAAAGGTAAACCGTATTTTTTTACTATATGTACCCTAAAATCCTTTTTCCTGTTTAAATGCCGAAGCCACTTAAAATCCCTTACCGAAATAAAACATTCTATTTCCCCTTCGTTTAATCTATTTCCCCAAAGATTTATTCCGTTTTGAGCGCAAAGGGTTAAAGCCCTTTCCTTTAAATCACCACTAAACCGGACCTTCAAAAAGCCAAAAACAATTCTATAAAAATTTATAACCATCATTTTCTCCTATACAAACTCCACATCGGCGATTTTTCCGGTAATTGTAATAAGTTTGTCTTCGAAATGCACCACATTTAAATTGCTGCCACATATAATGGCAGCTCCCTTATGTAGCCTTAATTTTATGTATGTATCCTGATACTCATATACTCCCAAGCACCCATCAATAATCACCTTGCTATTGCCGTAAATTTCTATATGGGCCGAATCTAAAACCTCCTTATTCAAATCGGCATTGGTTAACCTAAATAACCTCCATTTGCTTCTTTTTTTGGGTAATTTAATCTTTTCAGCCAAGCAAATCCTCTCCTTCAAATAATAATATGAAGATTTTAAAGCCAACATACATATATACTAATGGTGATTACAATGAAAATCAGAAATCGTATTTTTTCAATTTTAACCTTTGTTTTGTTGTTTGGTTTTAGCGCCTTGTTGCTTTCAAAACCCGAAATTTGCAAAAACAGTATTGCCTCCTCCATTGTGCTGTGTTCCGGCGTTATAATCCCTGCCCTTTACCCTTTCGGTGTGTGTACCCTTTATTTTATGAAATCGGGGATTTTTGAAAGGTTGGATTTTATTTCTCCACTTACCCTTAAATTATTTGGACTTTCAGCCTTTCCCTTTTTTATATTCATTTTTTCACTTATAGGTGGTTATCCTATGGGCGCTAAACTTTTAAACGAAGCCGTAAATGATAAAATTTTAAGTCCCGAATCGGCAGGAAAAATGGGCCGGTTTTGTGTTAATGCAGGTCCTGCTTTCATAATTACGGCAGTAGGCTCGGGTATATTAGGTAATAAAAAAATCGGTATTATTTTATTTGCTTCTCACATTTTATCTTCACTAATCATTTGTAGATTTTTCGGGAAAGTGACATCAAAAAACAAACCAAACAAAGCTGTTATAAATCCCGTTGATAATTTCGTTTTATCGGCTTCTCAAACCTCAAGCGCCGTTTTAAGTGTTTGCGCTTTTGTTATTCTTTTTTCGGTTTTTACAGCTTATATTGAATACTTTGCAAACGAATTTGTGTTTTTAAAACCTTTGATGTATCTTGTAGAAGTAACAACAGCCATAACCAAAACCCGAAATATATACTTAATTTCATTTTTACTGGGATTTTCTAACCTTTGCATTTGGGCGCAGGTGTTGGCAATTAGCCGAAACATCTCTATTAAGATTTTGGATTTTGCCATTTTTAGAATACTTCACGGCTTGCTTAGTGCTTTTCTAACATTTATTTTGTTGAAGCTTTTTCCTGTGACAATAAACACATTTTCCACCACATATTCCTTTACATCAAAAACCTTGATTTCAAACAAAACGTTAAGTATTTCGCTTATAATTTTAGGAGTAGTTTTTATCATTTCTCTTTCAAATCGACAAATTTATGGAAAAATACTTGAAGAAATACTATAAAATGTGATATCATTAACTCGGTGATATTATGAAAAAGATGTTTGATAAAACTATAATTAAAAAATGTGAACATTGTCTTTTTGGAACCGACCTTGGCGATGGAGAAATTATTTGTATTAAGCGTGGCATTGTTAACAAAAACCACCTTTGCCGAAAATACAAATATGACCCCTTAAAGCGTGAACCCCAAAAGCAAATGTTTTCGGACAATTATTCTCCCGACGATTTCAAAATTTAATTGCATATTGGAGAAAAACATGAAATTCAATTTTAAAAAAACAATCTCACTTTGTTTGGTGTTGATGTCGGTTTTGGGGACAGTTGGATGCAAAAACAACAAACCTCAAAACAACAACTCATCGACAACAAACAGCGTTTATGTCGACCCCACTATAGCTGGCATAGACCCTTTAGAAAGGGATAAAAACGAGGCTGAAATGATGAAAAAAGTAATTGTAACAAACACTTTTGGTGGAGTTTCAAAATGGAAAAAAAGAACAAAATGGGACTCTAAAATCAAAAGACGCATCAAAAGTATTTTAAACACAAAAAATATGAAGTTGCCCTCAAACAAAAAGATATATTATGTATCTCCCAACGGCGATGACCTGAACGAAGGAACCAAAGAAAGTCCTTGGCAAACTCTCGATAAGGTAAACTCTTGCGCCGAACCTGATTCAATAATTTGCTTTGAACGTGGTGGCACTTGGCGAGGGCAGTTAGTTGCAAAAGAGGGCGTTACATATACTGCTTACGGCAAAGGCAAAAAACCCAACATATTCGCCTCTCCCTTTAATGCAGGTGGAAATGAAAATACATCCAAATGGGAAAAACACAGCGACAATATTTGGGTAATTGAAATCGGAAATTACACATTAAACTATGATGTTGGAACCCTCGTTTTCAACGGTGGCGAAAAAAACGCAATTAAATGTATTATTCGTACCGAAGATGACGGAAAAACCTATAACAATACAACCTCCGAACCTTTTGATGAAAAGGTTGTAAATTTGAAACACGACTTACATTTTTATCACGATTTCAATGAGAATAAACTTTATCTTTACAGCAAGGAAAATCCTGCCAAACGTTTTGAATCTATCGAGTTTAATATTAAAAACCATGGCATTCAGGTTCCCGAAGGAACCGATAATGTAACTATTGACAATCTTTGTATTAAATACACGGGTGGTCATGGAGTTGGCGCAGGTACCGTTAAAAATCTTACTGTTCAAAACTGCGAGTTTGGTTGGATTGGTGGCTCAATTCACAGCTATAATATTTATGGTAGAAATTATCCCACAAGATACGGCAACGCCATTGAAATTTGGGGTGGTTGCGACGGGTTTAAGGTTATAAACAACTATATTCATCAGGTTTACGACGCCGGCATTACCCAACAGTATACAAATCATGACGGCAACGAGTATAATCAACTTAACATTGATTACTCCGACAATGTTATTGAAAACTGCAACTACTCTATTGAGTATTGGTTAAGAGCTGAAAAAGGCGAGATAAACAACTTTAAAATTTCAAATAACTATATGTTATACGCAGGCGAAGGTTTTTGTGAAGAAAGACCTGATAAAGCAGAGGCCGCTCATATTAAATGTTGGGCAACCGGTATGTGTTCGAACAATATGACCATTGAAAACAACCTGATGATGGGAACAACCCATGAAGTGTTTGAAATTTGTCCCAGCAAAGAGAATACTGATGGTAGCATTGTTCTCCCCAATATTTATGACAATACCATAATTTCACAAAAAGAAATTACCGTTGATCCTAAAACATATAAACTTTGGGAATCTAACTTTAATCTAAACGGCAAAAAAGACACATTCACCTTCCCTATTCACCTTGGAATCATCAGTTTTAAAGACTGGAGCAGAACTCCTTTTTCTGATTATATTGAAAATTCAAACGACAAATTAAATGCTCTTCTCAAAGGTTACGGCAAAGCTTCCGGCAATGTTTTTAAATATTATTGATAAAATCGCGAAAAACAGGTGCAAAATGCACCTGTTTTTTTATTTTTTTGTGATATTTTTGTTTACAAATTATAAAGAAAGTGATAAAATATAACCTGTATGGGACTAGTTATTAATTAGTTATTTAAATTTTGTCTCAAATATTATTTTAGGAGGAATTTTCAATGGCCAGAAAATTCAAAACTATGGATGGTAATAACGCTGCGGCTTATGTATCCTATGCGTTTACCGAGGTAGCTGGTATTTACCCAATTACCCCATCTAGCCCTATGGCTGACTATGTTGATCAATGGTCTGCTCAGGGTGTTAAAAACATTTTCGGTACAACCGTTAAGGTTTCCGAAATGCAGTCCGAAGCTGGTGCTGCTGGTACTGTTCACGGCTCTCTTAATGCCGGTGCTTTAACCACCACCTACACTGCTTCTCAAGGACTTCTCCTTATGATTCCGAATATGTATAAAATCGCCGGTGAATTACTCCCCAGCGTTTTCCACGTGTCAGCTCGTTGCGTAGCTTCTCACGCTCTTAACATTTTCGGCGACCATTCCGACGTTTACGCTTGCCGTCAAACCGGTTTCGCTATGCTTGCTGAAACCAATACCCAAGAAGTTATGGACCTTGGTGCCGTTGCTCACTTAGCAACCATTAAATCAAGAGTTCCCTTCATCAACTTCTTTGATGGTTTCCGTACTTCTCACGAAATTCAAAAAATTCAAGTTTGGGATTACGAGGACTTAAAAGAAATGTGCGATATGGATGCTGTTAAGGCATTCCGTGACCGTGCTCTTAACCCCGAGCATCCTGTAATGCGTGGTTCTCACGAAAACGGAGATATCTTCTTCCAACACCGTGAGGCTTGCAACAAATACTATGATGCTACTCCCGCTATCGTTGAAGAGTATATGGACAAGGTTAATGCTAAACTTGGCACCGATTACAAACTCTTTAACAACTATGGCGCACCTGACGCTGAGAAGGTTATCGTTGCAATGGGCTCCATTTGCGACGTTGCTGAAGAAGTTATCGACTATATGACAGCTGCCGGTGAGAAGGTTGGTCTTATCAAGGTAAGACTTTATCGTCCTTTCTCTGCTGAGAAGCTTGTTGAAGCTATCCCTGCTACCGTTAAGAAGATGGCAGTTCTTGATAGAACAAAGGAACCCGGTTCTTTGGGTGAGCCTTTATACTTGGATGTTGTTACTGCTTTGGCTGTAACCGGCAGAAAGATTGACACCGTTATCGGTGGCCGTTACGGTCTTGGTTCTAAGGATACTCCTCCTTCCAGCATCTTTGCTATTTTCAACGAACTTGCTAAGGATGCTCCTAAGCCCCAATTCACATTAGGTATTAACGATGACGTTACCGGCCTTTCTCTCCCCGAAGAGGAAGCTCCCAACACTGCTGCTGAAGGCACAATTGAATGCAAGTTCTGGGGTCTTGGTGGTGACGGTACCGTTGGTGCTAACAAAGACTCTATCAAAATTATCGGTGACCATACCGACAAGTATGTTCAAGCATACTTCCAATATGACTCTAAGAAGACCGGTGGTATCACCATTTCTCACTTGAGATTTGGCGACAAACCCATCAAGAGTCCTTACTATATCAACAAGGCTGACTTCGTTGCTTGTCACAACCCCTCTTATGTAATTAAGGGTTACAAGATGGTTAACGACGTTAAACCCGGTGGTGTATTCTTAATCAACTGTCAGTGGACTGCTGAAGAGTTGGACAAGTATATGCCTGCTGAAGCAAAACGTTACATTGCTAAGAACAATGTTCAACTTTACACCGTTAACGCTATTGACTTGGCTGCTGAAATCGGTCTTGGCAAACGTACCAACACTGTTTTGCAATCTGCATTCTTCTCACTTTCCAAGGTTCTTCCTGCTGAAGAAGCTATTGGTTATATGAAGGAAAAAGCTCAGAAGTTCATGAAGAAGGGTATCGAAATCGTTCAAATGAACGAGAAGGCTATCGACGCCGGTGCTTCTGCTTATGTTAAGATTGATGTTCCTGCTGACTGGGCTAATGCTACTGTCGATGTTGCCATTGCTGACAATGCTCCTGCAAGCAAGCTCATTAAGATGGTTGACAACATTATGAAGCCCGTTGGTCTTATGGACGGTGATTCTCTCCCCGTTTCTGCATTTATGGACCATGCTGACGGTACATTTGAGCAAGGCGCTTCTGCACACGAGAAACGTGGCGTTGCTGTTATGGTTCCCGAGTGGAACTTTGAGACCTGTATCGGTTGTAACAAGTGCGCTTATGTTTGTCCTCATGCTACAATCCGTCCCTTTGCTTTATCTGATGAAGAAAAAGCAAATGCTCCTGAGAATGCTAAGTTTGCAGTTAAAGAGAAACTCGTAACAAATAAGGGTTACTCCTACATTATGACCGTTTCTCCCCTTGACTGTATGGGATGTGGAGTTTGTATCGGCGAATGTCCCACCAACTCTCTCAAGATGGTTCCTCAAGCTTCTCAACTTGCACAGCAGGATGTATTTGATTACTGCGTAGCAAATGTAACCGAGAAGGAAGGCATTGCTTCTGATGCTAACCTTATCGCTTCTCAGTTCAAGAAACCTTTACTTGAGTTCTCTGGTTCTTGCGCAGGTTGTGCTGAGACTGCTTATGCTCGTCTTGTAACACAATTGTTCGGCGATAAGATGTATATCTCCAACGCAACCGGTTGTTCTTCAATTTGGGGTGGCCCTGCTGCTACTTCTCCCTACACTGTAACTGCTGAAGGTCGTGGACCTGCTTGGGCTAACTCCTTGTTTGAGGATAATGCTGAGCACGGTTTCGGTATGTACCTTGGTCAAAAATCCTTAAGAGACGGTCTTGCTGCTCAAGTTAAGGAAATGGCTGAGTCTGACAAGGCTTCTGCTGAATTCAAGGCTGCTGCTGATGCTTACTTCGCAACCTACAATGATACCAACAAGAACGATGCTGCTACTAAGGCACTTATCGCTGAAATTGAGAAGGCTGCTGCTGAAGGATGCCCTGTTGCTCCTGCAATTCTCGATAAGAAAGATTACCTCTCCAAGAAATCCATTTGGATCTTCGGTGGTGACGGTTGGGCTTACGATATCGGCTTCGGTGGTGTTGACCACGTTCTTGCTAGTGGCGAAAATGTAAACATTATGGTATTCGATACCGAAGTTTACTCCAACACCGGTGGTCAAGCTTCTAAGGCTTCTAACATCGGTCAGGTTGCTCAATTCGCAGCTGCCGGTAAGGCTATCAACAAGAAGAGTCTTGCTGAAATCGCTATGTCTTACGGCTATGTTTACGTAGCTCAAATTGCTATGGGTGCTGATATGAATCAAACCTTAAGAGCAATTAAAGAGGCTGAAGCTTACAATGGTCCTTCTATCATCATCTGCTACTCACCTTGCGAAATGCACTCTATTAAGGGTGGTATGGTTAACTGCCAAAACGAGATGAGAAAAGCTGTTGCTTGTGGTTACTGGGATATGTTCCGTTACAATCCTGCTCTTAAGGCCGCGGGTAAGAATCCCTTCTCTCTTGACAGCAAACCTGCAACTGCTGACTATAAGGAATTCATCCTTAACGAAGCTCGTTACTCTTCACTTACCCGTTCCTTCCCCGAGCGTGCTGAAGAACTCTTCGAGCAAGCAAGTGAGGCTGCAAAGGCTCGTCGTGCTCACCTTGAAAAATTGGTTGAGCTTTACGGCAAACAGTAATAAGTATTATTACTAAATAATTTCACCACCGAGGAAACTCGGTGGTGTTTTTTTGCTCTAAAAGGCATTAAAATTCAAGTTTTATCTTGACATTAAATAAAAATCGGCTATAATAATATTGTTGCAAAATTTTGGGGAATTGTGTAACGGTAGCACGACAGACTCTGACTCTGTTTGTTGGGGTTCGAATCCCTATTCCCCAGCCAAAAAGCACTAACAAAAGTTAGTGCTTTTCTTTTTTTATCTGATTTTATTTAGGGATTCGAACAAGGAGGGAGCGAAGCGGAAGAAAACAA
>JAZNLZ010000003.1:0-13122 GCA_045579365.1 Acutalibacteraceae bacterium
AGTTTTTAGAATGATTCCAGGCTTAGAGAATGCAGAATTTGCTAAATATGGTGTTATGCATAGAAATACTTATATTAATTCTCCTGAATTATTGGACGAAACATATAATTTTAAACAAAACACAAACATTTTCTTTGCAGGTCAAATTACTGGTGTTGAAGGATATGTTGAATCAATTTCTTCAGGTCTAGTTGCAGGTATCAATGCATCGTTAAAATTTAAGGGAGAAGAAAGGAATATCCTCTTCCAAAAGTTTTAAGAAAATTTTATCCCCTGCCCACAGTGGCAGATTATAAACATCGGATTTCTCCACCCATTCCAAATTGCCTTCATCGCATTCCTTTAAATCGCCTTCAAAAGAATTACTGTGGAAAAGGTGCATATATTCGGTTCCCCATTCATCCGACACAAAGGTAACCAATCCACGATAACTTAAATTTTTAAGGGTGAGTCCGGTTTCTTCAGAACTTTCTCTAAGGCAGGCTTCCTCGGGGGTTTCGCCCATTTCGAACTTGCCCCCAATACCAACCCATTTATCGTGGTTTAGGTCGTTTTCCTTCTTGACCCGATGAAGCATTAAATATTTACCCTCTTTTTCAATATAGCAAAGGCAGGTATTAATCATTTGTTTCTTCCTCGGTTTCGGGTTGTTCGGGAATTTGACCGTCAATATAGAAAGTGTCAAGGTCAACATTTTCACGGTCGAAAATGTTGTTGTACTGAATTTTCTCGTACTTATTAAGGATTTCGGAATAGGGAGATTCATCGCTCCACTTGTAATAATTTCCGTCCTTGTCAATATAACCTGCGTTGTTAATAACAGGTAAAGTTTCCGCAAGTTTTAAGAGATATTGATTATACTTTGTAAGCTTAACACCTGCAGTATCAAGAACTAAAGAAGAAAGGTAGTTAGAACTTAAACGCTCAATTGTTTTTTCTTCAATATCATAGTTTGCCCAGATATAGAAAGGTGTGCAATAACGGCTTTGTTCCTGCTCGGGTGTAAGGTCGGCAAGTTTGTTGCCGATAATTTCCTCAACAAACTTGGTTTCAATGGAAGGTTGATGGTCGCCAAACATACAAATAACGGTTGGCTCCTTAACCTTTGAGAAATACTCAATAAGTCCCTTAAATGCTTCGTCGGTATGCTTAATAAGAGATAGATATTTATTTGCCTTGGGATATGCTTTGGTTGTATTTGTTGCGTAGATTTCCTCAACAAAGTTTGCAGCATCAATGGTATATCCACCGTGGTTTTGCATAGTAACATTAAATGCAAAATAAGGCTTAGATTTATCACGGTTTTCGAAATCTTTTATAAGCAAATCGTAATTATACTTATCGCTTACATATTGGCGAAGAAGCATATTACTTTCAGGGAAATGTTGATCAACAAGTTGTTGCAAATAATCGGGGTTGCTGCCGTTTAATCTAAACTCGGCGGTTAAATCCTCGCCCAAAATATCCTCAAGGGCAAAGAAACTGTTAAAGCCTAAGTTCTTGTAAACCTCGGGACGTTTCCATCCGTCACGATAGTAAGGGTGAAGCGCCCAAGAAGAATAGCCTTGGGACTCTAAGGTTGAAACCAAAGAAGCAATATGATTTTTAATATAAAGCATATATGCGTTACTACCCGAAGGCAAGAAAGCAGTTGTGTGGCCGGTTAAAAATTCAAACTCGGTGTTAGAAGTACCGGCGCCGATAACCGGAACGTAAAGATTACCCTTAACGGTATTTTCGGTTAAGTTTTCCAAATAAGGCATAAACTCAGCATTAGTTTGCAAATCACCCAAAACCCTTAAATCGGAGAGGGTTTCGTTCATAATACAAATAATGTTGGGGGTCTTCTCGGCAGGTTCCTTTTCGGTTTCCTTGTCAATGGTTTGATTAACATCATCGCCTACTACATTAGGGTCATATTCACTTGGTTCAGACATATACAAATATTTTGTATTAGAGAAGAAACTGAAAACAAAGCCATAGTTTTTGTAACCTCTGGTTTGGTTCCAGAAGTCGGGTTTTACGCCCATATCAGCGAAAACACTTGTGGCAAAGAAAAGGGTTAAAAGAACAATACTAAATGCCGAAGTGAAAGTTCTTGAAATAATCTTGGTTGCAATATGGAATTTTGGGGTTTTGGTTTTAAAGGCCACAGTCATAATAAACAAGAAGATAAATGTACCCATTATAACCTTATAGTTTGGCATAAAGTTATATGTGCTGGCAACGCCTGCCGCCGTGGTAATGCTTAAAAAGTCCATTGGGATAAAGGGAGTGCCTCTAAAATCCATAATGTAACAATGAGCCAAAGCAAAACCGTAAAGTATGGGGGGAACAACAATATAAGCCACCTTTAAACTTCCGGTTAATGCAAAGAAGATAAAGTACATTATAAGGATTACCAAATAGTTGCCCCAAAAGCCTAAATAGGTCATATCATAAATAAATATATTATTTAAGGCTTCGGTCATTGTTATAGTTACAATAGGCATTAAAAACAGAAATACCAAATGCCAAATTTTATCAATCAAATCATTTTTGATTCTAATTGTAAAGGCAATATTTAAACCGATTATAAAGGGACAAGCAAGAGCAACAGCCAAAAGGGTCCATTTTCTTGCAGTTTCCATTGAAGTAAAGGTATTTACACTTAGTGCAACCCAAACAAGGGTTAGGAAAAGGAAAATAACACCCGTGATTTTACTCTTTTTAGATGAAGTAACCTCAAAGGTTTTCTTAAAGAATTCAACAACCTTGTCCCTTACGACAGGAGCCTTCTCCTTGACAACAGGAATTGCATCCTTTACGAATTTTACTATTATATTTTTAAGTGCAACAGCTTTTTCTTTTATCTTGCTTAAAAAAGCCATTTTGTCACTCTCCTTTAAACGGCATTATCCAGTATGTATTTTACCACAAACAACCTGAATTTTCAATAAAAAACATAAAACCTTTAAAGAAACTTCATAATTTAGAAAAAATAAACCCCCACACTCGGTGGGGGTTTAAATTTAAGGATTAATTATTTTGCCATTGCAGCAACTTCAGCAGCGAAGTCGTCAACACGCTTCTCAATACCCTCGCCCTTCTCGAAACGAACGAAAGAGGTAAGAGTAATGTTAGCACCAAGGTCCTTAGCAGTGTTAGCAATGTACTTACCAACGGTTAAATCACCATCGATAACGTATTGTTGCTCAACAAGGCAGTTCTCCTTGTAGTATTTGCCAATTTTACCTTCAACGATTTTAGCAAGAACCATCTCAGGCTTGTTAGCCATTTTGGGGTCTTCCTTCATTTGAGCGATAAGGATTTCCTTTTCCTTATCTAAAACTTCTGCAGGAACAGAAGCCTCATCAAGATAAGCAGGGTTCATAGCAGCAACTTGCATTGCAACGTTTTTACCCATAGCAATAAGGTCTGCATTGTCAGCAGCTAAATCGGTGTCGAAGTTTACGAGAACGCCGATTTTACCACCAGCGTGAACGTAGGAAACAACCTTTCCTTCCATTCTTGCAAATCTACGAATTTTAATGTTCTCACGAATAGCAAGGAACAACTCTTGAACCTTAGCTTCAACGGTCATACCGTCTTTTTCGCAAGCAAGTAAAGCGTCAACGTCAGCAGGATTTTGCTCAGCAACAACTTCAGCAACCTCAGCAGCTAAAGCCTTGAAACCGTCACCGTTAGCAACGAAGTCGGTCTCGCTGTTTAATTCTACAACAACGCCAACACCATCTTTAGTGTAAGCACAAACTGTACCTTCAGCAGCAATTCTGCCAGCCTTCTTAGCTTGGGAAGCTAAGCCTTTTTCACGAAGGTAATCGGTAGCAGCGTCCATATCACCGTTTGTCTCGGTAAGAGCCTTTTTACAGTCCATCATACCACAACCGGTTTTCTCTCTTAAAGCCTGAACATCTTTAGCAGTAAAAGCCATTTTAGTTTCCTCCGTAAATTTAATTATTCAGTAGCTTCTTCAGCTACTTCTTCTGCTTCTTCAGCAGCAGTACCCATTTCGGTACCTTGTCTGCCCTCGATTACAGCAGCAGCCATAGTCTCAGCGATAAGTTTTACAGCACGGATAGCGTCATCGTTACCGGGGATAACTGCATCGATCTCATCAGGATCGCAGTTGGTGTCAACGATAGCGATAATCGGGATGCCAAGCTTCTTAGCTTCAGCAACAGCGATTCTTTCCTTGCGAGGGTCAACGATAAACATAGCGGCAGGAGTCTTTTTCATCTCTTGGATACCGCCTAAGAACTTCTCAAGTTTCTCGATTTCAAGGTTAAGTTTAATAACTTCCTTCTTGGGGAGAAGCTCGAATGTTCCGTCGTCACGCATTGCACGAAGTTGATTTAAACGAGCAATACGGGTTTTGATGGTTGTGAAGTTTGTGAGCATACCACCAAGCCAACGAGCGTTAACATAGGGCATACCGCAATGCTCAGCTTCCTCTTTGATAGAGTCTTGAGCTTGTTTCTTGGTACCTACGAAAAGAATGTCTCCACCTTCAGCTGCAATGTCACGAACGAACATGTAAGCGTCGTTAAGTTTCTTAACGGTTTTTTGAAGGTCGATAATGTAAATACCGTTTCTTTCTGTGAAAATGTACTCAGCCATTTTCGGGTTCCAACGTCTTGTTTGGTGTCCAAAATGAACGCCGGCTTCAAGAAGTTGTTTCATTGATACTACTGCCATTTCTTTTTCCTCCTAAGAATTTTCCTCCATCTTGCCCGTTCGAAAACACCCGACAGCTTGGGTGACAGCCGAAGCCGTTAAAGAGCAAAATGTGTGTTATTTATTTGCTAATTTCCATTAGCCGATATAGTATATCACAACTATTGTCAAAATGCAAGTATTTTTTAATTCAAAATATTAGTGTAATTTTGTTAACGAGAATAAATCTACAATAGTTATATTTTTATGTCGCTCGTGCCGCAACAGGGCACTTCCTTTCTTGCGAAAAGAAAGGAAGCAAAGATTCGTTTTAAGGGGGATTCCGATTCCCCCTTTGAGGCGCCGGTAATCCACCTTTTTTTAAAAGTCTTTCATAGAACGCTACGCTCAAATGAAAGACAAGTCTTACTAAAACCTAAATTTTTTCTCCGACTCCTCCAACCCCCTAAACGGTTTTAACGTGTGCCTTTGGCACAGTTATTTATCTTGACTTTAGCGCTTTTATGTGTTAAACTGAGAAAGTGTTGAAGGAGGAATTTTTTATGGCAAAAATGGATTTTACCACCGATTTTTACGATGCTATTTTAACCCTTAAGACCCGTGAAGAATTAGAAGAATTCTTTGCTGATGCTTGCACCCCAAAAGAAATTAACACAATAGCCCAACGCTTTGTTGTTGCTAAATTGTTAAACGAGAAAAAGGTTTACAGCGAGATTATCGAAGCTACCGGTGCCTCAACTGCCACCATAAGCCGTGTTTCTCGTGCTATAAACAAAGGTTTTCAGACCGTTTTCGGGAGACTCAAATAATGGCATATAACGATTTCGCCTATTTTTACGATGCCTTAATGGGTGATGTTAATTACCCTGCCCGTGCCAAATACCTTTTAAAGCTTTTTGAAAAATTTGACCGAAAACCCACCCTTTTATTAGATGTTGCCTGTGGAACGGGGGCATTTTCCCTCGAACTGGCAAAAAAAGGGATTGAGGTTATCGGAACCGATATGTCGGAAGATATGCTTGCCATTGCAAGGGAGAAGACTGCCGAGGAAGGTTTAGATATTCTCTACCTTTGCCAAAGTGCTCAAGACCTTGACCTTTACGGAACGGTGGATGGCGCCATTTGTTGTATGGATAGTATAAACCATATAACCGACCCCAAGGTTCTCGAGACTGCCTTTAAAAAAATTTCTCTTTTCTTAGAACCCGAAAGACTTTTTATATTTGACGTTAACACCGTATATAAACAAGAAAAGGTTTTAGGGAATAATACCTTCGTTCTTGACCAAGATGATATTTATTGTGTTTGGCAAAACGAATTTAACCCCAAAAACAACACAACAAACATTTCGCTCGACTTTTTCGCAAAAGAAGAGGATATATATATAAGGAGTAGCGAAAATTTTAGCGAAAAGGCCTACACTAACGAGGAACTCGCCAAACTTTTAGAAAAAGCAGGTTTTAAAATCGAGGCTATTTTCGGTGATATGACCCAAAAAGAACCCCTTGACACCGAAGAAAGATTATTCTACATCTGCCGAAAAATTTAAACCTCTATTGGTTTTAAAAAACGGCGATATTCTTCTTTAAAGTCCTTATAATACTTACGGCTTGGATGAATTTCCTTGCCGTTTTTTAATTTTATCATATCATTGTTATACCTGCTTATATGCCTTAAATTAACCACAAATGCCCGATTGGTTTTGCAAAAATGACTTTTAGGTAAAGCATCAAACACCTGTGCCATGGTCTTGTGGCAATAAAGAGTTTCCTTTGAAAGATGGATGTAACAACATTTATTGTTGGCTTCTAAATAGTATATATTTTCGGTGTTTATACAAACAATGTCTCCACCGTCTTTAACAAAAATAGGATAATTTTCTCCTTTTTTTGCAAAAATTTCCTCTAACAAAGGAAAAAGTCTCTCCTTCCATTCTCTTTTTAAAAGAAAAGCATAAGGATTGACCCTGAATGAATCGAAAATAAAGCCTGTATAATCACTTACAAATATTATGGGTGTATTATCCCCACTGTCCCTCAAATTGACTGCCGTTTCCAAACCGTTTATATCATCTAAATAATATCCAAGAAAAATTAAATTATAGTTGTTCTCTGACCTTAAAAATTCCTCTCCCGAAACAAAACATTCCACTACAATTTCAAGTTTATTCTCCCTTGCAAATAAGTAAATAGCTTTTTTGAATTGCAATAAAAATGTTTTATCCCCATCACAAATAGCCACCCTCATTTTAAAATCATACCTTTTGACATATTTTGTAAATTTCTTTATAAAACGGTCTGCTTTTCACGGCAGATTGTTTATTTTTTTGCTATGATTATATAATAATATGCAAAAATTGTCAATAGTGATATATAAAATTATGCTTTTTTTGTAATTTGTTCCTTTTTTTCTACCTTTTACTCCCTTTTTCTACAAAAATTCCCAATCTTTGTAAATATAGTCTTTCGAAAGGGGAAATTTTTGTAAATTCGAAGGTTGACAAAACAAAAACCTTCCTCTTTCTAATGTTGAAAGGAAGGTTGGAAAATAATGGAAAACAGTTGTCTTTTGTCCCTTTTAGAAAAATTTAGGAAAGGAGATATGTCGGTCTTCCCCGTTGTCTTTTCGGAGTTTGAGGGGCTTATTCACCACTACTCAGAAAAAAGCGATGCCGAGGATACCACCGAGGAACTTTCGGTATTTCTTCTTGAACTTTTATACAAAATTGACCTTTCTCCCTTTGTGGGAGTATGTGGCGATGGGCTTTCAAGATATATCGCCGTGTCCCTTAGAAACAAATATATTGCCTATTCTACAAAAAATTCTAACTATAAAAAATCTAAATTTTTAAATCATGCCGAGGATATTTATTACACCGAGGATTTTTCAAAACGCACCCTTTTAAAGGATGCTTTTAAGTTTTTAACCCCAAAGCAAAAAGCAGTTATTTCTCTTAAATACATATATAATTACAGCGACAGCGAAATTTCCACTAAATTAAATATCACCCGTCAGGCTGTTAATCGCATTAAAAACCGAGCAATTGAAGTTTTAAGGGGGTATTTATTATGAAAGAAATCACCATTTACAGGGTTAGAAAAAGTTTTAGGGATTTAAAATCCCAAAAGGGCGCCTATTTTCTTTTTGAAACTGCCGTAAAAATCGCAAAGAAACATCGCCTTAATGTTTACGATAACGAGGGTAATATTTTATATAGGTATAAAAAATAAACAAGACTGCACAAAAAAGTGCAGTCTTTTAAATTTAAGCAATATTAGTAAGCGATACCTTGAGCGATCATTGCTTCAGCAACCTTTTCGAAGCCTGCAATGTTAGCACCTGCAACAAGGTCTCCATCCATGCCGTACTTAGCAGCAGCATCGTAGGAGTTCTTAACGATGTTTGCCATGATTTGATAAAGCTTAGCGTCAACTTCTTCAGCAGTCCAGCTGTATCTCATGGAGTTTTGGCTCATTTCGAGACCGGAAACAGCAACACCACCAGCATTAACAGCCTTGGAAGGAGCAACAGGGATACCACTGTTTCTAAGGTAAGCCATAGCCTCTTCGGTGGTAGGCATGTTAGCAACCTCAACATAATATTTAACGCCGTTTGCAACTATGTTCTTAGCATCTTCAATGCCAACTTCGTTTTGAGTAGCGCAAGGCATTACAATGTCAACCTTGGTGTTCCAAGGACGCTGACCTGGGAAGTACTCAACGCCGAACTTATCAGCGTAATCCTTAACCATATCGTGGCCGGAAGCACGCATCTCAAGTAAGTAGTTAATCTTTTCTTCGGTGTTAATACCGTCTTTATCGTAAACATAACCGTCAGGACCGGAAATGGTTACAACCTTACCACCAAGTTCGGTAAGCTTCTTAACGGTACCCCAAGCAACGTTACCGAAACCGGAAACTGCAAAGGTTTTGTCCTTAATATCTTCGCCGAAGTGCTTGAGCATTTCAACGGTGTAGTAAACAGCGCCGAAACCGGTAGCCTCAGGACGGATAAGAGAACCACCGTAAGGAAGACCCTTACCGGTTAAAACGCCAACGAACTCGTTGCGAAGTCTCTTATATTGACCGAAAAGGTAACCAACCTCACGAGCGCCAACGCCGATATCACCTGCAGGAACGTCGGTATCAGCACCGATGTGCTTAGCAAGCTCGGTCATAAAGCTTTGGCAGAAACGCATAATTTCACCGTCGGAACGACCTCTTGGATCAAAGTCAGAACCACCTTTACCGCCACCCATGGGAAGGCTGGTAAGGCTGTTTTTAAAGGTTTGCTCGAAACCTAAGAACTTCATGATAGAAGCGTTAACTGTGGGATGGAAACGGAGACCACCCTTGTAAGGACCGATAGCAGAGTTGAATTGTACACGGTAACCACGGTTAACCTGTACTTGACCCTTATCGTCCACCCAAGAAACTCTGAAAGAAATCATTCTCTCAGGCTCAACCATTCTTTCAATAACGCCATTTGCTTCGTATTTAGGATTTGCTTCAACAACTGGCTCAATAGATTCTAAAACCTCTTTAACGGCTTGTAAAAATTCGCTTTCGCCGGCACTTCTCTTGGCAGCGTCTTCGTAAACCCTGTTTAAATAAGCAGATTTAAACATTTTCATTACCTCCATAAAAATAATAAAATTTTCACCTATATAGAATACTACTATTTTTTTTACGAGTCAACAAAAAATTGCAAATTTTTCTCAATTTTTACCTTTTTAACAGTTGTTTGGGTATAATAATAATTGACCTTTGTACTATTTACTGATATAATTATATATTATTTTGAAAGGTTTTAGGCTGATGGAAAAAGTGTTGGTCGGAATGAGTGGAGGGGTTGACTCCTCTGCCTGTGCTTTGATTTTAAAAGAGATGGGCTTTTCGGTTACAGGGCTTACTTTATCCCTTTGCGAAAAGGATATGGCAAGAGATTTGGCCGATGCTAAATCGGTATGCCAAAAACTCGATATTCCCCATATCAGTATGGACCTCTCGAATGATTTCAAAGAAAAGGTTATTGACAATTTTATCTCCGAATACAAATTTGGTCTTACCCCCAACCCTTGCCTTGAGTGTAACAAATACATTAAGTTTGGCAAGATGCTGGATATCGCCTTGGAAAACGGTTTTGATAAAATCGCCACTGGCCATTATTCAAGGGTTGAAAAGCAAGGCGACCGATATGTCCTCAAAAAAGCCAAGGATTTATCCAAAGACCAGTCTTATGTCCTTTACTGTTTAACCCAGCATCAATTAAAACACTTATCTTTACCTTTGGGCGACCTTTCAAAGCCCGAAATCAGGGAAAAAGCCGAAAAGGGTGGCCTTGTAAACGCCAACCGACCCGACTCTCAGGATATTTGTTTTGTGCCCGATGGGGATTACGCTTCATTTATTGAAAAAACCGATGGATTCGTAAGCCAAAAGGGTGACTATATTGACCTTGAAGGCAAAGTTTTAGGCAAACATCAAGGGGTTATAAATTACACTATCGGCCAACGAAAAGGCCTTGGAATTGCCCTTGGCAAACCCCAGTTTGTAATTGATAAAAACGCCCTTGACAACACCGTTGTTTTGGGTGATGAGGAACACCTTTTCAAATCGGAAGTAGAGGTTTGCGACCTTAACTTTATTCCCTTTGACAAACTGGAAAAGGAGATGCGAATTAAAGCCAAACTTCGCTATCGCCAGGTTGAACAACCTGCCACCATTTATCCACTTGAAAACGGAAACGTTAAAATTGTTTTTGATGAGCCCCAAAGGGCGCCGTCCCCCGGTCAAGCAGCCGTTTTTTATGATGGAGACATTGTGGTCGGTGGAGGAAAAATTATTTAACATTTAATTATATAACCAAAGGAGAATTTTTATGAGAACTGTTGTATCTGTTATGGGAAAAGACACTGTTGGTATCATTTCAAAGGTTAGTACCGTTTGTAACGAGTGTAATGTTAATATTTTGGACATTACCCAATCGGTACTTGATAATATCTTTGTAATGGTAATGCTTACCGATATTTCGGCAGCAAACTGCAGTTTTGCCGATTTTACCGACAAAATGAAATCTTTAGGCCGTGACAACTGCCTTGACATCCGTGTTATGCACGAAGATGTTTTCAATTCTATGCACAGAATTTAAGGGGAAAAACAATGATTAATATTAATGATATTGTGGAAACCATAAATATGATTTCCGAAGAAAATCTTGACATTCGTACCATCACAATGGGTATTTCCCTTTTGGATTGTGCCGATAGCGATGCCGACAAGGCTTGTCAAAAGATTTATGATAAAATTACCCGTTTGGCAGGTAATTTGGTTAAGGTTGCCGAGGATATTGAGCGTGAATACGGTATTCCGATTATAAACAAACGCATTTCTGTAACCCCTATTGTTATGGTTGCAGCAGCATCGGGTGGCAACCCCGTTCAGTTTGCAAAAACCCTTCAAAAAGCAGCCGATGCCACAGGCGTTAACTTTATCGGTGGTTTTTCTGCTTTGGTACATAAAGGTTTTTCGGCAGGTGACGAAGCCCTTATTCGCTCCATTCCCGAAGCTTTATCGGTTACAAATAACATTTGCTCATCGGTTAATATCGGCTCCACAAAAGCAGGTATTAATATGGATGCCGTTAAATTAATGGGGCAAATTGTCCGTGAAACTGCCGAAATCACTGCCGACCGTGACTGTATTGGTTGCGCTAAATTGGTTGTATTTTGTAACGCTGTTGAGGATAACCCCTTCATGGCAGGTGCTTTCCACGGTGTTGGCGAGCCTGACTGTGTTATCCACGTTGGCGTTTCGGGTCCCGGCGTTGTGCAGGCAGCCCTTAAAAAATGCCCCAATGGTGATTTAGGTCAACTTGCCGAAATCATTAAGAGAACTGCATTTAAGATTACCCGTATGGGTCAATTAGTTGGCAGCGAAGCTTCAAAACGTTTGGGTGTTCCCTTTGGCATTGTGGATTTATCCCTTGCTCCCACCCCTGCAATCGGTGACTCGGTTGCCCACATTTTGGAAGAAATGGGTCTTGAGGCTTGTGGCACCCACGGTACAACTGCTGCTTTGGCAATGCTTAACGACGCCGTTAAAAAGGGTGGCGTTATGGCTTCATCCTCGGTTGGTGGACTTTCAGGTGCATTTATCCCCGTTTCGGAAGATGCAGGTATGATTGCATCGGCAAGATCGGGTGACTTGGAACTTTCCAAACTTGAAGCAATGACTGCCGTTTGCTCGGTTGGTCTTGATATGATTGTAATTCCCGGCGAAACTCCTGCTGAAGTTATTTCGGCAATCATCGCCGACGAAGCAGCTATCGGTATGGTAAACACCAAAACCACTGCCGTTAGAGTTATTCCTGCCATCGGCAAAAAAGCAGGTGAAGAATTAGAGTTTGGTGGACTTTTAGGTTCGGGCCCCATTATGAAGGTTAACCTTACCAAATCCCCCAAAAAGTTTATCGACCGTGCAGGTCGTATCCCTGCTCCGCTTCAGAGTCTGAAAAATTAAAATTTCGTGTGAAATTTCGTGTGAATTTTTGATTGTTTTGCAATAATCACATTGAAAGATAACTTTTGCTATTCACTATTACTAATAACTTCCCAAAAACCCTACAAAATCAGGCGAACAGTGAAAAGTGAATAGTGAAAATGTAAAAAGTAAAAACCCCTTAGACTTGATGTCTAAGGGGTTTTTGGAAGGGGTGTACAAATTCGATGTCTTTTGAATTTTCGACCTACGTGTTTGAACCCCTACAAATTTCACGGTTGGGAAGCATGTGATTACTAATATTTCGAAAATTATGAATGTAATTTGTTCAACAAAAAATGTGGTTGTTGTCCAATAAAAATTGCGCCTGTTACATCAGAAATATCATAGCCCATTCTTTCATACTTTTGACAAAATTCTTGTTCGCTTAAATATACGATTTCATGACCGTACCACTCCTTAGAGGATTGTGGTGTAAGTTCAAGATATACGATTTTATTTTCTGCTTCAAATGTCAGTATTGTATGCGCTTTATTTTTGCATTTGTTATATATTAGCCATATTTTATTTGGAACATTTAGTTTATCAAGTATCGATTTCATTACTACAACAGTATCTATGCAAGTACCGATTTTTTCTTTTATTGTTACATTGGGTTCTTGGACAAGATAAATGGTTTTTGAAAAGCAATAATATTCATTATCAAAACCATTTATCATATTGGGCTTATACTTTTTTCCATTTGCTATAAAACCATACTCGAAATTATTGTTAAGTAGTTCGGATTTTAGCATATCACATAGTTCACTAATTTTCATTTGCTGTTTTCCTTTGCGGTGTTGATTGAGGCGATAAGAATTCTACGAATAGTACCACATTGGTTATATAATTCTTTTGCCAATTCTCTTTCAATTAAATCTGATTTCACAAATAATTCAAGCCAATA
>JAZNLZ010000004.1:0-68305 GCA_045579365.1 Acutalibacteraceae bacterium
TGTTTTGGGACCGTTAACCAATAAGTCCAGCTGATTTTTAATAAGGTCGTTTTCCTTTTGTTTGGCATCGGTTTTGGCCTTTGCGTTTTGGAGTTTGGAAGAAAGGAATTTCAAATTTCTAAGGAAATTTTCATCGGCAGGGGAGCCATCCTTCAAGGCAAGCTCTTTTTTGATTTCTTCTAAAGCCTCTTTTGTGGTTAAAAGTTCCTTGAGTTTGCCGATGTTTTTAACATCCTGCTCTTTGGAAATCTGGCTTTTTAGTTCTTCGGCTTTTTTGATAAGTTTATTGGTTTCGGCTTTGTAAAGGGCAAGTTTCTCCTTGCCTTCGGTGTAACTGTTGTTTGCCGATACACTTGCATCTAACTTATCCTTAATTTCCTTGGCGATAAGTGAAGTTTTATAAAACTCACCGGCTTTGCCACTTTTGGAAATGATAGAAAAACGCTCTTTTTCAAGTTTGCCGACAACCTCGCTTAAAGAAAGACTTTCATCGCCTGTTGATACCATGTTGGAAAGTTTAGCGTTTAGTTCACTTTCAGCACTGTTGTTTGAGTCGGGGAATCCTAATTGACCGATGAAAACGCTTCTTTCAAAGGCTGATGCCGAAAGACCGAAAAGTTTTTCACCAATGTTTGCGTCGGCAGGTTGTTTTTCACCTAAGTCAAGGTCTATAATACTAATTTTATCGGTAGAGTTTGAAGCACGAAATTCCCTTTCTAACTTGAAATTTCGGCCACCGTGTTCAAATTCAATGCTTCCTGCCATGGGGCTTCCGTCCCAAGGGGTGTATTTTTTACGGAGATTTTTGGAAAGCTGGTTGCCTCCTTTTTCGTTACCGTAAAACATCATTTTAATAAAGGACATTATGGTAGTTTTGCCCTTTTCGTTTTCACCGTAAATACAGTTTAAACCTTTTTCGAGGCTTAAACTGTAATTTTTAAGTCCACCAAAGGAGATAATGTTAATCTTATTGATTTTCATCAAATTTTACCTCCCCCGAAAATGCTTTGAGACCGAGTTTTAAAGCAGTCTCATATTTTTCTTTATCTTCGCCGAGAGCAATTTTTTCCAACATTTTTTTAACAAAAATGCCCTTTAAGGTTTTTTCTTTAGAAAGGGACTCAAGGTCGAGTTTAAGACTTGTGTTGTCCTTTATCTTGGCAAAATAGACCTTTTCGTTTAATCGGGCTGTAAGGTCGGAAAGGTTAATTTCGTTTTCTTCATCGGTTTCACCGACAAGTTCAATTTTATAAAGGTTTTCGCCGTAATCTTCGCCGTATTTCTCTTTTAAAATATTCAAAATAAAATCGTGAGAAAGTTCTAAACCACTAACATCAATTTTTTCTAAGATGTGTTGTCTGCGAGAAGTGGGGACAAATTTCAAATCGCAAATTCCTTTGCCAATTTCACCAAGATAAACGCCTTTTTGACCCAGTTCATCAAAGCCTTGACCTTCGGGGCAACCACAATAAGCAAAATAGGTGTTACCGATTTTTTCAATATCGCTTGCTTTGTGGATGTGACCTAAAGCGATGTAATCCATTTTGGAATTTTCAATAAAGCTTCTCGAAATGGCATTGTAACGGGACGAAGGGTCGCCGAATAGGTCGCCGTGCAAAAGGGCGATGTTAATAACACCGTCATTTTCGGGAACAAGTTCCATGGAAGATTTACCCTGCATAAAGGCAGTTTCAAAGGAACGACCGTAAACCCTGAGATTTAATTCAGGGAAGGAAAAAACGGTTTCCTCGGTGCCTAAAACATAAAGGTTAGAGGGGAGGTTTTCTTTCCTGAAAGGTGAACGGGGAGTGAGAGGGTCGTGGTTTCCTGCACAGTAGATGACCTTTAAGTCGGGAACTGATTTAATTTTTGCAAAAACGCTTTCAAAAAAACTGTTTTCGGTGTTGTTGGAATTAAAAAGGTCACCTGCTATAAGCAAAACCTTAGTGCCTGTTTCCAAACACAAATTAACAATTCTTTCAAAGGTTAAAAGGGTTTCAAGACGGCGACTTTGAGCCTTGAAGCCTAAAAAGCTTTCTTCGGCGCCGATATGTATATCACCACAGTGAAGAATTTTAACTGTTTCCATCTGATTTCTCCTAAAGTTTATATATTAAAATTTTATCATTTTTAAAGGTAATATTCAAGTCTTTTGTTAACAGTTTATTTAATTGACATTTGGGTCAAAAAGGGGTAAAATTAGTTTGTTATAAAGTTCAAAAAAAACGGAGATAAAAATGGATTATCCTTCACTTAGAAAACAGGTTATAAAAAAGTATTTTGCTAATATGAACGACCGTCAGTTTGAGGCCGTAACTAGGACCGAAGGACCTTTGCTTGTTCTTGCAGGAGCAGGTAGTGGAAAGACCACGGTTTTGGTTAACCGAATTTTAAATCTTGTTAAATTCGGTGCTTCTCCTGATAGTGAAATTGTGCCTTATGATGCCGATTTTGATATTAAAATCGGTGAGGATTTCCTTGATGGTAAAGTGTCGGATATTCCTGCCGGTGCTTTTTGTATTAATGCTCCCAAGCCTTGGGAAATTTTGGCAATTACCTTTACAAATAAAGCAGCAGGAGAACTTAAAGAAAGAATTGCTAACCGTTTAGGTGATGATGAAAGTGGTGTTTGGGCAGGAACCTTCCACTCGGTTTGTGGAAAGATTTTAAGAACTCGTGACCATGCTGAGCGTTTGGGTTATACGTCAAGATTTACGGTTTACGATACCGATGACCAACGCCGTCTTATGAAAACAATTATGAAGGAGCACAATATTGATGACAAATTTGTGCCCCATAAGACAGTTCTTTCGGCTATTTCAAGCGCTAAAGATAAACTGATTTCTCCCGCAGTCTATGCTGCCGAAAACAGTTTTGATAATCGTCGCAAAATAATCGGTGAACTTTATGCCCTTTACCAAAAGGCACTTAAAAAAGCCGATGCAATGGACTTTGACGATATGATTGTTAATACCGTTAAACTTTTGGATGAAAACCCCGATGTTTTGGAGTATTACAATAATAAATTTAAGTATGTAATGGTGGACGAGTATCAGGATACCAACCACGCTCAATATGTTCTCGTTAGCCTTTTGGCTTCGGGTCACAATAACCTTTGTGTTGTTGGTGATGACGACCAAAGTATCTACCGTTTTAGAGGAGCCACCATTGAAAATATCTTAAACTTTGAAGAACAGTATAAAAATGCTAAAACCATCCGTTTGGAGCAAAATTACCGTTCTACATCCAATATTTTGAACGCTGCCAACAAGGTTATTGAAAATAATAAAGGCAGAAAGGGCAAAACCCTTTGGACCGATAATGGGGACGGTAATCTTATATTCGTTCACACTGCAAACGATGAGCGTGAAGAAGCCCGTTATGTGGTTGACAGTATTTTGGAAAATGTTGACAAAGGGGATACCTATTCAAGCAACGCCATTCTTTATAGAATGAACGCCCAGTCTAACGCTTTGGAAAATGTGTTGGCACGTAGTGGCATACCCTATAAGGTTATCGGTGGAACAAGGTTCTACGACCGTAAGGAAATTAAGGATGTTGTTTCTTATTTGCATTTAATTAATAACAATAAGGATGATATTCGCCTTAGAAGAATTATAAACGAGCCTAAACGCTCCATTGGTGAGACCACTGTTAATTATGCTGCCGAAATTGGAAATCAGTTGGGACTTTCTATTTACGAGGTTTTAAAAGAAGTAGATGAATATCCCGTTCTTTCCCGTGCTGCTGCTAAAATTAAAGGCTTTTGCAGTATAATTGATGAACTTACTGCTTTGTCTGAAGAGTTAGAAATAAGCGAACTTTTCCAAAGGGTTTTAGACCTTACAGGTTATATTCGTGCCCTTGAAAACGAGGGTGAAGAAGGTCTTGACCGAATTGAAAACGTTAAGGAATTCGCTTCAAATATCGCTCAATATGAACTTGAAAATGATGAGCCTAATTTGTCCGACTTTTTGGAGCAATTAGCCCTTATAAGCGACATTGATGCTTTTGATGAAAGTTCTGATAGGGTAGTTCTTATGACCGTTCACTCGGCAAAGGGACTTGAGTTTAAAAATGTGTATTTAGTGGGTTTAGAGGAAGGCATTTTCCCCGGTAACCAGTCAATTTACGGTGGACCCGAAGAAATTGAAGAAGAACGAAGACTGGCTTATGTTGCAATCACAAGAGCCAAACGAAAACTTTATATAACAAATACTGCTTCTCGTTTGCTTTTTGGTTCAACAACCCGTAATTTGCCGTCAAGATTTTTAAGAGAAATACCCGAAGAACTTTGCGATATATCCTCTTCGGTTAACAGTTATTCTTCCTTTGGATATTCATCCGGATTTTCTTCTTTTGGTGGAGAAAAGAAGGAATATTACTCACCAAAGACCCAAATTAATTACACAGCAAAGGCGAAATCCTTTGCAAGTAGTTATACTTCGAAACCCGGCACACCTAGTTCTACTAATTCTAATTTATATACAGTGGGTATGCAGGTTTCACACAAGACTTTTGGTACAGGAATGATTTTAAAGGTGACCCCGGCTGGTTCTGATACTATGTTGGAGATAGCATTTGACAAGGTTGGAACTAAGAAAATTATGGCTAATTTTGCTAAGTTGGAAATTCTTTAAGGAGGTTTTAAAGTGTCAATTTTAAGTGCTGCAGTTAAAGAAACTGCAAAAGAAAGATTAAAAAATAATTATGCCAAGACATTTGTTGCTTCTTTGAGTGTTGTTTTCGCTTGGCTTATAAGTATTAATATAGCAAGTGTTTTATCAAGGGTGACGGGGGATGTAATTGCTGTTATTATTTCGGTGCTTTTAAATGTCTTTTTGGTTGCACCTTTGAGTTTGGGACTTTTAAAATACATTTGGAAAATAAGTTTAGGCGTGTCCGATGGACCTGTTGCGATTTTTTATTGGTTTAGCAGCAAAAGTCTTTATGTAAAGTCCCTTAAATTTATTTTGCATTTTGTTTTTAAACTTCTTATTTGGTTGATGGTTTTAAACATTCCATCATTTTTACTTTTTGCTTTTTCAAAAACATTTTTCTTCGAATTATTTAACATTGCACCACCCGTTTGGACGGCAAGTCTTGATTTTTATAGCGTTATTTTAAGGAATATTTCCTTTGTGGGTGTTTTTTTTATAATGCTTAAATATTATATGGCTCCCGTTTTGTTTATTGCAGATGAGAATGCAAATGTTGAAGAATGTATGTATAATTCCTTGGTGATTTCTCGTAAAACATCATTTGATTTCATAAGCCTTATTTTTAATCAGCTTCATATTGTACTTTTAACTTTACTCGTTATGCCAATGCCGTTCACCTTGCCTTATCTTTTGAGTTATTATGTTACTCATACAAGATTTGCGGTGGAAGAGTATAATTTGCATATTAAAAACATTAAGTTTGCAAATGCGGGAGTTTTTAATGAATAAAAAGATAATTTTGGCGTCAGCGTCTCCAAGGCGCAAAGAACTTTTATCACTTATAACCGAGGATTTTTTGGTACTGCCTTCAGATGCTGAGGAAATAATCCCTAAAGATATTAGTGCTGATGAAACGGCCGAATATTTGGCGAAAATTAAGGCTGAAGCAGTGGCCGATACCCACCCTCAGGATGTGGTAATCGGCGCTGATACCTGCGTTGTGGTTGGAAATGAAATTTTGGGTAAACCCGTGGATTTAAATGATGCCAAACGAATGCTTAATCTGCTTTCGGGCAAAACTCACAAGGTAATAACAGGCTGTGCAATTATTAGCGATGGTAAGACCCTTTCCTTTTCATCCGAAACCGAGGTTGAGTTTTATCCTTTAAGTGAAACTCAAATTGAGGAATATATAAACAGTTCGGAGCCTTATGATAAAGCCGGTAGTTATGCCATCCAAGGTAAAGCGTCCTTGTTTGTTAAAGGTATTAAGGGAGATTACTTTAATGTTGTGGGGCTTCCTGTGGCTGAACTTAATTTAAAACTTAAAGAACTGGGAATTTAAAATAAAAAAGACCTGAAAAATCAGGTCTTTTTTTTATGCACATTTCGAATTGTCTTTTTCTTCTTTTGTGGTCTTTGGGGAGTTTTTTGTTTGGAATTGTCGGCCACAAGACAGTTTTCACCGGTGCCGATAAGATCAAAGCGACCACATTTTTTAAGCGCCGAAAGAACAATTTGTTTATTCTCAGGCTTAAAATATTGAAGCAAGGCTCTTTGCTGTGCCTTTTCTTCGGGTGTTCTTGGAACATAAACAGGTTCCAAGGTATAAGGGTCAAGACCTGTGTAGAACATACAGGTTGATACTGTTCCCGGTGTGGGGTAAAAATCTTGAACCTGTTCGGGATGCAAACGGTTGCGTTTTAAGAAAAGGGAAAGTTCAATGGCGTCTTTAATGGTGCTTCCCGGGTGGGAAGACATTAAATAAGGAACCAAGTATTGCTTTTTGTCAATGCTCTTGGTCAGTTCATAAAAACGCTTTTCAAACTTTTTGTAAACTTGGATTTTAGGCTTGCCCATATATTTTAAAACATTGTCGGAACAGTGTTCGGGAGCAACCTTTAACTGACCACTTGTGTGGTGGGTGACAAGTTCCTTAAAAAAGGTTTCGTCTTCGTCGGCAATAAGATAGTCGAAACGAATACCCGAACGGATAAACACCTTTTTAACCTTTGGAAGTTGTCTTAGTTCTCTAAGAAGTTTAAGATAGTCGCTGTGGTCCACCTTAACGGCAGGGCACATATTGGGTGCTAAGCACTTTTTATCGGGGCAAAGACCTAGTTTGCTTTGCTTGTCACAAGCGCTGGCACGGAAGTTTGCCGTTGGTCCACCAACATCGTGGATATATCCCTTAAAATCGGGCATTTGGGTTATCTTTTTGGCTTCATCAATAACCGATTGATGGCTTCTAACCGAAATGCTTCTTCCTTGGTGATAGGCCAAAGCGCAAAAGTTACAAGCACCAAAACAACCACGGTTATGGATTAGTGAAAACTTAACTTCGCTAATGGCAGGAACGCCACCTTGAGATTCGTAGGATGGGTGGTAATCCCTCATAAAGGGGAGGGAATAAACTGCATCCATTTCTTCGGTGGTGAGTGGTGGCATGGGAGGATTTTGCACTACAATTTTATTGCCACTTTTTTGAATTATGGTTTTGCCCCTTACGGCATCATGCTCCGATTGTTGAATACGGGTTGCGATGGCGTATTGCTTTTTGGATTCTTTAACAATTTCAAAAGAAGCGCACTCCAAAGCACCTTTAATGGGGGTATAGTCGGTGCTGTTTATAGCATAGCAAGTACCCTTAATATCCTTTAAATCAGAAATGCTTTCGCCACCGTTTAAACGGTTGGCAATTTCCACAATATGCTTTTCTCCCATACCGTACATTAAAAGGTCGGCTGTAGAGTCAAGAAGCACGGAAGGTCTAACGGCATCGTCCCAATAATCATAATGGGCGAAACGGCGCAAAGAAGCCTCAATACCACCAATGGCAATGGGAACATCACCGAAAATTTCACGAAGCTTTTTGGTGTAAACAATAACGGCTCGGTCGGGTCGGCGACCTGCCTTTCCACCGGGAGTGTAAGCGTCATCATTTCTTTTCTTTTTAGCAGCAGTGTAGTGGGCTACCATGGAGTCAATATTACCCGAATTTACAAGGAAAGCCAGTCTTGGTTTGCCGAAACGCTTAAAGTCATCATCGCTTACAGGTTGGGGGATGATACAAACCTTATAACCCTCTTTTTCCAACACACGGGAGATTATAGCCGTGCCAAAACTAGGGTGATCTACATAAGCGTCACCCGTTACGATTATAAAGTCAGGGGTATCAAACCCTAAACTTATCATTTCTTTTTTGGTTATAGGTAAAAAGGGCATAAAATCATCCTAAAAATAAATATAGTTTATTGTATCATAATATTTTTTGATTTTCAAGGTGGTAATGGCGATGGATGAGAAACAAGGCGCTTATTTAAATGTAATGATAACCGAAGTAATATGTATGCTTATGGTTTTGCTTTCGGTTATTACCATTAAATACCTTTTTAAATCGGAATTTAAAACCTTGCAAAAGTGGTATGTTGAAGAATTTTGCAACGATACCTTAATAGAAGAGGTGATTGAATGAAATTCAAATTGCTAGGCAGTGAAATATATATTTCCTTTCTTTTTGTTGCTGTGATTTCTTTAATGCTTGCAACCGATAAAACGGGTTTGGCGTTGCCTACATTATTTGCCGTTAGTTTTCATGAAATCGGGCATTTACTTGCTATGTGGATAATAGGAACACCACCCAAAAGCATTAGACTTATACCTGCCTCGGTGCAAATTACGAGAAATATGTCTGATGGATATAAAAACGATATTAAGGTGGCCTTGGCAGGACCTATTGTAAATTTTGTTTTGTTTTTAACGCTTTATATTAATTATTTAATTTTTGGGAATGACGGGATTTTATATTATTCTCTAATTAACTTGATTATCGGACTTTTTAATCTTTTGCCCGTAACCGGTCTTGATGGTGGAACGGTGCTTTTCTCGGTTATAGCTAAGAAAAGTAATATAAGTCGGGCGATGCTAGTTTTAAGGGTTATTAGTTTGTGCTTGGGAGCGATTTGTTTATTTTTGGCAGTAACCTTGACTTTACGTGGGAAAATCAACGTTTCGGTTTACATAATATCAATATATCTCTTTTTGTCGGTACTTATTAAAATATAGTTGAAACAATAGGTTAAATAGGTTATAATTCTAAAAGAATATTTAAAAATGAGGATTTTTAATGGAAAGACAAAAGTTTGAAAAGTTACTGCTTTCGGTACAAAAGCCGGGTAGATATTCGGGTGGCGAGATTAATAGTGTTATTAAGGATAAATCAAAGGTGGATGTTCGCTTTGCCTTTTGTTTCCCTGATACCTATGAAATCGGCATGTCTCACCTTGGAATGAAAATTCTTTATTCTCAATTTAATGAGCGTGATGATATTTGGTGTGAGCGTGTTTTTGCTCCTTGGCTTGATTTTGAGGAGGTTTTAAGGGAAAATAATATGCCCCTTTTTGCCCTTGAAAGTCGTGACCCCATAAAGGATTTTGATTTCATCGGTTTTACATTGCAGTATGAAATGGCATATACCAATGTGCTTAATATGATAGATTTGGCAGGTTTGCCCTTAAAATCAAAGGATAGAAAAGATTTGTCCCCCTTGGTTGTTGCAGGTGGACCTTGCGCTTGTAATCCCGAACCTTTGGCTGAGTTTATTGATTTGTTCTTTATCGGCGAAGGTGAAGAGGTGGATTTAGAACTTATCGACCTTTATAAAGAGTTTAAGAAAAAGGGTGCAAGTAAGGAAGAATTCTTGCGTGAGGCTGCTAAAATTGAGGGTATTTATGTTCCTTCTCTTTATAAGGATGAATACACAAATGAAGGTGTTTTAAAATCCCTTACTCCCGAAGAGGGAATAGCACCCACCGTTAAGAAGAGAATTATCAAAGATATGGATAAGTCCTATTATCCTGAAAAGTTTGTTGTGCCTTTTATTGAGATTGTTCATGACCGTGCAGTGCAAGAAGTTTTTAGAGGCTGTATTCGTGGTTGCCGTTTTTGTCAGGCAGGGTTTATTTATCGCCCTGTTAGAGAAAAGAGTGTTGACACTGTAAATAAACAGGCAAAATGTCTTTGCGAAAGCACAGGTTACGATGAAATTTCATTGTCTTCTCTAAGTACCAGCGATTATAGAGAAATTGAACCTCTACTTAATAAATTACTTGAATGGACCGAAAAAAGCCATGTTAGTTTGGCTTTGCCTTCCCTTAGAATTGATAATTTTTCGGATGAACTTTTGGAGAAGATTAAGCATGTTAGAAAAAGTGGCTTAACCTTTGCTCCCGAAGCCGGAACCCAAAGACTTCGTGATGTTATTAATAAAAACCTTACCGAAGAAGAGATTTTAACCACCTGCCGTACTGCCTTTGCAGGTGGATATACTTCGGTTAAACTTTACTTTATGATTGGTCTCCCAACCGAGACCGACGAGGATATTGTTGGTATTGCCGAGCTTGGTCAAAGAATTGTAAACGAGTATTACAATATGCCAAACAAACCCAAGGGTAAGGGCGTCAATGTTTCTATTAGTGTTTCGACATTTGTGCCAAAACCCTTTACTCCTTTCCAATTTGAGCCCCAAATCACCTTGGATGAAATTCGCCGTCGCCAAGAACTTTTGAAAAATTCTATTACAACCAAGAAAATTTCTTTAAGTTATCACGATAGCGCAACCAGTTTCCTTGAGGGTGCCTTTGCTCGTGGCGACCGTCGTATGTCGGCCGTTATTGAAAAGGCTTACGAAATGGGTTGTAAATTTGATGGCTGGACCGAGTGTTTTGAACCCGAGAAATGGTATGAAGCCTTTAAAGAGTGTGGCCTTTCACCCGAGGTTTATGCCAACCGTACCCGTGAATACGATGAGGTAACACCTTGGGAGCATATTGATGTTGGCGTTACTAAGGATTTCCTTGTTAAGGAAAATAAGATAGCCCACGAAAATAGAACCACACCTAATTGTCGTGAAAAGTGCTCAAATTGTGGTGCAAATTGCTATGGGGAGGGTGTTTGCTTTGAGAAACGTTAGAATTTTTTACAAGAAAAAAGGTTCAATGAAGTTTGTTTCCCATCTTGATATGAACCGTTTTATGTCCCGACTCATAACTAAATCCAAAATCCCTGTTTGGTACACCGAAGGCTTTAACCAACATATTTATATGAACTTTGCCTTGCCCCTTTCTTTGGGTTTTGAAGGTCTTTATGAAATTTTGGATATTCGCCTTGTGGATGAGGAATATAGTCTCCAAGATGTCTTAATTGCCCTTAAAAATGTGGCAGTGGAGGATATTGAGTTTGTGGCAGTAACCGATGGAGAGATGCAAATGAAAACAATCGGTTTTGCAAAATATGAACTTAAATTTGAAGATTTTTCCTTTGCCGATACCCTTAAAGAGTTTTTGAGCCGTGAAGAAATTTTATGTCAAAAGACAGGTAAAAAGGGTAAGGTTAAAGAAATTGATTTAATTCCTAAAATTAAATCTTTTGAAATTTCCGAAGATGTTGTTCGGTTTGTATTGGTTGCAGGAAGCGAGGATAACCTAAATCCCACCCTTGTAATGGATACCTTCTTTGAGCAATGTGAAATTACACCGGTTTATTATACCGTTTCAAGAACCATGATTTATAATCGTGACGGTGCCGAGTTTAAATAATCTTAGCAATTATAAACTTTCAGCATAGTATGTTTCAGGGGGTTAAGGTTGGGATATCCCTTGAAATCGGCGGTAGAAAAACCTCTATCTTTAAAATTACCGATATATACCCCTTTATATAAAAAGCTCTGCCAAACGGCAGAGCTTTTGGTTTATGCCTTTATTTTTTCAATAGCACCTTTTTCAAGCCTTGATACCTGTGCTTGGGAAATGCCGATTTCTTCTGAAACCTCCATTTGGGTTTTGCCCTGCATAAAGCGTAAATTTAAAATATGCTTTTCTCGGCCGTTAAGGTTTTTAATGGCCTCTCTCAAAGAAATTTCATCCAACCAATTTTTATCATCGTTATTGTCGCCAACCTGGTCGAGAACAAAGATGGTATCAACGCCATCGGAATAAATAGGGTCGTAAAGTGACATGGGGTTTACAATGCTTTCAAGGGCGATTACAACTTCGCTTTCTTCAAGTTTTAATTCTTTTGCAATTTCGCTAATGCTTGGGTCTTCCTGCCTTTCGGCCATAAGCCTTTCTTTTACCTGCATTGCTTTGTAAGCTGTGTCTTTAATGGAACGGCTGACACGAATTGAGTTATTGTCCCTTAAATAGCGACGGATTTCACCGATTATCATGGGAACAGCATAGGTGGAAAATTTTACCAAAAGGGTAGTATCGAAGTGGTCGATGGCTTTAATAAGTCCAATGCAACCCACCTGAAAAAGATCGTCAAGATTTTCTCCTCTTGCTGTGAAACGCTGAATAACACTCAAAACCAACCTTAAATTTCCACTTATTAATTCTTCTCGGGCATTGGTATTGCCGTTTTGGGCCTCTTTAATAAGTGCAATTTTTTGCGCCTCTTTTAAAAGGGGGAGTTTTGAAGTGTCAACGCCACAAATTACTACCTTATTATTATACATTAAACACACCTCGGTAAAAATTTCTTTCATTAAAAGTATTTGCTAACAAAGGTGTAAATAATCTATAAATAAATTTTTTGTTCCGACAAATTTCACTTGTTTTTTAATTGAAGAAGGGAATAAGCGACGCAATAGTTAAACATTTAACAAACTTTTTTGAAAATTTTAAAAAAATCGAGAAAATTTAGTTAAGTTTTTAACAATCTTATTGACATAATGGTTTTAAAAGCATATAATGGGTTACATATCAATTTTAAATTCAATTTTGGAGGAAATAAAAAATGGCTAGAGTTTATAATTTCAGTGCAGGTCCTTCTATGCTTCCTGAGGAGGTTTTAAAGAGTGCTGCTGCAGAAATGATGGAGTATGGTGAAAGTGGTCAATCCGTTATGGAAATGTCCCACCGTTCCAAAGAATATCAAGCAATATTTGATGAGGCGGAAGCAAATTTAAGAGAGATAATGAACATCCCCGAAACTTATGAAGTTCTTTTCTTGCAGGGTGGTGCTTCTACTCAATTTGCAATGATTCCTATGAACCTAATGACCAAAAACGGTAAAGCTGATTTTATCATTACAGGTCAATGGGCAAACAAGGCTTACAAAGAGGCTGCTCGTTACGGCGCTGCTCGTGAGGTTGCATCTTCTAAGGATAAGACCTTCTCGTACATCCCTAAGACAACTGCTGCTGACTTTGACCCCGAGGCTGACTATGTTCATATTTGTATGAATAACACCATTTACGGCACAAAGTTCAACACATTGCCCGAAACAGGTGATGTTCCCCTTATCGCTGATATTTCAAGTTGCATTTTGTCTGAGCCTATTGATGTTAGCAAGTTCGGTATGCTTTATGCAGGCGCTCAAAAGAACGTTGCTCCTGCAGGTGTTACCATTGTTATTGTTCGTAAGGATTTACTTGGCAATGCAATGGATATTACTCCCACAATGCTTAACTATGTAACCCACTCTGAAAATGGTTCTATGTTTAACACACCTCCTTGCTACACCATCTATATTGCAGGTCTTACCTTCAAGTGGATTAAGAAAATGGGTGGCTTAGAGGCTATGAAGGAATTAAACGAGAAAAAGGCTAAAATCCTTTATGATTTCCTTGATAACTCTAAACTCTTTAAGGGCACCGTTGTTCCCGAAGACCGTTCTTTGATGAACGTTCCTTTCGTAACAGGCAACGATGAACTTGATGCTAAGTTTGTTGCCGAGTCTAAGAAGGCAGGTTTCGTTAACCTTAAGGGTCACCGTTCAGTTGGTGGTATGCGTGCTTCTATTTACAATGCAATGCCTATTGAGGGTGTTGAGAAACTCGTTGAGTTTATGAAGAAGTTTGAGGAGGAAAATCAATAATGTTTAAGATTAAAACCTACAATAAGATCTCTAAAAGTGGTTTAGAGGTTTTTGATGACAAATATACTATTGGCGATGAGGTTGAAAATGCCGATGGTGCCATAGTTCGTTCTGCTGCTTTACATGATGAAGAATTCCCTGCATCTTTACAGGCTATTGCCCGTGCAGGTGCCGGTACTAATAATATTCCCATTGACAAGTGCAGTGAACAGGGTATTGTTGTTTTCAACACTCCCGGTGCTAACGCAAACGCGGTTAAAGAACTTGTAATAGCAGGTCTTTTCATTTCTTCTCGTCGTGTGATTTCTGGTATTGAGTGGGCTAAAACCCTTAAAGGTGAAGGAGATGCAGTTGGTAAACTTGTTGAAAAAGGCAAGGGCGCTTTTGCAGGTCCTGAAATCAAGGGCAAAAAGCTTGGTGTAATCGGTTTGGGCGCAATTGGTGTTATGGTTGCTAATGCTGCTAACCACCTTGGTATGACCGTTTATGGTTACGACCCCTATTTGTCGGTTAAATCGGCTTGGAACTTAAATCACAATGCTGTTTACATCAACGATATTAATGAAATCTTTGCAAACTGCGATTACATTACTATCCACGTACCTCTCGTTGAATCTACTAAAAATCTTATTAATAAAGATACCATTGCTAAGTGTAAAGATGGAGTTAGAATTCTTAACTTCTCCCGTGCAGCTTTGGTTAACGATGCTGACCTTAAGGCAGCATTAGAGTCGGGCAAGGTTGCAGCTTATGTTACCGACTTCCCAACCGATGATATTTTAGATGTTCAGGGTGTTGTTGCTATTCCTCACCTTGGCGCTTCTACTCCTGAGTCGGAAGACAACTGCGCTTCTATGGCTGCTAAAGAATTGATGGATTATATTGAAAACGGTAATATTGTAAATTCCGTTAACCTTCCTGAGGTTACAATGCCTAGAAGTGGCGAGCATAGATTCTGCGTTATTCATAAGAATATTCCCACCGTTCTTAACCAAATCACAGGTGTTGTTTCGGGTGACGGAATAAACATTGAAAATCTTTTGAATAAATCTCGTGGCGATTATGCTTACTCGATGCTTGATACAGGTGCTGCTGATGTTGCTGCATTAACCGTACAAATCAAGGCTATTGAAGGAGTAATTAGAGTAAGAGCAATTTAAAAATTTTAAAAAAGAAAGGCCGTCATAAAGACGGTCTTTTCTTGTGGTTTTTTAAAAAATGAATATTGTTTACCGAATATTAACATATTAAGCCCTAAAATGAAATAAAATAAGTATATCATAAACACAAAGGAAGTGTTTTAATGGATAATGAAAATAATAAAGGCGAATTAAATGGTTTTGATGGTTTTTACACCAAACAAAAACAGGATATAATACAGGATGATTTTGTGACCCCTATCTATACTTCACCACAAAATGATTTTGGATTCAATCCGCCACCGGTTAAAAAACCGAAAGAAAAAAAGCGTTACGGCGTTGGCACCGTGTTGTTGGCTTCGATTTTGGCCGCAGTTATAGGTGCAACAGCGGGAATAGCAGCAATTTTACCTGTGCTTTCCGAAAAGAATGCTACCGAAAAAGGCGAGACGGTTCTTAATAATGTTAATATAAACGTTGAGGAAACGGCTGAAAATGTTGTTGAGGCAGTGGCACAAAAGGTAACTCCCAGTGTTGTTGGCATTAGAACAACCACTTCGGTTATGAATTTCTTTGGAGGCGCGCAAGAGTCTTCGGGCGACGGTAGTGGTGTTGTTTATTCTTCCGACGGATATATAATTACTAACTATCACGTTATTTCATCGGCACTTAGTGGAAATAATGCTAAAATCACTGTATATTTAGACTCAACCGATTCAAATGGCCATAATGCAACCGTTATTGGATATAATATTTCAGCCGATTTGGCTGTTATTAAGATCGATGCCAAGAACTTAACTGCAATAGAGTTTGCGAGTTCCGATAAACTTAAAATCGGTCAATATGTTATAACAATCGGCAACCCCGGTGGTCTTGAGTTTATGGATAGTGTAACCTATGGCGTTATTAGTGGTTTAGACCGTGTTGTTTCGTCCGACTCGGATGTTAAGTTAATCCAAACTGATGCTGCCATAAACCCCGGTAACTCGGGTGGTGCCTTGGTAAATACTAAGGGTGAATTGGTTGGAATAAATTCATCTAAAATTGTGGCCGAGGAATTTGAAGGTATGGGTTTTGCAATTCCTTCAAATACTGTTAAGGAGATTTGTAAAAATATAATTGAGCGTCAAAATGCACCTGAGCCATACACAGGAATTACAATAAGTGAAAGATATACAGCTCAGGTATTGCAATATTATGGTTATCCAACCGGCGCCGTTGTATTAAGTGTTGCAAATGGAAGTCCTGCCCAAAAAGCCGGAATTCAAAAAGGTGATATTATTACCGAATATGATGGCAAGAAAATTTCCGAATATACCATTTTGGAAAACGAAATTATAAATTCAACACCAGGTCAAAAGGTTGTTGTTAAAATATACCGTGATGGTGGATATTACGAAACCCAGTTGACGGTTGGTTCTAATAACTAAGTAAAATAAAATTAAACCCCGATTTCAATTAGAAATCGGGGTTTTTCTTATTTGAAGAACAATGGTAATTTTTCTAAGAAGATAATGTCATCTCGGTCGGCTGCAACATCTTCAGCCAAGAAGGCACAGGAAGCAACCTCAATTGCACCTGCTTTAGCAACTAATTCTTGCACAGCTTTTAAGGATTCACCAGTGCTTATAACATCATCAACAATAAGTACACGCTTGCCCTTAATCATCTCAACTTCGCTTTCGCCAAGATATAAGGTTTGTTCTTTCTTGGTTGTAATGGAAACAACCTTAACTTCGAGGCAATCTCTCATATAAACCTTAATGCCTTTACGGGCAACTATGTAAGGTTTGCCTGACTGTCTTGACATTTCGTAAGCAATAGGAATACTTTTTGCTTCGGGTGTTACGATATAATCAAACTCGGGCACCTTTTTAAGCAATTCTTCGCTACCTTTAATGGTTAATTCCACATCTCCAAAAATGATGAATGCGGCAATGTCAATTTTTTCGTTCAAGGGGAACTTTTCAAGTTTACGGGTAAGTCCCGCAATTTTCATCTCATAATATTCTGCCATAATTACACCTCATATTCTCAGCCTGGAGGCCAAGCTAAATTTCTTCTTGCTAATAGATGGAAATGGATGTGGTGAACGGTTTGTCCACCGTCAGCACCACAGTTGTTTACCACACGGTAGCCGTTTTCCAAGTTTTCAGCCTTGGCAATTTTTGCAATTGCTTCAAAAACCTTGGCAATTAAAGCACTGTTTTCAGCGTTGATGTCATCGGCTGATGAAATATGCTCCTTTGGAATAACAATAGTGTGGAAAGGGGCTTTGGGGTCAATGTCAGCAAAGGCGTAAACAAATTCATCCTCATAAATCTTGGTGGATGGAATTTCGCCTGCCACAATTTTGCAAAATAAACAATCAGTCATTTTTATCACCTTTATTTAAGTTGTGATTTTAAAATTTCCACGGCCAGGTTTAATGCCTCATCAATCTTGTTGGCATCTTTACCACCTGCCATTGCACTGTCAGGTTTGCCACCACCGTTACCACCGGTAATTTTAGCAACTTCACGAACAAGGTTGCCGGCGTGGGCGCCTTGACTTAAAGCTGTTTTGCCACAAGATACGCAGAAGGTAATCTTTTCACCGTTTACAGCAGCCAAAACAGTAACTAAATTATCGTTTTCAGCCTTTGCAGTGTCGGTCATTTGACGTAAAGCATCGGGTAAAACATTATTTAATTTTTTGGTTGCAATTTTAATATCGCCAAGGGTTACAGCATCCTTTAAAATGTCGGCCAATTTGCCCGAAGAAAGTTTGCTTTCAGCATCGGCTAATGCTTGACGGGTTTCTTTAAGCTCGTTCATAACTGCGTTTGCACGTTTAGGAGCATCGGCAGGGTTTTGAGCTTTAAGGTTTTCAGCAATTTCAGCAACTAAAGCCTTTTGGGTTTTTAAAACATTTAAAACGCCGATTCCGGTTACAGCTTCAATTCTACGAACACCTGCTGCAACACTGGATTCACTTACAATGTGGAAAAGACCGAGTTTTGAAGTATTGTCAACGTGGGTACCACCACAAAGTTCAACCGAGGTGCCCTTTGCGTTCACAACACGAACAATGTCACCGTACTTTTCGCCAAACAAGGCCATAGCGCCAAGTTCTTTAGCCTCGGCAATAGGCATTTCTTTGTTTTCAACCTCTATACCCAAAAGGATTGCACCGTTTACGAAGTTTTCAACCTTTTCGATTTCTTCGGCAGTAAGGCTTGAGAAATGGGTAAAGTCAAAACGAACGGCCTTGTCGTTTACAAGTTGTCCTGCTTGTTCAACGTGGGTACCAAGCACTGCACGAAGACCGGCCTGTAAAAGGTGAGCAGCAGTGTGATTTCTCTTGATGGATTCTCTGCGCTCGGTATCAATTTTAGCAGTAACGCTATCATTTACATTGATAGAACCTTTAACAATAGAACCCATGTGGGTGAATATTCCGTCAGAGGTTTTCTTGGTGTCGCTTACAGCAAACTCAAAACCGTCGCCCACGATAACACCGGTATCGCCAACCTGACCACCACTTTCAGCATAGAAAGAGGTTTTGTTTAAAACGATAATTGCCTTGTCGTTCTCGTTGGCAATTAAGGTGTGTTCGCCTTCTACAACGATATCCAAAACAACTGCATCGGTTTCATAGTCGGTATAACCTGCAAAAACAGTAGCAGGGATGTTTTCAAAGGAAATGCCATCACTCTTCCAGCTTTCACCATCGGAAGCCTTGCGAGCGTTACGAGCCTTAACCTTTTGCTCGTTCATAAGTTCTTTGAATCTATCTTCATCAACGGTCATACCTTTTTCCTTTAAGATATCAACAGTAAGGTCAAAGGGGAAACCGTAGGTATCGTAAAGTTTGAAGGCATCATCGCCCGAAAGGGTACCACCGTTGGCAGTTAAACCTTCGAGCATTGAAAGACCTTGGTCGATGGTTTTATTGAAACTTGCTTCTTCGTTTACAATAACCTTGGTGATAAGTTCTTTCTTTTCAACAAGTTCACTGTAACCCGATTTGTTTTCATTAATAACAACATCGCAAAGTTCCATAAAGAAGGGACGGTTGATGCCGATAAGTTTTCCGTGGCGAACAGCACGACGGATGATACGGCGAAGAACGTAACCTCTACCTTCGTTGGAAGGAATAATACCATCGCTAATCATAAATGTTGATGCTCTTGCGTGGTCGGTAATAGCACGAATAGAAATATCGGTTTGAGGGTCTTTGCCATATTCTTTACCCGAAATTTCGCAAACCTTGTTTAAGATATTGCGAATGGTGTCAACCTCAAACATATTGTCAACATCCTGCATAACACAAGCAAGACGTTCAAGACCCATACCTGTATCGATGTTTTTGGTTTCAAGTTCGGTATAGGTGCCATCACCCATATTGTTGAACTGGGAGAAAACGTTGTTCCAAATTTCCATATAACGGTCGCACTCACAACCGGGTTTGCAGTCGGGAGAACCACAACCGTATTTCTCACCACGGTCGAAGTAAATTTCACTACAAGGACCACAAGGACCGGTACCATGCTCCCAGAAGTTGTCGGCTTTACCCATGCGAACAATTCTTTCTTCGGGAACGCCGATAACATCACGCCATAAAGCGTATGCTTCATCATCCTCTTCGTAAACCGAAGGCCAAAGGAGTTCGGCAGGAATTTCCAAGGTAACAGTTAAAAATTCCCAAGCCCATTTAATAGCCTCAGTTTTGAAATAGTCGCCGAAGGAGAAGTTTCCGAGCATTTCGAAAAATGTACCGTGACGGGCAGTAATACCTACACGTTCAAGGTCGGGTGTACGAATACATTTTTGGCAGGTGGTAACCCTTTTGGAAGGGGGAGTAACCTCACCTGTGAAAAACTTTTTCATAGGCGCCATACCTGAATTTATGAGTAAAAGGGATTTGTCGCCTTGGGGCACCAATGGGTAACTGCCTAAACGCAAATGACCTTTCTCCTCAAAGAATTTTAAATACATTTCTCTTAGGTCGTTAAGTGAAGTCCATTTCATAACTATACATCCTTAAAATTAAACATATTTTAACTTATATATTATAAATGCAATACCTCTTTTTGTCAACAACATATAATGGTAATTTTTTACAGTAAATTCACTAAAAATTGTGGTTTTTTCATTGACATATAGGATATATAGTGGTATAATACAGTAGATATTTAATATGTCCTTTTTAGGTGGATGGCGACCACCTATAAAATTCATAAATATTATCTGGGAGTGGCTTTAACTTCCGTATCCCTTTGATATATTTTCAACTTTTTACTACGCTTCAAAAGAATACTGAGGTTACCGCCCAAAACACGGCTCCCGAGCCTTTTTTGGCAAACACCGTGTCTAATTTAGGAGGTAAACTATGCCATATGTAATAGCTGGCGTTGCTGCTGTTGTATGCTCTGTCCTTGGCTTTGTTATTGGTTGGAACGGTCGCCGTAAATCGGCCGAATCAACCATCCGTTCAGCCGAAGATGAAGCAAGACGCATTTTGGGTGACGCTATTAAAAATGCTGAATCAAAGAAAAAAGAAGCTTTGCTTGAGGCAAAGGATGAAATCCACAATTTAAGACAAGAAACCGAACGCGACCTTCGTGAACGTCGCAGTGAGGTTCAGCGCCAAGAACACAGAATCCAACAAAAGGAAGAAGCTCTTGATCGCAAGACCGATAACCTTGAAGCTAAAGAGGAAAAATTGGCTCAACGTGTAAAGGTTATTGAGGAGAAAATTGAGGAATGTGACCGTTTAAAACAAAGCCAAATGGATTTGCTTGAAAAGATTTCCGGTTTCTCCAAGGAACAGGCTAAAAGCCATTTGCTTGAACTTTTAGATGGTGAATTGTCCCACGAAAAGGCTGTTAAAATCCTTGAGGCTGAACAACAAGCCAAAGATGAAGCTGACCGTATTGCCAAGAAGATTATCGGAAGTGCAATTCAACGTTGCGCTGCTGACCATTCTTCCGAAATGACCGTTTCGGTTGTTGCATTACCTAACGATGAAATGAAGGGTAGAATCATTGGCCGTGAGGGTAGAAATGTTAGTGCATTAGAAACTGCTACCGGCGTTGATTTGATTATCGTTGATACTCCCGAAACCATTACTCTTTCAAGTTTTGACCCTGTAAGACGTGAAATTGCCCGTGTTGCTCTTGAGAAACTTATTATGGATGGTCGTATTCATCCTGCAAGAATTGAAGAGTGCGTTGCCAAGGCTACTGCCGAGGTTGAGGCTATCATCCGTCAAGAGGGTGAACGTGCAATGGTTGAATCCGGCGTTCATAATCTTAACCCCGAAGTTATTAAACTTTTGGGTAAACTTCGTTACCGTACAAGTTATGGTCAAAATGTGCTTAACCACTCATTGGAAGTTTGCCATATTGCAGGTTTAATTGCTGCCGAAATGGGTGTTGATATTACCCTTGCTAAGCGTGCAGGTCTTATCCACGATATCGGTAAGGCATTAGACCACGAGCAAGAAGGCTCTCATATCCAACTTGGTGTTGAGGTTGCTAAGAAATATCGTGAGAATGATGTTATTATCAACGCAATTCACGCTCACCACGGTGAGGTTGAACCCAAGTCTCTCGTTGCATTTATTATTCAGGCTGCCGATGCTATTTCTGCTGCTCGTCCCGGTGCCAGAAGAGAGAATATTGAGAACTACATTAAACGTCTTGAAAAACTTGAGGAAATCGCCAATTCCTTTAACGGCGTTGAAAGCTCTTTTGCAATTCAGGCTGGTCGTGAGGTTAGAATTATGGTTAAGCCCGAAGTTGTTGGTGAGGATGAAATGGTTATTATGTCCCGTGAAATTGCTCAAAGAATTGAAAATGAACTTGAGTATCCAGGACAAATCAAGGTTAACGTTATTCGCGAAAGCCGAGCAGTTAACTACGCTAAATAATTTAAAAGCGATAGGTTTTATGCCTATCGCTTTCTTTTTTAAAGCAAAATGTAAACAAGCGCCAAAAGTAATAACCTGTCGGCATTTTCTCCGTAGAGTATAAGTAATAACCCCAAAATCAGGGCAGTTTCTTTGTCCTTGAAAAGATTTTCAAAGGGAAGATTAATGTTGCTGTTGAATATAGTGTTCGTTTGGGGTGGGGGAGTTTTCTTTTTTGGTGGAGGATTAGTGGATTTTGAACCTATTTCTCGCATTTCTTTCAGGGCGTTTTGCCTTTGCTTTTCAAATTCAAGCCTATCCATTTTTCCACCCCTTAAATTAAAAATTCAACATACCACTTTCTTTAATCAGTGGCCATAATTCTATTATTTTTAGTAGTTTAATTGCGTTGTCGGCCTTTTGTTTTCGGCTGTCGCTCAAATATGGTTTAAGGGAATTAATAAGCCGAGTTCGGTCGTTTTCTTCCTTACCGTTAAGTTTTGAGAGTATCCCCATAATTGCCCCAATATTTTCAATAGGTGGCATATTATCGTTTTGAGGAGGGTTTGAATCTTCACCCGAGAAAATACTTTCAGCCATATTTTTAAGTTGTTCTAAACTTTCAGGGTCGTTTAAGATTCCCGAAAGTTTTTCCTTTAAATCATCCATTTTTGCCCTTTCCCGACAGCATTTTCATAATGGCTTGTGCCTGTGGGCTACCCAGCATTTTTGCAAGGGCTTCCTTGTCGGCAAGCATTTTGTTTACCGTTTCCTTATCCTTTTTGGATAGGGATTCCATAAGTTTTTTAGGGTCTTTTGTGGCAAGTAATTTCGGGTCTATATTATTCATTTTCTTTCCTCCTAAATGTACTTGTAAATAATATGAAACTGTTGTAAAATATATGAAAGAGGTGATAAAAATGCGTGTGGTTGTAATATCCGATTCTCACGGAAGGTCGGGCGTTATTGATAAAATTTTAGCTTCTCAACCCGATGCAAAGGTGGTTTTCTTTTTAGGTGACTGCGCAAGGGATATTGAGGATTTTGAATTTATATACAGTGATAAAACATTTTATGCCGTTTCGGGCAACTGTGATTTTAATTCTTTTTTACCGACTACAGGTGTGGCAAAGGTAGAGGGCGTTAAAATTTTCTATACCCACGGTCATACTTTAAATGTAAAATATTCCACCAATCATCTTTTAAAGGCCATGGAACAAAACGAATGTGCCATCGGTCTTTACGGACATACGCATATTGCTGATATATTATATGAAGACGGAAAGTATATTGTGAATCCCGGTTCGGTTTCAAGGTCAAGAAACGGCCCAAATTCTTATGCTGTGATTGATATTACCGAAAAGGGAATAATGCCTATAATTATAACAATTTAAGGCTTTTTCTTGACAAAGTAGGTAGTCTATAATAAAATAAAGAGTAGTAAATTTTGGAGGTTTAAATATGGCAATTTTAGTTACCGGTGGCGCTGGTTACATAGGAAGTCATACCTGTATCGAAATGCTTAATGCAGGTTATGATGTTGTGGTTATTGATAATCTTGATAACAGTAGCGCTGAGTCTTTAAAAAGAGTTGAAAAAATCACAGGTAAAAGTGTTAAATTCTATAAAGAAGATGTTAGATGTAAAGATGCTTTAAGAAAGATTTTTACTGAAAATAAAATTGAGGCTGCAATCCATTTTGCAGGTCTTAAGGCAGTAGGTGAGTCGGTTAGAGAGCCTATTATGTATTATGATAACAATCTTAAAAACACCATCGCTTTGTTAGAGGTTATGGATGAGTTTGGCGTTAAGAAAATCGTATTTTCTTCTTCGGCTACTGTTTACGGTGTTGCAACCGAAATGCCTTTGGTTGAAGGTATGCCTTTAGGCGCAATTAACCCTTACGGCAGAACAAAATATTTCATTGAAGAAATCTTGCGTGACCTTTATGTTGCTGATAAAGAGTGGTCTATCGCTTTGCTTAGATACTTTAATCCGATCGGCGCTCATAAGAGTGGTCTTATCGGTGAAGACCCCAAGGGTATCCCCAACAACCTAATGCCTTATATAGCTCAGGTTGCAGTTGGCAAACTTGAAAAACTTCACGTTTTCGGTAACGATTATAAGACTGTTGACGGTACCGGTGTTAGAGATTATATCCACGTTGTTGACTTGGCTGACGGTCACGTTAAGGCTATCGACTGGGCTTTGGCAAACACAGGATGCGAAGCATTTAACTTAGGAACAGGTAATGGCGTAAGCGTTCTTCAACTTCGTGATGCTTTTGTTAAGGCAAGTGGAATTGATGTTCCTTATGTTATTGACCCCCGTCGTCCCGGCGACCCTGATGAAGTTTACGCTAATGCCGAAAAGGCAAAGGCTGTGCTTGGTTGGGAAGCAAAACGTGGCATTGAAGAAATGTGCGAAGATACTTGGCGTTGGCAAAGTGGCAACCCCAAGGGTTACGAAGAATAATTAAAGTTGTTTAAAATAGTGAAGAGGTAAGATGTCTAAATATTTTGCGTGTTACCTCTTCACTTTTAATTATAAAAATATATCCGCTTGTGGCGCAGCTGGATAACGCAGCAGATTCCGATTCTGAAGAACGGAGGTTCGAATCCTCTCAAGCGGGCCAAAAATCAAGAGTGGCATCGTAAGATGCTACTCGTGATTTATTATAATTTTGGAGGTAAAAATGAAAAAGTTAGTTGTTTTTTTGCTTGTGGCAGTGGTTTTAACCTTGTCAGGTTGTTCAAAAGAAGAAAATAAACTTTATAGACACAAAGGGAAATATGAGACTAATGAAGATTTACAAATTATTGCTCACAGAGAATATAGTCTGGAAGATAAGCAATTAAACTATTATATAACATATCTTGGCGATGAAGAGGGAAGCGTTGCTGCCGACCATAATTGTTTTGAACTTCACAAATTGGTGGACGGAAAATGGAAGCGAGTTGGCACCAAGGTAAACCAAGAGTGGAACGATATGGCTTTGGTTATGGAGCCCCACCAAATAGATGAGCGCAAAATTGAATTGGAAGAGTATTTTCACTTGCCGTTAGAAGCAGGCGAATACCGAATTGCAGTTGGAACATATCTTTCTAATGAATTTACAATTTCTTAAATAAAAAAAGAACCAACCTTTTGGGTTGGTTCTTTTAATTTTATTCGGTTCGAAGGGCTGTAACAGGGTCTTTTTTGGCGGCGATTTTTGATGGGATTAAACCTGCAATAAAGGTTAGTGCCATACTGATAACAACGAGAACAACGCCACCGTTTAAGGGAAGGGCTGCCAAACCACCAATATCGGTTAGCATCTTGATTATAGCATTAATGGGTATTAACAATAGCAAGGTTATGCCAATTCCCAGCGCACCTGCCACAAAACCAACGATTAAGGTTTCGGCATTGAATACACGGGAAATATCCTTTTTGGAAGCGCCCATTGCACGTAAAATACCAATTTCTTTTGTTCTTTCCAAAACCGAAATGTAGGTGATAATACCTATCATAATGGAAGAAACGATAAGAGAAATGCTAACGAAGGCGATAAGAATATAACTAATTGCATTAATAATGGTTGTAACCGAGGACATCATAAGACCAATATAATCGGTATAGGTAATTTCTTCGCTTTCATCGGCCGACTCGTTATATTCGTTTATAAGTCGGGAAATTTCTTCTTTTGCTTCAAAATCTTTGGGATAAATGTTTATTGCAACAGGTTTCTTAAGGTCGGAAACGCCCATAAGTTTAAGGTTGCCTTCGTAGGTTGCATCTTTGCTTTGGGATTTCATTGAATCAACAAAAAGTTTGGTGATTTCTTCTTCGGTTTTGCCCTGTTGTTTCATACCTTCAATATAACCCATATACTGTGCTTGTTGGTCGGTGGGAAGGGTGGAAATATAACCTAAAACCTGAGCGTAGGTCATATTATCATAGTTGTTTTCAAAGGGACGACCGGTGAAGATGTTGATTTCTTCGTTTTTCTTTTGTGCTTTAACGATTTCGCTGTTGTTAACCTTGGTGATAAGTTCTTCCATAAGTTCCTTTTTGTAACCAACAAAACCACTTGTTTGTTCGTTAATGGATTCTTCGGAAGGTCTTAAAATTCCCACAACCTTAACTATTTCGGCATTTTCAAGTTGGGAATTGATGAATAAAGTATCATCGGTTTTATCGATCCAAATGGGATTTTCGCTGTCTTGGTCGCTTTTTTGGAAATAATCGCTGTTTAAAAGCAATTTAAACTCTAAATCAAGGATTTGGTCATAGGTGTAAGATGTTTTTTCAGTGGCTTCAATCTTTTCGCCTTTTTTGGCCTTTTCCATCATTTCTTCAAGTTCAGAAGAATCTTTAAGTCCCAAAGAATAAAGGGTGTAGTCACTGATTTGGTTATTACGATTTACAACAATAACAACCTCGTTGTATTTTTCGGGAAGTTTACCTGCAACCACTTCGTATTGGTTGTCAAGAAGTTCATCGTTGCTTGTAAGCTGGTGCCAAACCTTGGAGTTAGACATCATATAACTTGAACCCATGGGGGAACTGTTGGTGTCAACATCGCTACCTAAACTGCCCATAATTTTATTGAAGATTTGGTTGGGGTTAATGTGTTCACCGTCCATGCTGTAAATATTAAGGTCAGTGGCATAGGAATACTGAATATCGCTAACATATTCTTTGATTTTTTCGCTATTATCTAAATATTCCTTAAATGCCTCGAGATTATTTACCGAGATGCCGTTTACCATTGTGGTCATCATTTCGGTCATAATGTTGTTGGAATAAATTTTGTCGGGTACTTTTTCTTCGGTATCTTCAACCTCACCCATAAGGTCATCGGCAAGACCGGATATATCCATTCCGGCTTCTTCAATGGTTAAAGGATAGCTTGAAAGGGTTTCTTCTTCAACACGATTGATATAAGCATTAACACCACTGGATAAGGAAAGAATTAGGGCAATACCGATAATTCCGATAGACCCTGCAAATGATGTTAAAAAGGTACGTGCCTTCTTGGTCATTAGGTTATTTAATGAAAGAGAAAGAGCAGTGAAGAAGGACATTGAAGGCTTCTTTTGGGGCTTTTTCTTTTCGAATTTTTCCTCTATTTCAGATGTAAAAGGAGCGGTATCCGAAATAACCTCGCCGTCTAAAAGTCGAATAATTCGGGTAGAATATTCATCGGCAAGTTCGGGGTTATGGGTAACCATAATTACAAGTCGGTCTTTAGCGATTTCTTTTAAAAGATTCATAATTTGAACCGATGTTTCACTGTCAAGCGCACCGGTAGGCTCATCGGCGAGAAGGATATCGGGGTTATTAACAAGGGCACGTGCAATGGCAACCCTTTGCATTTGTCCACCCGACATTTGGTTTGGTTTTTTATTAACCTGGTCTCCAAGACCCACCATTTCCAATGCTTCGGTGGCACGTTTTTTGCGTTCTGATTTGGAAACACCCGATAGGGTGAGCGCTAACTCCACATTAGCAAGTACGGTTTGGTGGGGGATTAGATTATAACTTTGGAAAATAAATCCGATGGTATGATTACGATAAGTATCCCAATCGCTGTCACGATAAAGTTTTGTACTTTTACCATTGATTATAAGGTCACCATCCGAATATCGGTCAAGACCTCCAATGATATTTAAAAGGGTGGTTTTTCCACAACCTGATTGACCGAGAATTGCAACAAATTCGTTGTTGCGAAACTCAATATCAACTCCTTTAAGGGCAGGCACAGGAGTATCACCTAAATAATAATCTTTCTTAATTCCTACTAATTTAAGCATTTAATCAAATCCTTTCATATGTATTCTACTATATTTTTCCGAAAAAATATATATAAATTATTAATTTTTGTAAATAAAAGGTAAAAATTATTGAAATAGTGGTATTTAAGTGTTAAAATAACATATAATTAAGAGAATTTTTATAAGGGGGAGTATGTGTGTTAGAGAAAATCTTTAAAAAGATGACTGTGTATATGTCTCTTTTGTTGGTTGTATGTATTGTAATTACTGCTTGTTGCATACCCTCTGCTAAAAAAATCGAGGACTTTATTGATATTTTTGGTTCGAAAGCTATTGCCGAGAATATTAAAAATATGGAAATGAATATGACCTCGGTGGTTTATGCTAAAAATTATGATGGCGAGTGGGAAGAGTATCATCGAATTCACGGTGAGGAAAATCGCCTTTGGGTTAGTATTGATAAAATCCCTCAGCATCTTATCGATGCTTTTATCGCCATTGAGGATGAAACCTTTTATGACCATTCGGGCATAAACTGGAAACGTACCTTTGGTGCTATCGGAAATATGCTTTTTAAGTTTGATGATACCGAGTTTGGTGGATCAACTATCACGCAACAGCTTATCAAAAACGTTACGGGCGATAAAGGCCACAATGCCACAAGAAAACTTAGAGAAATTGTTCGTGCCCTTATAATTGATAAGAAACTTAGCAAAAAACAGGTTTTAGAAGCATATTTAAATACTATTGCTTTGGGCAATGGTATTTGTGGTGTTCAGGTTGCCGCTAACTATTATTTTAACAAGGATGTTAGTGAACTTGATGTTTTAGAAAGTGCTGCTATTGCTGCCATAACTAAAAATCCATCAAAATATAATCCGGTTACGGGTATGAAAGAAAATAAAAAGCGCCGTAATCTTGTTCTTGAAAAGATGAGGGAAAACGACCTTATAAGTGTAGATGGATTATTAGAAGTTTACGATGAGGATATTGAACTCGATGTTTCCCAAAAAGAAAATCTTGACCCTGTAATAAATGATTATTTTATTGATACTCTTATTCAGCAACTTACTGAAGACTTGATGGAGGAATATGATTGTTCCGAGTCAATGGCCTCTACCATGATTTATAATGGTGGTCTTAAAATTTACGCAACCGTAAATGCTGATGTGCAAGAGAAGATGGAAAAGGTATACGAAAATGTAGACCGATATTTCTATTTAAAGGGTAAAAATTTGCAGGGTGAAAGGGTACATGCCCAGTCGGGTATGACCATAATGAATTATACCGGTGGTATTGTCGGTATTGTTGGTGGCGCCGGTGAAAAAACCGTTAACCGTGGTCTAAACCGTGCTTATAATATTCCTCAACAACCCGGCTCCACGATGAAACCTATCGGCGTTTATGCCTTGGCTGTTGAAAAGGGTCTAATCCATTACTCTTCTAAGGTTGTAGATGAACCGATACCTCATTACACCCCTGACGGAAAACCGGGCCCTAAGGAGTGGTATGGTGAGTATAGAGGTACTATGACGGTGGATTATGCCATAAGAAAATCTGCCAATACGATACCGGTTATTCTTTTGCAAAAATTAGGAGTAAAAGATTCCTATAATTTCTTAACCAAAAAGTTGGGACTTAAATATCTAACCAAGGATGATAAGAATTTATCTTCTTTGGCTTTGGGTGGCTGTGTTTATGGCATGACACCAACCGAGTCTGCAGCGGCATACGCTATATTTGGAAACGGTGGCCTTTATTATGAACCTACCACCTATACCAAGGTTAAGAATGTTGAGGGAGATACTGTTTTAAAATACAAATCAAAAGGAAAAAAGGTTATTAGCGAAGAAACTGCTACCATTATGAACCGACTTTTACAAGGCGTTGTTTACGGAAGCGAAGGTACCGGTGGTGGTATTGCTGGTTACAGTGGTATGAAGGCTTACGCTAAAACAGGTACTTCCAGTGAGTCTAACGACCTTTGGATGGTTGCAGGAACACCTTATTATGTGGGTTCGGTTTGGTATGGTTTTGATTTGCGTCAAACAGTAAACAGTACATCGGCAGCAGCAACGATTTGGCGTGACGTTATGCGTGATGTGCATAGAATTCTTAAGTATAAGAATTTCACTTACAGCGAAAACGTTGTTATGATGGGTTCGGGTTATTACAAGAAAGGCTCAAATCCCGACAATTTAGAACTCTTAGTTGGACAGTCAAGTTCCGAGGAGACACCGACCGAATCACAAGAAACCCCCACTCCTGAAGAAGGACAATCTGATGTTCAAAGTGGTGCAACTTCATCTGAGGTGGTATCTTCGACTGAAGGTAGTGCCAGTGATAATTCTTCGGTAAACAGTGAAACGGATGCTAATACATCTTCGGGTACGGGAGATGATTCATCCAATGATTTGGGTGGTGATTCTTCAAACAATGAACCACCAACTCCACCACCTGATTCTTCCAAAAAAGAAGAATCAACTGCACATGAATAAAGTTTAACAAATCGGTCCTTTAAGGGCCGATTTATTTTTTGCGAAAAAAGGTAATAAACTATTGAAAAAACAAGGTTTTTATGGTATTATTTAATGGAATATATATTTAGGGGTGAACTTGATGCCAAACAGCCAACCCATAGGTGTTTTTGATTCCGGATTAGGTGGTTTAACGGTTGTAAAAGAACTTAATCTTTTACTCCCTTTTGAAGATATAATTTATTTTGGTGATACCGGTCGTGTGCCTTATGGTAACCGAAGCATTGAAACCATAAAACGATATGCCAAAGAGGATGAAGATTTCCTTTTAAATCAAGATGTTAAGGCAATTATTGCTGCTTGTGGAACGGTGTCTTCGGTTGCAGGGGATGTTTCAAATAATCTTCCAATACCTTTTTTTGAGGTCGTTTCCCACGCTTCAAAAACGGCTTGTGAAACCACTAAAAACAAAAAGATAGGCGTTATTGGTACGGCTGCTACCATAAAAAGTGGAAAACATAAAGAATATATTTTAAAAAAATTGCCCGATGCTAAAGTGGTTTGTCAAAGTTGCCCACTTTTTGTCCCCTTGGTTGAAGAGGGTTGGTATTCGGCTGATGATGTGGTTGTTAGTGAAACCATTAAGAGATATCTAGAACCTATGATAGAAGAAGGTGTGGATACACTTATTTTGGGGTGCACCCACTATCCCATACTCGAAAAGGCTATTTCGGCTGTGCTGGGCGAAGGCGTTAAACTTATTAATGCAGGAACTGCCACTGCACAGGCTGTTTTAGAGTTTTTAAAAGAAAAGGATATGCTTAAAGGCGAAGGAAAGGGTAACTTGGAATTTTTTGTAAGTGATAAGGCCGATTCTTTCAGACAACAAGCATCAATTCTTTTGGGCAAAGAAATTGACGACAGTAAGGTGAAAACGGTAAGTTTATGATGAAAAATGTTATGATTACCGTTAAGGGTGTTCAGGGTATTGATAATGAAAAAGATACCGTTGAACTTACTACTGAAGGTAAATTTGGCAAAAAAGACGGTAAATATTTTATCTCTTACGAAGAAGGCCAACTTATGGAGTCGGCTTCGGCTAAGACAAATATATATATCAATTCTCCAAAATCCTTGGTGCTAACCCGAAAGGGCGATATAAACAGCCGTTTGGAAATTGAGGAAGATTTGAGAAAAACCTGTTTCTATTCCACCCCGATTGGTGAACTTAACATGGGGATTTATGGTGAAAAGGTTGATATTAATTTAGATGAAAACGGTGGAAGTGTGAGTTTGGTTTATACTATTGACTCAGACTTAAAACTTCTAAGCCGAAATGAAGTAGAAATTACAGTTAAAGAGGTATAAGAATGTCAGTAATTGTAGATGTATCAAAGGAACAAATCAAAAATTTAATTTTGAATGCAGCCGAAACTGCAGTTAAAAACGGTGAGTTTGAGGGGGCTGAACTTCCCGATTTTACTACCGAAATTCCTGCCAACCGTGACCACGGTGATTATGCAGTTAACGCAGCAATGGTTTGGGCAAGAGCATTCAGAAAAGCACCGAGACAAATTGCTGAGATTTTGGTTAAAAACATCAATACCGAAAACACATACATCAAGGGATGTGAAATTGCAGGTCCCGGATTTATTAACTTCTTTTTAGAAGATACTTATTATGCTGACATTGTTACCGATGTTTTAGAAAAGAAGGAAAACTACGGTAAAAGTGATTTCGGTCAGGGTAAGAAAGTGTTGGTTGAATTCGTTTCGGCTAACCCTACAGGACCTATGCATATCGGTAATGCTCGTGGTGGTGCTTTGGGCGACTGTTTAGCTGCTGTTATGGAGTCGGCAGGATATTACACCGAGCGTGAATTTTACATTAACGACGCAGGTAACCAAATCAACAAATTCGGACTTTCACTTGATTTAAGATATTTGCAGTTATACACCGAGGGTGTGGAAATGCCTGAGGATTCTTACCACGGTGAGGATATTATAAATCACGCTAAGGCTTTCTCCGAAATTTATGGTGATAGTTTTGTTGCTAAGCGTGAAGAGGAAAGAAGAAAGGCTTTAGTTGAGTTTGCACTTCCCAAAAACATAGAGGGCTTAAAAACCGACCTTGCAAAATATAGAATCACCTATAACACTTGGTTCAAGGAAAGCACCTTGCACAATAACGGCGAAACTGCAAAGATTATTGAACTTTTGAAACAAAGTGGTTATACCTATGAAACCGAAGGCGCTCTTTGGTTTAAGGCTACCGAGTTTGGTTGTGATAAAGACTTTGTTCTTGTTCGTGCAAATGGCGTTCCAACCTATGTTGTTCCCGATATTGCTTATCATTACAACAAGTTAGTTACCCGTGGATTTGACAAGGCTATTGATATTTTGGGCGCCGACCACCACGGTTATGTTCCTCGTTTAAAGGGTGCACTTACTGCTTTGGGCGTTGATGCTGATAAGTTAGATGTTGTTTTAATGCAAATGGTAAGACTTGTTCGTGATGGCGAGGTTATTAAGGCTTCCAAGCGTTCGGGCAAGGCAATCACCTTGGTTACTTTACTTGATGAAGTTCCCATTGATGCCGCAAGATTTTTCTTTAACTTGCGTGAGCCGAACAGCCACTTTGACTTTGACCTTGACTTGGCTGTTAACGAGTCTAACAGCAACCCTGTTTACTATGTTCAATATGCTTATGCCAGAATTTGCAGTATTATAAGAAACCTTGAAAGCGAAGGCGTTACCCTTAGAGAGTGCACAAGAGATGAACTTGTTAAACTCACTGCTTCGGAAGAAAAGGAACTTATAATTCATATTGCAGGTCTTACAAATGAAATTATTGCTTCGGCCAAGGCTTATGACCCTGCAAAAATTACCCACTATGTAGAAGATTTGGCAACTAAATTCCATAAATTCTACTCGGCTTGTAGAGTTAAAGGCGAGGATGAAGGCCTTATGATGGCAAGACTCAATCTTTGTAAAGCCACTGCAGTTGTAATTAAAAATGTACTCGATTTACTTAAAATCGAGGCTCCCGAAAAGATGTAAAGGATGTTTGAAATGGGAAATTCAAGTCTTAATCTTACAATGATAATGGACCTTTATGAACTCACTATGGCAAATGGTGTGTTTGGTAGTGATATGAAGGATACCATAACATATTTTGATATGTTCTTCCGTCGTGTACCCGATAAGGGTGGCTACGCCATTATGGCAGGTTTGGAACAACTTATTGAATATATGAATAATTTGAAATTCACCGAGGAGGATATTGAGTATTTAACCTCATTAAACCTTTTTAGACCTGAATTTATTGATTATTTAAGAGACTTTAAATTTACTTGTGATGTTTGGGCAGTTCCCGAGGGTACCGTTATATTCCCACACGAGCCCATCGTTACCGTTAGAGGTCCTATTATGCAGGCTTTGATGGTTGAGACCATGCTTTTGGTTACCATTAACCATCAGTCACTTATTGCCACCAAGGCAAATCGTATTGTAAGGGCTGCTAATGGAAAACCTGTTATGGAGTTTGGCGCTCGTCGTGCTCACGGCCATGGTGCATCTTACTATGGTGCGAGAGCGGCTATAATCGGTGGTTGTACCGGTACTTCCTGTCTTCTTACTGCTAAGGATTTTGGCGTTAAGGCAAGTGGAACAATGGCTCATAGCTGGGTGCAACTTTTCCCCGATGAGTACACTGCATTTAAAACCTATGCCGAGGAGTATCCTGACAGTTGTATGTTGCTTGTTGATACCTACAATGTTTTAAAATCGGGTATTCCAAATGCGATTAAGGTATTTGATGAGGTGCTTAAACCTTTAGGCAAACGTCCTGTTGGTATTAGAATTGACAGTGGTGATATTACATATATCACCAAAAAAGCCCGTAAAATGTTGGATGATGCAGGTTATCCTGACTGCCAAATTTGTGTTTCCAACTCCTTGGATGAACATCTTATTCGTGATATGAATTTCCAAGGCGCTAAGGTGGATAGTTACGGTGTTGGTGAGCGACTTATTACTGCTACCAGTGAGGCTGTTTTCGGTGGTGTTTATAAACTATCTGCCGTTGAAAAGGATGGCGAAATTATCCCCAAAATTAAAATCAGCGAAAACGATGCCAAAATTACTATTCCCGGTGTTAAAATTCCTTGGAGACTTTATGACCGTGAAACAGGCAAGGCTATTGCCGATGTTATAACAATGGGTCACGAGAAGATTGACAGTAGCGAACCTTATGAAATTTTCAGCCCAAATCATACCTGGAAACGTAAGGTTGTTACCAACTTTGTGGCTAAAAAACTTCAAGAAAAGATTTTTGAAAAGGGCAAACAGGTTTACGAGTGTCCTTCGGTTAAGAAAATTTCCGAGTTTAGAAAAGAGCAGGTTGACTCGATGTGGGATGAAGTTACCCGTTTTGAAAATCCCCATACTTACTATGTTGACCTTTCGGAAGAGTTATATCAACTTCGTTTAGACCTTTTAAATAAACACAGCAAATAATAGGAGTTTAAAATGAAAAAAGTTTTAGCATTAGTGCTTAGTTGTTTATTCGTTTTTTGTTTAGCCGGATGTAAAGATGGTGAAACAAAGAAAAATAGTGATGGTGGCGTGGATATTGAATATTACGCCAAGTTGGGACAAATCCCTGAATGTGAAATTGTTTTGGGAACCACGCCTGAAAAGGTTAAGGAAACCATTGAAAATAGGGAAAACGAGTCGGGTGATGACCACGAACACGGTGGCTATAATGAAATCGAAGGCACCAACAACGTTTTAATTGAAGAAGGTTCCTACGATTACTATTATAAAAAGGCTAACCCCGAAAAAGGCGTGGGATACATTGTGTCCTATGCTGAGTCCTTTGGTTTTAAAACAGGGGATATTATCAGCGAAGTGGAAACTGCTTTGAAGTCTTATGATGTTAAGAAAGAAAAAGCGAGTGAGAAAAATGCATTTTTCTACTTTGGCGATTATTCCAATGCGCAAATTCTTAAAATCACCTTTGAGAAGAATAGCGTTTTGTTCGTGTTTGAGAATAACGCCCTTTGCGCAACAGCAATTTTCAGCAACGATTTTTAGGAGAATATAATGTCAGAAATTATGGAAACAGCAGTTAGATTGCCACTTTTAGCCCTTAGGGGTTTGGTGGTTTTTCCGAAAACTGTGGCTTCCTTTGATGTGGCAAGAAAGAAATCTTCCAACGCATTAAAGGCAGCAATGGACCGAGACCAAATTTTGTTTGTAACAACCCAAAAAGATTTCTATGTGGAAGACCCCGAAGAGAAGGATTTATACGAAATCGGAACGGTTGTTAGAATTAAACAGGTTTTAAAGGTTTCGGATAATGTGGTAAAGGTTTTGGTTGAAGGTCTTTACCGTGCAAAGCGACTTACCTTTAAAAACGGAAACCATTATATGGTGGCCGATGTTTTAGAGTGCGATGAAAAAGATGTTGCCAACCGTGAGGTTTACAAAGAAAGCCTTTTAAGAAGAATTAAAACTAAGTTTAAGGAATATGCAGCAGTGCTTCCAAATGTTGCACCCGATGTTTTAATGACGGTTGAAAGCAGCACAAATATCGGTTTTTTGTGTGATTACATTGCTTTTAATGTACCTGCACCTTTTGATGATAAACAGTATGTTTTAGAACAAACCTCTATTTCCAAGAGGGCTAAAATTTTACTCCAAATGCTTCAAAAAGAGCGTGAGATTACCGAAATCGACCGTAAAATAAACGAAAAGACCCGTGCTTCCATTGATGAGGCACAAAAACAGTATTATTTGCGTGAGCAAATGAAGGTGATAAGCACCGAACTTTACGGTGATGACTCGGCCGATGAAATTGATGAATACTACAATAAATTAAACAAACTTGATGCCAAAACATCGGTTAAGGACGCTATTGCAGTTCACATTTCAAAACTTTCAAAAATGCCCCAAGGTTCCCACGAAGGTACGGTTGAGAGAAATTATCTTGATACCTGTTTGGAACTTCCTTGGAATATAACCACCCCGATTTTCGATAACCTTCCAAAGGCTGAAAAAATCCTGGGTCGTGATATTTACGGTATGGAAAAGGTTAAAGAAAGAATTTTGGAACTTTTATCGGTTTTCAAACTTTCGGGTGAAATTAAGGGACAAATTATTTGTCTTGTGGGCCCTCCCGGTGTGGGTAAAACCTCCATCGGCAAAACCATTGCCGAGTGTATGGGAAGAAAGTTTGCCCGTATTTCTTTGGGTGGCGTTCACGATGAGGCTGAAATTAGGGGGCATAGAAAGACCTATATCGGTGCAATGCCGGGTAAAATTGTAACGGCTTTAAAACAAGCCGGTTCCTCTAATCCACTTATTTTGTTAGATGAGGTTGATAAGTTAGGAAACGATTACAAAGGCGACCCTGCTTCGGCACTTTTAGAGGTTTTAGACCCCGAGCAAAACAGTACATTTGTTGACCACTATTTAGAAATACCCTTTGATTTAAGCAAAACCTTGTTTGTGGCAACTGCTAACACTTTGGATACCATTCCTGCTCCTTTGCGTGACAGAATGGAAATTATTGAACTTTCTTCTTATACAAGGGAAGAAAAGTGGAATATCGCCAAACTTCATTTGGTGCCAAAACAGTTAGAACGCCATGGAATTAAAAAGGCTCAACTTAATATTACCGATGATGCCCTTTATGGCTTAATCGATTTTTATACACGAGAAGCAGGCGTTAGAAAACTTGAACGCAGTATTGCTTCGCTTTGCCGTAAGTCGGCCAAAGTTTTGGCAAGTGGCGAGAAAAAGAGGGTTATGCTCAAGGGTAGCGACCTTGAAACCTTGCTTGGCAAACATAAATATAAGCCCGAGGTTATACTTCCTCAAAACGAGGTTGGTATTATCAACGGTCTCGCTTGGACTTCGGTTGGTGGCGAAATAATGCAACTTGAAATAGCATCTATGAAGGGTACAGGTAAGACCGAACTTACAGGTTCCTTGGGCGATGTTATGAAGGAATCGGCAAAGGCAGCTGTTAGTTTTGTTCGTGCTAACGCCGAAAAATACGGTATTGATCCCGATTTTTACAAGGAACAGGATATCCACATCCACGCTACCGAAGCAGCCGTTCCAAAGGATGGCCCATCGGCAGGTGTTACAATTACAACAGGTCTTATTTCTGCCTTGACAAATCGACCTGTAAGGCGTGATATCGCCATGACGGGTGAGGTTACTATTAGAGGTAGAGTTTTACCCATTGGTGGTTTAAAGGAAAAGACTATGGCAGCCTATACAGGTGGTGTTAAAACCGTCTTTTTCCCAAAAGCCAACATTCCTGATTTGGATGAGGTTGACCCTAAGGTTAAGGAAAACATTGAGTTTGTTCCTGTTGAGTTTGTGGGTGAAATTATCGAAAAAGCACTTGTTCCTTTAGAAAACAATTTCAAGGATGAGTGGAAAATTGGAAACGAGGTTATGGTTTCTACAGGCAAGAGACCAACCTTGAGGTGAGTTATGAATTTTAATAATGCAAACTTTGAAAAAGCTTTTGGTACGGCCGAACAGTTAGATACATCCGATTTGCCCGAAATTTGTTTTTCGGGCAGGTCTAATGTGGGAAAATCTTCCCTTATTAATAAGGTGTTAAATCGCAAGTCTATCGCTCGTGTAAGTTCCAAACCGGGTAAAACAGTTACCATCAACTTTTATAAGGTTGATACTGTTCGCCTTGTGGATTTACCGGGTTACGGTTACGCAAAGGTTCCCTTTAGTGAGCGTACCCGTTGGTCGGATTTAATGGAAAGTTATTTTGGTTCGGGAAGAAATATCAAAATGGTTTTTCAACTTATTGATATGCGCCATCCGGCAACCGATTTTGATATTTCAATGCTTGAGTTTTTGAGACATTACGATATGCCTTATACCGTTGTTTTAACTAAATCGGATAAACTCAACAAAAGCGAAACCGAGGAAAGACTTAGACTTATTAGAGAGGAACTAGGTGACCTTGGGGAGAATATTGAAATTATTCCTTTCTCAGCAACCAATGGCCAAGGGGCCGAAAGAATAAGGGAAATTATTGAAAACATTTAAAAAGTTGACAATTTTAAATGTAAATGTTATAATACGATAGTTAAAAGCTATGATAAAGACAGGCTACCGTTTAATCAGGTGCAAAGAGAGTCGCAGTTAGGTGAGAGTGCGGTCATACATTAACGGCAGTAACACTTTGGAGCTTCAAACTGAAAGGATGTTAAAATCTTACTAGGGGCGACGGTTTTCGGCACGTTAAGTCGATAGAGAGTGACCGATTATTTCGGTAATTTAGGTGGCACCGCGGATACAAGCGTTTATTCGTCCTAATTTTATTAGGATAATAGACGCTTTTTTTATTTTTTTGAGGTGATTTTAATGAAACACATTGACATTATTGACATTTTTCAAAATAAGGAGTTAATCGGCACAAAGGTTACTGTTTGTGGCTGGGTTAGAACCTCTCGTGATTCTAAAAATATGGCCTTCATTGAACTTAATGATGGTACTTCTTTAAAGCATTTACAAATTGTAATTGATAAGGCTGTTCTTACCGATATTAATGATTTTATGAAACTTGGTACATCTTTAAAAATTGAGGGTACTTTAGTTAATTCGGCTGTTGCTGAGGACTCGGTTGAGATTAACGCCGAGAATATTGTTATGCTTGGCGAGTGTCCTCCTGAGTATCCATTACAAAAGAAGAGACACACTCTTGAATATTTAAGAACAATTCCTCATTTGCGTGTTAGAACCAATACCTTTAATGCTGTTCTTCGTATTCGTTCGGTTGTTTCGGCTGCCGTTCACGAGTTCTTCCAAAACCGTCATTTCACATATATTCACACCCCTTTAATCACTGCAAGTGACTGTGAGGGTGCAGGTGAGATGTTTAAGGTTACAACCATTGGTTACAGTAACGAATATAAAAACGAGGAAGAATACAATGCCGATGACTTCTTTGGTCGCCGTGCTGCTTTAAGCGTTTCGGGTCAGCTTGAGGGTGAAGTTGCTGCAATGGCAATGGGTAAGATTTACACCTTTGGTCCTTCTTTCAGAGCTGAAAAGAGTAATACTCCTCGCCACGTTGCCGAATTCTGGCACGTTGAACCCGAGGTTGCTTTTGCCGAACTTCCTGACATTATTGAAATTGCTGAAGATATGATTAAATACATTATCAAGGCAGTTTTAACTAAATGCTCCGAAGAAATGAAGTTCTTTAATGCACATTTTGAAAAGGGTCTTATCGAAAAACTTGAAAATGTTATTAATAATGATTTCGCAATTATGACCTATACCGAGGCTATCGAGTTGTTAAAGAAATCGGGCAAAGATTTCCAATATCCCGTTGAGTGGGGTTGCGATTTGCAAACCGAACACGAGAAATATATTTCCGAAGAGATTTGCAAAAAGCCTGTTTTCTTAACAGATTATCCAAAGGAAATTAAGTCTTTCTATATGAAACAAAATCCCGACGGCAAAACCGTTGCTGCCACCGACCTTTTGGTTCCCGGTGTGGGTGAGATTATTGGTTGTAGTGAACGTGAGGCTGATTTGGATAAACTTCTTGAGGCTATGGAAGTTAGAGGAATGACTACCGAAGATTACGAGCATTACATTGCACTTCGCCGTTTCGGTTCCGTTCCCCACAGTGGATTTGGTTTAGGCCTTGAAAGAATTATTCTTTATATTACCGGTATGCAAAACATCCGTGATGTTATTTTGTATCCCAGAACAGTTGGAAGTATTTATTAATCGGAGTTGATTTAAGTGTTAAAATACACATCAAAGCTTAGCGATTTTGAAACCCAAAAGGCTATATCTTTAATTAAGGATAAATTTTCGACCGAGCTTTGCGATAGTTTGGATTTAACAAGGGTTACTGCACCATTGTTTGTTAAAACCGAAAGTGGACTTAATGACAATTTAAACGGTGTTGAAAGACCTGTTTCTTTTGATATTTTGGAAACAGGGGAGATTGCCGAAGTTGTGCATAGCCTTGCAAAATGGAAACGTTTGGCTTTGCATAAATACGGTTTCCCAATGCACACAGGTCTTTATACAGATATGAATGCTATTCGCCGTGATGAAGAGTGCGACAATATCCATTCAATTTATGTTGACCAGTGGGATTGGGAGAAAATCATTACTGCCGAGGATAGAAACGAGGAGTATTTAAAGGCAACCGTTAGAAGTATTTTCGGTGCTTTAAAAAGAACTGCCGAGGCAGTTTGCAAAGAATACCCCCAAATTGAAAACTATTTGCCCGAGCATATTGCTTTTGTTACATCACAAGAGTTGTTAGATAGATATCCCAATTTAACTGCAAAACAGCGTGAATATGAAGCAGCAAAAGAATATGGCGCAGTTTTCATTATGCAAATCGGTGGACTTTTAAGCAATGGCGAAAAGCATGATGGCAGAGCTCCTGACTATGATGACTGGACCTTAAACGGTGATATATTATTATATAATAAGGTGTTAGACTCAGCTTTCGAGATTTCTTCCATGGGAATTAGAGTTGACCGTGAGGCATTGATTAGACAGTTAAAGGCTAAAAATGCCGAAGATAGATTAGAATTTGAATTCCACAAGATGTTACTTAACGGTGCGTTGCCATTGACAGTTGGTGGTGGAATCGGTCAATCAAGACTTTGTATGTATTTATTACATAAAGCTCACGTTGGCGAAGTTCAGGTATCAATTTGGCCCGAGAAGGAAATTGCAAAATGCAAGAAGATGGGAATTAATTTACTTTAGAGAGTGAAATTATGAAACTGAAATATAATTTTATTACCAATGAAGTCGCAGGTAAAATTGTGGCTGTTGCTGTTGGCGAAAGTGCAGGGCAGTTTAACGGTTTTATTAAAATGAATTCCACAGGCGCTAAAATTTTTGAGATTTTGAAAGAAGATGTTTCTAAAGAAGAACTCGTTTTAAAACTTAAAGAAATATATTCCGACCAAACCGAAGAAATTTTGCGTCAAAGTGCCGAAAGTTTTATAGGCGAACTTGAAAAAGCCGGAGTATTAATCAATGATTAGTAATGTTGAAGAGGTACTCAAAAGTACCGGTGTTGCGATTAGTGGTTTCAGTGGAACAAGTATGATGCCAATGCTAAGGCAGGGGAAGGACAAGGTTGTAATTTCAGCTTTGGACCGACCTTTAAAGCTTCACGATGTACCACTTTATAAATCGGGAGACAATAAATATGTTCTCCATCGTATTATAAAGGTAAAACCTGACGGATATGTTATCAGGGGAGATAATCTTTATAATAATGAGTGCAATGTGACCGATGAGGATATAATCGGTGTTTTAACCGGCTTTTACCGTGGAGAAAAATATATTGACCCAAATAGTAAAGGACATAAATTTTATATTTTTTATGTAAGGTTTAGTTATCCTTTACGATGGCTTCTTTTCAACTTTTTAAAACCTAAGTTATGGGTTTTAAAGCAAAAGTTATTAGGAAAATCTAAACACAAATAATTTTTAAAAAACTTCAAAAAAAGTGTTGCATTTTGAAAGTGTTTGTGTTATTATATCATTTGCGTGAGTCGGCGTGTGCTGACTTGTACTATTTATTTGGAGGTGTCGTAATGCCCAATATTAAATCTGCTAAGAAGAGAGTTTTAGTTAGCAAAGCAAACTATGAGCGCAATAAGGCTTATCGTTCTGATTTAAGAACTGCTATTAAAAAGGCTGATGCTGCTATCAATGCTAAGGCTGACGATATGGCAGCAGTTGTTGAAGTTGCTGTTAAGAAAATTGATAAGGCTGCTTCCAAAGGTATTATTCACAAGAATAATGCTGCAAGAAAGAAGTCTGCAATCGTTACTCGTTTCAACAAAGCTAACGCTTAATTTTTGTTAAAGAATTAATGACCGTTGCAACAAAAAAATTGTAACGGTCTGTTTGCTTTAATTAAGCAAAAATTCTTTAATTTTATGCTTGACATCCATAGGCATTTGTGTTATATTATTTAGGCGCTGAAAATGCTGGTGTAGCTCAGTTGGTAGAGCAGCTGATTTGTAATCAGCAGGTCGGGGGTTCGAGTCCGTCCACCAGCTCCATTGTTTTTTGAGTCCTTAATTCGGACTCGAAGCCTGAGAGGGTGAGCGGCGTTAAGAAAACATCACAGTGTGATGTTTTTAGACGCGAAGTGTGAAGTGGCTGTGCCACGAGCACGGCAGACTTTTAAAAAAGGCTGCGTCCGTCCACCAGCTCCATTAAATTAAATATGGGAGATTTCCCGAGTGGCCAAAGGGGACAGACTGTAAATCTGCTGGCTTCGCCTTCGGTGGTTCGAATCCACCATCTCCCACCAGAAAAAAGACTTGCTACGGCAAGTCTTTTTTGTTTGTTAAATAATGAAATATTTGACATATTAAAAAGTTAATGGTAGAATAAAAAATACTAAATAAGGTGAGAAAGGATTTTAAAATATGTTTCATCAAACAATAGAAGTTGTTTCACAAAATTCAAGCGCTTTAACAAGTGTATTTCTTATATATTCGATATTTTTAAGTTTGTATTTTTTGCCATCGATAATTGCACTTATTAAGAGAAATCATAGAACAAAAGTTATACTTTTTAATTTTTTCCTTGGTTGGACTTTTGTAATGTGGATTATTTCTCTTGTGTGGGCATGCAAAAGAGATGACAACACGAACACTATTCCTGCTATTGCTAAGGCTAACATATCTCCTGCTGAAGAACTTCAAAGATATAAGCAATTATTGGATGCTGGTGTGATTACTGAAGAAGAGTTCAGAATTAAGAAAGAACAGCTTCTTGGCTTTTAAAGAATATCTTAAAAATGTTGATGGTTGAGTTTAAAAAGAGCATGATTCGTTGGTCGTGCTCTTTTGATTTTTATTCAAAACTTGACATTTTTATTTTAATGGTATATAATATTTTGGTGCTGAGATTTATGAGAAGCAAGGTTTACAGGAGATAACTGTATCCTTGCCTTTTTTTGTTTTGGGGAGTGAGAAGATGAGTTTAAATGAAATTAGGGATTGCTTTGAAAGAAGTCCGGTTATTGCTGCTATTCCAAACTCGGCTTTGATGGGTGCTTTAGACTCACAGGCTGAAATCTTATTCATTTTAAAGATTTCTCTTCTTGAAATTGAAGAAACCGTTAAAAAGGTGCATTCTGTCGGTAAAAAGGTATTTATTCATATTGACTTGGCTGATGGAATTGGCAAGGATAAAATTGGTGTTGAATATTTAGCTCGGCTTGGTGTTGATGGTATTTTAAGCACAAGAGGTCAACTCATTCGTTTTGCCAATGAAGCAGGGTTGATTACGGTGCAACGCTTTTTTGCTCTTGACAGTAAGGGTGTTGACAGTATTGAAGAAATGCTTGAATCCACAAAACCCGATTTAATTGAAATTATGCCGGGTATTGCAAGTAAGGTTATTGAGAGATTTGTTTCAAGAGGTATCCCCGTTATTGCAGGTGGATTAATTGAAACAAAACAAGAGGTTACCGAAGCTTTAAAAAATGGTGCCGAAGCAATTTCCACCGGAAGGTCGGAACTTTGGTATATTTAAACTAAATATAGAAATTCCATAGAGTTAGAGAGACGGAAAAAAGAAACGCAAAGCTATTGCGTTCTTTTTCCGTTTCTTTTTTTTAGAAAGGAAAAGGGAAAATGATTTATGATGTAGTGATTGCAGGTGCAGGTGTTATTGGTGCTATGACTGCAAGAGATCTTTCAAAATACAATCTTTCGGTTTGTGTTTTAGAAAAGGATAACGATGTGGCTTGTGGAGCTTCAAAGGCTAACAGCGGCATCGTTCACGGTGGTTTTGACCCCGAACCTGATACATTAAAGGCGAAACTTAATGTAGAAGGTGTTCAAAAACTTTTTAAAACTGCCGAAATGCTTAATGTACCAATAAAAAGAAACGGTTCTTTTGTTTGTGCCTTTGGTGAGGATGAAAATGCTGCTATCACCGAACTTTACGAAAGAGGTCTCAAAAACGGCGTTGAAGGATTAAAAATCCTAACCGGTGACGAGGCAAGAAAAGAAGAGCCTTTACTTTCAAAGGAAATAACCAGCGTACTTTCGGTTAGTAATGCAGGAATAGTTTGCCCTTATGATTTAACCATCGCTGCAATGGGTAACGCTATGGATAATGGCGTAGAGTTGAAGTGCAACTTTGAAATAGGCGAAATTGTAAAGGAAAATGACATATTCACCGTTAAGGCTACTTCGGGTGAAGAGGTTAGTGCTAAATATGTTGTAAACTGTGCAGGTGGAAATTCCGGTAAGGTTGCTAATATGGTAGGCGATACATCTTTTGAAATAATTCCGAGAGCAGGGGAATACTTATTGCTTGACAAGGCTGAGGGAACTCGTGTTTCTCACACAATTTTCCAAGTGCCATCAAAAGAGGGTAAGGGTATTCTTGTGACTCCTACAGTTGACGGAAACCTTTTAACAGGTCCTACAGCAAGTGTTGTTTCCGAGGTGCGCTTAATATTAGCGGTACTCGCCCTGCAGGTATTTACAGTGCAGGAGCAGCACAAAAACTTATTAACTGCGAAGGATATTCGGTTGGCCAAAGGATTGTTATCTTAGGTTCGGGTGATATTGGACTTATAATGGCAAGAAGAATGTCTTTAGAAGGGGCTAAGGTTGAGGCTGTTTGCGAACTTATGCCTTATTCGGGTGGACTTACCCGTAATATTGTTCAGTGCTTAGAGGATTTTGATATTCTACTTTATTTAAGCACAACCGTCGCTCAAATTCACGGTGATAAGCGTTTAGAGGGCGTTACAATTGCCAAGGTTGATGAAAATCGCCGTGTAATTGAAGAAACCAAGCGTTATATTGAGTGCGACACTTTATTGCTGTCTGTGGGTCTAATCCCTGAAAATGAATTAACAAAGATGGCAGGTATTGAAATGAGCCCTGTAACAAGTGGCGCATTGGTGGATGAAAATCGCCAGACCGAAGTTGAAGGCATTTTTGCTTGTGGTAATGTTTTGCAGGTGCATGATTTGGTTGACTATGTTTCGGACGAAGCCGAAATCGCCGGTAAGGCTGCTGCATTGTATGTAAAGGGTGAACTTGAAGAGGGCGAAACCGTAAATACTGTGGCAGGTAAAGGTGTAAGATATGTTTTACCTCAAAGAGTTCACAAATTGCCTAAAGAGGATGTTGCTTTATTTATGCGTGTGACCGAGCCTTTTGGCAAGGTTAGATTTACCGTAAAATCGGGAGAGGAAGTTTTGGCTACAGCCGTTAAACTTAAGGTTGCTCCCGGTGAAATGGAAAAGGTTACTATCAAAAAAGAAAAGTTGGCCTTAATAAATAGCGATATAACCGTTAGTTTGGAGGAAGTTTGATGAAAAGAAATATAACCTGTATTGTTTGTCCTCGTGGTTGTGCCCTTGAGGTTGAAATTAATGAAGGCAAATGTACCGTTAAAGGTAATGCTTGTCCCAAGGGGGAAACCTACGGCATTGATGAGTGCACTGCACCAACAAGAATGGTGACATCTATTGTTCGTGTAGCCAATAGGGAAGATACAATGGTGAGTGTTAAAACATCTTGCCCTATCCCAAAGGAAAATATTTTTGATATTATGAAAGAAATTCGTAATACCGAGGTTTTAGCACCTATTAATATAGGCGATGTAATAATAAAGGGGCTTTTTGGAGCCGATATAATTGCAACAAAAGATGTATTATAAATGTAAAGCACACCCGAAAAAGGTGTGCTTTTTATTATTTTTAGTAAAAGACCAAATTTGTTGTGCAAAACTTACAAAAAAATGTGATTTTTTTAAAAAAACTGTTGACAATATGGCACACAAATGATACAATTATACTGTAATTTTATAGGTGTCGAAGTATGCCTAAATGTTGGAAGGAGAAAAAATTATGAATAAAACTCTACGTTTTATCATCTCTGTTGTGTTGGTAGCAGCGCTCGTTTTCAGTAGCTTTGTTTTCGCTAATGCAGCAGTAGTTGTAACCGATGAAGCAGGTCTTAGAAATGCTTTAAACGGCGATGCAACTACAATTCAAATCGACGGTACTATTAATCTTACTGAACCGTTAGACATTAATCGTTCAGTAACCATTATTGGTGGTACAATTGTTCAAAAACGAACAAGTAGTTCGCTTAAGGAGCAGGTAAACGCTCTTGAAGGAACTATTGTATTTAAGGGCACTAAATTAACTATTGTTTCCGGTTCAAGTGCGCCCGGTTTGGTTTTAGGTGGTTCTACACACGTTGTTTTAGATGGTGCAATTCTCGAATCCGAGAATAACGACACTATTTATTTCAATGCTGATTTTACCGGTACACTTGATATTATTGGTAACAGTTCACTTACAAACAAAGTGTCAGGTAAGAAGGTAATTAATACAAATGCTAGTAGTAAAGGTACTATCAACTTTGTTTCCGGTTTAATTAAGAGTACCGGTGGCGATGGTATCCAGTTGCAAGGCAGCCATATATTCAATGTCGGTGGTGTAGCCGGTCAAAAGGCTAAAATGGATATTACCGGTGACGGTTTCTGGTTTGCCGGTGGTACCACTATTGTAAACATTTATGATGGTGCTGAAATTATTGCTAACACAAAGTTCTCTAACATGAACGCTACAAGTGATGATGTAAGAGCAACGATGAATATCTATGGTGGTACTATTACCACACCCGGTGATTTCATTTACTCACAAAAAACTGCAAATGTTAATATTTTCGGTGGAAAGATTACTGCCGGAGGAAAATTTGTTTACACCAAGAACTCAAACAATGCTTCAAAAGTATTCGTTTCCGGTGGTAATATTACCTGTAACGGAACTCCTTTTGATGTAGTAAGTTCTTCTTCTGTTGATATTGTTGGTGGTACATTTAACTTTGACCCCGGTGCTTATGTTGCAACCGGATATGGCACAACTGCTTCAGGTAGTACATATACTGTTGCTGCTAATCCCGGCACTGCCACCGTTGTTAACAACTCTGCTGAGTTTGTTTTTGCTGTTGATAACGGCGCTGCTCACATTAAACTCGGTGCAAGCTTCGAATTAGGCGCTACTGCAGTTATTGATTCCGACGTTTATATTGACGGTAACGGTTATCAAATTACCGGTGGTTCGCAAATTCAGGTTAAAGGTGAAGGCAATACTGTTACATTTAAAAATGTTAAATACACCCGTGGCACTGACTCTATTAAGCTTATGGAATCTCCAAACTTAATAATTTCAGGCGGCGAACTTGCTTGTACTAATACCGGTTCAGGCAACGAAGGTACATTGTATGTAGCTGAAAGCTTCAAAGGTACTATTTTAGCCATTGATGATGCTGTAATTAAATCCTCCAACTGGGCTATTTATTCAAATCAAGCATCTTCTCAAGGTGGTGCTGTGATTAATCTTGTTGACTGTACGGTTGAAAAGACTTCCGGTGGTGAACAAAAGAGACTTATTAATATGAGAAGTAACGCCATTTTAAATATCGGTGGTGGCGAAGAAGGTCAAGAGGCTCTCGTGACTTCCGGTTATGGCCAGGCAGTTTTCAACCAAGGTCATAATAATTGCATGATCAGCATTTTAGACGGTGCTAAAATTACTGTGACCAATGGTGATTGGGCTGTTGTTGGTAACACAAAAGGACATATTAATATCTTAGGTGGTATTATTAATTCCAACAATGCCAGTGCTGTTGCTGCTGACGACCCCAATACAAAAATGTTAATCGCAGGCGGTACTATTACTGCTAATGCTGATGATGGTGTTATCACTAAGTATAGTGGTGAAGTTTTAATTTCCGGTGGTACATACGCAAATAACGGTGCCGGTGCTATCTTTATGACCAAGGCAAATAGTAGTGGTCAACATGTTGGTTCATTAGTTATTGATGGCGATAACATCAACAACGGTACTGACAGCGTTTTCCTTACTGTTGACGGTCCTTACACAACATTTGTTAATGATGTTACTCTCAATCAAACAGGTACTGCTATCAAGGTTACTGATAGGGGTGGCGATGTTACATTAAATAACTGCCAAATCACCAGTGCAAGCGATACCATTGTTTCCGCAAGTGATGCTGCAATCAATCTTAGCAGTGGTACTGCTGTTGCAGCTACTACAGGTGATGCAATTACCGGTTCTGCAACCGTTAATACCGATGAAACTTCTTCCGTAAACGGTGTTATCGGTGGTGGCGAACAACCCGGTGGTGGCGAAGAGCCCGGTGGCGGTGAAGAGCCTGGTGGCGGTGAAGAACCTCTACCCGAAAATGCAACCTTGGAACAAATTATCGCACACGCAAAAGCAGGCGATACAATTACAATCGACAAGGCTTATACCAAAGTTCCTGCTATTACCATTAACAAGAACTTAACATTTGACGGCGTTGGCTCCATTGCCTTTGCTGACTCAGGTTTTGATATTGCTCAAGGCGTTAGCGTTACATTTAATGGTGACATTACCGTAACTATGGGCGCTGATGACACAGGTGCTGCAAAACGACTCATCAATGTTGGCAAGGGCGCAACCCTTACTCTTAACGGTGGTTCTTTCACTGGTTTTATCAGACATGAAAATGGTATTTCCAGCACTTCTACCACTAAGGTTATAGTTAACGAAGGTGTTACTCTTAAACAAAAGAATTACCGTATATTCTGCGTTTCTAACGGTTACAACGAATTGATTGTAAATGGTGGTAAATTTAGCGGTAACGCTTCTGAGCCATTATTAAGAATTAATGATGGTACAGCTGTAATGAAGATTTACGGTGGTGAGTTTACTCACTCCGGTTCAGGCGCTGTATTGCTCGTTGGTAATCTTAAAACCTTGGAAATTGGTGATATAACTACCAAAAAGGGACCTGAAATGACCAATTCTAACTCCGGTCGAATCATTGATTTCAATACGGGTTCAGGTATCACTAATTCTTCTGCAAGCGTAAACATTAACGCTGGTGTATTCACACAAAGTGGTAGTGGTTACAACCTTTACTTCAATAAAAAAGCTGACGCAACCATCAACATTAACGGTGGTGTTTGGACAACTCAATCTTTAGCTACTGTTTATGTAAATGATAGTGGCGTTAAGAACGTAAAAATCAATGGTGGTACTTTTGAAACAATAACTGGAAGTGAGCAAACCATTTGGAAGAGAAACGGTGGTCTTACCATTACCGGTGGTCACTTCATCAATAATGGTGCTTATAGTGCTATTGGTTCTGCCGATTCAACTAATAGTGGTTCATTGGTTATTGACGGTACTAGTAATCCTGACGGTATCACAGTTGAGCATAGAGGTACCGGTGCATTCATTGAACATCGTGCACAAGTTCCACTTGAAATCAAGAATGCTAACTTGTCTCTCGTAGGCGATGGTGCTGTGCTTTTTGTTGCTAAATCTTCTTCTAATGCAATTACTATAACAAATTCTAAGTTGTCTGCAAGTAACGCTGCACTTACAGTTGCAGATGAAACATGGACTGATGCTAAGAGCACAATAACTGTTAAAAACAATTCGCAAATTATCTCTTATCTCGGTTCTGCTATTGTTAATCCTCAAAATTGGCCAATTAATTTTGATGCTAGTTCTAAGGCTGTTGATAATGCTCTCGGTAATCACACTCATACTCCTGAATGGACATTTAATGATGAGTATCACTGGCAAATTTGTAGCAATCCATTCTGTGGCGTTGCTGTAAGCGAGAGAGTGAAGCATACTGCTCAAGGTGGCGACTGTCAACACATTAAGTACTGTGCTGACCCCAACTGTGGTCAACCGTTTGGTGGTAACAACTATGATATCCATGTAAATCCTGATGGTCCTTTCACTTATGAGGAAAACACTGATGGTGCTACACACACCAAGTATTATACTTGCTGTAACACCAAGGCAAAAACCGATGAGAAGCATACATTCGATTCAAATGGATATTGTAAGTATTGTGATGCATATCAAGTATATGGATTCAAGACAGCTGCTGATACTAAACAAGTAATCGGCGAAGGTCAAGAAATCACCTTCACATCCGTTGCTGATTTCAGCAAATTTGTTGGTGTTAGAGTAAATGGTAAGACATTAGTTGCAGGAACCGATTATGTTGCTGTAAGTGGTTCTACAAAGGTTACCTTAAAGGCAAACTTTGTTAAGACTCTTATGGTTGGCGTTCATACAATAGAAATCATTTCTACTGACGGTACTGCTACTACCACATTTAGTATTGAAGTTGCAGGAAGCGAGAATGAAATTGAATTCATTGACACTGTTAAACCCGGCTCATCTTCAAAACCAAGTACCGATAAGAAACCAAGCGACTCTGATACATCAGATACAAACGATACCACAACTCCTGATGCTGGCAATTCCGGTAATGGTGGTTCTAACAATGTAGGTACATCTGATGCAACAGGCGACTTTAACAATCTCTTGCTCTTATTCGCATTACTCTTTGTTAGTGGCGCTGCTGTTGTTGCTACTCTTATCTATGGAAAGAAAAGCAAGGTTAGATAATATTTCTTAAATTAAGACTGTCTCTTCGGAGACAGTCTTTTTTTATTTAAATATAATAACCTTCCCTAATGTAGGGAGGTTATTTTATCGGCTAAAATACTAAATATTTCGCCACACGAAAGATCTTGTTTTTGGTCATCTTCGGAAAAAATAACTACAACATATTCGGGGTTTTCGGCAGGGAAAAAGCCACAAAACCAACCTTCGCAAATTTCTCTTCCGTTTTCAAATTTGCCTGTTTGAGCAGTGGCAGTTTTGCCGGCTGCCGATACAGTTTTAGGCTTTGCGTTTTGACCTGTGCCTTCCTCAATTACACTTATGAGATATTCTTTTAGTTTATTGGCAGTTGAGGCTTGGAAGGCTTTTGTCGGGGCACCAATATTGTATTCGGTAAATTTTCCTTTTTCAACTGTTCCTTCGATTAATGAAGGAAGATAATATTCTCCACCTGCCGCAATGGCGCAGTATAGGGTTAGAATCGAAACAGGGGAAAGAAGTAAATCTCCTTGCCCAATACTGAAATTAGCTAAATGGGCAATGTTATTAAGATTTTCTTTTTGAGGTAAATTACCCTTGGCAGTAGAAATACCATCGCATAGTTTGATTGATTGTCCGAAATTTAATATTTTTGCTGTTTTTAAAATGTTTTCTCCACCAATTTGAAAGGCGAAATTATAGAAAAAAGTGTTGCAAGAATGGGCGAGTCCACCGTTCAAATTTAGCAAACCGTGACCTTCTAAATTGTGACATTTAAAAAAACGGTCAATTATTTCGCAACTGCCTGTGCACTCATATTTAAAATGGCCTCTATCGCTTTCAATGCCCGAAATTGCGACACAAGGTTTAAAAACCGAGCCCACATTATACGCATTAAGAACACGGTTTAGTAGAGGTGAGTTTTCGCTGTCTAAATATATTTCGATGTTGTTTTTGTCAAAACTCGGACGACTCACGCTAGCCCGAATTTTGCCTTTTAGGTCGGATACTATAATTGCCCCTCGCTCTAAGTTTTGGGCGCATTCTTCGGCGAAGGTTTGTATGTTTATATCCAGCGTTGTCACAACCGAATGGGTAAAGGTTCGATTATCATTTGTAAGTTCCGGTTCTATTCCTTCTAAGATTTTTCCTTTGGCATCGGTATTGTAAAAAATGGAAACTTCATTTGGGGAATATAAAAGGGTATCATAAGCCTTTTCAATACCACTAACTCCTTTATTGTCGCTATCGGTATATCCGATTATATGCCTTGAAGGAGTGTTATTATCGGTATATATTTTTGTGCAAACAATATCATCGCATTCAATAACTTCAGGCACCCTACAAAGAACGGGTTTGTTTGATTTTAAACCATCTAAAACAGTTTCAAGTTCATCCTTCTCAAGCACTTGACTTATAGCTGTGATAGCTCTTGGAGTGGGGCAAACACTAGCTATAATAATTTCCTCACTGTTGGTTAGCCTTACTCGATTACAGTCAAATATGGTTCCACGATTATTGCCGATTTTAAGTCTTATTCCGTTTTGAATTTTGGCAACTTGCGAAAAATCGGTGGTAGAAATAGTGGCAACTCGCATTGCTGAAATGAAAAATAAAATAACACACAATATAAAACATAGCAAAGTTCTTTTATGCATAAAATAACACCTCTCGTATATTATTGACGAGAGGTGTGTTTCTTTATTCAGCCTTTATTCTTAAAAGTGATCCGGTTTTAACGGGTCTTTCAAAGGGAATTTTAATTTTCATCATGGGGCTTGGCGCCGATTCAATGTATTCTCCCTTTTCGTTCATTAAATTATCAGCTTTAACAATAAAGGGTGGAGATTTTGGCTCTAAACAATCAAGTTCAGCACCACTATAAAATTTATTTTTAAGGGTGGCAATAATACATCCATCTTCGTAACCATCAACAACGGCAGCAACCGAATAATCTCTAACATATCCTGCGTTCTTGTAGGTTTGAGAGTTTTCGGGAACACCTAAATAAAATCCGGTAGAATAGGTGCGATGGCTGATTTTATTAAGTTCTTCCAAAACCCATTTGGGACATTCCCAGTTAAATGGGTTAGCTTTGAGGCTATCCAAAGCGCCACGATAGGCATTTGTAACAACTGCTGTATAGTAGTGGGATTTGGCTCTACCTTCAAGTTTAAGACTTCCGACACCGGCTTTGATCATTTTATCCAAATGTTCAGCCATACACATATCGTTGGCATTTAAAATATATGTGCCCTTGTCGGTTTCGGTAATATCCATATATTGACCTGGGCGCTTTTCTTCAACCAAAGAATAACTCCAACGACAGGATTGGGCGCAATCGCCACGATTAGCATCTCTTCCTGTCATATAACTGGAAAGAAGGCATCTTGCCGAGAAGGAAACGCACATTGCACCGTGGGCAAAAGCCTCAATTTCCAAGTCCATTGGGGTTTTAGCCCTGATTTCAGCGATTTCATCAAGGGATAATTCTCTTGCTAAAACAATGCGCTTGGCGCCCAAATCGTGAAAAGCTCGTGCAGTTTCATAGTTACAAATACCCGATTGTACCGAGATGTGCAAATCACAGTCAGGAGCATACTTTTTAACCAAATTCATCGTTCCAAGGTCGGAAGCAATAATGGCGTCAGCTCCAAGGTCGTTAAGCATTTCCAAAAAAGCAGGGAGTCTTGGCATTTCGGCATTGTGGGGAATAGTGTTACAGGTTACATGAACCTTAACTCCGTGGGAGTGGGCGTATTCAATGCCTGTTTTTAAATCTTCCTCGCCGAAATTTGTGGCAGCAGTGCGCATACCAAACTCTTCACCCGCCAAAAATACAGCATCGGCCCCAAAATCTACAGCACCTTTAAGTCTTGTAAGGTCGCCTGCAGGGGAGAGAAGCTCAGGCAGGGTAATAAAATCAGTTGAAGTACTCATAAATCCATTCTTTTCCTTGTTGTAGTTTGGCTATGGTAGCCGATTGCTCAGCCATAGTTTTGTGGAAGTAGAAATTACCAGAACTGTCAGTAACGAAATAGAGGTAATCGGATGATTTTGGATATAGAGCAGCATTTATGGCATCTATACCGGGGGAGCAAAGGGGTCCGGGGGGAAGTCCTTTAATTGCCGAGAAATCATTATCACCTTGGGTATTATATCTTCCATCATCTTGTTTGAAACTGTCGCCATAAAATAGGGTGGGTGAGGAGCCTAGTGTTCCACCGGTTTCTACCGAGTCTAATCTATTATAGAAAACACCGGCAACACCCTTCATGTTAGTTTCAAGGCGAGCCTTGGCTTCTTCGGTTTTAACCTCAATGCCTGCTTCCATTTGAACGATGGATGCCATGGTTAAGATTTCGTGCATTGTATAGCCCATTTCTTCGGCGCGTTTGAACATATCCTCGGTAATTCGGCTTTCGGCTTCTTTAAGCATACGATCAACAGCGAGACGAGCGCATTCTTTTGAATTATCATAAGAATAGAAACTATATGTTTCGGGGAAAAGATAACCTTCAAGGGTATAATAGGTTCTAATGTCATCGGCCCCTGATAAAAGTTTTGAATCTCGTTTTGCTTCTCTTAAAGCTTCATAGAAATCGGCTTTAGTGCAAACGCCTTTGTTTTCAAGAATTGTTGCAATTCCGGGAACGGTAACCTTTTCACCGTTTACGTTTTTGGTAAAATCATTAATTCCGGTGCCTTCAGGAATGGTAACCTCAACGGTTTCAGCTTTTGCACCGTCGTTTATGAGCATTTCGCAAATAGCTTTATAACCTGCTTCGGTATTGAAGGTATAAAAACCATATTTAAATTGGCTATCATAACCCATAAGTTTAGAATAAACTCTAAAAAGTAAAGGCACTTTTACAGCACCGGTTTCTTCTAATTTTTCGGCAATTTTAGATGCAGGAGTACCCATGGGGATATCCATAACAGCGTTTTCGCCACGGCCAAAGCCAATTCCTGTAAAATCGGCGCCACCATATATTATTCCAACGGCTAAAGATATGGAAATAATAACGATGGAAATCATCCAAATAATACCTTTGATGGGAGAATCGCTTTTTTTCTTGCGTTTTTTCTTAGGGGTTTTTATTTGAATTTCATCTTCTTGGAGCTCGAAGCCTTTGCCAATTATAAAATCGTCATCATTTTTAAAATGTTCGCTCATTTTAAACCTCCGTTGCAAATTGCATTTGGGATTTCAGTGCTTTTGAGGTGTCAGAGTCTTTGAGTAGGGATAAAATTTCAAATCCAAACTCAAAAGCTACACCTGCACCTTTGGCAGTTATAATGTTACCATCTTTCACAACAAAATCAGGGGACAAAACAGCACCTGCAAGTTCATCTTCAAAACCTGGGAAACAGGTGGCGTTTTTGCCCTTTAAAAGTCCCATATTTCCTAAGATTTTTGGGGCTGCGCATATAGCACAAACAAACTTATTGTTGTTATTGGCAAAGGTTACAGTTTCTCTAACAATTTTGCTGCTCTCAAGGTTTGTGGTGCCGGGCATTCCACCGGGGAGAATAACAGCATCTAAGTCATTGTTTAATACAATTTCCTTGTCAAGAATATCGGCTTTAATGGTAATGTTATGGGCGCCGGTTATATACTCACCACCAACGCCAACAGTTGTAACTTCTAAACCACCACGCCTTAAAACATCTAATGGAGCCAATGCTTCGCACTCTTCAAAGCCATTTGCTAAAAATAAATATACCATAATTAGTCCTCGTAAACTTTAAGCACGGAATTTAAAACATCCTGTGCGATATCTTGGATGGTTCGAGCTTCTCCGTTTTCACTGCAGGGGATAATTTCCCAATTAGAATATTCGGCAGTAAATACAGCCGCTTTGCGACATTTTGCTAAATATTCGGTATCGCTTTCGTGAATATCCTTCTTTGTTTCGTCACCCTCATATCGTTTGGATAGGAGTTTTTGGGAAACCTCAATAGGCATATCAAGGAAGATAACCTTATCGGGTTTTGGAATAGCAATTTTATTGTATTCGAAATCGTAAAGCCAGTCCAAGAAACTTGTCCACTCGTTTTCGGGGAGTTTGGAACACTGATGAACGGCATTAGATGTGGTATATCTACCCGAAACAATGGTGCCACCATTATTATAATAGTTGCCCCAATCAGCTTTAAAACTAGCAAATCTATCAACACTATAAAAAACCGATGCAGCAAATGCGTTAACATCGCCCGGTTTTTTGCCGAACTCTCCACCTAAATACATCTTAACAAGTGTGCTTGAAGGATTATCATAATTAGGGAATGAGACTGCTTTGCAGTCAACACCCTTTGCTTTAAGGTTTTTTTCTAAAAGTTCAAGTTGGGTGGATTTTCCACTACCATCAAGACCTTCAATAACTATTAATTTACCCATTGTTTTTTAATTCCTTGTAAAATTCTCTAACTTCGGCTGCTTTGCCACAGGTCATTTTTCCTTCGCTGCAACCACCCCTAAGGCAGGAAGGACCTGCGTTTTTAAATAGGTTAGGAGCAACAGCAGAAACTAATGCCAACATTTGGTTTGCAACATCTTGAATTTCCCATTGTGCTCTCTTGCAACAACGAATTTTAAAGAAGTTCATCAAAGAACGAGCATTCATGGTCATAACCATTTGGGTTTCACAAGCGTTAGGCAAAACAAAACGAGCATCTTCAATAGCCTTTTTCTCGGCTAATCTTTCAGCAGTTTTTTCATCCTTGCCTTCGGCAATGAAATCGGCAGTGTGCTTTGCTTTTAAAATTTCGGTAAGACGGTCATAACGCTTTTGGTCTTCGGCCATTATTTCTTCAAAAACCTCTAACGCTTCGGGAACAGCGGCGATTTCAGGAGGGGTTATGTATTCAAAACTACCCTCTCTGACATAACGTTGACTTTTAACCGAGAAGGAAGCCATTCTATGGCGAGTGATTTGAGCCAATAAAGCACGGGAAACACCTTCAATTCCAAAGGTGAAACTTGCATGTTCAATAGGACTTTCGTGACCGATTTTACTTAACATATCCACAAAGGATGATGCTTGTTCATCGGTTAGATTTTCGTTTAATTCACTTACCTTAGAACTGCTGTAACAAAGCTTGGCAGCACAGGCAATTGTATGCTCGGGATTTGGGGTATGGGCTAATAAATATACTTTAGGCATAACACGGGCACCTTTCTTAAAATTATTCAAAATTATTATATCAAAAATCCCACAAAATTTCAACCATGAAAGCATATTAAACAAAGAAAAAACAAAATTTAAAAAATGTTAAAAAATATTTAAAAAATTTGAAAAAAAGTCTTTTTTTATGGGGAGTTTTGTGGTATTATATATGTGATAAAAAAAGTGGAGGTCTTAACGATGGCTACGGTAGATTTTAAACATTCTCCTTACGGCGATATGGCGATTATTAGCATGCGTGGATGTGAGGATATTTCTGCAAAGGTGGACTATTACCTAAAAAAATGGCGTGATATTAAAGAGGAAGATTCATTTGTTGTACCAGCAAATTGTCCTCGTTTCGGAACAGGTGAAGCAAAGGCAGTTTTAAACCACACTGCAAGAGGTTTGGATGTATATATTATTTGTGATTGCTTCAATTACAATGTTACATATAAAATGTATGGACAAACTGTTCCTATGAGTCCTGATGACCACTTCCAAGATTTAAAGCGTATCATTGCTGCTTTAGGTGGCAAGGCAAGAAGAATTACAGTTATTATGCCTATGCTTTATGAAGGCAGACAACATAGAAGAACAACAAGAGAGTCTATGGACTGTGCTATGGCATTACAAGAACTCGTTGCAATGGGTGTTAAGAACATCATCACCTTCGATGCACATGACCCTCGAGTTAACAATGCTATTCCTCTTGATGGATTCGATAATGTTCAAGCTGCTTATCAAATGATTAAGGCTTTACTTAAAACCGTTCCTGATGTTAAGCTTGACCGTGACCATACAATGATTGTTTCTCCTGACGAAGGTGGTATGGGTCGTTGTATTTATTACTCTTCTGTTTTAGACCTTGAACTTGGTATGTTCTACAAGCGCCGTAACTATTCGGTTATCGTTAACGGTAGAAACCCCATTGAAGCTCATGAATTCTTGGGTAACGATATTAATGGCAAGGATTTGATTCTTGTTGACGATATGTTTTCTTCCGGCGAGTCTATGCTCGATATTGCTGCTAAACTTAAGGAAAAGGGAGCAGCAAGAATTTTCGTTTTCTCTACCTTTGGTCTTTTTGTTGAAGGTCTTGAGAAATTTGACGAGTACTACGAAAACGGTTTAATTGACAAGGTGTTTACAACCAACCTTATTTTCCAAACCGAGGAACTTTTAAAGCGTGAGTGGTATTGCAGTGTTAACATGTCTAAGTACATTGCACTCTTAATCGATACCTTGAACTACGACAACTCTATCAGCCACCTTCTTGACCCTGCAGATAGAATTAAAAATGTTGTTGCAAAATATGAGGAAGCTCAAGGTAAATAAACCTTAAAATTTAACACCCGATAAACGAATTTAACACCCGTTTATCGGGTGTTTTTTTATTTTGTAAAAAAAAGTTTGCAATTTTTAAAAAAACTTCTTGATTTTTTCAAAAATAGGATATATAATTCAATTAAGTGGTGAAAAGTGCATCAAAATACCATTAAAGTGTTTAAATGTGGTGAATTTGGAGGTGAGAACTGTGCTTTTCGGAGGATACGACCATAAGATTGATAAAAAAGGCAGAGTTTTCATTCCTTCTGCTTTCAGAGATGAACTTGGCGAGAACTTTATTATTTGTAAAGGTATATTCGGCAAAGGTTGCCTTTGTGTTTACTCAATGGATGAATGGAAAAAGTTTGTTGAGCGTTTGGGTAGTATGCCTGCTGCCAAGTCCAGTAATGTAAAGCGTTTCTTATATGACGGTGCATTTAATGTTGAATTTGATACCCAAGGAAGAATTTTAGTTCCCAACTCTCTTCGTGAATATGCCGACCTTGATAGCGAGGTTCATATTATCGGTATGGATACCAACCTTGAAATTTGGGATAGCAAGGCTTGGGATAAAGAAAAGGAAACAACAACATTTGAGTCTATAGCCTCATCTCTTGAGGAGTTTGATTTCTAAAATGGAGTTTAATCATATTTCGGTTTTACTAAACGAATGTATTGAATCTTTAAATATTAAGCCTGATGGCATTTACATTGATGGTACTGCCGGTGGTGCAGGTCATTCTAAAGAAATTGCCAAAAAATTAAAAAACGGTTTGCTATTGGCCCTTGACCAAGACCCTGATGCTGTTGAGGTTGCAACCGAAAGACTAAAGGATTTACCTGCAAAGGTCATAAGAGCAAATTTTAGTCAAATGGATAGTGTAGCTTTGGATGAAGGTATCCAAAAGGTTGACGGTATTCTTTTGGACTTGGGTGTTTCATCCCACCAGTTAGACACGGCAGAGCGTGGCTTTTCATATCACAAGGATGCACCCTTGGATATGAGAATGAGCCAAAAGGGAATATCGGCTAAAGATATTGTCAATAATTTTTCCGAAAAGGAATTAAGCGATATTTTAATCCGTTTCGGCGAAGAAAAGTTTTCAAGGCGAATTGCTTCTAAAATTGTTGAAGCGAGAAAGACAAAAGAAATCTCCACCACCTTGGAGTTGGCTGAAATAATTGCAAGTGCAGTTCCGGCAAGGGAGAGAAGGGATGGACATCCTGCAAGAAAATCCTTCCAAGCTTTGAGAATTGCAGTTAACGCTGAACTTGATGTTTTAAATGAGGTTTTGGATAAAGCTTTTGATTTGTTAAAACCCGATGGTGTTTTGGCAATTATAACCTTCCATTCTTTAGAGGATAGAATGGTGAAACTAAAATATAAGGAGTTTACAACAGGTTGTACCTGTCCTCCTGATTTTCCGGTTTGTGTTTGTGGAAAGACCCCTCGTGGCCGATTACTCACAAAGAAACCGATTGAACCATCTCAAACCGAGTTGGAAATAAATCCCCGAAGTAGAAGTGCAAAACTCAGGGTAATAGTTAAAAACTAGAATAATAATATAAAGGAGCATTACAAGTGAATAATATTAAGTATTATAACGATAGTCTTGCATACGACTTTGCCATGTTTGCGCCAAGACCTGCAAGAACTGAAAAAAATAATGATAACATTGTTGTAATGCCCAAGGTTAGAAAAAATCATGCTACACGCAAAAGGGCGGCAACAAAAACAATTTCAGCACCAACCTTGCTCGTTGTGAGTGCCATCATTGTTTTGGCTGGTTTTTGTGGTAATATCGCTCTTAGCCTTAAAATCAATGAAGTTAATGCTGAGATTAGCAACGTTAAGGCTGCTATTGCTGAACTCGATAGTGAAAAGACTGAACTTGAGATTGAAATGCAAAGACGTATTTCTTTTGCAAATTTAGAACTTGAAGCCACCGAGCTTGGTATGACAAAACCCGAAAAAGACAATGTGGTTTATATTAGAGTAAACGATAAGGATGCAGCAAAAACTGCCGATGGCACATTAATGGTGTCGGAGTAATAATAAAACAAAGATAGGTAATATATTATTATACGAGAGTGGATTTTTCCAACTCTCGTTTTCGGCTTTAAATTGGAGGTGCGGAAATGACGGTAAAACCTGATAATCAAATGAAAAAACGTGTTTCATTGATAAGGATAATTATGGTTATTATCTTTATCGGAGTTTCCGTATTAAGATTGATTAACATAATGATTGTTAATGGAGAAAAATATCAAAGCGCAGCCTCCGAACAACAATTATACGATAGCCTTGTAACTGCACCAAGAGGTGATATTTACGATAAAAATATGCAGGTGTTGGCAAAATCCACTACTGCTTGGACAGTTTACATAACACCTAATGGTATTTTGAAGATTGAAGACGAAGATGATAGGGAATTGGTTAGAAAAACCATTGCTGAAAATTTATCTCAAATCTTGGAAGTTGAGTATGACAAGGTTTACGAACAAACCGCTAAAAATTCTTACTATGTTATCGTCAAAAAGAAGATTGAGAAAAGCGTTGCCGATAAGGTTAGAAAGTTTTTAAGCGATGAAAAGTATGAAGATTTGGAACTCGTTAGATATGTTGGCCTTGATGAAACCACCAAAAGATACTACCCCAACGATGGTTTGGCTTCGGTAGTGTTAGGTTTTGTTGGTTCGGATGACCAAGGTTTAAGTGGACTCGAAAGTTATTATGATAATGAACTAACCGGAATTGCGGGAAGAGTGGTTGCTGCTAAAAGTGCGGCAGGTACTGATATGAGCTGGACCTACGAAAGGGTAGAAGAAGCAACCAAGGGTAGTTCGTTGGTGCTTACATTGGATACCTACATTCAGTACACCGCTGAAAAATATTTGGAGGCAGCGATTGCTGAAAACCAAATTGCTGAGCGTGGCGCAGCCATCGTAATGAATGTAAAAACTGGTGGAATTTTGGCTATGGCTGTAAAGGGTGACTTTAACCCCAATGACCCCTTCACACTTTCAGAGGCTGACCAAAAAATAGTTGAAGCCCTTGAAACCGATGAAGAAAAAAATAATAAAACCACCGAACTTTTAAACCGTCAGTGGCGTAATAAAGCAGTTTCAGATACATACGAACCCGGTTCGGTATTTAAACTTATAACTGCTGCAATTGGTTTAGAGGAAAACTTAATAAATGTAAACAATACTTTTTACTGTGACGGCCATACTACTGTTGCCGGTAGAAATTATAATTGTCATAAACTTGCAGGTCACGGCACACAAAGTTTGGCACAGTCTATGTCAAATTCCTGTAACCCTGCCTTTATTACAATCGGTCAGTTAATAGGTATTAACACATTTTCAAAGTACTTTAAAGCATTTGGTTTAACCGAAAAAACCGGAATTGACCTTCCCGGTGAAGCGAATTCTACCTACCATAAACAAACAAATATGGGTCCTGTTGAATTGGCTTCATCTTCCTTCGGCCAAACCTTTAATACAACTCCGATACAGTTAATGTCTGCAGTTGCTACTTGTGTTAACGGCGGATATTTGGTTAGACCTCATCTTGTTGAAAAGATGATAGATGAGGATGGCAAGGTGGTTAAAACCACCGACACCGGATACAAACGTCAGGTAATTTCAAAAAGCACATCGGATACCTTGCGCACCCTTATGGAGTTTGTTGCTCAAAATGGTGCTAAAAATGCCTTGGTTCCGGGTTATAGAATAGGCGCCAAGACCGGTACATCTCAAAAAATGTCTAAAATTTTGTCAACTGGTGATACTTATCTTTATGTAGGTTCTTGCGTTTCGGTGGCCCCTGCTGATGACCCCGAAATTGCAGTTTTGGTATTGCTTGATGAACCTAAAGGTGATAAATATTACGGTGGTGTTATTTCGGCTCCTGTTAACGGAAAAATTATGACCGATATTTTACCTTATTTAGGTTACGAACCCAGTTACAGCGAAGAAGAACTTAAAAACATTGCTCTTTCGGTTCCTGAAATGGTTGGCGACACGGTTGAAAATGCTAAGGCAAAACTTTCTTCGGCTAAGTTGCAATATCAAATTCAAGGTAATGGCGATAAGATTGTTCGTCAAATACCTGAAGCGGGCAACCGTATTTTAAGTGGTGGCGTGGTTATACTTTATACCGAAGATACCGGTGATAAGATGGTTACAGTTCCAAACTTAGTGGGATTGACTGCAACCGAAGTTAATCAGGTTTCTGCAAGTAGTGGGATTAATATAGAATTTTCCGGAAACACTTCTTCCGGTGGTTTAAAATCATATCGTCAAAGCATTGAACCCGGAACAACGGTTAATGCGGGAACGATTGTGACGGTTTATTTTAGAGATGAAACGGCAGTAGATGGTTGATAAGAGGTGACTTGAATGAAACTCAATGATTTGATTAAATGCCCTGAAAATTTAAAAGATTTGGAGATTACAGGTGTTACCTGTGATTCTCGCAAGGTTGAAAAGGGTTTTGCTTTTGTTTGCATAAACGGTGCTTTAAGCGATGGCCACGATTTTGCAAATATGGCTTTGGAGAAGGGTGCTAGTGTAATTATTGCCGAAAGAGATTTGGAAATTGAAACCCAAGTTGTGGTTGAAGATACACATAAAGCTTTCGCAATAATGAGTGCAAATTGGTTTTCTAACCCTGCCAAAGACTTGAAATTAATCGGTGTTACAGGTACCAATGGCAAAACATCGGTAACCTATATGATAAAACAAATTCTTGAGTTTTTCGGCGAAAAGGTTGGTCTTGTTGGTACTATTCAAAATATGATTGGCGATGAAATTATCCCAACAAGTAATACAACTCCCAATGCTTATGACCTTAATGCTTTGTTTGCTTCAATGAAGGAAAAGGGCTGCACCTATGCAGTTATGGAGGTTTCATCTCACGCTCTTGATCAATGCCGTGTTTTTGATTTAGATTTTGAAACTGCAATTTTCACTAACTTAACCCAAGACCATTTGGATTACCATATTACCATGGAAAATTATTTGGAAGCTAAGAAAAAATTGTTCCAAATGTGCAAAACTGCAATTATCAATTCCGATGATGATTATGCTGAGAAGGTTATGGATGGTCTTGGTTGCGAGATTATAACCTACTCAACAAAAAATGACTCTACCTTTAGTGCGAAAGCAATTAATTATCGCCCTGCAAGTGTTGAATACGAGCTTGTTAGTAACAGCGTTTTGCAACACATCAAGGTTAATACAGGTGGAAAATTCACCGTTTATAATTCTCTTGCTGCTTTATGCTGTGCGTTAAAGTTAGGCTTTAATGCAAACGAGGTTGCTGATGCGTTGGCAAGTCTTCAGGGTGTAAAGGGTAGGGCAGAGGTTGTTGAGAACGATAAAGGTTTTACCATCATCATTGATTATGCTCATACTCCGGATGGTTTAAAAAATATTCTTTCTACTTTTAGAGAGTGCAAGAAAAATCGTGTTATTGCCCTTTTCGGTTGTGGTGGTAATCGTGATAAAACAAAGCGACCCATTATGGGAAGTATTGCTTCAAGATATGCTGACTTTGTTATTGTTACAAGCGATAATCCAAGAAAAGAAAACCCAAAAGACATTATAAATGATATCCTTGTTGGGCTTGATGGCAGTCCCACACCTTACAAGGTTATTGAAAATAGAATTGAGGCAATAAAATATGCCGTTAAAATTGCTCAGCCCGATGATATTGTTGTTTTGGCGGGCAAGGGTCACGAAACCTATCAAATTTTGGCTGATGGTACAATTCATCTTGATGAAAGAGAAGTTGTTGCCGACGCTTTGAAAGAAATTTAAAAAAGGGGAAATCAAAATGGGAGATTACACTTCGATAATTTGCGCTGCAGTAGCCTTTATTGTTACAGTTCTTTTAGGATTTGTAGTTATTCCTTATTTAAGAAAACTTAAATTTGGGCAAACTATTTTAGAAGAAGGTCCCACATGGCATAAAGGTAAACAAGGTACCCCAACAATGGGTGGCGTTATGATTATTGCAGGCGTACTTATTGCATTAGCAGTAGGTTTTGGTGTTTCCTCTATAACCGGTTCTAATTTTGTAAAAGAATTTAATGATTCTCGCCGATGTACAAACTTTATTGCGGGAATTTTTATGGCGCTTAGTATGGCAGGTATAGGCTTCTTTGATGATTACATCAAGGTTGTTAAAAAACGCAATTTAGGTCTTACTGCCCGTCAAAAAACATTTTTGCAACTTTTAGTTTCAACCATATATTTAGCTGCACTTTGCATTGGTGGAATGCATAAAATCTATATACCTTTTGTAGTTGAACCTATAAATATAGTAAGCGGAGCAGGTCTTTTGTTTTGGCCTATTGCTTTGATGTTTATTTACGGATTCACAAATGCCGTTAATCTTACCGATGGTATTGATGGTTTGGCATCTTCGGTAACGGTTATTGTGGCTTGTTGCTTTATGTTAGGAGCAGCTTGGCTTAATGTCGCAACCACAAATGTTCTTTCGGCTGCTTTGGCTGGCGCTTGTGTTGGTTTTGTTTTTTGGAACGGCCACCCTGCAAAGGTGTTTATGGGTGATACCGGCTCCATGTTTTTAGGTGGTATGGTTGTTGCTGTTTCTTTCGGAATAGAAAAACCAATTTTGCTTATTTTTGCAGGTATAACATACTTGTTGGAAGCGCTTTCAGATATAATTCAGGTGGCATATTATAAGAAAACTAAAAAGCGCTTTTTCAAAATGGCACCTTTACATCATCACTTCGAAATGTGTGGTTGGAGTGAACAAAAGGTTGTTTTAGTATTCTCATTAATAACCTTTGTAGGTTGCGTTATCGCACTTTTACCAATTTTATTATCATTATAAAACAAAAAAAGGAGGAATAAACAATGGCTGAGGCGAAAAAACAATTAAAACCCAAGGGTGGAAAAATGGATATATTCTTTTTGGGTATTGTTTTAATTCTTTTAACAATTGGCCTTGTTATGTTGTTTTCAGCCAGTTATGCTTATTCCTTGGAATATTATAACAACAGCTATCGTTTTATTTCACGTCAAGCAATTTTTGCTGTGGTTGGCGTGGCGATTATGTTGTTCTTTTCAAAAATTCCTTACCATTTTTGGCGTAGATTTGCTTGGGCAATTTACATTGTTTCTCTAGGACTTTTGATATTTTTACTTGCTTTACCTCCCATGGTACAGGGTATGGATGTTAAGCGATGGATTGTTATCGGTCCCATAAACTTCCAACCTTCGGAAATTGCAAAGTTTTCAATTATCTTGCTTTTTTCATCATTAATCGCCAGCAATTATAAGCAAATGAAGAAATTTAGTTTCATCGCTTTCCTTACTGCAATATTGATTGTCACTGCTGGCTTTATTGTTGCCGAACCACATTTGTCGGCCACTTTACTTGTTGTGTTGATTGGCGTCATCTTAATGGTAATTGGTGGAATGGCCGGTAAGTTTATTATAAGTGGCGCTGTGGTTGGCGCAGTTGGCGTAATTGGGTTTATGCTTTCGGGCGCAATCAGTTATGTTAAGGACCGTTTAGATTATTGGATTGACCCTTGGGCTGATGCCACAGGAAAGGGATTTCAAACCATTCAGTCCCTATTGGCAATTGGTTCGGGTGGAATTCTTGGAAGAGGCATTGGTCAGTCACGACAAAAATATCTATGGGTTCCCGAACCACATAATGACTTTATCTTTTCTATTGTTTGTGAAGAGTTAGGCCTTATTGGTGCCTTGGTTATAATAATTCTATTTTGTTTGCTTATTTGGAGAGGCTTCCATATTGCAATGAACGCAAAGGACAAATATGGTTCTCTTTTGGCTATTGGTCTTACTTTCCAGGTTGGACTTCAAGCAATGCTTAATATTTTCGTTGTAACTAATACCATTCCAAACACAGGTATAGGTTTACCTTTCTTTAGTTATGGCGGAACATCGCTATTAATTCTTCTTGCAGAAATGGGTATTGTTTTATCCATTTCTCGTGGTTCGAGTATTGAAAAAATTTAAAACGGGGTGTTTGATTTGAAAATCTTGTTTGCAGGTGGAGGTACCGCCGGTCATATTAATCCTGCTTTAGCGGTGGCAGGGTATATTAAAGAAAATCACCCTGATGCTGAAATTTATTATATTGGTACAGCAGGTAGATTAGAGGCAAAACTCGTACCTGAAAAGGGTTATGATTTTCGCACAATTGATGTTGTGGGATTTTCGAGAAGTTTATCTCCTGCAGGTATAATTAAAAATGTTAGTGCAGTAAAAAAAGCAATCACTGCTTCAAATCGCTGCAAAAAATTATTAAAGGAAATTAATCCCGATGTAGTTATGGGTACAGGTGGATATGTTAGTGGACCTGTTCTTAAAACTGCTCAAAGAATGGGATTTAAAACAGCTATTCATGAGCAAAATGCTTTCCCCGGTGTTACAACAAAAATGTTGGCAGGTGGAGCTGATACTGTAATGCTCGCAATGAAGGAAGCTGATGAACATTTAAAACTAAACAAAAAACCGGTTGTAACCGGCAATCCTATAAGGCTTGAACTTTTAAAGATTACAAGGGAAGAGGCAAGAAAGAAATTAGGTCTCGATAATAGACCCTTGATATTATCTTTCGGTGGCTCTCTGGGCGCCGAAAAGGTTAACGAAGCTGTTACTGAACTTATTAAATGGCATAACGGAAAAGGAAAGTTTTATCATATCCACGCCACAGGTAAATTTGGTTACGAGGATATGAAAAACGCCTTGAGTGATATTACGTTAGCTGATGAAATCGATTTAAGGGAATATATAAATGATATGGATGTTTGTATGGCTGCTGCCGATTTGGTGGTTTGTCGTGCAGGTGCTATCACTTTGGGTGAACTTCAAGCTTGTGGTAAACCTTCCATATTAATTCCTTCTCCTTATGTTGCTGAAAATCATCAATTCCATAATGCTATGACCCTTAAAAAGGCAGGAGCAGCCGAAGTTTTGGAAGAAAAAGATTTAACAGGTGAAACCCTTATTAAAGAGGTTGAGGCGCTAATCAATAACAAACCAAAACTTGAAGAGATGAGTGATAACGCAAAGAAAAGCGCTATTATTGATGCAAATGAGCGAATTTATAAAGAAATTATGACACTTTACAAAGGAGTTTAACCTAAAATACCTTTTTTGCATAGTATAAACTGAAAACTGTGCCAAGAGGGTGTTTATATGTCAAAAATTTCAATAAAAGGCGGGAAAAGGTTAGAGGGTGAAATTGACCTTCAAGGTGCTAAAAACAGTGTTTTACCTATTCTTGCCGGCACCCTTCTTTGTAACGATAAATGCGTTATACATAATTGTCCGAATATTGCCGATGTTGAAACTTCCATAAAGATTTTAAAGTCTTTGGGTTGCATTTGCAAAATGGAAGATAAAACATTAACGGTTGACCCTAAAAATGCTTTTGGTTTTCAAATCCCCGATGATTTAATGCGCGAAATGCGCTCTTCGGTTGTGTTTTTAGGTGCAATAATCGGCAAAACTTCAAAGGCAGTAATAAGTAGCCCTGGTGGATGCGAATTAGGTCCAAGACCAATTGATTTGCATTTGTCGGCATTAAAGAAAATGGGGGTTACGGTTTTCGAGGAACACGGTTTCCTTTATTGCGAAGCCAAAAAAGGTCCCGTTGGAACCGAAATCACATTAGGTTTCCCAAGTGTTGGCGCAACCGAGAATATAATTTTAACTGCCGTTAAGGCAAAGGGTCTCACAATAATTCATAATGCTGCAAAAGAACCCGAAATTAGCGATTTGGCCGATTTTTTAAATTCGGCAGGCGCTAGAATTTACGGTGGTGGCTCGGATACGGTTTATATACACGGTGTTGATGTTTTAAGGGGCACCGAACACACCATAATTCCTGATAGAATAGTTGCAGCAACCTATATGGCTTGTTGTGCTGTGACAGGTGGCGAACTTGTTTTAAAGGGTGCGATGCCGTCTCACATAACCTCAATTTTATCGGTTTTTAGAGACTCGGGTTGTGATGTTCGGGTTTCGGGCAAAACCATTAAAATTAATGCAAAAAATAAAATATTAAGGGTACCAACCATTAGAAGTTTGGTTTATCCCGGTTTTCCAACCGATGCAGGACCTGTGATTATTGCCATGCTTTGCAAGGCAAAAGGAACTTCGGTTTTTGTGGAAAATATTTTTGAAAATCGTTTTCGCTATGCCGATGAATTAAAACGGCTTGGAGCAAAGATTGAAACACAGGGCAAAATTGCTGTTATCGAAGGTGTTGACAATCTTTCGGGTGCTACCTGTAAATGTACCGACCTTAGAGGTGGCGCTGCCTTGGTTACGGCAGGTCTTTGTGCCAAAGGCGAAACTTTGATAGATGAAATTCACCATATCAAAAGAGGATATGATGATATTGTTAATACATTAAGAAATGTGGGCGCAGATATACAATATATTTAAGGAATGATTTTTTGAAAAAGG
>JAZNLZ010000005.1:0-1956 GCA_045579365.1 Acutalibacteraceae bacterium
AAATCTTTCAGATAAGCTTTATAGCTCATTTACTTAATGCTGACGCATTAATAATTGTCCTTGATTTATATGATTTCTCATAAGAATCGTCGGGTCCTTATTACTTGTCGTTGTTTAATTTTCAAGGTTCGTTTCGCAGCCTTTTTCTCAAGGCGCCCGATTATAATACCACACACATTAAGCTTTGTCAACACTTTTTTTAAACTTTTTTTAAAAAATTTTTTATTGCCTTTTTGGGCACAATATCTAGTGTTTTACTGTGCTAAAGGCCACATTTCAACCGTTAAAATGACGATGCAAAATCCCTATTATATATAATGTGTACCGTTATACAAAAAACAGTGTAAAAAAATAAGGGAGCAAAAATGCCCCCTTATATATATAATGTGTATGTTATGGGTTATCCGAGGATAACAATACCTGTGATTACGAGTGCGATTACGGCGTAATGTTTCCAAGACATCTTCTCTTTTAAGAAAATTCTGCTCCACAAAACGGAAATTGCACAATAAGCCGAGATAATTACCATACCTGCCGAGAAGTCGCTAAACATAACGGCCATATAGAACACCTGACCGATGGTTTCGCAAAGACCACCAAGCATAAAGGCTTTACTACCTTTGAAAACAACATCCTTTTTAATAAATTTAAGCCAAATAAAGGCAAAAATTGCGAAACATAAGAAGGTAAGTTCAAAGGCCGAGTTGGCAGCGTAATCGCTGAGTTCGATACCTGTTTTCTCAATAAATCTATCCGAGAATAAGAATTCATCCCCTGCTGTACCCAAGGCGTCGATTACAAGGTACAAAATAGGAAGCAAGAAAGCCAAGATACTCTTAGCGTATTTACGGTTTGCTCTTTCCTGTCTCGCTTTTTTAATTTCCTCGTCCTCGTGCTGTTCGATAAAGCCGAGTGCCACGATACCAACGGTTATCATAACAATACCAACAACGGTGGTAAAGGTGATTTCATCGAGGGAGAAAATTCCAAAGGCCAAGCACAAAATAAATGCCAAAGCACCCGAAGAATTACAAATGGGAGAAGAAATTGAAAGTTCGATGTAACGCAAACTAACATATCCCAAAATCATAGCAAATATGTAAACTGCTGCGATGGGCAAATAATGAACAAAGTCCATCATTTTAAAGTCGGTGTAGAACAAACTTGCAACTATTTTATGAACGCCATCAAGGCCAACGGTATTGTCGATAATTGCGCCACCGATTAGGGTTATGAAGAAATGTATTCCCATTATAAGACCAACGGCGAATACAACCTTCCAATGGCTGTTTTTGTCTCTCTCCCTTGTTCCCATTTTTGAGAAAAGGTCGGAACCACTCCAACAAAGGAGGGCTAAAATTGATAAAAAGTAATATAACATATTTTTCCTCCAATAAATATTGATTTTTAATTAAAAACCGGTATTTATCGGGGGTGGTCTGCGTCTGAAGTGCCTTGACGGCACCTGTCTTTTAAGTCTTTTTGTCATAGGCTACTCTGCAAGTTTTTTGGCAAATTCCGAGAGTTCTTCATCCGAGAAAAACTCGATTGTAAGTTTGCCTTTGCCCTTACCTGTTGGGGTTACGGTCACCTTGCGACGCAACTCATTTTTAAGGGAAATTTCCACCTCATTATAGAAGGTAGGTTTTGTCTTTTTAGTGGGTTTTGAAGGAGAAGATTTAGCCATTTTTTCAAGGGTGCGAACATTCTCGCCCTCTAATGCCAACGCAAGCATCCTAGCCCTTAAATCAGGGTCCTCGGTGGCCAGCAAAGCCCTTGCGTGACCGGCAGTAATTCTACCGTATCTTAAGGCTTCAAGCTCGTCCTCGTTTAAATTAAGAAGTCTCAGAGCGTTTGCGACAGCGCTTCTCGATTTAGCCATTTTGGTCGCAACCTGTTCTTGGGTAAGGCCGAAATTATCCATCAAACTCTTATATCCCAAAGCCTCTTCAACGG
>JAZNLZ010000006.1:0-30035 GCA_045579365.1 Acutalibacteraceae bacterium
CGGTGCTTAAATTGCAAAAACCGATTATAATACCAACAAAACTCCGAGACTTCCTATATGTATATGTGTGGATGCATCGAATATGGTTTCACACATGAATTTAGCCGAAATAAGTTCATTTATCAACGACCTTTCAAACCACATTCTAAACAATATAGAATGTGCTGCCAAGGTGCAGTTTTGTATTGTTGCTTTTGCGGACAAGCCCGAAGTTATATCGGACTTTAAGGCGGTGAGCAACACCACATTCACCATCAAAAGAATTGACCAGCAACCCAATTTAGAGGCCGCTTTGAAAAAATGTGCTGATTTATTTAATGCACAAATCGATACCTATCGTAAAAAAGGTATCAGCTATTATCTACCCGAGCTTTTGTTGCTAAGCAGTGGAGTTTCCACAACCGATATCACTCAAACTGCAACCCGTCTTCGTGATGCTCAAAACGCAAAATACTTGAGCGTTATGCCTTTTAAGATTGGCGAAGGAACTACTGCCGAACTCGAAAAACTTACCGAAAGCCAAAAAGTATATACCATAGAATATAAAGATTTCTCAAAACTTTTTGACTGTATGAAAAGCAGTATCGAGTTGCTCTCCGCCTCTAGCGCTGCGGCACGCAACAGTCTCGAATCCCAAATGGTTGGTTGGGAACAATTCTTTTAAAAAGGGTGAGAATTTGTGAAAATATCAACTGCCTCTGTTACAGGTAAAACACATCTTGAAAATAATATTGACTGTCAAGATGTGATAAAAAAATATGTTGGGGAAAATCTTTGCATAACTGTTTTATCCGATGGCGCAGGTTCCAAAAAATATGGCAAAGATTGTGCCGAAGTCTTATGCGATACGGTAATAAATTATTTTAAAACAGGCATCGGAAAATTCAATTCCGAAAAATTTATAACCAAGTTGCTTTTCGCTCTTTCAAACAAAGGTTTAGACGAGAAAAACTCAGGGGCCACCCTTCTTTTCACCGTTATAGAAAAAAACAACTTCTTAATCGGACATCTAGGTGACGGTGTTATCATAAAGGGTAAAGGTGATGCGTTTGAAGCCATATCCTTACCCGAAAACGGACACCTTGCAAATTTCACCTACTTTTTACCGGCTTCCGATGCCGAAAATCATTTTAGATACACCACAGGTCAAACCGAAAACACTGTTTTCATAATGGCAAGTGACGGCATTTCGGATATGCTTTATGAACCTGACACAAACAAAGGCTGTTCCGCCTGCAACAAAATAGCCGAGTGGATAGAGGATTATTCCGAAGCCGAGTGCGACGAAATTTTAAGAGATAATTTGAAAGAGATTTTCTCTAATTACAGTAGCGATGATTTAAGCATTGCCGTCATCAAAACATAACTACGACTCGGTAAATATACAAACAAAAAAGGACTTGAGAATTTTCTCAAGTCCTTTAATTATGAATTACGCATTACGAATTCCGAATTATTTATTAAGTGCTTCGTTAACTGCAACTGCGCAAGCAACAGTCATACCAACCATGGGGTTGTTACCTGCACCGATAAGACCCATCATTTCAACGTGAGCAGGAACGGAAGAAGAACCTGCGAATTGAGCATCAGAGTGCATACGGCCCATTGTATCGGTCATACCGTAAGAAGCAGGACCTGCAGCCATATTATCGGGATGGAGTGTACGGCCTGTACCACCACCGGAAGCTACTGAGAAGTATTTCTTGCCTTGCTCAATGCATTCCTTCTTGTAGGTACCGGCAACAGGATGTTGGAAACGAGTGGGGTTGGTGGAGTTACCGGTGATGGAAACGTCAACACCCTCTTTGTGCATGATAGCAACGCCTTCACGAACATCGTCAGCACCGTAGCAACGAACCTTTGCACGTTCGCCGTTAGAATAAGCAGTTTCCTCAACAATCTTGAGTTCACCGGTGTAATAATCAAACTGAGTTTGAACATAAGTAAAGCCGTTGATTCTGGAAATAATCTTAGCAGCGTCTTTACCTAAACCGTTAAGAACAACTCTTAAAGGCTCTTTACGAGCTTTGTTAGCGCTACGAGCCAAACCGATAGCACCCTCAGCAGCAGCGAAAGATTCGTGACCTGCAAGGAATGCGAAACACTTGGTTTCATCACGGAGAAGCATTGCGCCTAAGTTACCGTGGCCGATACCAACCTTACGGTCGTCAGCAACGGAACCGGGGATGCAGAAAGATTGAAGGCCAACGCCGATTTTCTCAGCAGCTTCAGCAGCAGACTTAACCTCGTCCTTAATTGCGATAGCGCAACCAACAACGTAAGCCCAAGCAGCGTTTTCAAAACAGATAGGTTGAATACCCTTTACAATATTGTAAGCGTCAACGCCAGCTTTATCGCAAATCTCTTTAGCCTCTTCAATGGAGGAAATGCCGTGTTTTGCTAACTCTGCGTTAATTTGATTTATTCTTCTGTCATAACTTTCAAATAATGCCATTTCACTTTTCCTCCTTATTCTTCTCTTGGGTCGATGAGTTTAACAGCATCATCAACACGGCCGTATTGACCACTAGCCTTTGTTAATGCTTCGTTAGCATCCATACCCTTTTTAATCATTTCCATCATCTTGCCAAGGTGAACGAACTTGTAACCGATGATAGCGTCATTTTCGTCAATAGCGATTTTGGTAATGTAACCCTCAGCCAACTCTAAGTAACGGGGGCCTTTTGCCTTAGTAGCAAAAGTAGTACCAACTTGTGAACGAAGACCTTTACCTAAGTCCTCTAGACCTGCACCGATGGGAAGACCACCTTCAGAGAAAGCAGTTTGGGTACGGCCATAAACGATTTGGAGGAACAACTCACGCATTGCAGTGTTAATAGCATCGCAAACGAGGTCGGTATTTAAAGCCTCGAGAATTGTTTTGCCAACCAAAATTTCAGAAGCCATAGCAGCAGAGTGGGTCATACCGGAACAACCCAAAGTCTCAACCAAAGCTTCCTCGATGATACCCTCTTTAACGTTAAGGGTAAGTTTACAGGTTCCTTGTTGAGGTGCGCACCAGCCCACACCGTGGGTAAGACCGGAAACATCTTTAACCTCTTTTACCTGAACCCATTTGCCCTCCTCCGGAATGGGAGCAGGACCGTGATATGTACCCTTTGCTAAAGGACACATATTTTGTACTTCATGTGAATAGTTCATATCTGTACTCCTTTCAGAAATATCAAAATTATTATAACTTAATTCGACATAAAACTCAATAGTCAAATGTCAAAAAATTAACACGATTTTTTTATTATTTTTGTGCCATTACACTTTTAAAATAGTCTTCGGCTTCGTTTTGTTCCCTTTCCATGGCAGCCAAACGGTCCCCCGGGTTAAGATCCAAGGTGGTGAGTCTTAAAATTTCGCTCTTCGCAACCTCGGTTCTTCCCAAGATAAGATTAACCAATTCCTTTGCATTTGAGTCGGCACCGACGCCGGTAAGTTTATTACAGTATTCAGCACTGCTTAAAACAATTTTACCAATAACTTTGGCACCGTCCGAAATAGCATCAGATAAGGGCATCTCCTTATGTTCCATAGGCTTTTGAACCACAACAGGTTGAGGAATTTCAAAACTATTAGTTGAAACCGGCTTTATGTCAGGCGAAGCGCCTTTTTCAAGGGCCACAATTCTCGCTCTTAACTCTTTAAGTTGCTCGTTTAAGGCATTGTTTTCCTCTCGCAATTCGGCACTTGAATTTTTTTCAGCCCTAAGGCGAGAAGCCAACTCCTCAGTAAGTTCAATATACTGTTTTTTCTTCATTTTACCTGACCTTCTATTTTTAATGGCTTTGTGCAGTCCGTAAATTGCCAAGGCAATAAATATACCCAACAAAGCACCTGCACAATCAATAATAACATCTCTAATTTCACCACTTCTACCCTTTACAAAGGTTTGGTGATATTCATCACTCATGGAATAAAGTGCTGAAATTAAAAAACTAAATACGCTACGCAAAGCAAGATGTATTTTAGAATATGTAACCAAAGTTACAAAAGCCAAAACACCCAAAACGCCATACATAGAAAAATGGGCGCCCTTGCGAACAATAAACTGCAAAGATGATACCAAGCTCTCCAAAGAAGCGCCACTTAAATTAGGAAATATGAAACCTACTACCTTCCTAATAAGACCACCACTTAAAAGGGATGAGTCATTTGCAGTTTGATGGGATAAATAAAAAATAAGTCCCATCCACCCTATTAATAACAAAATTGAAATAATACGAAGTGCGACAGGACTTTTTTTCTTTTCCAACTTAACCAACCTTTTTATAATAGTTCATTGGATTGCGATAAACACCACCATAAGCAATACCAAAATGCAAATGGTAACCGGTTGACCAACCGGTTGAGCCAACATAACCTATAACTTGACCCTTTTTAACACGGGTACCTTGAGAAACGGCAAGACTGGAAAGGTGACCATAAATACTTAGATAGGTTGAACCATGGTCAATTCTTACATAGTTTCCGAAGTTTCCGTTACAACCACAAGAACCACTTGCCTTAGGATAGTTGTGAGAACAACCACCTTTTGCAATATCAACCACACCGTCAGCAATAGCAAAAACAGGTTGACCTGCAATTTCGCCACGATAACTACCGATAATATCAATACCATCATGTTTGCCCTTATGAACAGGGTCATTTCCTTGGAAAACAGCCGAAATTCTGTATCTTGTAGTGGGCCAAATAAACTCGCCACCATCATAAACGCCGCCACTGCCACTTGATTGAGAAAGGGATGCCAAGGTATTTTTATAATCCTTAATTTCCTTTTCAATCTTTGCGTTTTGGGCTTCCAAATCACCTTGGTTAGCATCAATTTCATTTATAATGCCTTGAATACGGTTACTTTCGGTCAACAACTCTTGTTGTTTCGAAGTAACGGTTTTCTTAATCTCAACCTGCTCTTCTAAAAGTTTTTCGTTAGCAGCAATTTTTTCCTCAAGTCTTGTAATGAGTTTTTTATCTCTCTTAGAAACCGAGGCAGTGTATTGTGCCAAATGCAAAAACTCGGCAAAATTCTCAGCGCCTAAAAGCACCTTTAAACCACTGTTTGAACTGCTTGTATGAATAGCACGCAAACGCTTTTTATAGGTCAACTTATCAGTTTCGATTTGCTTGTTATTATTAGCGATATCCTCATTTATCTTATTAATCTCGCTATTACAAGCATCGATTTGTTGTTGAATAATATTGATTTTTTGTTGAAGCGCTTTTTTTACAGCTGCTTGGGAATTAATTTCGCCCTGTAATTTTTTAATTTGCTTTTCAAGTTCTTGAGATTGAGCTTCAAGTTTATTAATGTTTTGCTGAAGCTCGGTAGCCGTGTCGGCAGCAGCGCCGAAAGGAACTGCTGTAAAAAGCATTACAACCGAAATTACGGCGGCTAAAATTTTAAATAATGTTTTATTCATAATTTTCTCCTATAAAGCCGTAAATTCGCTTCCCTCTTTACGGAGGTACTTGCCAATCATAATAACGCTACCAAAAATTCCGGCAATCAAACCGATGCTCAAGAACATTCCAAGTAAAATCCATGCCATATCGCCGTATTTTACAATGTCGGTGGTTTTAAGGGTATCAATAATGGTTTCGGTTGCTACACGATAACAGAAATATAAAACGCCTTCAGCCAACAACGCTGAAATAACACCAATAACTGCACCTTCCACAACAAAGGGAACTCTAACAAATGTATCGGTTGCGCCAACAGCCTTCATAATACTGATTTCAAGTTTTCTGTTATACATTGTAACTCGAATAGTATTAGAAACGATTACAAGGGCAATAAGCATAAGAATACTTATAATCCACACACCTGCAACACCAATACCCTTTTTAAGAGCAGTGATTGTAGATGCTAAATCGCTGTGAGACTGAATGTTATATATACCGTCTAACTTTGAAATTTCTTCAATGGTCTCATCAAAAAGGGCCATATCGGTCATTTGAATTTTTGCCGAGCAAGAAATGGGGTTTTCTCCATCCAAAAGTTTCTCGGAGTCAGCATCATCAATGTTGAGTGTTTCTTGAACGGTTTTTAGGCCTTCTTCACTTGTGATGAAATCTACCTTATCAACGTTAGCGATTTTTTCGATTTTAGCACACAAATCATTTGCTTCGTCTTCGTTATGGATTACATAATCGCTTGGTAAAATGCCGTTATCATCAGCACCTTCTCTTCCCTCTTCAGAGGTGGGAATTTCAGCTTCGAGCAACGCCCAGTTATAATCCTTCATATAGGCGATAACAACATTTTGTTGTTCCAAATTACCAATAGCAAGATTAACATTTTCGGTTATCAAAACTGCCAAACCGATAATTACCATACAAGCCATCAAAACGCCCACAGAAGCGATGGTCATCAAACGGTTAGCCCAAGCGTTTTTAAAACCTTCACGAATTAAATATCTAATACTGGTCATTTTCATTGGGCTTCACCTCCTGCATTGTCGGCAACAATTTTACCGCCATCAAGCATAATAACCCTGTGATTAAAATCACGCACAAGATTATGGTCGTGGGTTACCATTAATACAGTGGTACCAAGTTTATTAATTTCGGTAAGCATTGACACAATTTCATAAGACATATTGGGGTCAACGTTTCCGGTAGGCTCATCGGCAATGATAAGGTCGGGAGAATTAACAAGCGCACGGGCAAGGCCAACACGCTGTTGTTCACCACCCGAAAGTTGAGCGGGCATTGAACGGGCTTTATGGCCAAGACCTACCTTGCTTAATGCTTTTGAAACCTCACGGCGAATATCTCTACCACTTGCGCCCACAACATACATTGCAAAAGCAACGTTATCAAAAACGTTCATGGTGGGGATTAAACGGAAATCTTGGAAAACGATTCCCATTGTACGGCGAAGCAAGGGTACCTTTTTACGCTTCATAGTAGTAAGGTTAAAACCGTTAACGGTAATTTTACCGGTATTTGCCTTTTCTTCGCGCATAATAAGTTTCATAAAGGTACTTTTACCGGCACCCGAAGAACCAACAACGAATACAAATTCGCCCTGGTTAATTCTAATATTAACATCCTCCAAAGCGTGGGTACCCGAAGGATATGTTTTAGAAACGCCTCTAAACTCAATAATTGGTTTAGGCTGTTTCACGTTTTCAGATGGCACAACTTGATGTTCCATTTAAAATTATCATTCCTTAATATTTAATAGGGTTATTTTTAAGATATTTGTTAACCATTAATGCAATTTTGAAGATAATTGCGTGGTCAAACTCTCTAAGGTCAAGACCTGTAATTTTCTTGATTTTCTCAAGTCTGTAAACCAAGGTGTTTCTATGAACAAAGAGTTTTCTCGATGTTTCGGAAACGTTAAGATTATTTTCGAAGAAACGTTGAATTGTAAATAGAGTTTCTTGGTCGAGGGTTTCGATTGAACCTAATTTGAAAACTTCCTTTAAGAAGGTTTCACAAAGGGTGGTGGGGAGCTGATAAATAAGACGGGCAATTCCTAAATTGTCATAAGAAATGATGGTCTTTTCATTATCAAATACCTTGCCAACTTCCAATGCGGTTTGAGCCTCTTTGAAGGAACGAGCCAAGTCTTTAAGGTTGTCCACAGTGGTACCAATACCGATAACGGCGTGGAGATAAAACTCACCCGACATGGTATCGGCAATGGTGGATGCCAATTTTTCAATGGTCTTGGAATCAATTCCGGGTTTTGTTTCCTTTACCAAAGCAACATCGCTCTCGTTGATAACAATTACGAAATCCTTTGCCTTGTCGGGGAAAAGATTTTGAACAATGTCATAAACCGAAACATCACTATGCTCAACAGCACGAATTAAGAAAACGGTACGATGAACATCGCTGTTGAAGTAAAGTTCACGAGCCTTGATATAAATATCACCGGGCAAAATGTTGTTAAGAATTACATTCTTAATAAAGTTGCTACGGTCATATTTTTCATCATAGTAAAATTTAATGCTGGAAAAAGATACAGCTAAAACACCTGCGTATTTTGAAGCCAACATATCATCGCCCTCAACAAAAACAGTATAGTTAGCCGATTGGGTTATTCCAAGACTTTTATAAGTATTGCCGTCAACGACAATAATCTCGTTAGAATTTATAAAACCAGTATCTAAGGTTTCACCAATCTTTCCCAGTTCAGAACAAGCAATGATAACGGAATTCTCATCAATAACACCAAAGGTTCTATCTATAGATTCCTTCATTTGATTGATTACACCTTGAAACAAGCGATTTGACATATTCGCACACATCCTTTAATCTTGTATATTAATATATAAATTTAAATTAAACAAACTTATACACATACATTTTACACAAAAGGCAATCATTTTGCAAGTAATATTCGCAAAAATACATAAAAAAGTTACAAAATTATTACATATTTCAAAGCAAAAAGAAAAAGCCCTCTAAAAAGAGGGCTTTAAACTATTCAGCACTGTCTAACATTGCGTGCATTTTCTCAATACACTCTTTGCAAACCAAATGGTCGTTAAAGGTAATTACATCGGTTAAAGAATCACAAAAAAAACAAGTTGGATGATATTTTTGAAGGATAACCTTATCCCCTTGCATAAAAATCTCAAAACTATCCTCATCGTTCTTAATGTTAAGTTGAGAACGAATTTCCTTTGGAATTACCACTCTTCCCATCTTATCAACCTGACGAATCATTCCTGTAGATTTCACAATATCAACTCCTTTTGCTCCATCATAATAACACAAATGTCAAAAATTGTCAATCTATTTGCCAGTTAATCTCTTCCAGTCCATTGGCTTTGAGAATTTCATTGGTTTTAGAGAAGTGTTTACAACCCAAAAATCCCCTTCTTGCCGACAAGGGACTCGGGTGAACACTAACCAGTTTTTCGTGGATGGGATTTGTTATAATTTCGGCCTTTTTTTGAGCGTTTGCACCCCACAACAAAAAGACCACCGGACTATCCTTTTTATTAAGCTCGAAAATCACTCGGTCGGTGAATTTTTCCCAGCCTTTTCCCTTATGGCTGTTGGGGTTTGCCTCCCTTACGGTAAGCACGTTATTAAGCATTAAAACCCCTTGCTTTGCCCAGTTTACAAGCTCTCCATGGGAAGGGATTTCAAAGCCTATATCCTCCTTCAATTCCTTGTAAATATTCTTCAAAGAAGGTGGCACTTTTACACCCTTTTTAACCGAAAAACAAAGACCGTGAGCCTGACCCTCGCCGTGGTATGGGTCTTGGCCGATTATAACTGCTTTTGTATCGGCAAAAGAGGTGTATTTCAAAGCATTGAAAAGGTCGTTTTTTTCGGGATATATCTTGTTTTGAGCGTATTCTTCCTCCAAAAAACTTTCCAGTTCTTTAAAGTAAGATTTCTCCCACTCATCGGCCAAAATATTGTCCCAATCGTTTCCTAATTTCACCATAATTAAACATCCAATCTGCAAACATCCCCTAAGGTTTCACGCTTTACAACAACCCTATCCACACCGTCCTTAATCATAACAACGGGAGGTTTTCCGAGTCGGTTATAATTTGATGCCATTGAGTAGTTATAAGCACCTGTTGTAAGCACTGCCAAAATATCCCCTCTTTGGGGTTTAGGCATACTGATATTTTCGGCCACAATATCACCCGACTCGCAACATCTTCCTGCAACATCGGCGATAAAATCTTTTGGGTTATTCATTTTGTTGGCAATTTCAACCGTATACTCAGACTCATACAAAGCAAATCGGGGATTATCGGGCATACCACCATCCACCGAAACATAACTCTTATAACCCGTAATTTCTTTTACACTACCAACAGTGTAAAGGGTCATACCCGCATCAGCCACAAGGCTTCTTCCGGGCTCCATCATAATTTTAGGCATTTTGAGGCCTAATTTTTCGCATTGAACCTTTAAAACTTCGCCTATTTCACGGATTTTCTCAGCATAATTGATATCGGGGTCTTTTTCGGTATATTTAACGCCAAAACCACCACCAAGATTTAACATTTCGGCAGTAAATCCCAAGGTATTTTTAACATCGGCCAAGAACTCAAACATCATTTCCCCAGCCTCTATAAAAGGCTCCGACTCAAAGATTTGAGAACCTATATGACAATGAAAACCTAAAAGTTTTACATTTTCACGCTCCAAAATTTTCTTTGTAAGTTCCATTGCTTGTCCCGTTTCAATGGCGACGCCAAACTTGGAGTCAACCGAGCCTGTCATTATCTTTTGATGAGTATGAGGGTCGATACCGGGAGAAACCCTTAAAAGAACCTTTTGGAGAACCCCCATTTCACCTGCGATTTGGTTTAAGGAGTCTAATTCTTCAAGGTTATCTAAAACAAAATAACCCACACCACTTTCTATTGCAAAGCGAATGTCAGCGTCGGTTTTATTATTACCGTGGAAAAAACATTTTTCCATTGGGAAACCTGCCTGCAAAGCAGTATAAATCTCGCCCGAAGAAACGGCATCTATATCAATGCCCTCTTCTTTTGCAATTCTATAAATACATTTTGCGCTGAAAGATTTACTTGCAAATTCGGGAACCGAGCCCTTTGGAAAATACTTTTCCATAGCCTCTTTGTAGCATCTCATATGCTCTCTTATTTTATTTTCATCCATCAGGTACAAAGGTGTGCCATACTTTTGGGCTAATTCCACCGTATCCATACCTGCAAAAGTTAAATGTCCCTCAGCGTTGAGGGACACATTGTTGCATATCATAAAAAATCCTCTTTTAAATATCAATTCCTACGTTCTTCATTTCCTTATAAAGAACTTCTCTTGTAGCATCCTCCATAGGAGTCAATGGCAAACGGAGATAATCCTCACAGAAGCCCATTTTAGCCATAGCAGCCTTAACGGGAATGGGATTAACCTCACTGAAAAGTGCGCTAACAAGTGGGATATATTTAAGTTGCATTTCGCAAGCCTTTTTAACATCGCCTTCCTTAAAAGCACGGCACATTTCACTTGATTCTTTGGGTAAAAGGTTAGAAAGAACCGAAATACAACCCTTGCCACCTAAAGCCATAATCGGGATAATTTGGTCATCATTACCCGAATAGATAACTATATTATCACCACAAAGGTGAGCCACTTCAGCGATTTGAGAAATATCGCCACTTGCCTCTTTAATGGCATTAATCATAGGATGTTTTGAAAGCTCTAAAACGGTAGAAGGTTTAATGTTTACACCTGTTCTTGAAGGAACGTTATAAAGAATAACAGGAACGGTGGAAGCATCGGCAATGGTTGTGAACATTTTAATCAAACCCTTTTGGGTTGCCTTGTTATAATAAGGGGTTACAACCAAAACACCATCAACACCAACAGCACAAGCGTGTTTTGTAAGTTCAACAGCATAAGAAGTATCGTTAGAGCCGGTACCTGCGATTACAGGAACTCTGCCATTGATTTGTTTTACAGCGAACTCAATAGCAGCTCTATGCTCCTCATCAGTAAGGGTGGAGCCTTCGCCGGTCGTTCCGCAAACAACAACAGCGTCAATACCCTCTTCTACCTGCCAATCTAAAAGTTTTCCAAAAGCTTCAAAATCAATTCCGTTTTCATTGGTTGGGGTGATAATGGCAGTAGCCATACCTTCAAAAATAGGGGTTTTCATAGTATATTCTCCTTCAAAAAATAAGTATAAAAAATAGCCGATTGCTCGGCTATCTAAAAATCAGAAAAGCATAACAACTATTACAGTTTATGCCCGTTAATCTGTTTTTGATAGCACTCCGCAACTGCGACAGTAAAGAGGATGTTATTCCCAATTACCAGGGAAGCCTCACGCCTTTAGCTCCCTTCGGCAGTCGCTCCTTTCGCCAAGGGTATCTTCCCGCCGGAATTAGCACCCCTTACAGTTACTTATAACAAACTGCGCCTCTATCTTCTTAGATTAATTTAACACAAAATACTTTATTTGTCAAGCCGTTATCTCTTATGGCGATTTTCCCTTTCCTTACCGTCATAAGGAATATATCTAACCTTGCGTTTTTTGCCTTTTGTGTAGTTCATTGTGATACATTTTGCAATGAATGCCACAAGAGCTAATCCCAACACAACATACACCACAATCATAACCGTTGAGGTGAAAATCATTTTCAAAGTATCGGCAAATTTTAAAACAGGGTTTGCCTTAACATCTTCCCCCACAACCAAATCCACTTCACCGATAACCTTTTCGGCAAAAATAACCTGAGCCTTGCCCAAAACTTGACCTTTTTTGACCGGTGCTTTCACACTTTCGGAATTAAGTTCGGTTTTAATAACAATGGTGGACTCGTCCACATCCTTCGGCAAAATAGAATAAAATCCATTTTTAAAGTAAAGTGGAACAAAATCGGTCTCCATTGAAAGTTCTAAGGGAATTTCGCAAACAGGCTCGGTGGATGTTGCGATTTCTTTGGAAGCAAAATTATTAAATGCCCATCTGAAAAGGTTGGCACAATCAACAAGTTCCTGCCTTCTAATGGGATTGTTGGGTGCCTTCATCAATATACAAAGATACTCTAAATCATTGTATTTAGCCGTTGAGACAATACATCTTCCGGCCTCGTCGGTATAACCGGTTTTTACGCCGGAAGCATAGGTATATTCATAGCCCGAATTGCTACCTTTAAGCAAAAAGTTGGTGGTAGATAAAATTCGTTTTTCCTGCATATTTGTAGCAGCCAAATCGTATCTTGCCTTTGCGCAAATTTCCTTAAAGGTCCTGTTTTTAAGGGCGTAAGCGGTCATTTTATAAATATCGCTTACTGTTGTGTAATGTTTAGGGTCATGAACACCCATTGGGTTTGTGAAATTGGTATTATTCATACCGAGTTTTTTTGCAGTTTCGTTCATTTTTGCCACAAAAGCTTCGTGGGAACCGTAAAAATAATCGGCAGCCAAACAACTGGCATCACCAAAAGAACACATAATTATCATGTGTAATAGGTCGGTATGAGAAAACTTTTCCCCAACCTTTGTATGAGAATCGGTAACGCCTGTACCCAAAATATCTTTTCTTGCCTTTTCGGTCATGGTGATTTTAGCATCAGGTGAATACTTGTCACTTTCCAAAATAACCAAAGCAGTCATAATGTTGGTTATTGCAGCAGGATAAATCTTTTGATTTTCATTTTTATTAAACAAAACCTCACCTGTGTCTAAAGACACAAGCATACCTGCTTCAGCAGTAATTTCAAAGCCTGTAACCTCATAAGCCGACACCGAAAGGGTGGGAAAAATTATTAAAATTGCCAAAATTATAAAAAATATTCTTTTAAGCATAGAAATATCTCCGAATATGTGATATACTGTATTTGTATTTTAACATAAATTATAGAAAAATAAAAGTATAATTTTAAGTGTGGTGAAAAATTACGGTTTATATTACAGGCGATATGCACGGTTGTTTGGAAAGACTTTACGATAAAAATTTCCGCAAACTTAAAGCAGGTGATGTTTTAATTGTTGCCGGAGATTTCGGTTATATTTTCGACGGTTCAAAAACCGAACGAGAGGTTATTGATTATCTTTCCACCCGTAGATTTGTTACTGCCTTTTTAGATGGCACCCATGACAATATGACAAAAATCAACTCCTCAAGAGTCACCTATTGGCACGGAGGAAAGGTTCACCGAATCAAAGGCAATTTAATCCACCTTATGCGTGGTCAAATTTTCAGCATCGATGGACACAGTTTCTTCACCTTTGGTGGTGGCGAAAGTGTTGACAAGGATATGCGAATAGAAAACGGTCTTTGGTGGCGAGAGGAAGAACCCACACCTCAGGAAATGGCAGAAGGTGCCAAAAATTTAGATGCAATTGATTGTAAGGTGGACTATATCATCACCCACGAACCCCCTTCTCTCGTTAAAAGTTCCATGTTACTTTTGAGAGGTGACAGTGACCGAGTTAACAAACTTGGTGGTTACCTTGAAGAAATCGGTCGTTCTTGTGAATATAAACACTGGTATTTCGGTTCTCTTCACGAGGATAGAAGAATTACACCACACCACACCTGCGTATTCAAAAAAATGATACCTATTAGCGACTGACTTGACAGTTGTGGTAAAATAGAATTAGAAACCCATCAATTTCGGAGGTTTATTTATGATTAATACCGATGGATTATGTTTAGGATGTATGAGCGATAACGGAGGAGAAAAGGTTTGTCCTATTTGTGGATTTGACAATGCTTCTCAAAATCCCTCTTATGCCCTTCCCTTAAAATCCCTTTTGGAAAACCGTTATTTTATCGGTAAAACCTTGTCAGCCGACGGCGAAGGTATTACCTACATTGGTTGGGATAATTCCAAAAATTGCAAAATCACCGTAAAAGAATATTTCCCAAAAGGTTTTGCCAACAGAAATCCCGACAAGACCGTTTCTATGAGTGAAAACGGAAAATACACCTTTAACGAAGGTTTGCTTGAATTTTTAGACATTAACCGTGCTATTATTTTATCCACACTTCCCTCTTTAATGCCTATTTATGATGTTTTTGAATCAAACGGCACTGCTTACGCTGTTTGTGAACTTATTTCCGGCATAACATTAGAGGAATTTTTAAATAAAAACTCCGGCACACTTAAATGGGAACAAGCCCGTCCTTTACTCTTACCACTTATTGATACAATTGAGGGTATGAATAGTATCGGTTATATTCACGGTGGAATTTCCGCCGATACCATAATCGTAGGTCGTGACGGCAAACTTAGAATTTCCGGATACTCCATAAAGAAACTTCGCAAAAACAGTGAATTAGAACCATTGCTTTATAGTGGTTATGCTGCTTGCGAACAATACGGAATCGACGAGATGGTCGTTGATACATACACCGATGTTTATGGCCTTTGTGCCACACTTTTCAGGGTACTTATCGGCACAGTTCCTCCCACCTCAACCCAACGTTTAGAAAATGATGCCATGACCATTTCGGCAAAATTTGCCGAAGAACTTCCCCATCAAGTTTTGGCTTCTCTTGCCAACGGTTTACAGGTTAAACCCGAAAATCGTACCAGAAATATTGAACAATTCAAAAACGAATTAGTTTACGGAGAAATCGAAACCCCTGTTCCCGTTAAGAAAAAGGTTGCTTCAAAAGAGGTTTCCTCCACCACCAAAAAGAAAAATAATAACAATACCACAAAATATGTTATTATCTCGGCTTTGTGCACCGTTTTAATTTTAGTGTTACTCGCTTTATTGCTATTCAAAGACAGTATTTTCTCACCAAAAGATAACAACTCACAAACCAATAGTGTTGTTTCCTTTGACGCTCCCGATGTAAACTCGGTTGGAGATGTTGAAAGCGGAGCTGAAATCACCACAAAAACATATACCGTTCCCGATTTAATTGGCAAATACACCTTTGCCCAAATCCTTGAAAATGATGAATGGGAAATGTTTGAGTTTGTTTTATCGGATAAGGATTACTCTGACACTTGTGCAAAAGGCACCGTTTGCGCCCAGTCCGTAAAGGCAGGCACTGAAGTTGCAAGAGATACCAAGATTGAGGTTGTAATTTCTTTAGGAAATAAAGAATTTGACATTAGAAATGTTAAAAACCTTGACGAAAATGAAGCAATTTTAGAACTTTTAAAACAAGGATTTTTATACGAAAACATAGTTATTGAAGAAATTCAAGACCCCAGCCAAGCATACGGCGTTGTTATAAGACAAGAGCCTGAATACGGTGAAAAAGTTACTGCTGAATCAGTGGTTACTATTACTGTAAACCGTTATAATGATGGCACCTCATCTTCAAACTCGAATAGATAATATATTTTTTAAAAAAGTATAGACAAAAACCCATATTTAATGTTATAATAGTATCCGTATAATACTAATGTATTAACTTTTAATTTTGGTGATGCTATGCGAGTTATAACCGGCACCCTAAAAGGCAAACGCCTTAACACCCCTGAAGGCAGAGATATTCGTCCAACACCTGACAGGGTTAAGGAAGGTCTTTTTAGTGCTTTGCATTTTGATATTGAGGGCAGACGAATTTTGGATTTATTTGCCGGCTCAGGACAATTAGGTATTGAAGCTTTAAGCCGTGGTGCCGAGTCTTGTGTTTTTGTTGATGCTTCTAAAGAGGCTATTAAAATCATTAAATCCAACCTAACTGCTTGTGGATTAGAGGATAAAACCAAGGTTTATCAATCCGATTTTCAGTCCTTTTGCGCTATGTCGAGAGATACCTTTGATTTTGTCTTTTTAGACCCCCCTTATTTAGAAGGTCTATTAATCCCTGCCGTTAAGGCCGTTTTACCTCTAATGAGTGATTACGGTGCTATTATTTGTGAGCACCCTCCCGAAGTTGAATTAGAACCCCAAATCGGTGGTTTTTACATTCATAAAACATATCGTTACGGTAAGGTTATAATCACCGTTTATAGAAAGGGGGAGCCGTGATGAATAAAAATATAACGGCTTTATGCCCCGGAAGTTTCGACCCTGTAACCTACGGCCATCTTGATATTATAACAAGAGCTGCAGGTATGTTTAAAAAACTTATCGTGGTGGTGGCTTCCAATTCTTCAAAGAATTGTTGTTTCACCCCCGAAGAACGTGTCGAGCTTATTAAGAAATGTACCACTAATCTTGACAATGTTGAGGTTGTGCATTACGATGGCTTATTGGCTGACTATGCAGCGCAGGTTGGCGCTACTGCAATTATCAAAGGTCTTCGTGCTATGTCCGATTTTGAGTACGAATTCCAAATGGCTCTTACCAATAAAGAGTTAAATCCCAATGTTGAAACCTTGTTTTTAACCACTGCGGCGCAAAATATGTATCTTAGTTCCAGTATGGTAAAGCAGATTGCTTCCATGGGTGGAGATATCTCTCATTTTGTTCCCGGTGAAATAAAACAAGATATTATAAATAGGATTACCACTAAAAAATAAATGCCGATTTTTCGGTTTACGGAGGAAGAAAAAATGACATTAGACGAATTACTAGAACAATTTGACGAGGTGCTTGACTCAGGTTTCAAAATCCCCGGCAAAAAAACAGTTGTAGATGTAGAAAAGCTTCGTGCAGTTGTTGACGATATCCGTCTTAACATCCCTGCTGAAATCAAACAAGCTAAAGGCATTGTTGCTGACAGAGCTGACATTATCACTGCTGCTAAGCGTGAGGCTGACGGAATTATCCGTAACGCTGAAGAAAAGGCAAAAGCAATGGTAGCACAAGAAGAGATTGTTAAACTTTCTCAAGCAAAGGCTGCTGAAATTATTGCTACTGCTCAAGGTAAGAGCCGTGAGATGAGAAAGGCTGCTCAAGATTTTGTTGACGATATTATGCGTCGTGCCGATGAAGGCCTTACCGCTAACCTCGGTGAAATTCGCAAAACCCGTGCTGCATTAAAGCAACCCATCCCCACCGCTACTAAAGAGCAATAATAACATTTAATAGTAAAATTTTAGAAAACGCACAGTGGATGCTGTGCGTTTTCCGTGCTAAATAAACCCCTATTTGAAAGGAGTACTTTCAGTGTACGACAGCATTTCACCCAACGTTAATTTCGTTGAAGAGGAAAAGAAAATTGAAAAATTTTGGTCTGATGCCAAGATTTTCGAAAAGAGTATAGAGACCAAAGCACAGGGCGAACCCTATGTTTTTTATGACGGTCCCCCTACTGCTAACGGTAAACCTCATATCGGTCACGTTTTAACCCGTGTTATTAAGGATATGATTCCCCGTTACAGAACAATGAAGGGCTGTATGGTTCCCCGTAAGGCCGGTTGGGATACCCACGGTCTTCCTGTTGAGCTTGAGGTTGAGAAACTTTTAGGTCTTGATGGCAAAGAGCAAATTGAGGAATACGGTTTAGAGCCTTTTATTGCTCATTGTAAAGAAAGTGTTTGGAAATATAAGGGAATGTGGGAAGATTTCTCAAAAACCGTTGGTTTCTGGGCTGATATGAACGACCCTTATGTTACCTATGACAATAACTTTATTGAGTCTGAATGGTGGGCTTTAAAACAAATCTATGATAAAGGTTTGTTATACAAAGGCTTTAAGATTGTTCCTTACTGCCCTCGTTGCGGAACCCCCCTTTCTTCTCACGAAGTGGCTCAAGGTTATAAAAATGTTAAGGAACGCAGTGCTGTTGTACGCTTCAAGGTAGCAAATGAAGATGCTTACTTCCTTGCTTGGACCACCACTCCTTGGACATTACCTTCTAACGTTGCTCTTTGCGTTAACCCTGAAGATACCTACTGCAAGGTTAAGGCTTTAGACGGTTACACCTACTATATGGCTAAAGAACTTTTAGACAAGGTTCTTGGCAAATTAGCAACCGAAGAAGCTCCTGCTTATGAAATTATTGAAGAGTTTAAGGGTTCCGATTTAGAACACCGTGAATATGAGCCTTTGTTTGACTTTGCAAAACCTGTTTGCGAAAAGCAAAACAAAAAGGCATTCTTTATCACCTGTGACAGTTATGTTACCATGAGCGATGGTACCGGTATTGTTCACATTGCTCCGGCCTTCGGTGAAGACGATGCCAAGGTTGGCAGAAAATACGACCTTCCCTTCGTTCAATTTGTTGACGGCAAGGGTGAAATGACCGAGGAAACTCCTTATGCCGGTCTTTTCGTTAAGGATGCTGACCCCAAGGTTTTAGTTGACCTTGAAGCAAAGGGACTTTTATTCGACGCTCCCAAGTTCGAGCATGACTATCCCTTCTGCTGGCGTTGTGACACTCCCCTTATTTACTATGCTCGTGAGTCTTGGTTTATCAAGATGACCGATGTTAAGGACGACCTTATTAAGAACAACAACACCATTAACTGGATCCCCGAAAGCATTGGTAAGGGTCGTTTCGGTGACTGGCTTAAGAATGTTCAAGACTGGGGTATTTCCCGTAACCGTTATTGGGGTACTCCCCTTAACATTTGGACCTGTGAATGTGGTCATCAACATTCTATCGGAAGCATTGCCGAACTCAAAGAAATGTCCGACAATTGCCCCGATGATATTGAACTTCACCGTCCTTTCATTGACGCTGTGACAATTAAATGTCCTCACTGTGGCAAGGATATGCACCGTGTTCCCGAGGTTATTGACTGTTGGTTTGACTCAGGTTCAATGCCCTTTGCTCAACACCACTATCCTTTTGAAAACAAGGAACTTTTTGAAGCTCAATTCCCTGCCGACTTTATTTCCGAGGCTGTTGACCAAACAAGAGGTTGGTTCTATTCACTTCTTGCAATTTCAACCCTTATTTTTGATAAAGCTCCCTTCAAGAACGTTATCGTTTTAGGTCACGTTCAGGATGAAAACGGCCAAAAGATGAGTAAATCTAAGGGCAACGCTGTTGACCCATTTGATGCACTTGAAACCTTTGGCGCCGATGCTATTCGTTGGTATTTCTATACTAACTCAGCACCATGGCTCCCCAACCGTTTCCACGCTAAGGCTGTTACCGAAGGTCAGCGTAAATTTATGGGTACTCTTTGGAATACCTATGCATTCTATGTGCTTTACGCTAATATTGATAAGTTTGATCCTTCAAAATATGATATTAACAATTACGAACTTTCCGTTATGGATAAGTGGTTATTATCTCGCCTAAATTCAACCACCAAGGCTGTGGATGAAAACTTGGCTAACTACCGTATTCCCGAAGCTGCTCGTGCTTTGCAAGAGTTTGTTGACGAAATGAGTAACTGGTATGTTCGCCGTGGTAGAGAAAGATACTGGGTTGAAGGTATGACTGATGACAAGATTGCAGCTTACTTAACCCTTTACACTGCTTTGGTTACCACTGCTAAGATTTCCGCTCCCATGATTCCTTTCATGGCTGAAAACATTTATCAAAATCTTGTTCGTAATATTGATAAAAACGCTCCCGAGAGTATTCACCTTTGCGATTTCCCCGAGGTTTGCGAAGATTTAATCGACGCTAACCTTGAAGAGCAAATGAAAAAGGTTCTTGAAATTGTAGTTCTCGGTAGAGCTGCTCGTAACGGTTCTTCCCGTAAAAACCGTCAACCTTTGGCTGCTATGTATGTTAAGGCTGATGGTGGTGTTGATGAACTTTACGCATCAATTATTCGTGATGAGCTTAACATTAAAGAAGTTAAATTCACCGATGAGGTTGACAACTTCGTTTCTTACAGTTTCAAACCTCAACTTAAGACCTTAGGTCCCAAGTACGGTAAACAATTAGGCGAAATTCGCACTCTCTTGGCCGAGCTCGACAGTAGTGCTAAGGCTGATTTAGATGCAAACGGATGCATTAAACTTAATATTTCTATTGGCGAAATTGAACTTACTGCCGAAGATTTATTAATCGAAGCAAGTCAAAAAGAAGGTTTCTTCACCGTAAGCGACCGTGGCGTAACCGTGGCACTTGACACCAACCTCACCACCGAACTTATTGAAGAAGGCTTTGTTAGAGAACTTGTTAGCAAACTTCAAACTATGCGTAAAGAAGCAGGATTTAATGTGACCGACCACATTGCGATTACATTAAAGGGAAGCGATACCGTTACTGCTATCGCAACTGCTAAAACTGCTGATATCACAAGCGACACCTTGGCCGACAGTTTGACCGTTGGCGAAGTTGCAGGTTTCATTAAAGAGTGGGATATCAACGGCGAAAACGTTACTTTAGGTGTAGAAAAAATTTAAACCAGGGGGTTTTGTTTTGGAAAATAACGAAAACAAAATGGTCTTTGAGGATATTAGTTCTTCCTCTCCCAGTGCCATTAAAAAAGCTGTTAAAAATACAAAGAAAGCCGTTAAAAAAACAGGTAAAGTTGCTAAAGATACTGCAAAAAAGGTTAAAAAAGCAAGTGATTTATACGGAACTTTAACTTATGAAAACCTTGATAAGGTTATTAAGATTATTTCTTATGTAGTCGCTATTGGCGTTTTTCTGATTTTCCTTGTGGCAGCCGCTTTGGTCTATATTATTGACCATGCACTAATTTTCCTTTCGGCTTTAATACTTTTAGCAGGCGCTGCAATTGCCCTTATTTTCCTTTATTTAATCTTCGCTCAAGGTTTGATACTTTCCCAAAATAACGAAATTTTGAAAAGACTTGACAAGTAAAATTAATATTTACAAATATCAAAAAATCACATATAATATATATGTGATTTTTTGTTTTTGGAGGAACAATTTTGGCTATTGATAAGCTAATTATAAAAGGCGCAAACGAAAACAATTTAAAGAATATTAATGTGGAAATTCCAAGAGACAAGTTGGTTGTTTTTACCGGCCTTTCGGGCAGTGGTAAATCATCCCTTGCTTTTGATACCATTTATGCCGAGGGTCAACGAAGATATGTTGAATCTCTTTCTTCTTATGCCCGTCAATTCTTAGGACAAATGGAAAAACCTAATGTTGACAGTATTGAAGGTCTTTCCCCTGCTATATCCATAGACCAAAAAACCACGTCCAAAAACCCCCGTTCCACAGTTGGAACAGTTACCGAAATTTACGATTATTTAAGACTTTTATATGCCCGTGTGGGTATTCCCCACTGTCCCGTTTGCGGAAAGGAGATTAGTCAACAAACCACCGACCAAATTGTGGATGTTGTTATGAAACTTGAAACGGGCTCTAAAATTCAAATCCTTGCTCCCGTTGTTAAGAACCGTAAAGGCGAACATGCAAAGGAACTTGAAAACCTTAGAAAATCGGGTTATTCAAGGGTTAGAATTGACGGTAATATCTACGATTTATCCGAAGAAATTAAACTGGAGAAAAACAATAAACATTTTATTGAGGTTATTGTTGACCGTTTGGTTATTAAGGAAGATATTATCTCTCGCCTTACCGACAGTATTGAAACTGCCGTGGCTTTATCAGGTGGCTTGGTGGCTGTTGATATTATTGGTGGTGAGGAGCTAGAGTTTTCCCAAACCTATGCCTGTGATGAACACGGAATTAGCATACCAGAGCTCACCCCCACAATGTTTTCCTTTAACAACCCCATGGGCGCTTGTCCTGTTTGTATGGGTATTGGCAGTTACAAAAAAATTGACCCACGCCTTATTATCCACGATGAAAATCTATCCTTACTTGAAGGATGCATTAAGGCTATGGGTTGGGGCGTTAATTCTTGGCTTAACCCTGATTCCGGTTCTATTACCCAAATGTATTATAAGGGTGTTGCAAACCACTACGGTTTTGATGTGAACACCCCTTGGAAAGATATTCCCGAAGAGGGCAAAAAGGCTGTACTTTACGGTACGGGCGACACTAAAATTGCACTCTATCGCACCACCGATTTTGGTTCCGGCACCTATTATGCCACCTTTGAAGGCGTTATTAACAACCTTGAACGCCGTTACAAAGAGACAAGCAGTGACTATGCCCGAACCGAGTATGAAAGTTATATGCTTGAAAATCCTTGTCCCGAGTGTAAAGGTGCAAGGCTTAAACCCGAATATTTAGCCGTTACCGTTGGTGGCAAAAACATTAAAGAATTTTGCGATATGTCGGTTTCGGAAGAATTAAATTTCATTGAAACATTGAAATTCGGTCAGCGAGACGGTATGATTTCTGCTCCCATTTTAAAGGAAATTAAGGAAAGACTCACCTTCCTTAAAAGCGTTGGACTTGATTATCTTGACCTTTCCCGTTCTTCGGGCACCCTTTCGGGAGGAGAAAGTCAGCGTATTCGTTTGGCAACCCAAATTGGTTCTTCCCTTATGGGCGTTTTATATATTCTTGATGAGCCAAGCATTGGTTTGCACCAAAGGGACAATGAACGATTAATTGCCACCTTAAAAAGACTTCGCGACCTTGGTAATACGGTTATTGTGGTTGAGCACGATGAAGATACTATGCGTGCTGCCGACCATATTGTTGATATTGGCCCCGGTGCCGGTATTCACGGTGGCGAGGTTGTATTCTCAGGCGATCTTAAAGCCCTTGAAAACTGCAAAGAATCCATAACCAGTGACTATTTAACAGGCCGCAAGAAAATACCCGTCCCCCAAAATCGCCGAAAGGGTAACGGAGAATTCCTTACGGTTAAGGGTGCTAGCGAAAACAACCTTAAAAACATTAATGTTAAGGTTCCACTTGGGACACTTACCTGCGTTACAGGCGTTTCGGGAAGTGGTAAATCTTCCTTTGTAAACGATATTCTTTACAAGGTTTTAGCCAACAAATTAAACAACGCCAAAACCGTTGCAGGAAAACACAAATCGGTTGAGGGAATCGAAAATCTCGATAAGGTTATTAATATTGACCAGTCCCCCATTGGCAGAACACCTCGTTCAAACCCTGCAACCTATACCGGTGTTTTCACCGATATTCGTGAACTTTTCGCCTCCACCAAAGAGGCTAAAATGCACGGTTACAATGCAGGAAGATTTTCCTTCAATGTTAAGGGTGGCCGTTGCGAAGCCTGTCAGGGTGACGGTATTTTGAAAATTGAAATGCACTTTTTACCCGACATTTATGTTCCTTGTGAGGTGTGTGGTGGTAGCCGTTACAACCGAGAAACATTAAATGTTAAATACAAGGGCAAAAGCATTTATGATGTGCTTGAGATGACGGTTGAAGAGGGTATGTATTTCTTTGAGAATATACCGAAAATTCAAAGAAAACTCAAAACCCTTTACGATGTGGGATTAGGTTACATCAAAATCGGTCAACCTGCCACAACCCTTTCGGGTGGTGAGGCTCAACGAGTTAAATTGGCAACCGAACTTTCCAAAAGAAGTACAGGTAAAACAATTTATATTTTGGACGAGCCCACAACAGGACTTCACACTGCTGATGTTCACAAACTTATTGAAATATTACAAAGATTTGTGGATGCAGGTAATACCGTTCTCGTTATAGAGCATAATTTAGATGTAATTAAAACTGCCGACCATATTATAGATTTAGGTCCCGAAGGTGGTAACGGTGGTGGCACCGTTGTTTGCAGTGGCACCCCTGAAAAGGTGGCAATGTGCGAAGAGTCATATACAGGTCAGTTTCTTAAAAAGATGCTGTAAATTAACACATTATTCACCAAAAGAATAAATAAATATTATAGAATGTTAAAAGGGAGTGAAATTAGAGTGTTCGGATATATAAAGGTTTCCAAGGGCGAACTTAAGGTTAAAGAGTTCGAAATGTATAAGGCAGTTTACTGTTCCCTTTGCAAAACCTTGGGAAAACATTACGGAATTTTATCTCGCTTAACACTTAGTTACGATTTCACCTTTTTAGCACTTCTTAATATGTCCCTTAAAGATGGGTGCGACCAAATTGAGAGAAAGCGTTGCACCTTTAACCCCTTAAAAAAGTGTAATTACTGCAAAAATACCGATAGCCTTTTAATGCCTTCGGCCGTGGCAATGATTATGCTTTATTACAAGATTCTCGACAATATTTCGGACGAGAAAGGGTTTAAAAAATTAGGTTTTATAATGTTTAAACCCATTTTCAAAGGAGCTTATAAAAAAGCTTCCAAAACCTTCCCCAATATCGACAATATTGTAAAAGAATACATTGATACTCAAAGCAATTTGGAGAAATCGGGATGCAATCAAATGGATGAAATCGCCGACCCAACAGCCAACGCACTTTCCAAAATCTTTATGCTTTGCAGTGAAGATGAAGTTCAAAAAACCGTGCTGAAACGCCTTGGTTACTGTGTCGGAAGATACATTTATCTGTTAGACGCTGCTGCCGATTTTGAAGAAGACAAAAAGCAAAATAAATACAATGTTTTGAAATTTACCTGCGAAACCAAGGAAGATGTTAAAGAAAAAATCGAACCACAACTTTATTTTTGCATTAACGAATCGGCAAAAGCCTTTGAACTTTTAGATACAAAAAAATATAAACACATTTTAGGAAATATAATTTATTTAGGTTTAGAAGATACCTTTAAAAAGGAGTTAGAGATATGAAAGACCCATATTCCATTTTGGGCGTTAGCAAAAATGCTACCGATGAAGAAATTAAAAACGCCTATCGTGAACTCGCTAGAAAATATCATCCCGATAACTATCAGGATAATCCCCTTTCCGATTTGGCAGCCGATAAAATGAAGGAAATAAACGAGGCTTATGACGCTATCGTAAACAGCCGTAGAAGTCGCCAAAACACCTATGATGGCAACTTTAATCAAGATGGCCGTTCTTCTGCCTTCCCTGAGGTTAGGTCGCTTATTGCTCAAAACCGTTTAGAACAAGCCCAAGAGGTTCTTGATGGCGTTCCCATAAATAGCAGAAACGCTGAATGGTACTTCTTAAACGGAACCGTTCTTTACCGTAGAGGTTGGTTCGACCAAGCCTACACTTCCTTTGCAACTGCTTGCCGTATGGACCCTGCAAACCCCGAATATCGCAATGCATTTAATCGCTCTCAAGCTCAAACAAACCAAGGCTATAATCCTTACAGGAGTTACAATGCTGCAGCCGGTTGCGATGCCTGCGATTGTTGCAGTAACTTAATTTGTGCCGACTGCCTTTGCGAATGTATGGGTGGCGACCTGATTCCTTGTTGCTAATATGATTAATAACACTAAAAAAGTTACATTCAGCGCCATTATGTCGGCCTTGGCAGTTGTATTTATGTTGCTGTCCTATTTCCCCTATTTAACCTATGCAATTCCTGCTATTGCCGGACTTTGCATAATGGCAGTTGTAATTGAAATAAACCTCAAATGGGCCTTTCTTTCCTATCTTACCTCGGCAGTGTTAGTTCTCTTATCGGCCGAGCCTGAAAGCCGATTAATTTATGTTTTCTTCTTGGGATATTACCCCATTTTAAAAGCGATTATTGAAAAAATTAAGCGACCTGTACTTGAATGGATTTTGAAAATCATATCCTTTAACTGTGCAGTATTGTTTGTTTATCTTCTTTTCGCAAAGCCCATGGGTATTGATTTTTCCGATTTTGGTTCCCTTGGAAAATACGGTGTATTTATCCTTTTGGCACTTGGCAATTTGGCCTTTGTGCTTTACGATATTGCCGTTTCAAAAATGGCGTTGGTTTACATTTGGACCATTTCCCCAAAGGTGAAAAAGATTTTAAAATAAAGTGAGTTTAAATGAAATTAAAAATTGCTGATTTTAACTGGGAAATTACCGAAAAATACGATACATTAGGTAAAGAAGGCAAAGATTTTATTGCCTCTTTTGATGCTGCCGATTTTTCCCTTATGGTGAGTGATAAAGACCTTATTCTTGAAAATTCCCTTTCCGAATTTCCTTGCAGCAAAAGTTATTTGGAGTATATTGCCGTTTTAAGAAAAATGGCCGAAATTTTACCCCTTAATGATGGTTTTGTTCTTCACGGCGCTTGTATTGATGTGGAAGGTGATGGGGTTGTTTTTCTAGCCCCCAGTGGCACAGGCAAAACCACCCATTTAATGTCTTGGATAAAATATTTAAAAGATAAAGTTACCATTGTAAACGGCGACAAACCTATTGTTAGATTCACTGGTGATACACCTATTGCCTACGGCACTCCTTGGATGGGTAAAGAAAAGTTAGGTCAAAACACAAAAACCACCTTAAAACACCTTTGTTTCATTGAACGAGCAACCGAAAACAAGGCTGTGGAAATTACCAAGGAAGAGGCTGTTGATAAAATTTTAAATCAAATTTATATGCCTAAAAATAATCCCGAAGCCACCTTTAAAACAATAGAATTGGCCGATAAGTTATTATCCTCCTGCAAACTTTGGACCATCTACTGCAATTTAGACGAAAACGCAGGCGAAATTACATATAAGACTATAATAAAAAAAGACTGACAATTAGTCAGTCTTTTTTATTTCGGTTACGGTAAGTATATTTTCATTTACCTTAAATTTTACGCTGTGTTTTGCAAAATCAAAACCATACTCACGGTCGGGGTCTTCTTGGTAGGCAGGTCTGGGGTCACTTTTAAGTACATCGATTAAAGAATTTAATTTTTCCTCGCTTAAAATCCCCTTAAACTCCTCAGGAATTTCCACCTGCAACTTATCCCCGTAAACATCGGTGGCAAAACCACCTGTAGCGTCCTTAACACAGTCAGCAAAAGGAAGATAAGGTTTAATATCCAAAATAGGCGTATTATCCATTAAATCGGCTCCCGAAACCACCAAAACGATGCCTTCGGCCGTTTGTTTAACCTCTTCTAACCTAACGCAAGAAAGACCAATGGGATTAGGTCTGAAGGGTGAACGGGTGGCGAAAACCCCCATTCGTTTGTTGCCCCCAAGTCTTGGTGGGCGAACGGTGGGGCGCCATTTTGTATCCTCAACCCGGGAGAAATCCCACAAAAGCCAAAGATGTGAAAAACCTTCTATTCCCTTTAAGGCCGATTGGTCACGATATTCTTCCTCGAAAACTATTTCACCTTTAAGGCTTGGCACCAAACCACTTTGTCTTGGCACTCCAAACTTTTCGGGGAAATCGGTCCTTATATGGGCGATTACTTTAAGTTCACGTTTACTCACTTTTTTTGTCCTTTTTTGTAAACTGGCTGCTATAATCATAAGGGTTAAATTCTTTCAAAAATTCTTCCCATTGCTCTTCGTCAATATCCTCGCCCTTAGCAACTTCTATGGAATATTTACTGTAAATATCATTAATTACCTTGTTATACATTTTTCGAGTTTTATACTCTGCTCTGACAGCAATTACAACCATAGGCAAAGAGAAAACAATAAGAAGTGACAATGGAAGCAAATGAGCCCATGTAAATTTATGATTTACCATTACCTCGGTGGCGTTTTGAAGTTGATTATTAAATTCAAACATCAAAATAATTGCAGATACGGTGGTCATTAAAAATCCGATTATGTTTAAAATATATGCAATTGTTTGGCGCTTAAGTAATATTAAAACGCAACCTACAAACAAAATGCCGGTGCAAATTGCAGGGGTTACATATTCATAAACTCTCGGTGTTGTGTCAAGGGCTATGCCTAAAAAGTACATACTTTTAATAACCATGGCATAAATGAAATCCACGATAAACAAAAACTTAAGAAATTTGTAAACGCCACTGCTTGTGTCGGCATAAACAATATCATTTTTTTCTTCGAGAATTCTAACTCTCTCCAAAACACTTTCATACATCTTCATAATAATACTCCTAAAACGATTTAAATATATTATATAACTTAAATCCTTTCTTGACAAGTATTTTTGAAGTTATATAATAAATATGGTGATATAAATGCAGATAAATATTGTAATGGTTGAGCCGGAAATTCCACAAAATACCGGCAATGTGGCACGAACCTGTGCTGCAACGGGCGCAAGGCTTCATTTGGTGGGTCCAATGGGCTTTAAAATTGATGACAAAAAACTTAAAAGAGCAGGTCTTGATTACTGGCAATATCTTGATATAACCTACTATGAAAACATTGATGAATTTTTTGAGAAAAATCAAGGTCAGTTCTATTTCTTTACCACAAAGGCAAGACACACCCATTCGGAAATAAGTTACCCTGATAATTGTTACCTTCTTTTCGGCAAGGAAACAAAGGGTTTGCCCGAAGAACTTTTACTTAAAAATCCCGACACTTGTGTTAGAATTCCAATGCAGGGAGAAATACGCAGTTTGAACCTTTCAAACTCGGTTGCAATTGCCACATACGAGGTGCTTAGGCAGTGGGATTACCCGGCATTGGAAAATTTCGGTCAGTTGCATAACTACAAATGGGAAAACACTTGATTTTTTTGCATTTTACCTATTGAAAATACTGTAAAATATGATAAAATAATAGGTGGTAGATTTTTAATTTAAATTATTATTCTGAAAGGAAGATATTAAATGAACGCACTTAACAAAAAAACCGTTGATGACATTAATGTTAAAGGTCAAAAAGTACTTGTACGTTGCGACTTTAACGTGCCTCTCAAAGACGGTGTGATCACTGATGAAAATCGTATTAACGCAGCTCTTCCCACCATCGAGAAATTAATCGCTGACGGTGGTAAGGTTATCCTTTGTTCTCACCTTGGCAAACCCAAGGGTGAACCCAAGCCTGAACTTTCTTTGGCTCCCGTTGCTAAGGCTTTAAGTGAGAAGTTGGGCAAAGAGGTTGTTTTTGCTGCTGATGATAACGTTGTTGGCGAAAACGCTAAAAAGGCTGTTGAAGCTATGAACGATGGCGATGTTGTTCTTTTACAAAACACTCGTTACCGTGCTGAAGAAACCAAAAACGGCGAAGCTTTCTCTGCTGAACTCGGTTCCTTGGCTGATATCTTTGTAAACGATGCTTTCGGTACTGCTCATAGAGCACACTGCTCAACCGTTGGTGTTGTTTCTCACGTTAAAGAGGCTGTTGCCGGTTACCTTATCGGTAAAGAGCTTAAATACTTGGGCAATGCTGTTGAAGAGCCTGTTCGCCCCTTCGTTTGCATTTTAGGTGGCGCTAAGGTTGACAGCAAACTCCCCGTTATCGAAAACTTACTCACCAAGGCTGATACTTTAATTATCGGTGGTGGTATGGCTTACACCTTCTTAGCTGCTAAAGGCTACGGTGTTGGTAAATCTCTTATTGACGAGTCTAAGATTGACTACTGCCGTGATATGATGGCTAAGGCTGAAGAGAAGGGTGTTAAGATTCTTCTCCCCATCGACTGCGCTGTTGTTGAGTCCTTCCCCAACCCCATCGATGCTGACATCGAAGTTGCTTATGTTGATGCTGACAAGATTCCTGCTGACCTTGAGAGTCTTGACATTGGTCCTAAGACCGCTGAAATGTATGCTAACGAAGTTAAGTCTGCTAAGACCGTTGTTTGGAACGGACCTATGGGCGTATTTGAGAACCCCACTTTGGCTGCAGGTACTTTAGCAGTTGCTAAGGCTTTGGCTGAGACCGATGCTGTTACCGTTATCGCGGCAGAATTCCCGAACCCCATCGACGCGGAAATCGATGTTGAAACCGTTGATTCCGACGCGATCCCCGCTGACAAGATGGGTCTTGACATCGGTCCCAAGACCATGGCTCTTTACGCAGAGGCAGTTAAGACCGCTAAGACCGTTGTTTGGAACGGACCTATGGGCGTATTTGAGAATCCCACTCTCGCAAAGGGAACTATCTCCGTAGCAC
>JAZNLZ010000007.1:0-6590 GCA_045579365.1 Acutalibacteraceae bacterium
TCCGACTTCAAACTGAACGTTACAACCACCCTCGATTTTGAGTTCCTTAATTAAGCGAATTGCGCTGTCATTAAGCATCTTAAGGTCTTTATCGTTTAAGGTAAGGATAGGAGCAACAACCAAAGAGTCGCCGGTGTGAACGCCAACAGGGTCGATGTTTTCCATGCCACAAATGGTAATAGCATGGTCGTTAGAATCACGCATAACCTCAAACTCGATTTCTTTGTAACCCTTAACACTCTTTTCAATTAAAACTTGGTTAACAGGGGAAAGCTTAAATGCATTGAGACCAACTTCAATGAGTTCTTCTTCGTTGTAAGCAAAGCCGCCACCGGTACCACCCAAAGTAAATGCAGGGCGAAGAACAACGGGGTAACCGATACGCTTAGCAGCCTCTTTTGCTTCCTCAATGCTATATGTGATTTCAGAAGGGATAGTGGGTTCGCCGATAGATTGGCAAAGTTCTTTGAAGTGTTCACGGTCTTCAGCTCTTTCGATACTTTCACTGCTTGTACCTAAAAGCTCAACGCCACACTCTTTCAAAATGCCTTTTTTCTCAAGTTGCATTGCAAGGTTAAGACCTGTTTGACCACCAATGCCTGGAACAATTGCATCGGGACGCTCATAGCGTAAAATCTTTGCAATGTATTCAAGGGTTAATGGTTCCATATAAACCTTGTCAGCAACTGTGGTATCGGTCATGATAGTTGCAGGGTTAGAGTTACAAAGTACAACCTCGTAACCTTCCTCTTTAAGTGCTAAACAAGCTTGGGTGCCCGCATAGTCGAATTCGGCAGCTTGGCCGATAACAATAGGACCAGAGCCTATAATCAAAATCTTTTTAATATCCGTTCTCTTTGCCATTTTTATTTCCTCCTGAATATATTAAACATTTTTATAAACAATTTTTCCGTTACAAACGGTCAATTTATTAACACCATTAAGTTTGTGACCCTCAAAGGGAGTGAATTTTCCCATTGAAAGAAAATCTTTTGGGTCAACAATATACTCGCTTTCTAAATCAAAAACACAAACATCATCATTTGAGTTTAAGCCAAAACGTTTGCGTGGGTTAATTGACATTAACTCAATTAGTTTTTCAAGGGTTATTATGCCCTTTTTAACAAGGTAAGTATACATAACCGAAAAAGCAGTTTCGATACCAACAACACCCATAAAGCTGTTTTTAAGACCTCTTGTTTTTTCTTCTTCGGAATGGGGAGCGTGGTCGGTTGCAATCATGTCGATTGTGCCATCGCAAATTCCTTCGATTAAAGCCAAACGGTCTTCTTCGCTTCTGATGGGGGGATTCATTTTAAAACGACCTTCATCCTGCAAGTCCATATCATTAAAAACAAGATAGTGGGGAGCAGTTTCGCAGGTGATATCAACACCGTCTTTTTTAGCCTGGCGAATAAGTTCCACACTCTCTTTACAAGAAATGTGGCAAACGTGGTAACTGCAACCTGTCTTTTTAGCAAGTTCAATATCTCGTTTAATGGGGCCCCATTCACTTTCACTGCAAATTCCTTTGTGACCGTGAAGTTTAGCGTATTCGCCATCGTGAATGTATCCTGAGTGAAGCAGGGAGTTATCTTCACAGTGGGCAACAATTATTTTTCCAAGGTTTTTTGCCTTTGTCATTGCTTCTTCCATAAGTTCGGCCGACTGAACTCCTTTGCCGTCATCCGAGAAAGCAAAACACTTGTCTTTCAAAGACACAAAATCGCAAAGTTCTTTACCTTCTTGATTTTTGGTTATTGAGGCGTAAGGGTGAACATTAATCACAGCATCGCTATCAATAATGTCTTGTTGAACCTTAATATTTTCTACACTATCGGGAACGGGCTTTAAATTTGGCATACTGCAAACATCGGTGTAACCACCTCTGGCACAGGCAAGACTACCCGTTTTTATTGTCTCTTTATATGAAAAACCCGGCTCTCGTAGATGAACGTGAACATCACAAAAAGCCGGAAAAATAAAGCAATTATTAAATTTAGAAACAATACCACCATCAAAATCAGGGGATAACGGATGACCTTCGGAAATATTTAAACAATAGTTACCGAATTTAAAAGCGCCGTCTTTGAAATAATTAACATTTTGAAATATTGTTTTCATAAAATGTTACCACCTTTCAAAGACTTAAATTTATCTAATGTATTTTATCACAATTACAAACCTCAGTCAAGGGTATTTTTAAATAAATATTGAAAAATAATAAAATATATAGTATATTATAGACTGGTTAATTTTTTCTATATAAGGTGTTAAAATGAAAACTAAAGTTTTTGAATATTTTTACAAGGTTACGGCTATTCCAAGAGGCTCGGGTAGTACCGAAAAAATAGCTGATTTTTTAGTTGAGTTTGCCGAGACAAATTCTTTAAAATTTATAAGAGATGAAGCCGATAATGTTATCATCTTTAAAGATGGCACGTTAGGTGGCGAAAACAAAGAACCTGTAATTTTGCAAGGGCATACCGATATGGTTTGTCAGCAAACGACTGATAGTAATCACGATTTTTCGGTTAGTGGTCCTGAAATTATAAATGACGGCAATTTTTTAAGAGCCAACAAGACAACCCTTGGTGCCGATAACGGTATTGCAGTTGCGATTATTTTGGCAATTTTGGAAAGCAAAGATATTTCTCATCCTCCCATTGAGGCTGTTTTTACATCGGATGAAGAAATTGGTATGGTGGGTGCAAGTGCCCTTGATATGAGTTCTTTGAAATCTAAAATTATGATTAATATCGACTCGGAAGAAGATGATACTGTTACCGTTTCTTGTGCCGGTGGTAATGATATTGTGATGACCTTGCCCCTTGAAAAAGAGGAGTATGTGGCCCGAGAGTATAATATCACTTTTAGTGGTTTACAGGGTGGTCACAGTGGGGTTGAAATTCACAAAGGAAGAACCAACGCAAATGTTTTGGCAGGAAGATTTTTAAAGCATTTTTCCGAGAATGTTGAATTCAGAATTAATGGCATTAACGGTGGGGATAAGGCCAACGCCATTTGTTTGGAATGTTCTTTTAAATTAGCAACAAATTGTGAAACTTTCAAAGAAGACGCCGAAGCGTTTTTAAACCAAATCAAGTCTGAAATTTCGGTTAAAGAACCTGATTTTTCTTTTAAAATTCAAGAAAACGGAAAAACTAAAGATGCTTTCTCAAAACTTCTTTGCGACAAGATAATTTTCTTGCTTACAAACGCTCCTGACGGTGTTATTGAAATGAGTAAAGAAATTGAAGGTTTGGTTGAAACATCTTCTAATATTGGTGTTTTGCAAACAAGGGAAACCGAAGTATATTTTGATTTTTCTTTACGAAGCAACAAAGCTTCAAAGTTGCATGATTTGGAAGATAGATATATTGCCTTGGGTAAAGAGGCTAAAGCCGGGGTAGAAAAGGGTAGTTTTTATCCTCCTTGGGAGTATTCGGCTAATTCTAAATTAGAAAAAATTTACACCGAGTGTTACCGTGATTTTTACGGTGATAAGCCTAAAATTTCGGCAATTCACGCAGGTCTTGAATGTGGCGTTTTTGCATCTAAAATCGAGGGACTTACTGCTATTTCGATAGGACCTCAAATTTACGATGTGCATACAGCAAATGAGCGATTAAGTATCTGTTCCACCGAAAAGTTGACCCAATTGTTAATTAAAGTGCTTAAAACACTTTAATTGGATAAATTTTATTCTTGATTTAACCTTTAGTTTATGGTATCATAGACAAGATACTTTAATCCTTTAAAGAGATAGATTGGAGATTATATGGAAAACAAAAATGAATTTAAACCATATATTCCGGCCGAAAAAGTAACCCCTGAGCTTACGCTCACCTCAATTATTATGGGTGTTATTTTAGCCGTTGTATTTGGTGCAGCAAATGCTTATCTCGGTCTTCGTGTTGGTATGACCGTTTCGGCTTCAATTCCTGCTGCTGTAATTGCTATGGGTGTTATTCGCATTTTGTTGCGTAGAAACTCAATTTTGGAAAGTAATATGGTGCAAACCATTGGTTCAGCAGGTGAGTCCTTGGCTGCAGGTGCGATTTTCACCTTACCCACATTGTTTATTTGGGCTGCTGAATGGAAAACAGAAAATCCGAATCTCTTGGAAATCACCCTTATTGCCTTAATCGGTGGTCTTTTAGGTGTATTCTTTATGATACCCCTTCGCAATGCCTTAATCGTTAAGGAACACAATATTTTACCTTATCCCGAAGGAACTGCTTGTGCTGAAGTTCTTTTAGCAGGTGAAGAGGGTGGAGCAAACGCTTCAACCGTATTCGCAGGTATGGGCTTTGCTGCCTTATTTAAGTTTATTATTGATGGCTTAAAGGTAGTTTCCGGCGAAGTTTCAGGCAAAGTTAAAGGTTTTGCAGGTGAAATCGGAACACAAATTTATCCTGCTGTAATGAGTGTTGGTTACATTTGTGGCGCTAGAATTGCTTCCTTTATGTTTGCGGGTGGCGTTTTGGCTTGGCTTGTAATGATTCCTTTAATTGTTCTTTTTGGTGAGAATAGTATTCTTTATCCAAGTGTGGATGCCACTATCGGTGAGATTTTTGCTAAAGATGGTGGATACGGAATTTGGGGCAATTACATTCGTTATATAGGTGCAGGCGCCCTTGCTGCCGGTGGTATTATAAGCCTTATTAAATCCTTGCCCTTAATCGTTAAAACCTTTGGTGGCGCAATGAAGAGTATTAGTGGTGCTAAAGCCGGCACTCTTCGTACCGACAAAGATATTAATATGAAGGTAGTTTTAATTGTAATTGCTGTGTTGGCATTATTAATTTGGCTTGTTCCTGCAATTCCGGTTAATCCTATTGGCGCTGTTTTAATTGTTGTTTTCGGTTTCTTCTTTGCAACCGTTTCTTCCCGTATGGTAGGACTGGTTGGTAGTAGTAACAACCCCGTTTCGGGTATGGCTATTGCAACACTTTTGATTTCTACTTTAACCTTGAAGTTTACGGGTATGACCGGTAGGGAAGGTATGTGTAGTGCGATTGCTATCGGCTCGATAATTTGTATTGTATCGGCTATCGCAGGTGATACTTCTCAAGACCTTAAAACCGGCTTCCTTTTAGGTGCAACTCCTAAGAAACAACAAATCGGTGAATGTTTTGGCGTTGTGGCTTCGGCTTTGGCTATTGGTGGTACGTTGTATTTGTTAAATACTGCATTTACCTTTGGCTCGAAGGATATTCCTGCTCCTCAAGCAATGATTATGAAACTTATTACCGAAGGCGTAATGAATAGTAATTTGCCTTGGGCTTTGATATTTATCGGTGTGTTCATTGCCATTGTAGCTGAAATTATCGGTATCCCCGTATTACCATTTGCCATCGGTATTTATCTACCTGTTCAACTTAATGCATGCATTATGGTTGGTGGTCTTGTTCGTTTGTTCTTAGATAAGATGAAGAAGGATAAGGAAGAAAAAGAGAGAATCGTTAATGATGGCATCTTGTTCTGTTCCGGTATGATTGCAGGTGAAGGTTTGGTTGGTATTGCCCTTGCCTTGTTGGCTGTGTTTGGTTTAGGTAAAGTTATCGACCTTTCCAAATATATTCCTACTACTGTTTCAAATATCGGTGGTTTGGTTCTATTTGCAATCATCATTTTAACCCTTCTTAAATTTACCGTTTGGAAAAAACGTGCGAAGTAAGATATGGGTAATGTTAATTATTTAGATTTAGTCCCTCAAATTAATGAGGGGCTAAATTGGAATAAAGATGAAAACGGTATTGTGACCTTAGAAATTGAAAATACTGGGCTTTTTAATCGAATTGCTCAAAAGATTTTCAAAAAGCCGAAAATCAGTTACGTTCACTTAGATGAACTTGGCAGTTTTGTTTGGCTTTTGATTGATGGCAAAACTAATATCGGTGATATGGGAGTTTCGGTTAAGGAACATTTTGGCGAAAAGGCTGAACCCTTATACGAAAAATTAGCCAAGTATTTTCAAATTTTAAAGAGTTATAATTTTATCGTTTTAAATTAATTTAGGAGTGAATAAAAATGGAAATATTCGCATTTGTGTTTTATTTCGTTGCTATGCTTAGTATTGGTTTGTTCTTTTTCTTTAAGGCAAAATCAACACTAAATAGCGAAAAGGAATACTTTTTAGGAAATCGTTCAATGGGTCCTTGGGTTACTGCCATGAGCGCACAGGCTTCCGATATGTCGGGTTGGCTTTTAATGGGCTTCCCCGGAAGCATTTTGGCTTTTGGTTTAGGTAAGGTTTGGATTGGTATCGGTCTAGGTCTTGGTACTGCTCTTAACTGGATTATCGTTGCAAAGCGTTTGCGCAGATTTTCTCGTGCCGCTAACGACTCCATCACATTACCTCAGTACTTAACAAATCGTTTTGCCTCCTCTAGCCCTGTACTTAAAATTGTTTGCGCAGTAATTTTTATGATTAGTTTTACTGTGTATGTATCTTCATCTTTTGTTGCAGGTAAAAACGTTATGTGTGCTGTTATTCCTGGTTTCGAAGGCAAAGAAATGCTTGCGATGGGAATTTTTGCAGTAATCATTTTAATTTATACCTTCTTGGGTGGATTTAGAGCAGT
>JAZNLZ010000008.1:0-4341 GCA_045579365.1 Acutalibacteraceae bacterium
GTTTGCTGGACCGACTTTTTCCAAGGTATCCTTATGCTTGTAGCGCTTCTTGCTGTGCCGATTATTATGGCAACAGGCAATTTTGATGTTTCCTTTGCAGGTACATTTGCCGAGGGTGTTACTCCTTTTGGAACTAATCCTTTTACTGCTGATTGGAGAGAGATTGTTACAGGTCTTTCTTGGGGTCTTGGTTACTTCGGAATGCCACACATTATAGTTCGCTTTATGTCTATCAAAAAGCCTTCTATGATTAAAACATCTGCAATTGTTGCTATTGTTTGGGTTGTAATTACTCTTTCTGCTGCTATTGCTATTGCGATTTTGGGTAGAACCTTCCTTTTAAGCGATGGTACTTCACTCGCTGCTTTACTTATCCCTGAAAGTGCACAACAAAACATATTTATTACTGTAGTTCAAGATATGTTCCCAGGTTTAATTGCAGGTCTTTTACTTGCTGCTATTGTTGCTGCTGCAATGTCAACTGCTGACTCTCAACTTCTTGTTGCTTCATCTTCTTTCACTAGTGATATTTACAAGCCACTTCTTAGAAAAGACAAAGCATCCGAAAAGGAAGTTTTATGGATTGGTAGAATAGTTGTATTGGTTTTATCCGGCATTGCATTCTTAATTGCCGCTTCCGGTATTTCTAATGCTAACAGTTGGGCTAACAGTATTATGAGCATGGTTGAGAATGCTTGGGGTCTCTTTGGCGCATCCTTTGGTCCTGTTGTTATTCTTTCTCTCTTCTGGAAACGTTTCAACTACGCAGGTGCTTGCGCAGGTATAGTTGCAGGTGCTGTTGTTGATATTGCTTGGTTGTTATTATTCACCAACACAATGATGCCTGCAGTTATCGCAAACACAGGTATTTACGAAATTCTTCCCGGTTTCGTTGTAAGCACAATTGTTGCTGTTTTTGTATCTCTTATTACAAAGGCTCCTTCTGCTGAAGTTGAGGCTATTTACGCTAGTGCAACCGACACTTCAATTGATGATTAATACATAATATGTAAATCACCTAACTGATTAAAGTTAGGTGATTTTTTTAGTCTTCTACAATTCCGTTGTTTCTGAATAAAAGGGAAATGCACCATACACCTGCTAAGGCGATGACTGTGTAAACAATTCGGCTGATAATGGCTGTGGGTCCACCGAAAGCCCAGGCAACAAGGTCAAATTCAAAAAGACCTACAAGACCCCAGTTAAGACAACCGATAATGCTTAAGATTAAACAAATTCTATCAAACATACTTTTTCACTCCTTTAAGATTTAAAGTACGCTTATATTATTTATAGAATTTCAAAAATTATACAAAAAAAGCACCCAAAAACGGGTGCTTTTCTTTTTTAATCAAAATTCATTATTGAATTCATGTCGTACATGCCGGCTTCTTTGCCAAAAATGAATTTCGCAGCCTTAACCGAACCTACTGCAAAAACTTCTTTGGAACCTGCTGAGTGGGAAATCGTAATGGTTTCATCGTGACCTGCGAAAATCACATCATGCTCACCAACAATTGTTCCGCCTCTAACGGAATGTATTCCAATTTCCTTTTTAGAGCGTTTTTGGCGTTTTGAGTGACGGTCATATTCGTACACCTTTTCATCATCAAAACTGCTATTAACGGCATTTGCGAGCATAATAGCAGTACCTGAAGGAGCATCAATCTTTTGATTGTGGTGTTTTTCGATGATTTCAATATCAAAACTGTCACCCAAAATGTCAGCAGCCTTCTTAGCAAGACTGCAAATAAGGTTAACACCTAATGACATATTGAAGGTGAAGAATACGGGAATGTTTTTAGAAGCAGCGTAGATTTGCTCGATTTGAGCTTGACTGTAACCGGTTGTTGCAAGAACAACGGGGGTTTTGGTGGAAACAGCATAATCTAAAATATCATCAAGCAAAGCAGGGTTGGAAAAGTCGATAATAACATCGGCTGTAACATTTAATTTTGAAAAAGAATCAAAAATAGGGAAGTCTTGGCCGAGGTTTACCTTGTCAATACCTGCGACAACCTGAAGATTACCGTCTTCCTTACAAGCGTTGGCAACAAAGCCACCCATTTTACCACTGGCGCCACAAATTATAACCTTAATCATAGTTACACTTCCTTTGAAAAACGGCAGAAACTAGTCTGCCGTAAATTTATTAGTCTATATAGCCCTTTGCGCAAAGTAATTCAGCAAGTAATACAGCGCCACCTGCTGCACCACGAAGGGTATTGTGAGATACGCAAACGAACTTGTAATCGTATTGTGTATCTTCTCTAAGACGACCAACAGAAACAGCCATTCCGTTTTCTAAGGTACGGCAAAGTTTGGTTTGGGGCATATCATCCTCGGTGTAGTAGTTAAGGAACTTCTTAGGAGCATTGGGGAGTTCTAATGCTTGTGGCTCGCCTGCAAAGTTGTTCCAAATGTCAAGAATTTCATCCTTGGCAGGTTTGTTCTTGAAGGACACATAAACTGCAGCCAAGTGACCGTCGGAAACGGGAACACGAATGCATTGTGCAGTGAATTTGGGAGAATCGGCAAGCTTAATTTCGCCATCTTCAACCTGACCCCAAATCTTTAGAGGTTCTTTCTCGCTCTTTTCTTCTTCGCCGCCGATGTAGGGAATTACGTTATCAACAATTTCGGGCCAACGGTCAAATGTTTTACCTGCGCCGGAAATTGCTTGGTAGGTACAAACTAATATCTTATCAATGCCGAACTTTTCATCCAAAGGATATAAAGCAGGAACATAGGATTGCAATGAACAGTTGGATTTAACTGCCACAAAGCCTTTCTTTGTGCCTAAACGTTTTCTTTGAGCATCAATAACCTCAGCATGTTGAGGGTTAATTTCAGGAATAATCATAGGAACATCGGCTGTGAAACGGTGAGCCGAGTTGTTTGAAATTACAGGGCATTCTTTTTTAGCATATTTTTCTTCTAATGCCTTGATTTCATCCTTTTTCATGTTAACTGCGCAAAATACAAAGTCAACCCTAGAAACGATTTCGTCAATATCCTTTTCAGCATCAAAAATAGGCATATCCTTTAAGTTTGCAGGAATTTCCTCGGTCATTGCCCATCTGCCGTTAACAGCTTCTGCGTAGGTTTTGCCTGCTGAGGAAGCACTTGCAGCCAAAGCAGTTACATTAAACCAAGGGTGGTTAGCAAGCAAAAGAGAAAATCTTTGACCTACCATACCTGTAGCACCGATAATGCCAACATTGTATTTTTTCATTATAAAATCATCCTTTCGGGAATTTAAACTTGATTTTTATCACTAATTAAATATAATATAATATGTTAAGGCTACTGTCAAGTTTTATTATGCTATTTTATGTAGAATATGCTTATAAAATTCCGAAAGATTTTGGTGAAAATGAAAACAAGTGACTTTTATTATGATTTACCCGAAGAATTAATCGCCCAGACCCCTTTGGCAAAGCGTGATAATTCAAGGCTTTTAAAATTAGACCGTAAAACCGGCGAAATTGAACATAAGAATTTCTTTGATATTAGTGACTATTTGAAGGCAGGGGACTGTCTGGTTCTTAATAACACAAGGGTTTTGCCTGCACGTATTTTCGGCGCCAGAACCGACACTGGTTCGGTGGTTGAATTCTTGCTCTTAAAACAAAAGGATACCGATGTTTGGGAGTGCCTTGCAGGTCCCGGCAAAAAGGCTAAAATTGGTAAAATTTTTAAATTTTCCGATAATCTTTCTTGCGAAGTAATCGATATAACCGAAGAAGGAAATCGCATTGTAAAATTCATTTACGAAGGCGAATTTTACGCCACTTTAAGTGAAGTGGGTCAAATGCCTTTGCCACCATATATCAAGGAAAAGCTTAAGGATAACGAGCGTTACCAAACCGTTTATTCCAAAGAATTAGGCTCGGCAGCAGCACCCACGGCAGGTCTTCATTTTACCAATGAATTGTTGGAAGAATTAAAGGAAAAAGGCGTTAAAATCGCTTATGTTACCCTTCACGTTGGTTTGGGTACATTTAGGCCTGTTAAGGTTGACGATATTACCAACCACAAAATGCATACCGAAGAGTATTTTGTAACCAAAGAAACTGCCGATATTATAAACCAAACTAAGGCTCAGGGTGGTCGCGTTATTTGTGTTGGCACAACTGCTTGTCGCACCGTTGAAAGCGTTGCTAAAAAATACGGTAAGGTTGTGGAATGTTCGGGAGAAACCGATATTTTCATATACCCGGGCTTTGAGTTTAAGGCAATGGATGGTCTTATTACCAATTTCCATTTACCCGAAAGCACTTTAATTATGTTGGTTTCAGCCTTTGCAAGTTACGAAAATGTTAAAGTCGGATCGTAGCC
>JAZNLZ010000009.1:0-2257 GCA_045579365.1 Acutalibacteraceae bacterium
ATTGACATATCGGGTAAAGTTATGTATAATTACTAAAGATTTGTTATAATCCCGTAATCTAGATGGGAGGGAAGAAAGATGGCAGAAGTCAGATTAAAAGAGAATGAGTCCCTTGAAAATGCTTTGAGAAGATTCAAGAAGCAGTGTGCAAGAGCTGGCGTTATTGCCGAGGTGCGCAAGAGAGAAGCTTATGAGAAGCCCTCTGTAAAGCGTAAGAAGAAGTCGGAAGCAGCTCGTAAGAGAAAGTTCCGCTAAGTTTTTAGGGGCTAACCTTTACGGTAGCCCCTTTAATTTATTTAGGAGATATATTATGCTTTTAAAACCAAACATTAAATTAGAAAGAGTTACGGACATTTCACCCGAAATTCTTAAGAAATATAATTTAGGTAGTCTTATTTTGGATATTGATAATACTTTATCCACCCATCACGGTGATGTTTTAACCGATGGTTTGGAAGACTGGCTACAACTTATGAAGGATAACGGCATTAAACTTATGGTTCTTTCTAACTCTAAGGAGCCTCGTGTTAAGCCTTTTTCCGAGAGAATTAATCTTCCTTTTATTAGCTCAGGCGCTAAGCCTTTGCCTTTTGGTTACATACGTGCTTTGAAGGCTATGGGAAGTAAGAAAAAGAATACCGCCATTGTTGGCGACCAAATTTTCACCGATGTTTTAGGTGGAAATCTTGTTGGTGTTAAGACCCTACTTTTAACTCCAATTTTGCTTGAGAGTTCTTGGGGTTTTAAGTTTAAAAGAAAAATTGAAAGATTTGTATTTAAACTTTATAGAATTAAAAACACGGAGGTGTAGATTGTGTCTGCGAAATTCGGTCCCGCCGGTTCTGCCGAAAGCTTTAAAACAATGGGTTATAAATCCAGTTTGCAAATTCCTGAATATTTAAATAAATTCGGGTTAAATGCTTTTGAATATCAGTGTGGTAGAGGCGTTAATATCGGCGAAGACAAGGCAAGACAATTGGGAGTTATTGCAAAAGAAAAGGGAATAACTCTTTCACTTCACGCACCTTATTATATATCAATGTCCTCTGTTGAGGAAGAAAAGCGACTAAACTCAGTTAATTATATTCTCGCTTCGGCCCGTGCAGTTAATGCGATGGGTGGGGATAGAATTGTTGTGCACACAGGTTCTTGTGGAAAGATTTCTCGCGAACAGGCTTTGGAACTTGCCATTGATACAATGAAGATTTCTTTGGACGCTTTAAAGAGTGAAGGTCTTTCTCATATCCACATTTGTCCTGAAACTATGGGTAAAGTTAACCAACTTGGTACTTTACACGAGGTTATGGAGCTTTGCAAGGTGGATGATAGTCTTATTCCGTGCATCGATTTTGGTCATTTAAATGCTCGTGATTTGGGTGTTATTAAGTCTAAAGAAGATTACGATGCAATTTTAAGTGAAATCAAGAACAGTCTGGGTAGCGACCGTTTAAATTGTTTCCATTCTCATTTTTCTAAAATTGAGTATACAAACGGCGGCGAAAAAAGACATTTAACCTTTGAGGATAATGTTTATGGCCCTGATTTTCAACCTTTAATGGAACTTGTTTATAAATACAATTTAAGTCCCACATTTATTTGCGAGTCGGCAGGTACCCAAACCGAAGATGTAAAACAAATGATGGATTATTATAATAGTTTGAAAGGTGAGGTGTAATTATGATTTGGCATAGTTCAACTGCTGAGGAGGTTTTAAACCACTTCAAAGTGGACCACAAACGAGGTCTTACTAACAGTGAATGTGAAGAGAAACTTGATATTTACGGACAAAATATCATTTCCAAAATTGAAAAGCCTTCCTTATTTAAGTTGTTTTTGTCGCAACTTAGCAATAAGATGGTAATTTCCCTTATTATAATTGCCCTTGTTTCCTTTGTTGTTTCTTTAGTTTACAAGGATGTTAACAGTGCTTCGGCATTGCTTATTATTGCAATTGTTGCCCTTAACGCTTTAATTAGCGCCTTTCACATCAAAAACAGTGAGAATACATTTGATGATATTAAAAATTTCACAAACCCTTCGGTAACTGTTTTGCGTGATGGTGTTTCAAAGGTTATCAATTCGGCAAATTTAGTTGTTGGCGATATAATAATTTTGGAAGAAGGAGATTATATCTCTGCCGATGCCAGAATTATTGAGTCTAACGAATTTCGTTGCATTGAAACCACTTTGACAGGTGTGGAAATACCTGTTGTTAAAAATGCTGACAGTATTCTTGAGGATATTACTCCTATTGAAA
>JAZNLZ010000010.1:0-15610 GCA_045579365.1 Acutalibacteraceae bacterium
ACGGTGACTACCTTGGAAAGTCCGAAACCGACTGGCACCTCACCCCTCAAGAAATCAAGGAACACCTTGTTGACAAGGGCCATGAAATTGCCGTTCACGGTTCACAACACAAGGCCAACGGAAACGTTAGACAAATCGAAGGAATTCACGATGTTTTAAGCTGCCGTTTAACCCTTGAAAAAGAGTTTGATGTAATCGTTCGCGGTATGGCATATCCCGATTCGGGAATTCGCCACTTCCACAATAATGTTACATACAAAGATATTGCTGCCTATTTAAAATCTTTAGACATTGCTTATGCCAGAACACTTGGCAAGGTAAACGACTCCTTCTATTATCCTGAGGACTGGTATTGTTGGATGCCTACTGCTCACCACAACGATGAAGCAGTGTTTGACCTTATTGAAAAGTTTACAAGTTTCAAAATGGCCGATACTTGGCTTGCATGCCACCTACCAAAAGTTTTCTATTTGTGGGGCCATGCTTACGAGTTTGATGACAAAAACAACTGGGATAGAATGGAAGAAATTTGCGAAAAACTCGCCAATAAAGATGATACTTGGTACGCTACAAACATTGAAATTTATGATTATGTTCAGGCTTATAATTCACTAATTTTCAGTGCCGACAGCAACAAGATTTACAACCCAACTTTGCAGAAAATTTGGCTTGAAATTGATGGCGTTGACTACTCCATCGAGCCGGGCGAAACCCTTAAAATCAACTAAATTATAAATCAAAAAAACACCACCCAAGATTACTCTTGAGTGGTGTTTTTAATTTAACTGAAAACAAATTGATTTTCCAAAAACGTGCAGTTAACACTGTCGCCGTTTTTAATGCTTCCATCAAGGATTTTTTCGCTTAAAGCATCCTCTATTTTGCTTTGAATTTCACGGCGTAAAGGTCTTGCTCCATAAACATCATCAAAACCTTTTTCGGCCAACGCCGATTTAACATTGTCATCCCAACTAAGGGAAATGTTGATGTTTTCAAGTCTCTTTTTCAAGTTTTCAAGCATCTTATCGGCGATTTGTTTAATTTCCTCTTTGTTTAACTTTGAGAAAACAATTATATCATCCACACGGTTTAAAAATTCAGGTCTAAAGGTGGCTTTAAGTTCACCCAACGCTGCCTCTTTAACATCCTCATTTTGATTTGAAGATTCGCCAAAACCAAAACTAATCTTCCTTTCGGTTAGTTTCCTTGCTCCAACGTTAGAGGTCATAATTATAATCGTATTCTTGAAGTCAACCTTTCTGCCCTGAGAGTCGGTTAGAATACCATCCTCTAAAATTTGCAAAAGCATATTAAACACATCAGGATGCGCCTTTTCAATTTCATCAAACAAAACAACTGAATAGGGATTTCGTCTTACCTTTTCGGTAAGTTGACCTCCCTCCTCAAAGCCCACATATCCCGGTGGCGAACCCACAAGCCTTGATACCGTATGCTTTTCCATATACTCCGACATATCGAGTCTAATCATGGCATTTTCGCTACCAAACATAGCACTTGAAAGGGCTTTGCAAAGTTCGGTTTTGCCAACACCTGTTGGACCTAAAAATATAAAGGAACCTATTGGTCTGTTGGGATCCTTAAGGCCAACCCTTCCCCTTCTTATAGCCTTAGCAACAGCAGTCACAGCCTCGTTTTGACCGATAATTCTATTGTGTAATTCTTCCTCTAAACGAAGGAGGCGCTGACTTTCGGCCTCGGTAAGCTCCGACGCAGGAATACCGGTTGAAAGGGAGATTATATCGGCAATATCCTCGGCAGTAACCTTGCCGTTGCTGTGGCCGTTTTGTTCCCTCCAACTTGTTCGTTTTTCCTCAAGTTCTTTTCTAAGGGCAGTTTCTTTATCACGAAGGGTTGCTGCCCTTTCAAATTCTTGCATATTTATAGCTTCTTCTTTGTCAAACTCGACCGAAGCAATTTCTTCTTCCAACTCCTTTAAAGAGTCGGGCGATTTAGCAACTTTAAGGCGCACTTTTGCCGATGCTTCATCAATAAGGTCAATGGCCTTATCGGGCAAGAAACGATCGCTAATATATCTTGAAGAAAGTTTAACGGCAGTTTCCAAAGCCTCATCGGTAATAACAACCTTATGATGGGCTTCGTATTTATCCTTTAAACCCTTTAAAATAAGCAAGGTATCTTCTTCACTGGGTTCAGCCACATTAACAGGTTGAAAACGGCGTTCCAAAGCCGAGTCTTTTTCAATGTTTTTACGGTATTCACTAATGGTGGTGGCTCCAATTAATTGAAATTCACCACGAGCTAAGGCAGGTTTCAAAATATTAGCAGCATCGGTAGCACCCTCAGCCGAACCTGCACCAATTATGGTGTGGACTTCATCAATAAAGAGAATAATATCATCTCGTGATGTTACCTCATCAATAACGCCTTTAATGCGTTCTTCAAAATCACCACGATACTTTGTACCTGCAACCATACCCGTCAAATTAAGGGTTATCAGTTTCTTATCTTGAAGAATATCAGGCACTAACCCATCAACAATTTTTTGTGCCAAACCTTCCACAATGGCAGTTTTACCAACGCCCGGCTCACCAATAAGGCAGGGATTATTTTTATTTCTTCGGCAAAGAATTTGAATAACCCTTTCAACCTCAGTTTCACGACCGATAACAGGGTCTATTTTGCCCTTTTTAGCCTCTTCGGTAAGGTCAATTCCATATTTTTCAAGAACACTATTACTTTCTTTTGAAGGCTTTTTAGGGGCAGTTTTACCACCCATATCCCCTTGTGGGTCAATACCTGTAATTTTTAAAGCCTCGTTTATAATAAGGGAAACATCAGCGCCCGAAGCATTTATAAAACGGATGGCAAAATTATCCCCATCGCTTAAAATTCCAATTAAAATATGCTCGGTTCCCGCATATTTTTTACCCATACTGCTACTTGTTCTCATAGCATTTTCAATGGCTTTTTTAGCTCTTGGTGTAAAGTAATCGGGAGAAAGTCTTGTGGGGGTTCCCGAACCGATTTGGGTCTTTAAAAGGTCCTCAATTTTATCGGCAGTAACGGCATTTTTTTGAAGCACCGAATAAGCCACTCCACTTCCTAATTTCAAAAGTCCCAAAAGCAGGTGTTCACTACCCACATAGGTATGCCCCATACTCTCGGCAAAACTGATGGCTAAATTTAAAGCCTCGTTTGCCTTAGAGGTAAAACCACTAAAATTATATTTCATTAAACTACACCTTCTTTAAATCTTCATTTTAAAATGCTCCCTTACATATTCGGCTCGTTTAATATCTCGTTCTTCGGGGGTCAATTCTCCGAATTTTTCCATTAACATATAAGGTTTCGCATCAATTAAAACTCTAATAGGTTCATAATCCTCTTTGATTATGCCCATTCTTAGTCCTAAATTAATCATCGAAAGCAAATTCATCATTTCATTGCTTTCCAAAACACGACAGTTTTGCAAAATACCTAAACTTCTATAAATTTTATCTTCAAGGGAAATCTTGTTTAACTCGTTTTCAATACTTTTCTCTTTTTCTATCAACTGATTTGCTATCAAAGAAAGGTTTTCAGTAGCATTTTTCTCACTGATTCCCAATGTGATTTGATTAGAAATTTGATAAAGAGATGCCCTTGATTTCGAGCCCTCACCATAGATACCTCTAACCGTAAAGCCAATTTTGCCAATGTTTTCACAAAGGTTTCCAAGTCTTCCTGTGCTTTCTAAAAGGGGCAAATGCATCATCACCGACGCTCTAAGTCCTGTTCCCAAGTTGGTGGGACATTCGGTTAAAAATCCCAATTCGTTATCAAAAGCAAAGTCTAAACTTTTGTGTAATTCTCGGTCAATCCCTTCGGCAATTTCATAGGCTTTCTCAAGTTGTAAGCCTGCAAAAATCACCTGAATTCTAATGTGGTCTTCTTCCCCTACCATAATACTTATGCTTTCATCACTTGAAAGTATTATTGCAGTATTTTTAGAACCGGCAAATTCAGGGCTTATAATATGCCTTTCAACCATCGCTTTAACTTTAAGCTCAGGCACATCGGCCATATTAATATATTTTAAGGAAGAAAGTAACGGCGAGTCACTATTCTTAATAATATCCTTAATTTTAGCATTAAGGTCATTTCGCATTGAGGCAGTCATTTTATAAGGAAAGGGCAAACCACTCAAGTTTCGGGCAAGTCTAATTCTTGTGCTGAGAACAATGGGGTTTCTATTTTCATTATCTCTAAACCAATTACTCATTTGCACTTGCCTCCAATTCCCTGATTTTATCCCTTACTACTGCCGCTTGTTCGTAATTTTCCTCTAAAATCAAGGATTTAAGTTGCTCTTTAAGGTCTTCTAAAGGAGTATTGTTTTGTGGAATATTAGGTACTTTTCCCGTGTGGTTAGTGCTTCCGTGCACCCTTTTTAGATAGGGTAAAAATTCGGATTTAAAGGTTATATAACAATCACTGCACCCGGCCTTTCCACTTTTAGCAATGTCATTAAAACTAGAACCACAAACCTTGCAACGCTTGGTGGTTACAGGTTTAGCAAACTCCCCAAACATTGATGAAAACATACTATCCAAAGGGTTTTGTGATGAGACACCCAACCCCTCCTCAGCAGCGCAATATTCACACAAGTTTTTCTCAAAAATCACGCCATTTACAATGGTGCGAATATGGGTTGTAGCATTGTGTTTACCACATTTTTCGCATAACATAAAATCGCCTCTTAAATTTGGGTTAAAAGCATTTGTTTTAAAATAGCAGCACGAACGCTATCCTTTAAAATAGGTGGTATTTCCTGCATTACCTTTTCGCCAACTGCCGATGCCATAAGTCTTGCAACATCACGGCTTATGAGACCGGTTTCAAGACAGTTTTCAAGCACAATTCGGGTGCTTAAAGCATCAATTCTATCACCGATAGAGTTAATAATATGCATCAAAGCCGAGCTTTGTTTTAGCATAACTCTACGGATTTTAATAAATCCTCCCCCACCTCTACGGCTTTCAATAATATAGCCGTGCTCGGGAGTGAAACGAGAGGACAATACATAATTAATTTGACTGGGCGCACAGCCCATTATTCCTGCAAATTCGTTTCGTTGAATTTCAGCAATATTCTCATCAGACTCGCTTAACATTTTTAAAATTTCCTGGGTAATTAAATCGCTCATTCTCATTTTAAATCACCTTTTTGACCTTTCCTGACTTTAATTATAATAGAAAGGTCAGGAAAAGTCAATGTTTTTTAAACAAAAAATATAACTCCCTCTTTTTGTGGGAGTTATATTAGTATTTGTGCCACTAAAATCAAACAAATTGCAGGAACCGAAAAAACCGAAACTCCACCCACACTATACCAATTAATAGGTATGTAAAGTCCTGTGAATTTGCTTGTTAAATTGATTATCGCCAATAGCGAAAGTCCTAAAAAAGCGTTGAAAATAAACATTTTAAAGAATTTATGACTTTTAATATAAAAAAATAAAAGGACCAACAAAAAGACCGAAAAAACTGCAATAAAAAAAACTTTCATTATTATTCACCTACTGAAAAATAGTATGAAATAATGAAAGTTTTTATTCTTATAATGTGGCTGCCATAACAGCTTTTATGGTATGCATACGGTTTTCGGCTTCATCAAAAACAATGGATTGTTCGCTTTCAAACACCTCGTTTGTAACCTCCATCTCCCCTATGCCGAACTTTTCAAACATCTCTTTCCCAATGCCTGTGCCAAGGTCGTGGAAAGCAGGAAGACAGTGCATAAATACTGCTGTTTCTTTGGCATTTGCCATTAATTTTTTATTAACTTGATAAGGTGAAAGTTCCTTAATTCTCTCCTGCCAAACCTCAGCCGGTTCACCCATTGAAACCCAAACATCGGTGTAAATAACATCGGCATTTTCGGTTGCCTTCAAGGGGTCTTCTTCAAAACGCAAGGTGGCGCCCGAAAGTTTTGCAATTTCCTCACACCGGACAATTAAATCTTGATCGGGGAAATACTTTTTGGGGGCGCAAGCAGTAAAGTTAAGGCCCATCTTAGCGCATCCTACCATCAAGGAATTACCCATATTATAACGAGCATCGCCCATGTAAACAAAATTAATTCCCTTTAAGTAACCAAACTTTTCTTTAATGGTAAGAAAATCGGCCAAAATTTGTGTTGGATGGAACTCATTAGTCAAGCCGTTCCAAACGGGAACTCCTGCATATTTAGCCAAATCTTCAACAATTTCTTGACCGAAACCACGGTATTCAATACCGTCATACATTCTACCGAGAACCCTTGCAGTATCGGCAATGCTTTCTTTTTTGCCGATTTGAGAGCCTGATGGGTCAAGATAGGTTACACCCATTCCAAGGTCATAGGCTGCAACCTCAAAAGCACAACGGGTACGTGTGCTTGTTTTTTCAAAGATAAGGGCAATGTTTTTACCCTCACAAAGTCTATGGGGAATGCCCATTTTCTTTTTATTTTTAAGTTCGCCTGCCAAGTCGATTAAACAATCAATTTCTTCGGCCGAAAAATCTAAAAGTTTTAAAAAGCTTTTGCCCTTAAAATCCATAATTATTCACCTATAACTTCACACAAAATATTAATTGCCTTTTCAAGGTCACTGAAAGGAATATTAAGCGCAGGTAAAAGTCTCACCTTGTTTTTGGCTTTGATTACCAAAACACCCTTTTCCCCCGCTGCAGCAATTACCTCTCCCGCATCCTTAATGGTTTCAATGCCAAGCATTAAACCCTTACCTGTAACCGATTTAACGCCACCACATTTGCTTAAAGTATCAATAATATACTTAGATTTCGCATTAACCTCATCTAAAAGACTGTCATCAATGCGATTTATAATGCTTAAAGCACCGGCACAAGCAACAGGGTTGCCACCAAAGGTTGAACCGTGGTCGCCAAATTTAAGAACATTTTCCACCTTTTGACCCAAAGCAGTGGCACCGATAGGTAATCCACCGCCCAAACCTTTAGCTGTTGTGAAAATGTCAGGTGTAACACCATAGTTCATAAATCCGTAAAGTTTGCCTGTTCTTCCGTTACCTGTTTGAACTTCATCGGCAATGGTAACAATATCATACTTTTCGGCTAAATCAAAAATCGTCTTAACAAATTCTTCGGTTAAGGGGTTAATACCACCCTCGCCCTGAACGGTTTCAAACATTATACCGGCAATTTTGCCATTTTCCACCGTTTTAATAAGTTCTTCGCAATTATTAGCCTCAACATAGCAAAAACCATCGGTCAAGGGCAAAAAGTCCTTATGAAAAACATCCTGACCAGTAGCAGCAAGTGTAGTAATTGTTCTGCCGTGGAAACTGTTTTTAAGGGTGATTATTGTATAATAATCGCTACCCTTCTTTTCGGCTGCATATTTACGAGCAACCTTTATGGCACACTCGTTAGCCTCGGCACCAGAATTAGAAAAGAAAACCTTTTTCATAGCTGTTCTTTTGCATAAAACTTCGCCTAATTCTACACAAGGCTCGGTATAATAAAGGTTTGATGAATGTTGCAAGGTATTAAGTTGTTTTGTTACAGCCGAAATCCACTCATCATCGCAAAAACCGAAGGAATTAACAGCAATTCCTGTGGCTAAATCGATATACTCTTTACCATCTTCATCCACTACCTTAGAACCCTTTCCCTCTTTTAAAACCAAGGGGAAACGAGCATAGGTATTTGCAAGATAAAGACTGTCTTTTTCTTTAATATTCATTTTATTTTTCCTTTATAACCATTGTACCGGCACCTTCGTCGGTCAAGGTTTCAATAAGTAATGAATGAGGTACTCTACCGTCCATTATAACAACCTTTTTAACACCCTTTGCAATTGCTTCCAAGCAACACTCAACCTTGGGTATCATACCACCCGAAATTGTACCATCGCTAAAGAGTTGCTTTGCTTCGGCAACATCAATGCAAGGAATTAAAGAAGTGGGGTCATCCTTATCCTTTAAAATCCCTGCAATATCGGTCATGGAAATTAAACGCTCGGCATTTAAAGCACCTGCAATATATGCAGCAGCAGTATCGGCATTTACATTATAAACATTTCCCTTGTCATCACAAGCAACGGTTGAAATAACGGGTATATAATCGTTATCAATAAGGTTTTTAATGGGTTCAACATTTACCTTTGTAATGTTGCCAACAAAGCCTAAACGCTCATCTTTAACCTCAGCCTCAATAATGTGAGCATCAATACCCGAAATACCCATTGCCTTACCACCCTTTGTTCCTAAAAGGTTTACAAGACTCTTATTAATCTTACCTGCCAATACCATTTGAACTATCTCGGCAGTTTCAGCATCGGTAACACGCAAACCATCTACAAACTTGGTTTCTTTACCCACTTTGCTTAACATTTCGGTAATTTCAGGGCCACCGCCGTGAACCAAAACAACCTTAACACCAACCAAGTGTAGAAGAACCAAGTCTTCCATAACCTGTTGTTTAAGTGCCTCGTTAATCATGGCATTGCCACCGTATTTAACAACAACAATTTTGCCGTAATACATCTTGATAAAGGGCAATGCTGCTGTTAAAACCTCTGCTCTTTGAGCATTTGTAATATCATCAATATACATACTAATCACTTCGCTTTATGTTCTATAATCGCCGTTGATTTTTACATAATCATAGGTAAGGTCGCAACCCCAAGCAGTGGAACTTGCCTCACCTGAATTTAGGTTGATTAAAATTTCAATAACTTCCTCAAGCAAAATTTCCTTTGCCTTTTCTTCGGAAAATTCAATTCCTGCGCCATTTACACAAACAGGAATTTCACCCTTGTTTGACTTGAAGGAAACATCAATTTTGTTAACATCAACCTTTGCTTTACTGTAACCGATAGCGCAAAGTACCCTTCCCCAGTTAGCATCGGCACCAAACATTGCAGCCTTTGTAAGGGAAGAACAAATTACGGATTTTGCAACAGTTTTAGCTGTTTCTTCGGTTTGGGCACCCCAAACCTTGCATTCCAAAAGTTTGGTAGCACCTTCGCCGTCACCTGCAATCTTTCTGCAAAGATTAACAGTAACGGTATTTAAAGCCCTCATAAAGGTTTTAAAATCATCGTTGTCTTCACAAATTTCAGCATTTTCAGCCATACCGTTTGCAAGAACGCAAACCATATCATTTGTGGATGTATCACCATCAATACTAACCATATTGAAGGTGCTTTGAATATCGGTTGAAAGTGCTTTTTGAAGCATTTCGGAACTAATTTTACAGTCGGTAGTAATGAAAACAAGCATGGTTGCCATATTGGGATGAATCATACCCGAACCCTTTGCAATACCACCAATTTTACAAACTTTACCACCAATTTCAAACTCAACAGCAACCTCTTTCGGTACAGTGTCGGTTGTCATTATACCTTCGGCAGCATCGTGTCCACCATTTTCATTCAAGGAAGAAATCAAAACAGGTATGCCGTTCTTTATAGGATCAATATCCAAAGGTTGACCGATAACGCCGGTTGAAGCAACAACAACATCACAAGGAGAAATATTTAATGCATCTCCTAAAAGGTCGGACATTTTTTCAGCAATTTCAATACCGTTAGCATTGCAAGTGTTGGCGTTGCCACTATTACAAATAATAGCACTGGCAAATCCATCGGAAATATGGTTTTTAGTAACGGTTAATGGTGCGCCTTTAACAGCGTTTGTTGTATAAACAGCAGCAGCATTTGCCTTAACCTCGCTGTAAATTAACGCCAAATCCTTTTTAAGTTTATTTTTTCTGATACCGCAGTGAACACCACTGGCTTTAAAGCCTTTTGCAGCAGTTACACCACCTGAAATAATCTTCAATTTTAACACTCCTATATATCCAAACCGGTTGTAACATCACAACCTAGCACAATATTCATACATTCAACAGCAGCGCCCGAAGCACCTTTTCCAAGGTTATCGTAACGAGCCATAAGTAAAATTCTATCATCATTTCCGCTAACGGAAATTTCCATACTGTCTTTATTTCCTAACTTATTAGCCGAAACAAATCCATCTTCGCTGAAATCTTCCACAAAATTTACAACAGGACCTGTGTATTTCTCCTTGTAAACTGCCTTAATTTCCTCTAAATTGCCCTTTTTAAGCATTTCGGGGAAAACGGGGACAGTAACCTCCATACCACTGTAAAAATCGCCTACAATAGGCATAAAGGCAGGATGGTTTTGAATTCCTGTTATAGCAGTCATTTCGGGAAGATGCTTATGATTTTGGGTGAGACCATATTGGCGAGGTGCATCCAAAAGGATATCCCTTACCTCAGCCTCATATTCGGCAATCATTTTCTTGCCTCCACCACTGTAACCGGTCAAGGAAACACAAGAAAGCAAGGCATCCTCTTTTAAAATACCCTTTTCAATTAAAGGATAAATTAAAGCGATAAAACCACTGGCGTGGCAGCCGGGATTTGCAATTCGTTTAGAAGTTTTAATTCTTTCTTCAAACTCTTTCGAAAGTTCGGGAAAACCATACGCCCAGTCACTATTAGTTCTATGAGCAGTTGAGGTATCGATAATAACCGTATTTGGGTTTTCGCAAAGAGAAACCGACTCTATAGAAGCCACATCGGGCAGACAAAGAAAAACAATGTCTGCCTGATTTATAGCCTCTTTACGAGCATTAATATCTTTACGGTTTTCTTCACTTAAACGAATAAGTTCAATATCTTTTCTTGAAAGTAATCTTTCGGCAATTCTAAGACCGGTTGTTCCGGCACTGCCATCAATAAAAATCTTAGTCATTTAATAACTCCGATAAAAATTCTATTTGCTTTTCTACCGATTTCTCCCCTGTTCCACCTGCTGAAATTCTTTTTTCAACACAGGTTTTAAGGGAAATCTCATTAAACAAATCGTTTTCAAAACTACTGTCAAATTCCTTATATTTATCAAGGGACATAGTTTCCAAAATCAAGCCGTTTTGAATGCAATAAGCCACGATTTCACCAACGATTTTATAAGCGCTTCTAAAGGGCATACCCTTTTTAACAAGATAGTCAGCCAAGTCGGTTGCATTAATGAAACCTTTACCTGCAGCAGCCAACATATTTTCGGGCAATGTTTTCATGGTTGCAAGCATAGGAGTAAATACGCCTAAACATTGCTTAATGGTATCAATTGCATCGAAAATAGCCTCTTTATCCTCCTGCATATCCTTGTTGTATGCCAAGGGCAAACCTTTAAGGGTGGTGAGTAATGCCATTAAATCGCCATATACCCTACCTGTTTTACCCCTTACAAGTTCAGCCATATCAGGGTTCTTCTTTTGGGGCATAATGCTTGAACCTGTTGTATAACTGTCATCAAGTTCAATAAACTTAAATTCCCAACTGGACCAAAGAATAATCTCTTCGGAAAAACGGGATAAGTGCATCATTGCAATGGCAAAATCCGATAACAATTCAACACAAAAATCACGGTCGGAAACGCCATCAATACTGTTAAGTGCAATTCCACTAAAACCTAAAGTTTCAGCCTCCCACGCTCTATCGGTGTTGTATGTAGTACCGGCCAGTGCGCAAGAACCGATGGGGCAAGAAGCCATCATTCTTTTAGAAGCATCGGAAATTCTTTCTAAATCTCTGCTAAACATCATACCGTATGCCAAGATATGATGAGCAAAGGTTATGGGTTGGGCACGTTGCAAGTGGGTGTAACCAGGCATAATAGCATCCTTATTATCTGCAGCCACATCGCGAATAACCTTTAATAAATCCTTTAAAAGTTCGCTTATTTGGTCACACTCCGACTTTAGATACATACGAATATCTAAAGCCACTTGGTCGTTACGACTTCTTGCAGTATGAAGTTTTTTACCTGCATCACCGATTCTTTTAGTAAGTTCAGATTCAACAAACATATGAATATCTTCAGCATTCATATCAAATCCGATTTTACCACTTTCTAAATCAGCTAAAATTTCGGATAAACCTTGGATAATTTGTTCTTTTTCTTCCGCGGAAATTATACCCTGTTTTGAAAGCATTCCTGCGTGTGCAATAGAGCCTATAATATCCTGTTTATACATCCTCGAATCGAAATGAATGGAAGAATTAAAATCATCAGCCTGTTTATCCAAAGCCTTGGCAAATCTTCCTGCCCACATTTTATCCATTATAAATACCTGCTTTTATTTAATGTTATTTTTTTGCTTCATTTTAGCGTAAACAGATGTAGGAAGACCATAAAGGTTAATGAAGCCGGTAGCATCTGTTTGATCATATACTTCATCCTCTTCAAAGGTAGCAATTTCGGGATCATAAAGTGTGTAAGGAGAAGTGATACTTGCGTTAATCATATTACCCTTGTAAAGTTTTAAGGTAACATCACCGGTAACTGTTTTTTGGGTTGTTTTAACAAAAGAAAGGATAGCCTCGGTCAAGGGTGAGAACCATTGAGCATTGTAAACGAGTTCGCCTAACTTTTGAGCGACTAATGCTTTGTAATGTGAAGTTTCTTTGTCAAGACAAAGCATTTCGAGAGCGCTATGTGCCTTGTAAATGATGGCACCACCGGGAGTCTCGTAAACGCCACGGCACTTCATACCAACAAGACGGTTTTCAACGATATCTAAAAGACCAATACCGTTTGCGCCACCAATTTTGTTAAGTGTTTCAACCAACTCTACAGCACCCATTTCCTTGCCGTCAACAGCAGTGGGAACGCCTTGCTCGAAGTGAATTGTAACATAGGTTGGCTTATCAGGAGCCATTTCAGGAGAAACGCCCATTTCAAGGAAGCCTTCCTTATTGTATTGAGGCTCGTTTGCAGGGTCTTCAAGGTCAAGACCTTCATGTGACAAGTGCCAAATGTTCTTATCCTTAGAATAGTTAGTCTCACGGTTAATCTTTAGAGGAACATTGTGAGCTTCAGCATAAGCGATTTCCTCTTCACGAGATTTAATCTCCCACTCTCTCCAAGGAGCGATGATGGTTAAATCGGGAGCCAAAGCCTTAATAGCAAGCTCAAAACGAACTTGGTCATTACCCTTACCGGTACAACCGTGGCAAATAGCGTCAGCACCCTCAGCTAAAGCGATTTCAACAATTCTCTTGGCAATAGGAGGACGTGCAAATGCAGTACCTAAAAGATAATCTTCATATTTAGCACCGGCTTGAACACAAGGGAAAACGAAGTCTGTTAAGAATTCTTCGGTTAAATCTTCAATGTAGCACTTGGAAGCGCCCGTTTTAATTGCCTTCTCCTCAAGACCTTCTAATTCATCGGCTTGGCCAACGTTACCGGAAACAGCAATAATTTCGGGATTATTATAGTTTTCCTTAAGCCAAGGAATAATGATAGATGTATCTAAGCCTCCTGAGTAAGCAAGTACAACCTTCTTAATTTCTTTTTTATTCATAAAAATTCCTCCGTTATGCACAAAATATGCATATTTCATTATTTTCTATGCATAAATATTACCATATAATGAATAAATATGCAAGTGTTTTTTTATATTTCGCCTTCTTATACATATACAACACGATAATTGAATATCTTTTGTGCAAAATGCACAACCTTATAAAAAAGCAAACGGAGAAAACGGTTTCCCGCCTCTCCGAAAATGTAATAAAAATGCACAGCACATTTGCATAAAACAAATGTGCTGTTAATTTAATTATTGCTTAAAGAAGCTTAAAGCATCGGTGTAAGTCTCATCGTCATCAGCGCTGGTGGTGTTTAAGAAAGAAGCCAAATCGTTTTTGTCATCTTTACGGTCATCACCTAAACCGGTAGCAACAACGGTTACACGGATAGTATCCTCAAGAGTGTCATCAAGTTGAGCACCCCAAATGATGGTTGCATCAGGATGAGCCATATCAGAAATGATAGAAGAAGCAAGTTCAACCTCTTCAAGACCGATATCGTCAGAACCGGTAATGCTGATGATTACGCCACGAGCATTATCCATTGAAGTCTCGATAAGAGGACTGTTGATAGCAGTACGAGCTGCTTGCTCAGCCTTATCACGACCGGTAGCAACACCAACGCCCATGTGTGCATAACCTGCATCAGACATGATGGAGCGTACGTCAGCAAAGTCAAGGTTAACCAATGCAGTAACATTGATAAGCTCGGAAATGCTTTGAACGCCTTGACGAAGAACATCATCAGCGATGTCAAATGCATTCTTAAATGTAATCTTCTCTTCGCTAACGAACTTAAGACGCTCGTTGGGGATTACAACAAGGCTATCTACGCTTTCTTTCAAAGCAGCGATACCTGCTTCAGCTTGAGTCATTCTCTTCTTACCTTCAAAAGCGAAGGGCTTTGTAACGATACCAACAGTAAGGATACCTAATTCCTTAGCGATAGATGCAACGATAGGAGCTGCACCGGTACCGGTACCACCGCCCATACCGGCGGTAATGAAAATCATATCAGCATCTCTGATAGCTGCTGCGATTTCGTCGCGTGACTCTTCAGCTGCTGCTCTACCATTATCAGGATTACCACCTGCACCCATGCCGGAAGTGGTCTTGTCACCAATTTGAATTTTAAGGGTTGCTTTAGATTTAATTAAAGCTGCTTTATCGGTGTTAACTGCAACAAATTCAACACCTTTAACGCCAGCGTCAACCATGCGGTTAATTGCGTTACCGCCGCCTCCACCGACACCTACAACCTTGATTTGAACTACATTTGGCTCTGCTACTTCAAATGCCATTTTAAATTCCTCCGTATTTATATTAATTTCCAAGTAGATATTATCATACACATTGATAATATCATACTTTATTTAAAATTTCAACTGTTTTATTACAATTTTGTAATATTTTTTATACATTATTTTTTATCGGCAATAAAAGTACCTTTTGTATTGTCACTTGACCACATGCTAAGGTTAATTTTACCGCTTTTTTCAGGATCTATTTTTTCAAGCATTCCTACTAAATGGTTGATTTTTTCAGGGATGTTATTGGCATTACCCAAATCCACATCAAAACGGCCCTCAACCTCTAATTTTAAAGACGCTAAATTAGTAATATCAATGGAATTAATCTCTAAATCCTTACCGTCAAGCGCTGCCGAAATTGTTTCTAACAATTCCTTTTCTTCGGCCTTGTTAAAAACCACTTCGCTACCTACTTTACACTTAACATCGCAAATTATATTTGTTAGTTTTTTAGGTTGCTTTTTGTTTTCTTCCAAAACCCAACCTGACGATGAAACGGTGTAATATTTTTTATTTGATTTAAAGGTTGCAACCTCCACAGCATCGGTAACGGTAATTTTCAAAGTATCGGGCAATTCCCTTTTAAATTCAATTTTTTCAACAAATGGAAGTTTGCGCTTAATCACATTTTCAATTTTTTCTCGGTTTACTGCAAAAAGGTTATCCCCTTTTGTTATGTTCGATGCTTCCAAAATTTCCTCGGTAGTATAAATTTCACTACCCTTTATGCTAATGCTTTCAATGGGAAAAAATACAGTAAGCGAAAGCACAGCACCGGCGCATAAAAGCATAATTATAAATATTATGAAAAAAGCAATGAGTCGCCTTTTTCTAATTTTCTTTTGACGTTCAACTCTTTTTTTAATAAATTCGTCCTTAGGCATTTCCTTTTTCAAAAAATCATTC
>JAZNLZ010000011.1:0-32561 GCA_045579365.1 Acutalibacteraceae bacterium
CGTTTTCTTTAATTCTTACTTGACTCATTAATATTCCCTCCCTCCGCAAAAATGCAGGGGTTTAATTTAGTATTTTTTATGTAGTTAAAACCACATTATTTTGCGCCCATTCTAATAGCTATAAAGTTAGCTACAATAGCGAGTACAAAGAAAAGCACAGCAATATACTTTGTCCAGCGAGCTAACAAAGCATCAACTGTTCTAGCCTTATTTTTAGAAAGGAAAGTATCAGCACCACCGGAAATAGCACCGTTAATGCCTGAACGACGACCTTGCTGTAAAAGAACGACTGCAATTATGATTAATGCAACAATAATTACTGCAGCGCCAACAATATATTCAACTACGCTCACCAGGTATCACCTCCGTATATACAAATGCTATATTATAATAGCATAACTGTAAACATTTTGCAACAGTTTTTTTCTATTTAACAACAATATTTACCAATTTTTTAGGAACATAGAGTTCTTTTATGATTGTTTTGCCCGAAATCTCATTTTGGATGCTTTCGTTACTCTTAGCGAGAGCTAAAGCATCAGCCGAAGAAATATCGGCAGCAACATTTAAACGAGCCTTAATTTTGCCATTGATTTGAACAACAATCTCAACCGTTGCATCAACACATTTTGCTTCATCAAAGGTGGGCCACTTGGTTTCGTTAAGCATACCTTCAAATCCACAATTTACCCATAATTCTTCGGTAATATGAGGTGCAAAGGGATTTAAAAGAATAATAAATGTTTTAAATTCATCACGGGTAATCTTACCGGTAGATTGAATTGTATTAAGCAAGGACATAAGTGCTGCAATGGCAGTATTCATCTTAAGACCTTCAATATCCTCAGTAACCTTCTTGATGGTTCTGTGAATTTCAGCCTCAATTTCCTTACGGTATTCACCCTCAACTAAAATATTAGTTAAAGCCCAAACCTTATCTAAGAAACGCTTACTACCCTTGATGGAAGACTGACTCCAAGGAGCTGCCTTTTCAAAGTCACCGATAAACATTTCATATACACGCATAGTATCAGCGCCGTAATTTTCAATTATTTCATCGGGGTTAACAACGTTGCCTCTTGACTTAGACATCTTCTCGCCGTTCTCACCCAAAATCATACCGTGGCTGGTACGCTTTGAATAAGGTTCAGCGTTAGGAACAACGCCAATATCATAAAGGAATTTATGCCAGATACGGCTGTATAACAAGTGAAGTGTGGTGTGTTCCATACCACCGTTATACCAGTCAACAGGGCACCAATATTCAAGTGCTTCTTTAGAAGCCAATTCCTTATCATTGTGTGGGTCACAATATCTTAAGAAATACCAGGAAGAACCAGCCCATTGAGGCATAGTATCGGTCTCACGCTTAGCAGGAGCGCCACAGTGAGGACAGGTTGTATTAACCCAGTCGGTCATCTTAGCCAAAGGTGACTCACCGTTATCGGTAGGCTCATAGGAATCAACATTAGGAAGAACCAAAGGAAGTTCACTTTCAGGTAGTGGAACATATCCACATTTCTCACAGTGAACAACAGGGATGGGTTCGCCCCAATATCTTTGACGGGAGAATACCCAGTCACGAAGTTTGTAGTTAGTCTTAACGCTACCAATTCCCTTTTCAGTTAACCATTCTTGGATTTTAACCTTAGCATCTTCAACCGATAAACCGTTTAAGAAATCGGAGTTAACAAGAGTTCCTGTTGCACAGTCGGTAAATGCTGCTGCTTGAACATCATCGCCACCTGCAACAACCTCAATAATTGGAAGATTAAATTTCTTTGCGAACTCCCAGTCACGAGTATCGTGAGCAGGAACGGCCATAATAGCACCAGTACCGTAAGAAATTAATACATAGTCGGAAATGAAAATCGGAATTTCGGTGTTATTAACAGGGTTAATGGCAGTAACACCTTGAAGCATAACACCGGTCTTATCCTTTGCCAACTCGGTACGTTCAAAGTCGGACTTTTTAGAAGCAGAAACTTGATATTCCTTAACTTCATCAAAATTTTTAATCTTATCAGCCCATTTGCTAAGCAAAGGATGTTCGGGAGACATAACCATATATGTAACACCAAACAAGGTATCAGCACGGGTGGTAAAGATATCAAAAGTATCACCAATATTGGTGTTAAAGGTAACTTGAGTACCGTAAGAACGGCCAATCCAGTTTCTTTGTTGGGTCTTAACACGGTCGATAAAATCAACATCGTTTAAGCCGTCCAAAAGTTTCTCAGCATACTCGGTAATCTTGAGCATCCATTGGCTCTTTTCCTTTTGAACAACCTCGCTACCACAACGCTCGCAAACGCCATTTACAACCTCTTCGTTAGCCAAAACGCACTTACAAGAAGTACACCAGTTAACAGCCATTTGACTTTTATAAGCCAAACCTTTTTTGAAGAGTTGCAAGAAAATCCATTGGGTCCACTTGTAATATGAAGGGTCGGTTGTATTAACTTCACGAGCCCAGTCAAAAGAGAAACCTAAAGATTTAAGCTGTCTCTTAAAGTTTGCAATATTGTTTTCGGTAACGATTGAAGGATGGATATGGTTTTTAATTGCAAAGTTTTCGGTAGGAAGACCGAAAGCATCCCAACCCATTGGATACAAAACATTGTAACCTTCAAGTCTCTTTTTACGGCTAACAATATCTAAAGCAGTGTAAGAACGAGGATGTCCTACATGCAAACCTTGACCCGAAGGATAAGGAAACTCAACAAGGCCATAGAATTTAGGCAATGTATAGTCATTTTTAGCAGCAAAGGTTTGTTTTTCATCCCAAATGTCCTGCCACTTTTTCTCAATCGCACTGTAATTGTAAAAATTTTCCATCATTAATCCTCTTTTTCGTTTACAAGAATTTTATCTAAATCAACCTGTTCGCCGTCACTCCACATTTTGTCAAGGTCATAGAACTCACGCTCATTACGGCCGAACACATGAATAATTACCGAACCATAGTCAAGGGCAACCCAACCGGTAGCTCTTCCTTCAATATGATGGGGTCTTAAACCTGCTTCCTCTAACTTTTCTTCAACCTCATCACAAAGGGCACGAACCTGAGTTGAAGAATTTGCAGTACAAAGCAAGAAATAATCAGCAAGTACTGTAAGGTCGCCAATTTTAATTGCCGAAATGTCCCTACCTTTTTTCTCGTTAAGGGCATTAGCAGCAATGGTTATAATTTCTAAACTTTCCATTAGGATTCCTCCAAATTAAGAACTACTTGATTAAAAGCCGAAACAGTATCAGGATGAATGGCTTTCGAGCGTTCGGTTAAATCTATAATCGAATACTGAAGGGCATAAATAAACGCCTCATCCAATGATTTATCCACAAGTTTTCGCATGATATTTACATCGGGATAATTTCGGTCTTTAGAAGTAAAATCAGCAAGATATAAAATCTTTGCAGTCAAAGACATATCAGCCTTTGCAGTTGTATGATACCTAACAGCATCTAAAATTTCGTCATCTTTAATTTCTAAATAATTTTCAATATAAGCTGCACCCGAAATTGCATGCCAAAGCTTCATGGCATTTTTTTCAATAACAGATAACATTATACCAAAACTGTCAAAAATTTTCAAGTGCTCTTCAGGGCTATCGTTTTTAGTAATATCGTGTAAAAGTCCTGCTAAATAACACTTGTCCTTATCGCCACCGTATTTTTCGGCCAAACGTAAGGCTTCATCGGCAACACAAAGGGAATGATAATATCTATCATCTCCTAACCTTTTGGCGAGTATATTTTTATATTCCTTAATTTTATCCACAATAAACTCCTCTTTCGGTTAAGAAATCGTATATAGAAACAGGAACCAAATCTTTTAATCCCTTAAAATTCGCCCTAACCTGAGTTGAAGAAATATCCGGGATTATATCATCCTTTAAGATAATCTCCATACCCATTTTTGAAAACTGTGAAACTGAGGTTTCAAACTCGGTCTTTTCGGTTGCTGTTCTTGAAAAAACAATAAATGGCAACAATTTCATAAGTTCTTCGAAATTATACCATTTGTCGAAATAAACCAACATATCCCCACCCATTACAAATGCAAAATCTTGGGAAGGATAACGGCTTTGCAAAAGTTTCACAGTGTCTATGGTGTAACTTTTGCCTTCTCGTTCAAACTCGATTAAACACAATTCGCATTTCGAAAACTCGCTTGCCACAATACGGCACATTTCCAAACGGGTTTCATCATCAATTAAAAATTCAGCTGTTTTGTGGGGTGGTAATCTATCAGGCATAAGAAGGATTTTTTCAATTTTAGGGTCGTTGTTTAACACCTCTAAAATCTTATAATGCCCCATATGCAAAGGATTAAAGGTTCCACCAAAAATAGCAGTTAACATTATTTCACCAACTTAATGGTTTTATTATTTTTGCTTTCTTTATAAAGAATAAACTTGCTTCCGATAACTTGAACAACATCGCTACCTGTAGCCTCAGCCAACTGGTCGGCAGTTTCTCTAACGGTTGTGGGACAAGTTTCAAGAATTTTAAGTTTAATTAATTCTCTTGCTTCAAGAGCATCAACAACCTGTTTAACGGTTGTGTCTAAAATACCCGACTTACCAACCTGTAAAATGGTATCATAATCGTTAGCCATACCTCTAAGTTGAGCTCTTTGTCTGCTGTTTAACATAATTTTCCTCACTTAAATATATTTTGTTAATTCTTCTTTAAATAGTCTAAGTGCCTTACCACGATGACTGATTTCGTCCTTTTCTTCGGCGCTTAAATGACCGAAACAACCCTTTTCACTTATAAATAATGGGTCATAACCAAAACCTTGGGTTCCACTTTCTTCAAAAGCGATATGACCGAAACAGTCACCCTGAACTGTAAAACTTCTGCCATCAGGGAAAACACAAGCAATGGCAGCCGAATAATGGGCGCCTCTTTGCTCCATGGGAACGCCTTCAAGTTCACGAAGGATTTTCTTGTTATTTTCCTCATCGTTGCCGTGACCACCCGAATAACGAGCCGAATAAATACCGGGAGCACCGTTTAAATAATCAACGCAAATACCCGAGTCATCAGCAACCGAAATCAAACCGGTGAGTTCCAAACCTGCCTTTGCTTTTAAAAGAGCATTTTCGGCAAATGTTGTGCCGGTTTCTTCAACCTCACCTAAAGGCTTGTCCAAATCTTTTTCACTTAAAACTTCAAAACCCAAAGGTGTTAAAATTCTTTCAAGTTCAATTAGTTTTTTTGCGTTTTTTGTTGCAATAAATACCTTCATTTTTAAACCTCAAAAATTCCATCAGCAAACTCTTTAGCGTTAAAGGGTTGCAAATCATCAATTCCTTCACCAACACCGATATACTTAACAGGAATGTTTAATTCGTTCTTAATTGGGATTATGATACCACCCTTGGCAGTGCCGTCAAGTTTGGTTAAAACAATACCTGTAATGTTGGTAACATTTTTAAATTCTTTTGCTTGGTTAACAGCGTTTTGGCCTGTTGTTGAATCAAGAACAAGCAAAGTTTCAATCGAAGCGTCGGGCAATTCTCTTGAAACAACACGGTTAATTTTAGCAAGTTCATCCATAAGGTTTTTCTTATTGTGAAGACGGCCCGCTGTATCGCAAATGATAACATCAGCACCCTTAGCCTTAGCCGATGCTATTGTATCAAAAACAACCGAAGCAGGGTCGGTACCCTCAACACTTTTAACCATTGAAACACCTGCACGCTGACTCCAAACCTCAAGTTGGTCGATGGCAGCAGCACGGAAGGTATCGGCAGCACCCAAAACAACATTTTTACCTTCGTTTTTAAGCTGGGCTGAAATTTTACCGATAGATGTAGTCTTGCCAACACCGTTTACGCCGATAACAAGTATAACCGAAGGTTTGGTATTTAAATTCAAACCTTCATCCTCACCCAACATTTCCACAATGATTTCCTTCATCATTGATTTAATGTTGTTAGGGTCGGTTTCGCCTGTTTCTTTGATTTTTGCACGCATTTTATCACAAATTTCGGTAGATGTGGCAACACCAATGTCAGACATTACAAGGATTTCTTCAAGTTCCTCAAACAATTCTTCATCAATTTTTGTGAAGCTGTTAATAATGCTGTTAACACTATTACTAATTGAAGAACGGGTCTTTTGTAATCCCGACTTAATTTTGCTAAAAAATCCCATAAGGCACTTCCCTGTTTATAAATTATGCAGTTTCGGTAAGTTCAAGTTTCTTTTCAAGTTCAGAAACATTTAACTCTAATAACTTTGTAACACCCTTTTCTTGCATTGTAACACCATAAAGCATATCAGCAGCTTCCATGGTACCACGACGGTGGGTTACGCAAATAAACTGGGTTGCAAAGTCAGAGTCTTTCATATAGTTTGCAAAGCGTTCAACGTTAATGTCATCCAACGCAGTGTCAACCTCATCCAAGAAGCAGAAAGGAGGAGCGTTAACACGCATAATGGAGAAGTAAATTGAAAGGGCGATAAGCGCCTTTTCACCACCCGAAAGACCGTCAAGACTAGGTACATTTTTACCGGGTAATTTAACATTAATGTCAATTCCACTTTCCAAAATATTTTCAGGGTCGGAGAGTGAAAGACTTGCGCTTCCACCACCAAACAATTCAACAAATGTTTTGGAGAAGTTGTTGCTAATCTTTTCAAAACCAACCGTGAAGATATCCTTCATTTGGGTTGTTAATTGATTAATAAGTTTGTAAAGTTCGCTTCTTGTCTTTTCAACATCATCAACCTGAGCTGATAAGAACTCGTAACGCTCACTAACTTCCTTATATTCCTCAATTGCAGCAACGTTAACATTACCAAGAGAGCGAATTTTACCCTTAATTTCGGCAAGAGTTTTCTTAGCCTCGGAAAGATTTTCAATTTCAATTCCAAGTGCTTCGGCTTCGCTTCTTGTTAATTGATATTCATCAAAGAGTTTTGCAATAACCTCGTCATACTCACGCATCATAACCTCTTTACGTTCAACAAGACGGGCCAATTCGCCACCAACCTGCTCACGCTTAGCAGTTTTTTCACGCTCACTATTACGAAGTTCAACACCTGATTTTTCAGTGTTGTTTCTCTTTTCAAGCATATCGTTAATGTTGTTTTCAGCATCAACAATAGACTGTTTCAAACGAGAAATCTCGTTTTTGGTATCATTAATAGTAGCCTCAATTTGAGTGTTACCAAGTTGTAAATCCTTAATTTCAGCATCAATTTCCAAAGCACGTTTTTCACGGCTTGAAATTAAATTGATTATGGTGTTTTTGGCCGATGCCAAGGACTGAATATCCTTTTCGGTTTCAATGATGCTGAGTTTAACCGATGTAATTTCATCACCCAAAGATTCACGCTTAGCCGAAAGTGAATCACGACCACCAGTCATGCTATCAATTTCGGTTTGCAAAGCAGTTTTCTTGGCTTCAAGTTCGGTGATTTTCTTGGAAGAATCCTCTGCTTTTTCATTTAATGCCAAAAGTTTTTCGCTGTTTGCCTTCTCTTCATTTTCAATATTTTGAAGATTTAAAGTAGCATTTGAAATCAAATCTTCTAATCTTCTAAGTTCAGCAAGACTGCGAATTTTATCCTCATTAACGGTGGTAAGTTCAGCCTTTAAGGAAGTAATTTCAGCATCAAGTTTTGCCAAATTGGCAATTTCATTTTCAAGGTTTTCTGAAATGCCTTTAAGTTTAACACTTAACTTTTCAACTTCGGTTTCAAGCTTAGTAATGTCGGAAGAACGGCTTAAAATACCCGAATGCTTCGACAAGGAACCACCGGTTAAAGAACCACCGGCATTAATAACTTGACCGTCAAGGGTAACAACCTTAAAACGATAACCAAATTTTTTAGCGATAGTAGCAGCCGAATCAATATCATCAGCCACAACGGTACCACCTAAAAGGTATCTGATAATCTCGTTATATTTCTTGTCGCAACTAACTAAATCGGCAGCATTACCGATAAAGCCAAACATACTCTCAAATCCGGTTTCTTTAAACTCTCTTGATTTGATGGTGGCAACAGGCAAGAAGGTTGCACGGCCACCCTTATTATTTTTAAGGTAATTAATAGCTCGCTTAGCATCAGCCTCGGTATCAACAATAACATTTTGAATTGCATTACCTAAAGCAGTTTCAATGGCAATGCTATATTCCCCATCAACCTTAATTAACTTTGAAACGGGACCACAAATACCCTTTAAAACACCTGTCTCGCTTTGAGCTACAACGGTTTTAACGGCAAAGCCAAAACCTTCAAGATTATTTTCAAGGTCCTTTAAAATTTGAATACGACGCTTTTTAGCCTCAACATCAAGGTTTAAATTATCGTTTTCGGTCTTTAAGTTTTCAATTTTTTCATTAAAGGAATTAGCCTTAAGCTCATAACCCTTTAACATATTAGAAGACGAAACTTCTCTCTCCTCTAAAGATTTAAGAAGATTCTGTGTTTCTTCAGCTTCGGTTTTTAAAGAAGCAATACTGTCTTCGATTTCCGACTTTTGAGCCTTTAAAACCGACTCACGAGCATTAATATCCTCGGTAGCAGTTTGGGCTGTAACAACTTCAACCTTCAAATCGGCGCCAAGTTGAGAAATTACATTTAATTCTTTAATTTGAGCCTCAATTTGTCTTGAAATGCTGTCGCTATCGCTTAATAATTCGGACAATTCCTTCTCCAAAACAGCGAGTTTTTCAGCCAAAACTGTTTTGGTTTCATTTTTAGCAGCAATTTCATTTTCCTTTTGGGAAATTTCATCCTTTGCTTCAATATCGGTTTTGCCGAGACCTGATTTTTCCTCATTTAAACGAATCACATTTTCGTTGTTGTGAGAAATGTTGGACTCTAACAAAGTTACTTGACCGTCAAGTTTAACGATTTGCTCGTTAACCGAAGAAATGTTAAGTCTTTCACCCTCAATTTCCGAAGTGAGTCTTGCAAAATAAGCAGTATTCTCCTCGGTTTTACGGTCAAATTCTTCTAAATCTTTTTCAATTTCTTTATAGGTAAGTTCAGCCAAAGCAATTTTGCTTTCTTGCTGTCTTAATGTTTCTTTTGAATTGTTTAAAGTGTAAAGCCAAAGACCGATTTCAAGTTTCTTCTTTTCATCGGCCAAATCCAAGAACTTTTGAGCCTTGGCGCTTTGCTCTTTTAAGGGGCCTACTCTTCCCTTTAATTCATCCAAAATATCATGAAGTCTAAGTAGGTTATCCTCGGCCGAAACGAGTTTACGCTCGGCTTCTATCTTGCGATAACGGTACTTTGAAATACCCGAAGCCTCTTCGAAGATATCTCTTCTCTCACCTGATTTTGAACTAATGATATTATCAATTTTACCTTGACCAATCATAGAATAACCGTCACGGCCAAGACCGGTATCCATAAACAACTCGTGGATATCCTTCAAACGCACCAAAACGCCGTTAATAGCGTACTCACTTTCGTGAGAACGGTAATAGCGACGGGTAATGCTAACATCATCATTGTCAAAATTGAGTGTTCTGTCCGAGTTATCAATATTTAAAGTAACTTCACAAAAACCGTGGGGGCGACGGGTTTCGGTACCACCGAAAATAACATCTTCCATCGACTGACCACGAAGACTTTTTGTGGATTGCTCACCAAGTACCCAACGAACAGCATCGGAAATATTACTTTTTCCACTTCCGTTAGGTCCAACAACAGCTGTTATACCCTTGCCAAACTTTAAAACAGTTTTATCGGCAAAAGATTTAAAGCCTTGTACCTGAATTGAGCTTAAGAGCATATTTTACACTTCTCTTTCTATTCTAACTTGTAAATTTCCTAAAGTATTATCACATTTAACTTTGCAGTAAATTCCTTTGCTTTCCAAATGCAAAATATTACTGCGTTTTTGACCTATCATTTTTGAAACATCCGATTTACCAACATAGATTGTGTAATTGCCTTTTTCCTGAATTTTATCCAAAACTTCATTAAGCAAAATTTGGGATTGACAAAGTTCACTAAAGGCAGGATGCCAAGGGCCATCAATATACGCACTTTGTTCTATGGAATGTAGCCCTAAACGAATTACACGAATTGAGTTATCGGTAAACATTTTATATAATTTAGAAGCCAAACTAATTGCATTATCTAAAGTTTGTGGCTTATAAATATTATCAAGATATAAGGCCTCTAAATCGGTATCCTTTAAAACTATTGTGGGATAAATTCTAACCGTATCAGGCTTGATTTCAATGACCTTTTCGGCAGTTTTAATTGCCGATGCATCACTGTCAGCATAAAGGCCTGTCATTATTTGAAGTCCCAGTTCAAAGCCGTGTTCCCTAATCTTTTTTGCAGCCTTAACAACGTCGGAAACCTTGTGCCCTCTATTATTAAGTCTTAAAACCCGATCGTTTAAACTTTGGGCTCCAAGTTCAATAGCAGTTACCGAATATTCCTTTAAAAGGGTTAAAATTTCATCATCAATTGCATCAGGGCGGGTGGAAACTCTAATTCCACTAACAACTCCACTTTTAACAAAACGATGTGCAACCCTTAAAAGCCTTAACATATAGTTGCGATTAATAGCAGTAAAACTTCCACCAAAATAAGCAATTTCGGTGGTTTTGGGATCGTAATTAGGACTCATTTGAGCGTTTTTAACGGCAATAGCCACATCTCTAACGGTAGGCGCCTTAAAAGCACCCGTTATATATCTTTGATTACAAAAACTGCATTTATTAGGACAACCGATATGAGGAACGAAAATTGAAATATTAGAGTGTTTTGAACTCATATTTCAGCACCCATAAGTTGCAACGCCTCTTTAGCTGCAAATTGCTCGGCTTGTTTTTTATTCTTGCCCTTACCCTTACCAATGGTATTGGAATTAAGTCTAACCTCAACCTCAAATACCTTATCGTGGTCGGGTCCTGATTCACCGGTTAGAATATATGTAACCGATTCTTCAGGGTTTCTTTGAATAATTTCTTGCAAAGCAGTTTTGTAATCCTTAAAACTCTCGGTTTCGCTTGGATTAAACAACTCATCCTTAATAAATTTCAAAACATGGGTTTTGGCTTTTTCAAAGCCACCGTCAAGATACATAGCAGCCAAAACAGCCTCAAAAGCATCGGCCAAAATGGAATCTCTTTCACGGCCACCACCCTTTTCTTCACCCTTGCCTAAACGAAGATAATCGCCCAAATCCAATTCACGAGAAAATTGGCAAAGTGTTTTTTCACAAACCAAGGAAGCCCTGATTTTTGTAAGTTCACCTTCGGGTAGATTATTAAACTTTTTATAAATATACTCGGAAACGATTATAGACAAAACCGAGTCACCCAAAAACTCCAAACGCTCGTTAGAAGAAACACCATTACGTACTTCGTTTGCATAGGATGAGTGGGTTAAAGCGTTGAGAAGCAAACCTTCATTATTAAATTTATATTTTAATTTTTCCTGCAAGGTTTTCATTTTAATTTTCCTTAACCTAAATTATTTGAAATAGCATCAATAACCTTTGTTTCGGTAATAGCAATAGCCTGACGGATAGCGTTTTTAATTGCCTTTGCATCGGAATTACCGTGTGCCTTAATAACGGTTTTTCTAACACCAAGTAATGGTGCGCCACCAACTTCGGAACTATCCATCATACCTTTTATGGCATAAAGGTCTTTTTTTATCACTAAAGCAGCAAGTTTATTAAATATGCTTTTATATAATGCGTTTTTGATTAATTTAAAGAAGGTAATTGCTGTACCCTCAATTAATTTAAGAGCAATATTTCCTGTAAAACCATCGGTAATAACAGCATCGCAAACACCTTTGGGCATTTCACGGGACTCAACATTACCGATAAAGTTAATGGGTGCAGCTTCAAGTAATTTGTAAGCTTCCTTTTGAAGTTCGGTGCCCTTTGTATCCTCGGTTCCAATATTCAAAAGTCCAATAGTGGGGTTTTCAATACCCTCAACACCCTTTAAATATGCACTTGCCATAATACCGAATTGCTCGAGCATTTCGGGACGGCATTCAGCGTTAGCGCCCATATCCATCATCATATAATGGCCTTTGGGAGAAGGTATCATACCTCCTAAAGCAGGGCGTTTAATTCCTTTTATTCTTTTAACAATAAGTGTTCCACCCACAACCAAAGCGCCGGTTGAACCAGCCGAAACGAAAGCGTCGGCATTATCTTCAGCCAATTCCTTAAAAGCCAAAGCCATCGAACTGTCTTTATGAGCCTTTAAAAGTGATGTGGGGTCATCGTGCATTGAAATTACATCTTCGGTATGAACGATTTTCAAATCACCTTTAAATTGTAAACCATTTTCCGAAATGATAGAATTTATAGTTTGCTCGTTACCTGTAAGGGTAATATCACAACCTAATTCATTAGAAGCAAGACAGGCTCCCTTAACAATTTCTAAAGGTGCATTATCGCCACCGAAAGCATCTACAACAACACGCATATTTAACACTCCTCTAAATTTTTAAACCATTCTAAAGAACGATTAGCTAATGCTCCATATCGTTCTTTTTTATCACGAATTTTTTGAGGCAAAGCAGGTAAAATACCAAAATTTGCACCCATAGGTTGAAAATCAACAACCGATTCATCGCAAATGTAATTAAGCAAAGCGCCAATCATTGAAAACTCAGGCAAAATCAAAGGTTTTTCGCCCAAAATTTCAGCTGCGGCATTAATTCCTGCAACAATACCACTTGAAGCCGATTCCATATAACCTTCAACGCCCGAAATTTGACCTGCAAAGAAAATTTTGGGGTTTGCTTTCAAGGAAAGGTTACGATTTAAAAGTTTTGGCGAATTTATAAAGGTATTTCGGTGCATAACACCGTATCTCATAAATTCAGCATTTTGCAAACCTGGTATCATTGAAAAAACACGCTTTTGCTCGGGGAATTTCAAGTTGGTTTGGAAACCGACAATGTTATAAAGAGTACCCTCTTTATTTTCTTTTCTAAGCTGAACCACAGCCCAAGGTCTGTGACCTGTTCTCGGGTCAGTTAGACCAACAGGTTTTAAGGGGCCAAAACGAATTGAGTCTTCTCCCCTTTTTGCCAAAACCTCAATAGGCATACAACCTTCATAAACCTTAAAAGGTTTATCAAAATCTTTAAGTGGAGCCGATTCAGCACTTATTAACTCTTTGTGAAAGGCTTCATATTCTTCTTTGTTGAAGGGGCAGTTGATGTAATCATCAGTTCCCTTGCCGTATCTTGATGCAGTGAAAGCAATACTAATATCAATACTTTCGGCAGTAATAATAGGAGCTGCAGCATCAAAGAAACTAAGACTTCCATCTTCACAAAGTGCTTCGATTTCTTCGGCCAATTTGCCATCGGTTAAAGGGCCGGTTGCCACCACACAAACTTCTGTCTTCGGAATTTCTTCCACAACCTCGTTTTTAACGGTTATGTTTGGATGATTGTAAATTTCATCGGTAATATATTTAGAAAATATATCACGGTCAACTGCCAAAGCACCACCTGCAGGCACCGAAGCCAAATCAGCACTTTTCAAACAAACCGAACCGAGAATTCGCATTTCTTCCTTTAAAAGACCTGCTGCCGAGTCAACTCGGTTAGCCTTCAAAGAATTTGAGCAAACAAGTTCGGCCAACAAATCGCTTTTATGCGCAGGTGTTTTTCTTACAGGTTTCATTTCGTATAAAGTAACCTTTATGCCACGATTTGCCAACTGCATTGCAGCTTCGCAACCTGCAAGACCACCACCTAAAACAATAGCTTTATTCATTTAGTTTTCCTTTTTACTTTTTCTTGTGGAACAATCGGCATTTAAGCAATATGCTCTTCCTCTTGTACCCTTAACCAAAAATCCACCACACTCGGGACAGGTCTCACCTGTAGGAACACCGGGAGCAGCAAAGTCACACTTGGGATAATTGGAGCAACCATAGAACTTTTTGCCCTTTTTGGAGATTTTCTTAACAAGTTTAGCACCACATTTTGGACATGGCTCTTTAACCTCATCCTCGGGCATAGGCTTTGTGTTACGGCACTTAGGATAATTAGGACAAGCCAAGAATTTACCAAAACGGCTTGAACGAATTACCATCTTGCTGCCACATTTTTCACACAAAACATCGGTTTCGGTTGCAGGAACCTTAACCCTTTTACCGTCAAGGTCGGTTTCGGCCTTTTTGTGAAGTTTGTTAAAATCATCATAAAAGGCTGAAATTGTTTTAATCCACTCAAGTTCACCTGCAGCAATTTTATCAAGTTTTGTTTCTAAACCTGCAGTAAACTTAATATCAAAAATCTTGTCAAAATGTTCAACCAAAAGATCAACGATAACCATACCCAAATTGGTAGGTTTAAGGGATTTTTTCTCACGCTCAATGTAATCACGATTTAAAATATTCGAAAGAATTGAAGCGTAGGTTGAAGGTCTGCCGATACCATTTTCTTCCAAAGCCTTAATCAAGGTAGGCTCGGTATATCTGGGCTGTGGTTGGGTAAAATGTTGCAAAGGCTTTAATTCCTTAAACTTAACAACATCGCCCTTTTTCATTTCAGGCAAATTAACCTCATCAGATGTTTCATCATCCTTACCCTCAACATAAAGGGTGGTATAACCATCAAATGCAACCGAGTATCCACTTGCTTTAAAGAGGTAATCACCGGCAGTGATATCAACATTAACGGTATTATGAATACAAGCAGCCATTAAAGATGCAATAAATCTATCCCAAATAAGTTTATATAACTTGTATTGTTCGGTAGAAAGTGAACCTTTAAGTGACTCAGGCTCAAGACCAATCATAGTAGGTCTGATTGCTTCGTGAGCATCTTGGGCGTTGCCCTTGGTTTTGAAATATCTTGGCTTTTCGGGTAAATATTTCTCACCAAATTTGTTGGTTATATATTCTCTCGCACTGCTTCTTGCTTCTTCGGAAATACGCAAGGAGTCGGTACGCATATAGGTAATCAAACCTGTAACGCCAAACTCGGGAATTTCAACACCTTCGTAAAGTTGTTGAGCGATACGCATTGTCTTTTGACCTGTGAAGCCCAATTTTCTTGAAGCCTCTTGTTGAAGTGTTGAGGTAATAAAGGGAGGAGCCGGTTGACGGGTACGTTTACCCTTTTTAAGGTCAGAAACAGTGTAAACTGCTCCTTCTAAAGCCTTGACAATGTCATTGGCCTCTTCCTCGTTAGGAATAAGTTCAATCTTCTTTCCATCAGCAAAACCGTAAAGTTTTGCGATAAATGACCTTCTATCGGCCATCAACTTTGCCTCAACCGACCAGTATTCGGTTGGAATAAACTTTTCAATTTCACGCTCACGTTCAACAATAAGGCGCAAAGCAACCGATTGAACACGACCGGCCGAAAGACCTGACTTTACCTTTTTCCAAAGGAAAGGACTAAGTTCATAACCCACAAGACGGTCAACAACACGACGAGCCTGTTGGGCATCAACCAAGTCAATATCTAACTCACGTGGAACTTTAACACCTGCTGTAACAGCGCTCTTGGTAATTTCGTTAAAGGTTACACGGTTTTTATCCGACATATTAAGACCCAAAATTTGAGCCAAATGCCATGCGATAGCCTCACCCTCTCTATCAGGGTCGGTTGCGAGATAAACTGCATCGTAATCAGCTACTGCATCTTTAAGTTTCTTAATAACATCCTTTTTATCAGGCATATTTGTGTAGTTAAGTTTAAAGCCTTTATCCACATCAATACCGAGTTTAGACTTAGGCAAATCACGAACGTGACCCATTGATGCCATAACATCAAAATCACTGCCTAAATATTTCTTAATACTCTTAATTTTTGATGGGGACTCAACTATTAAAAGTTTGCGCATATATCTTCTCCGTTCTATTCACATAACTCATACATTCCACCGGGGATTGCCTTAATTAAAAATTCCATTTCAAGTTCGGTCAAAGCCGAAAGTAAGGAAGATGAATCAAGACCAGTGTTTAAAATCTCCTCCGGAAGAAATTTTTGCTTATCTATACAATTATATACTATTTTTGCCTCTTTGGAAAGACCTACACTGAAATTTTTTGAAATATTTTTTGTTTCTATTTTTGGTTTCGTGTCGTTTTGAGGCTTATCTTCAATTATCTTCTTATCGTAAGCCTTGTCGATATCGATTTTATCGGGAAAACGAACGATATATTCGGTGAAAATATCGGACAAATCAAGAACGGCCTTCGCACCATCACGAAGCAAAGCATTAGAGCCTTTGTACTCTTTTTTGTCGGGTGAAGCGGGGATTACAAAGACATCTCTTCCCTGCTCATTTGCAAGTCTTGCCGTAATCAAGGACCCACTCCTTTCGGGAGCCTCAACCACAACCGTTCCCAAACTCAATGCCGAAATTATACGGTTTCTAACAGGGAACGAATATTTTGTAACGGGTGCTTTTGGTGGCAACTCACTAATAAGACAGCCACGCTTTGCCACTTCATCCCTTAAAGGCTTATTCTTAATCAAATATTCAGCATCAATTCCACAACCCATTACCAAAACGGTAATTCCACCCGATTTCAAGGCACCTGCGTGGGCATAGGTATCGCTGCCTAAAGCACCACCACTAACAATAATAAACCCTGCACGAGCCAAACGGAAACTCAAAGAATAGGCAGCCTTTTTACCAAATTCGCTAACCTTTCTGGGACCTACAACCGAAAGTGCAGGAGTATTGTTAAAATCAGGAAATTTACCCTTAACATAAAGAACTAAGGGTGGATTTTCGATGACCGACAAGGATGTGGGATAACGCTTATCAAAAATACTGATAATCTCAATATCCGACTTAATACAGTCGGCAATAATATCACTGGCTTTGCTAAGGGATATTTTACCCAAACGAGAAATTTCTTCTTTGGTAAAAATCTTAGAGTCGAGTCGCTCGTTTTCGGTAGCATTATAAATATTTTGAGCCGAGCCGAAATATTCTAAAGCCTTCATGGAGCGAATATTTCCAACGCCCATAACCTGACTAAACCAAACTAAATATTTCATTTCACCATTTCCCAAATTGCAATTGCACCGGCAACCGATGCGTTTAAAGATTCGGCCTTACCCTTCATTGGAATAGTAACACAAACATCGCTGTTTTTAACCGTTTCCTCGGTCAAACCGTTACCCTCGTTGCCAATTAAAACAACCGAACCTTCCGAAAAGGAAACATCGCAAATACTGGTTGCAGAACTATCAACAACACAGGCATAGGACTTTAAAGATAACCTTTTAATATCGGCAATAAAATCATCTAAAAGAATTACCGGAACCCTTAAAAGCGTTCCCATTGATGCCCTTAAAGACTTTGGTGCATAAGGGTCGCAACAACCTTTAGACATTAAAATTCCGTCAGCACCCAAGGCTTCGCAACTTCTTGCAATGGCACCCAGATTAGATGGGTCTTGCAAATTTTCTAAACCGATAAATTTGCCTTTTGCAAAGTCAACATTAATTCTTTCGGGAACACAAGCAATGGCAATAATACCTTGTGGAGTATCGGTATCGCTAATCTTTTTAAAGAGCGAATCGGTAACTAAATATCCATCGCCACAAGCCGAAACCAAGGCTTCAATATTGCTCCCCAGCTTTTCTAATGCCGAGTGTGAAACAATCACCTTATCAAACCGGATTGCATTTTCTAAAGCATCTTCACAAATGCGAAGTCCCTCTAAAACGAAGAGACCCATTTCCCTTCTTTTCTTAGAAGAACGTTGCAATTCGCAAGCAAGCTTGATAAGAGAATTATCCTTAGAAGTTATCTCTTTTAGCCCCAACATAGCAAAATTTTCCTTTCTTAAAAAATGAAAAAGTCGCCCGAGGGTATACTCGGGCGAGTTGAATTATTTCTCAAGAGCTTTCTTAGCAGCCTTAACCAAGGTCTCGAATCCCTTAGCATCGTTTACTGCTAAATCAGCAAGCATCTTACGATTGATTTCAATACCAGCCTTGTTAAGACCGTTCATGAAAGTAGAATAGTTCATACCGTTCATTTTTGCAGCAGCAGAAATTCTGGTGATCCAAAGACGACGGAAATCACGCTTCTTAAGTCTACGACCAACATAAGCGTAGTTGCCGGATTTCATAACGGCTTCTTTCGCAGTTTTAAATAACTTAGACTTAGCACCAAAGTAACCCTTGGCAAGTTTTAAAATCTTTTTTCTTCTTTTGCGTGTTGCTAACGCACCTTTAATTCGTGCCATTTCACTTTACCTCCACTAAAATTTCCTTATTTGTAAGGAATTAACTTCTTGATTGTTGCTGTATTTGTAACATCAGCAGTAACAGTCTTACGAAGGTTTCTCTTACGTTTGGTTGTTTTCTTGTTTAAGATGTGGGACTTGAAAGCATGTGCACGCTTAACCTTGCCGGTTTTGGTGAGCTTAAAGCGCTTCTTAGCACCACTGTGTGTTTTAATCTTAGGCATTATAATTCCTCCCTAAATAATTTACAATTTACTTGCCAGACTTTGGAGCCAAAAACATAAACATATTACGGCTTTCCATTTTTGCAGGTTTTTCAACAACAGCAACATCACTGCAATACTCTGCAAAGCGATTCATAAGTTCGTAACCTTTGTCAGGATGTCCTAACTCTCTACCTCTGAAACGGATTGAGAACTTAACCTTGTCGCCCGATTTTAAGAAACGAACAGCATGGTTAGCCTTGGTTTCGAAATCGTGAGTATCAATTCCAACGCCGGTCAAACGGATTTCCTTAATGTCAATAACCTTTTGATTTTTCTTGGCTTCTTTTTCTCTTTTTGCCTGCTCGAAACGGTATTTACCGTAATCCATTACTTTACAAACGGGTGGCTCGGCGTTTGGAGAAATACAAACCAAATCCAAATCGGCGCTTGCTGCTGCCTCTAAGGCCTTGGCAATGGAGACAATTCCTAATTGAGAACCGTCAGCTGTGATTACACGAACTTCCTTAAATTTTATTGCTTCGTTAATTGCAAGTTCTTTACTGCTAATGTTGATACACCTCCGAAAATAAGCAAACAAAAAGCGTGGACGCTATTGCACCCACGCATAAAGACCCCGTTGACAACGGAACCTTATTAACCCTTTTAAAAGAAATCTGAGGGTGAGTCGCATAGGCGTCTACTTCATTGTGCTTATTATTATACACAAAATCTTCAGTTTGTCAAGCATTTTTTAATAATTTGTTAATTTTTGGCCGATAGATACTCATCAATGGAACGAGCAGCCGTTTTACCTGCACCCATAGCCAAAATAATTGTTGCAGCACCTGTAACAGCGTCACCACCGGCATATACACCTTCTTTGGTGGTAAGCATATTTTCATCCACAACCAAACAACCCCATTTATTTGTTTCAATACCTTCGGTTGTTCTTTGAATTAATGGATTAGGTGATGTTCCCAAAGCCATAATAACCGACTGAACATCGAGCATAAATTCGGAATCAGGCACTGTAACAGGGCGTCTTCTTCCACTGGCATCAGGTTCGCCGAGTTCCATTTTAACGCACTCAATCGCCGTAACCTCGCCCTTTTCATCGGCAATAATTCTCTTGGGATTTGAAAGAAGGACAAACTCAATTCCCTCTTCCTTTGCGTGATGAATTTCCTCTTTACGGGCAGGCATTTCTTCTTCGCCACGGCGATAGATTATATACACATGTTCAGCACCCAAACGCTTAGCGCAACGGGCAGCATCCATTGCAACGTTACCACCACCGATAACAGCAATAGACTTTGTTGCCTTAATGGGGGTATCGTAATCTTCCAAATAAGCCTTCATAAGGTTAATACGGGTCAAGAACTCGTTGGCCGAATAAACACCAAGACTTCCCTCTCCTTCAATTCCCATAAACATAGGAAGTCCGGCGCCCGAACCTACGAATACAGCCTCAAAGCCCATATCCATAATTTCATCAATAGTAAGTGTTTTACCGACAACAACATTGTTCAGGGTTTTAACACCCATATTTTTAAGTCCGTCAATTTCCTTAGCAACAATAGATTTTGGCAAACGAAATTCGGGAATACCGTAAACCAAAACACCACCCGAGGTGTGGAAAGCCTCAAAAATAGTTACATCGTAACCAAGTTTTGACAAATCTCCTGCACAGGTAAGTCCTGCAGGGCCTGAACCTACAACAGCAACCTTTTTGCCGTTAGGAGTAATTTCAGGGGTTTTGCGTTCAAAATTCTCACTGTAATAATCAGCAACAAAACGCTCAAGTCGGCCAATGGCAACGCTTTCACCCTTAATACCACGAACGCATTTGCCTTCGCACTGGCACTCTTGGGGGCAAACTCTACCGCAAATTGAGGGTAAAGAATTGGTCTCGGTTATAGTAAGGTAAGCACCTTCAAAATCCTCTTGGGTGATTTTCTTAATAAAATCAGGGATTTTAACATTAACAGGACAACCACTAACACACAAAGGATTTTTACAAACCAAACAGCGATTTGCTTCAGCCAATGCCATTTCCTTTGTATATCCCATTGCCACTTCATCAAAATTCTTGTTACGAACCTGAGGGTCGAGTTCAGGCATTTTAACCTTTAAAGGTGACATATCAGCCATTAGTTAAACCCTCCCATTCTACAAGCGTGTGCTTCTTCCTTCTTATAATATGTGTTACGAAGCATTAACTCATCAAAGTCAACCTGATGGGCATCAAAATCGGGGCCATCAACACAAGCAAATTTAACCTGACCACCAACATTAACACGGCAACCACCACACATACCGGTACCATCAATCATAATGGGGTTTAAACTAACGATAGTTTTAATGCCGAAAGGTCGAGTGATTTCAGCAATAGCCTTCATCATACCAACAGGACCAATTGCAATAACCAAATCGTAAGACTCTTTGGACAATAAATCCTTTAAAACATCGGTAACAAAACCTTTTTTACCGTAAGAACCATCATCGGTTGCAATGTGAAGTTGACCTGCAACTGCCTTCATTTCATCTTCAAGAATAACAATATCCTTAGACTTAAATCCTGCAATAACAGTGGGGTTAATACCCATTTCAAAAAGGGCTTTTGTTTGGGGATATGCAATAGCACAGCCCACACCACCACCGATAACGATAGCCTTTTTGGGTTCGCCAAACTCGGTGGGCATTCCCAAAGGACCAACACAGTCGCTAACGAAATCTCCAACAGTTAAAAGAGCAAGTTTCTTGGTTGTAAAACCAATGGCTTGGAAAATAATTGTTACTGTTCCTGCCTCACGGTCAAAATCAGCAACAGTAAGGGGAATTCTCTCCCCTTTTTCATCAACCCTGATAATAACAAACTGACCAGGTTGCACCTTTGCAGCAATAAGTGGTGCATCCAACGTAAGGGATGTTACTTGATTATTAAGGGTTTTCTTTTCAATAATTTTATACACCTATTACACCTCAAAACCACGCTTTAAGCGCTTCTACCTTATCTAATTTTTCCCAAGGTAAATCAACATCTTTTCTTCCAAAATGGCCGTACGCTGATGTAGGAGTGTAAATAGGACGGCGTAGGTCTAACTTTTCAATAATAGCAGCAGGACGAAGGTCGAAAATCTCGTTTACAGCCTTTGCAATTTCTTCATCAGCAAATTTACCTGTGCCAAAGGTATCAACCATAACCGAAACGGGTTTTGCAACACCAATAGCATAAGCTAATTGAATTTCACATTTCTTTGCCAAACCTGCTGCAACAATATTTTTAGCAACATAACGGCTGGCATAAGCAGCTGAACGGTCAACCTTTGTGGGGTCTTTACCCGAGAAAGCGCCACCACCGTGACGAGCATAACCACCGTAGGTATCAACGATGATTTTTCTACCTGTAAGACCTGTATCACCTTGAGGACCACCGATAACAAAACGACCTGTGGGGTTGATGAAAATATTAGTATTTTCATCAAGCAAGTTTGCAGGAATAATAGGCTTAATAACCTTTTCCAAAATATCAGCACGAAGTTGCTCTAAAGTAACGCAATCTTTATGTTGAGTAGAAACAACAACAGCATCAATTCTAGTGGCAACACCATCGTTATATTCAACTGTTACCTGAGTTTTACCATCGGGTCTTAAATAGGTAAGTTCGCCCGATTTTCTAACATTTGTTAAGCGCATTGCCATAGCATGGGACAAGGAAATTGCCAAAGGCATTAACTCCTCGGTTTCATCACAAGCATACCCGAACATCATACCTTGGTCGCCTGCACCGTGTAGGTTGTATTCATCCTCGTTACCATCTTTAAATTCCAAAGAATTGTCAACACCCATAGCAATATCGGCCGACTGCTTGTCAATAGATGTCATAACAGCGCAAGTATTGCCGTCAAAACCGGCATCAGGACCATCGTAACCAATGTCGCAAAGTGCCTTTCTAACGATTTTGGGGATATCTACTTGAGCAGTGGTAGTAATCTCACCCATAACATTAACAACACCCGTTGTTGCGAAGGTTTCACATGCAACACGAGCGTATTTATCTTGACTTAAAATAGCATCTAAAACAGAGTCAGAAATTCTGTCGCAAACCTTGTCGGGATGACCTTCGGTTACAGACTCAGATGTAAATAAAAATTTGTTCATAAAAACATCCTTTCTTTTAAACAAAAAAACCACCATAAATATATGGCGGTTAAAAAATTCTCATCTTTCGGTAAAACCGCCGGATTTGGCACCTTGTAGATACAGGTTGCCGTGACTTCACAGGGCCGTACCCTCCATCACTCTTGATAAGTAATATTCAGTTCTTAACTATTCTATCACAAAACCCAAATTTGTCAATAGTAAATTATGGCATTATTCTTCAAAAGTATCGGATATAACAGGTTTCCCGTATTTATCCAACAGCACGGTCATTCCCCCTGCATAACCACTTTGACGATAGAGATAATTCACACCGGTTTCTTTATCAACCCAAATTTCCATTGAGCCCATTCCTTGTGAATAAACCCTTTCAAATCGTTTATCTTTAGCCATAATATTACCTCTAAATTCAATCTATTCTGTCCCATTCAATATTACGATACATTATAGTTTTTTCACTTATAAAGTCTATATAACTTATTTTATCTTCTACAATATATAGTTCTTTATCTGACAAATTTATAGTATACTTCTCATCAAACTCAGGATAAAAAACATTAATTCCCTCAACATTAATTTCCATGCTTACCTTTTCGCCCGTCTCTAAAACCCATGCACCATAGTACACTCCATTTGATGAACTATATGTATCAGGATTACTTTTCCATTTTCCTTGCAATTTGTTAACTAAAACAAAACACTCATTTGTATCTAAAATATTTTTACTATCAAGGAAATCTTTGCACTTAGTAAAATAATTGTAAGATTCCAAATCATTTTTAGCTAATAAATTTTGTGCTTTACAATAATTATAATAATCCTTTGAATCTTTAAAATTTCCGGTAATTTTGAAACAAAACTCCGCATTCTTATAATCCTTATTTTTTACAAGCAAAACGCCTTGGTTATAAAAAAGTTCTTCTGCTTTTACGTCATATTCAAACCACTTACTATTCGAATATGATTTAGTTGCTTTTTCGATTTTTCCATTAGATAAAAGATTTTGATAGTATGAAAATCTTCCCAAAGGAATGAAAACGAAATAAGTCAGCACAAGTAATACAATCAAAGATATACTAGAAATTGAAGATATAATTGCTCTTTTTTTAACTTTAGCTTTCTTTTGATTGATTTTCTCTTCAACTAAAGAATAATATTTTTTGAGATGTTGCTTATAATTATCATCAGCGTATTTAATTGCCATTTTAAAATCATCAAATTTAGTGAGTTTCTTATTAACCGAAGTAAGACTTGCTAAATCAGATAATTTAAGTTTTGCTAATAATCTTCCAATATATGCTTTAGCTTTTTTATTGTTATTCACAATAGCAAAATCAAATATTTCTTTTGCCTTTTTCCATTCTTTTAATTCAAGATATGTATATCCCTTTTCAACTTCGGAAACGGTACCAGCATACATTATCTCTTTTTCTACAACATTTCCACAAAAGGGGCAATATTCACTGTCGTTAGGCACATTATTGTTACACTGCTTACAAATCATTTGGCATCCTCCTTTATAACCCTTAACCCCACATTTATGACAAAAATCACTGCCTTCAAAAAGTTTTGTGCCACATTTACGGCAAAACAAAACTTTTGGAAATGAATTTTCATCAACAACCTCTTTTTCGACAATTGTAGTTTCTATTTGTTCATCAACTAATTCTATTGGGTCAATTATAGTCTCCGTTATACATTCAGGTTCCTCAATTTGACTGATTTCAAATCCTCCAACAAATTGTAATTCTTCCTCAATAACAACATTGTCCTTTTCGTCATTATCTTCAATAGATTCATCAAGTGATAATTCTTGCTGAACCTCATCCTTAATTGAGTTGTATTTTAACTCAATATCATATTTGTTAGGTTTGATTAAAATTTCATAATTAACAAAACTCCATAATAAAATCGCACCACCAGGCGCAGCACCAACTAAAATTGACATAACAAAAAATGCGATAATTCCATAGATAATAGTTATCTTTTTAGCTTTCTTTTTTGGCAACGCCTGTTTTTTTATTCCGTATCTATATATTATTATTGGCAAGGAATATACTGCTATTGTAATAACCAGACTTAAAATCAAATTTGGAAAATTGATGCCTATACCACCATTATCATCAATAGAAACAATTTCATTTATAGGCTCTTCGACAGTCTTGTATTTTACTGTATTCATCATTGTTTCGAATTCGGAAAAATGATTATATTCAGCTAAACCTCCATAAACAAACTGATATCCGTAACCATTATCAAATCTTAAAAGTGTAATCATCGTCACATTGGTAGAAACATCAAAAAAAGACATTTCAGTATTAATAGTTATTTTCAAATATTCATTTCCGTTATAATATGTAGAATCAATTTCAGCTCCAAGGCTATCATAACCCATCATTTGCAAAATTTCTTCCTTGGTAAAAGACTCCATCACTGCAGAATGATTTATTTCAGAACGAGAATGCCCAACTTTTTCACTTTCAGACATTTCACTCCATAAATCACCATATCCAAACTGAATTGATGCGCCATCATTACTTTCGTTTAAATACTTAACCTTAATAAATTCTCTTTCTTCAGTTAATGGTGATTCATACCAACCTTGAGGAATTGTAAAGGAAACACCTGTAGTAGAATCGGTATAAGTATTTAAGTTTTCAGCATTAACGGATATAGAAAAAGATACAACAGCTAAAAGAAAAATAAAAAATTTCACTAACCGTTTAAGCATGTATATTCCACTTCCTTTTTAAACATTATATAATATTTTATAATCGTTTTCAATCACTTTAATTTTATAAAAAATTAAAAGAGAGTGATACCTTTCGGCATTACTCTCTTTTAATGGCACGCTGAAAGGGATTTTGTCTCGGCACTCCCGTGCCTATCGCCTCGCTTACGCTCGTTGCCGCGTCGCACAAACAGTCCACCGGACTGTTTGTTATTGCTCCTTGTTCGAATCCCTTTTTAATATAAAATTAAAAGAGAGTAATACCTTCGGCATCACTCTCTTTTAATGGCACGCTGAAAGGGATTCGAACCCCCGACCCTCTGCTTAGAAGGCAGATGCTCTATCCAACTGAGCTATCAGCGCATATTGTGATTTTCACAACGCAAGTCATTATAACACAAACATTTTTAATAATCAAGTCTTTTTTTAAAAAATTTAAGGCCCACTTTTCAGTGAGCCTTTAAAACTTAAATTTCTTTAGTCCAACCGTAAGTATCTTCAATCTTGCCCCATTGAATACCGGTCAAGGTATCATAAAGCATTTGGGTTGTTTCACCAATTTCGCCATTGTTAATAGGATACTTAACATCCTTATAGCAAAGTTCACCGATGGGAGAAACAACTGCAGCAGTACCACAGCCCCAAGCCTCTTTAAGAGTGCCGTTTTGGAGTGCTTCACCAAGTTCATCAACACTTAAAAGTCTCTCGCTAACCTTGAAGCCTTTATCTTTAAGAACTTCAATGCAAGATTTTCTTGTAATACCGGGAAGAATTGAGCCGGAAAGCATTGGAGTTACGATTTCATCGCCGATTTTGAACATAACGTTCATTGCGCCAACTTCTTCGATATACTTTCTCTCAACACCGTCAAGCCAAAGAACCTGAGCATAACCCTTTTGAGCTGCTCTCTCGCCTGCTCTATTAGAAGCAGCATAGTTACCACCACATTTAGCATAACCGGTACCACCACGAACAGCACGAACATCTTGGTCTTCAATCATAATCTTAACAGGGTTAATACCCTCTTTATAATAACTTCCAACAGGAGAAGCAATTATAATGTAGGTTGCATTATGAACAGCGTGAACGCCCAAGGATTCATCATTACCGAACATAAAGGGTCTGAGATATAGAGATGTGCCTTCAGCCGAAGGAGTCCAATCTTGCTCAAGTTCAACAAACTTTGTAAGAACTTCCATTGCCAAATCTTCGGGGATTTGGGGTAAGCACAAACGCTCAGCCGAGTTGTTCATACGGCGAATATTTTCAATAGGACGGAAAAGTTGAACCTTGCCATCAGCACGGCGATAAGCCTTTAAGCCTTCAAAAATCTCAGAACCGTAATGCAAAACAGTGGAAGCAGGATGGATGGAAAGATTCTCAAAAGGTACTATTCTTGCATTGTACCAACCCTTTTCACTGTTCCAGTCCATCATAAACATATGGTCGGTAAAAATCTTACCAAAACCCAAAGTAGAACTGTCAGGCTTTTCCTTTAAAACGGGAGCCTTTGTAATTTTGATTTCCATAATTAATTCTCCTTTCCTAGATTCAATGCTTTAAGGTTAAAGTCAAGCATATTTGCGTGTCTTGCTGAAATTACTTTAGAAAGAGCAGTATTAATACCTGCTTCATCAAATTCGCCCATTTCAGCCATAACCTTACCAACGATAATCATATTAGCCAAAGTAGGCATTCCATTTTCGTTTGCAAGGCCTGTTGCATTAATATAATGTACCTTAACATCGGTACGGCGAACCTTACGCTCAATAAGGGTGCTGTCAACAAAAATTGTACCACCCTCGGCCACAGTGTCTTCATACTTATCCAAAGAGGGCAAGTTCATTGCAACCAAAACATCGGGCTTAGAAACGATGGGAGAACCAATAGCAGTGTCACTGACAATAACAGAACAACTTGCAGTACCACCACGCATTTCGGGACCGTAAGAAGGAAGCCAACTTACCTGTTTGTTTTCACTCAAGCCCTTATAAGCCAAGAATTTACCCGAAAAGAGAATACCTTGACCACCAAATCCGGCAAACAAATATTGTGTAGTAGCCATTATGCATCCTCCTTTTCAGCGCTTCTATCCTTATAAACACCTAAAGGATAATAAGGAATCATTTTTTCATCAATCCATTCGAGAGCCTTTTGAGGAGTCATACCCCAGTTGGTAGGACAACTGGAAATAACCTCAACCAAGGAGAAGCCTTTGCCCTCAACCTGATTTTGGAAAGCCTTTTTAATGGCCTTTTTAGCAGCCTTAACGTTTTTAACGTTATTAACTGCAACACGCTCTAAATATTCAGCTCCATCTAATTGGGAAAGCATTTCGCAAACCTTAATGGGGAAACCACAGTGGTTAACATCTCTACCGTAAGGAGAGGTTTGTGTAACCTGACCGGGCAAGGATGTAGGAGCCATTTGACCACCGGTCATACCGTAAATTGCGTTGTTAATGAAAATAATTGTAATATTCTCGTTACGAGCAGCAGCATGAACAGTCTCAGCCATACCGATAGAAGCCAAGTCGCCATCACCTTGGTATGTAAATACAATGTTTTCAGGTAATGCACGCTTAACACCGGTAGCAACTGCGGGAGCACGACCGTGAGCAGCCTCAATCATATCGCAATTAAAATAGTCATAAGCCATAACAGAACAGCCAACGGGAGCAATACCAATGGTCTTACCCTCGATGCCCAATTCATCCATAACCTCGGCAACCAAACGGTGAACAATACCGTGGGTACAACCGGGGCAGTAATGCAAGGGAACATCAGCCAATGCATGGGGTTTATCAAATACAACCATTATTTAGCACCTCCGTTATTCATTGAAATAATAGCCTCTAATACCTGCTCGGGAGAAGGAATCATACCACCTGCACGATTGCAGAGAGTTACAGGCACTTTACACTCGGTAGCCAAACGAACATCTTCAATCATTTGACCCATAGAAAGTTCAACAGAAATAATACCCTTGACCTGCTCGGCAGCCTTCTTGAAGGGAGCCTTGGGGAAAGGCCAAAGAGTGATAGGACGAATAAGACCTACCTTAATGCCCTGCTTGCGAGCTTCATCAACAGCATTCTTTGCAACACGAGAAGCAATACCAAAAGCAGTAACACAAATTTCAGCATCATCCATTAAATACTCTTCATACATAGTCTCGTTTTCTTCAATAACCTTATAGCGATCGTAACGCTTAAAGTTTTCTTCCTCCAACTTTTCAGGAGAAAGGAAAAGAGAGTTTGTAATGTTATGTTCACGCTCAAGATTAGTACCGTTGGTAGCCCAAGGTTTTTCGGGAGCAGGTTTAACATCTAAATCAAGAGAAACAGGCTCCATCATTTGACCCATGGTACCATCAGCCAAAATCATAGAGGTCATACGATACTTGTCAGCAAGTTCAAAGCCCTTAACGGTCAAATCAGCCATTTCCTGAACCGAAGCAGGAGCCAAAACTATCATATGGAAGTCACCGTGAGCGCCACCCTTTGTAGCTTGGAAATAGTCTGATTGAGAGGGTTGAATACCACCAAGACCGGGACCACCACGTTGAACGTTAACGATTAATGCAGGCATATCAGCACCTGCCAAGTAAGAAATTCCTTCGCCCTTCAAAGAAATACCGGGGCTTGAAGAAGAAGTCATAACTCTGAAACCGGTAGAAGCAACACCGTAAACCATATTAATAGCAGCGATTTCGCTTTCAGCCTGTAAGAAACAACCACCGATTTTGGGCATTCTTTTAGCCATATAAGCAGCAATTTCAGTTTGTGGAGTTATAGGATAACCAAAGTAATGGCGACAGCCGGCGATAATAGCAGCTTCGGCAATTGCTTCGTTACCTTTCATTAAAACCTTATCAGCCATATTTTTCACTTACCTTTCAACCTTAATAATACAATCAGGACACATTGTAGCGCAGAAAGCACATCCAATACAAGCCTCTTCGTTTACGGCTTCTACAGGGTTATGTCCCTTTTTATTGATTTTGTCCTTTGCCAGTGCTAAAACCTGCTTAGGGCATGCGTCAACGCAAAGACCACAACCTTTGCATTTGTCAGTTTTAAAAGTTAACTTTGCCATATTTATGCACTCCTTTTCACAAAGTTTAATTTATTTTCTTTTGAAGCTTTAAGGAAAAAAGATTATCAATCTTACCTTCAAGTTCATTATAAAGTGTTTCGTTAACCGATGTATAAGCCAAAGGCAAACCTGTGGCTTTTGCAACACTTTCGGCATATTCGGTAGAACTTAAAACATCCTCGGCAGTTGTTAAAACACCTAAATTGGAATTGTTAATAATTCCTGTGAATTTAAAATTACCTGCCGTTTCAATTTCAGCCATAACTTCAAGGGTTGACTCCACATCAGGGGTTAAAGGACGATATTTATTAATTACAAGAAAAATCTCATAATCATTTTCCTCTTTAATGCTTGGCATAATTCTTCCAAGTGCCAAAGCACCACGGTCATCTCCCCCAACATCTATAACTGCATAAACGTTTTTATCATCGGTTAAAGAATACATATCTTGGGGTAATGCCGGGATATCCACATTTGTTCCGGCATATTCGGAAGCAATTAAGCGAATTCCCTTTTCTTTAAGTTCGGCTTCGCTGTCCTTAGTACGGAAATACGGATTTACAATATCCAAATCTGCAATAGCAACATTTTCCTTAGTCTCTTTAAGGCGATAAGCCATATTAAGAGCGATATTTGTTTTTCCACTTCCGTAGTGACCACAAAGCATTGTTATTCTTTTATATTCCATAAATTTACAACTTATTTCTTTGGATTTTGCCACTTACTGTCTTGGGCAAACTGTCCTTAAATTCAACAATACGAGGATATTTGTAAGGAGCAGTACGCTCTTTAACGTAAGACTGAATTTGCTTTTTGAGTTCTTCGGTAGGCTCGGTACCGGCAACCAAAACAATACTCGCCTTAACAACCTGACCTCTAACCTCGTCGGGTGCAGCCGAAACGCCACACTCAAGAACATAGGGAAGTTCCATAATAACGCTTTCAATCTCGAAGGGTCCAATTCTGTAACCCGAAGATTTAATAACATCATCAACACGGCCAACATACCAGTAGAAGCCATCTTCATCAACCCAAGCAGTATCGCCTGTGTGGTAATACTTGCCATCCCAAGTCTCACGTGTTTTTTCTTCATCACCAAAGTAACAGGTAGCAAGTCCACAAGGTAAACCGTTTTCAATGTTAATAACGATTTCGCCTGTTTCACCAACCTCAGCCTCGTTACCGTCAGCATCAATTACGTGAACATCATAAATGGGAGAAGGTTTACCCATTGAACCGATTTTGTGGGGCGCACCGGTCATATTACCGATAATCATTGTGCTTTCGGTTTGACCGAAGCCTTCAAGAATTTGAAGACCTGTGATTTTCTCAAATTGGCGATAAACCTCAGGGTTTAATGCCTCACCTGCAGTTGTCATATGTTTAACCGAAGATAAATCATATTTTGAAATATCTTGTTTAACAAGCATTCTAAGCATAGTGGGAGGCGCACAGAAGGTGGTTATATTGTGCTTCGCAAACATTGGTAATATTTCAGCTGCATCAAAACGGTCGAAGTCATACACAAAAATTGCAGCCTCACTAAGCCACTGTCCGTAAAGTTTGCCCCACATTGCCTTTGCCCAACCGGTATCGGAAATGGTGAAATGCAAACCATCGGGGTCAACATTGTGCCAATACTTAGCAGTATGGAAATGACCTAAAGGATACTTGTAGTTATGAGCAGCAATTTTGGGATAACCCGATGTACCCGAAGTAAAGTACATAAGCATTAAGTCATCGCCACAAGCAGTGTCCTCGGTACGGTCATAATGGGTGCTGTAAAGGGTGTATTCATCGTCGAAATTACGCCAACCTTCACGCTCGCCGTTAACGATAAACTTGTATTTAACCTGTGGGTTTTTCTTGCAAGCCAAGTCAACTTGATTTGCAACATCACCGTCGGCAGTACAAACAATTGCCGTAACACCGGCCGAAGCAAAACGGTAATCAAAATCCTTCTCAAGCAACTGATTTGTTGCAGGAATTGCAATAGCACCAAGTTTGTTGAGAGCCATCATGCAGAACCAGAACTGATAATGACGCTTTAAAACGAGCATTACTCTATCGCCTTTTTTAATTCCTAAAGACTTAAAGTAGTTAGCAACCTGGTTAGATGCCTTTTTAATATCCTTGAAGGTGAATCTTCTTTCTTCACCTTCACGAGAAATATGTAACATTGCTAATTTCTTTGGATTTCTTTCAGCCAAAGCATCAACCAAATCAAAAGCAAAGTTGAATTTTTCGGTATTTTTGAAGGAAATTGAAAGTGGAGTGCCAACTTCGTTTTCCTCAATATCAATAAAGTTATTGTATATTCTCTCTTTTGGGTCTTTCTTGTGGATAGGACCTTTAATTTCGGTCTTTAAGGTCTTAACCTCAGAAAGTTCGGGAATAGGCTCACCTGTGGGGTTTAAAACGATAGCATAGAAGGTACAATCCTCGCCCTCAACAGCAATCATACCGTGAGGTGTGGATGAATCGTAGTAAATGCTATCCCCTGCGCTTAAAATAGCAGTATGGTCTCCCACCTGAACCTTAAGTTTACCCGAAATTACGATATCGCACTCTTGACCTGCATGGGTTGTGAGTTCGATTTCTTTGCCCTGTGCTTCTTCGCTATAAACACTTTCAACATACAAAGGCTCAGCAATACGATTTCTAAATGCCGAAGCTAAGTTGAAATAGGTCATACCGTGAGCCTTTTCAATCTTTTGACCTTCACCCTTACGAGTTACGGTGTAAGATTTAAGTTTAGGGCTGGAACCTTCGATAATATCGGTTACGTCAACATTAAAAACATTTGCGCAACGATAAATGAAAGCAAAGTTAAGGTCGCTTTCACCGTTTTCGCATTTAAGATACTCCTCGGTTGTGACAGCAGTTTTAAGAGCCATTTCTTCAACAGAAAGACCCTCAATTTCACGTAATTCTTTAATACGCCCTGCCATTTCCTTGATTTTAAAATCAAGACCACTAATTCCGTTCATAATTTCCATCCTTTTATTTGTGATTGGACAGGCAAAAAACAATAAACGCCCGTCCCAAAGTTTAACTTTGAGACGAGCAAAAAATCTTTACCCGCGGTACCACTCAAATTGCAGTTAAACACTGCCCCTCAGGGTCCAACAACCCTTAATGCCTTTACGCAGCAATCACGGAG
>JAZNLZ010000012.1:0-9330 GCA_045579365.1 Acutalibacteraceae bacterium
ATTAGAAGAACAATGAGGATAAGAGAGGGAGACCCGTTGGAAATTTTTACCAATGCGGGGGAGGTTATTTTTAAGAAATATTCGGCTGTTGGGGAAATGTCGGGCATTGCCGGTCAATATGCCGAGGCTTTGGGAGAAATTGTGTCTTTACCCATACTTATTTGCGACCGAGACCATTGTGTGGCGGCGGTGGGGATTTCCAAAAAGGCTGTCATTGAAAAAAGTGTGAGCAGTGATTTGGAAAACATTATGGAAGACCGTAAAACCGTTTGCGTTGAAAATGATAAAAATTTGATTGCTTTGGATGGTGTTGAGAGAAATATATGCGTGGCATCTCCCATTTTAAGTGCAGGAGATATCAGTGGTGCAGTGGTACTGATAAACGATGAAAAGGGGAGTCGCCCCACCGACAGCGACATTAAGTTGGTAAGCGTTGCAGCCTCTTTTTTGGGTAAACAAATGGAATAAAAAGAAACGGCCTCACAAAAGTGAAGCCGTTTTTAATTTATTTATAAATTCTTGGAACTCGCTTGGTGATACCACAAACAATTTCGTAATTAATGGTTTTAACCTTTTTAGCAAGTTCTTCCACAGGTAAACCGGGACCGAAAATTGTTACAGTGTCGCCCATTTTAACGTCGGGGATATCGGTGACATCAAGGCAAAGTTGGTCCATACAAACACGGCCGACGATAGGCGCCTTTTGGCCGTGAACCAGCATATAACCCTTATTTGAAAGAAGTCTCGGAACACCGTCAGCATATCCTGCGCTAACAGTAGCAATTATTCGTTTGGATTTAGCCTTAAATGTTCTTCCGTAACTAACAGTTTCGCCCTTTTCAATGGTCTTAACGGCCGAAACAACCGAATACATAGACATAGCAGGTTTAAAATCGGAAGGCAAGGGGAAAGCAGGGTCGGGGGTTAAACCGTAAAGAATAATACCTGCACGAACGGCGTTGGTGTTTTCTAAAATCAGGCTTAAGGCACCTGCCGAGTTGCCACAGTGGTGATATTTAAAGTTAAAACCATTGTTTTCAAGTTCTTTAACGGCCGTAACAAAGCGTTTGTACTGTCCGTCGGTAAATTGTTTGTCCTTTTTAGAAACACCGTCAGCCACAGCGAAATGAGCAAATACGCCAACAGGGTTTAAATTTTTAAGGTTTAAGATTTCTTTTGCTTCATTAATACCCTTTAAGTCATCATTTCGGCAATCAAAACCGATGCGACCCATACCGGTGTCAAGTTTAATGTGAATATCTACAGTAATATCCAAAGCCTTGGCGCACTCGTTTAAAGCAGTTGCATATTCCAAGGAGTAAACACACTGAGAAATGTTTTGGCTTACAAGTCTAGAAGCCAATTCAACGGGAGTGTATCCCAAAACCATAATGGGAGCGGTAATTCCGCCCACGCGAAGTTCTTCGGCTTCTAGGATATTAGAAACTGCAAAGTGGGAAACACCCTCTTTTTCTAAAAGAGAGGCGATTTTGGTGGCACCGTGGCCGTAAGCATCGGCTTTAACAACGGCAAAAACATCCTTATCGGAAATTTCTTTAATAAGTTTTAGATTATTTTTTATGGCGTTAAGGTCAATTTCGGCCCAAGTTCTACGCAAATAATCCATTTTAAGCCACCTCCTAAATTAATTTACCAAAGAATTATACCATATTTTAATTTTAATTTCAAGAAAAAACAGCCAAGGAAAAATCCTTGGCTGTTTAGCATTACTCTAAAATATAGATTTCCATGTTACGAACGCCGAAGTTTCTACAAGCACTTTCGGTATTCATAAATAAATCGATGCCGTTGGGATAGTTTTTGATAAATCCACCGGTATCAGCTGCAACAGCGTAACCGTAAATCACACTACCATCGGGAGATTTAATATACATTTTAGTTCCGTAAGGGATAACCTTGGGGTTAACTGCGATATGACCGGGTTGGGGCCATACGCCGGTTGAACACTTATTACCTGTGTGGGAATAAGCAGTTGCTCTTACGGTTTTCTTTGACTTGTAGTTAACGGGGTTGCCGTTTTCATCAAGTTCAATTTCAAAAGGAGCAGAAAGGGTAGAGATGTCGTTAACATCTGCGTTGGTTTTAACCTTTGTACCAATAACCTTAACGGCATTTTGGGGTTGGGTTAAAATGGTGGTAGAAGTAACGGTTTTTTCAGTGCTAATACCGTTTACTAATTTTTCGGTGTAGAAAACTTCTTGTTCTCCGATAACGCCGTTTTTAGTAACTGCACTGTAACCTTTAAATTGTTCAGAAGAATAAACAATCTCGGTATCAAAAGCGATTGTTTCTTTGTAACTGCCGTTTACATAGTCAACCTTGGCATAATCAATATAGGTTGTACCGGTGATTACGGAAGTTAAAGAGGGCTCAACGAAATCGTCATCATCAGCATTGATGCCGGCTTGGATTAAAGCCTGGGCAACTGTGCCACCATGGAAATCGATTTCAACAGTTTCTTCGCCGTTAGTAATGAAAACGGGGAAACTTACTTCGGGAGCAACCAAGTTGTTGCTGGAATAGAAACCTTTATTTAATGAAATGTGTCCTGCGAGAATATCTACGGTGTGAATGGGACATCCATGTAAAGTAACTGCTGCAACTGTGAATGCTAAGATAATAGCAATGCCACCGATTCGCACCCGTCTGCTGGTGAGGAATTCACCGAGACGATACTTTAAATTTTTAATCATCCAATAACTCCTTGAATAACGAGGCGTGTAATTTTTTTGTAACCTCATTAGTGTTTTTTCTCAAGCGTTTGCCATTGTAACCAAAAAAACTTACTGTGTCAAACTAAAAAATAGTTGCTGTTTTGTATATTTTGCACAAAAACGGCCCAAAAACAAAAGTTACAAAGCTGTAACTTTTTAAAAAAACTGCATTTGTTGACAATTTTTGTCAGCCTTCTTGTAAGGTTTGACAAAAATGAGCATTTTAAATGGCCGAACCGATGAAAAAAAGGGCTTTTTTACCATTTGAGGTATAGTTTACAGAGGAAAAATTAAAAGCACCACTAAATATTGTGTAATAAAAACTTCGAAAAAAGGCTGCTTTTACATATAATATATGTTTTCAAAGTTAAAATATTACATTTTATAAAGAATAAGGCAATATTTGTTTGACTTATGGTGCTAAAATATGGTATTATATTGGAGTATATTAATATAAAGGAGTTTTAAATGCATGAAACTTTCTATTAAAAAACTTTTAAGTTTAATTGGAATTGTTTTGGTTTTAACTTTTGGCAGCATTTTTGTATTTAATGCATCTGCTGAAAAAGCCGAGGATTCCGCCGGAACGCTTATCACTGTCTCAATTGATGGGGAAGAAAGTGTTTTTAATTTGGACGTTGTCGATGATGATGAAGATGGTGCATTTTTAGGTGCTCAATCATACGTAGATTCTTATGCGGATGTTTTGAATGTTGACCCTGATTTTGAAAAGAACATTGACCTTGCGCTTGAAACCGTTCGTGGCGATGTTAAGTCCTATGCAACTTTTTGGTCATTGGTTCCACCAATAATTGCTATTTTATTGGCTCTTATAACTAAAGAGGTTTATTCTTCCTTATTTGTAGGTATATTGGCCGGTGGTTTGATTTATTCAGGTCTAAATCTCGAAACTACCATGACACATGTTTTCTCGGATGGATTTGTTGCAAGTATTGCAGATTCATATAATGTAGGTATTATATTATTCCTTGTAGTATTAGGCGCAATAGTTGCAATGATGAATAAGGCAGGAGGCTCTGCTGCTTTTGCACGTTGGACTTCAAAACATATTAAGAGTAGAGTTGGCGCACAACTTGCTACTATTGCTTTAGGTGTACTTATATTTATTGATGACTATTTCAACTGCTTGACCGTTGGATCTGTAATGCGTCCTGTTACCGATAAAGCTAATATTTCCCGCTCAAAACTTGCGTATCTTATCGATGCTACAGCCGCCCCTATTTGTATTATTGCTCCAATATCTTCTTGGGCTGCCGCTGTTGCAGGTTTTGCAAAGGGTTCGGGTGCTGCAAATGGTATGTCCCTTTTCATAAATGCAATTCCTTATAACTTCTATGCAATACTTACTATTGTAATGATGTTGTTCTTGGCAATTTCTAAATTTGATTACGGTCCAATGAAAAAGCATGAAGATAATGCTAAAAATGGTGACATTTATACAACCAAATTCCAAGAAGTTGCTGAACAAATGTCTCACAATGAAAAAGGTAAGGTTTGTGACCTAGTAGTTCCTGTTATTGTTTTGATTGCAGCTTGCGTTTTCGGAATGATTTATTCCGGTGGCTTCTTTGCTGCTGACAGTGATGGTTATAAAAACTTTATCACCGCTTTTTCTAACAGTGATGCATCGGTAGGATTGGTTTATGGTTCGTTTATAGCTTTAATCTTCACCGTTATATTCTTTATTATTCGTAGAGTTATTTCTTTCAAGGGAATTATGGAGTGCGTACCTGAAGGCTTTAAAGCAATGGTACCTGCTATAATGATTTTAACCTGCGCTTGGACCTTAAAGGCTATGACCGACAGTTTAGGTGCAAAGATATTCATTTCCAGACTTGTTGAAGGTTCTGCCGGTTCATTGATGAATTTATTACCTGCAGTTATATTCTTAATTGCAGTAGGTCTTTCCTTCGCAACAGGTACATCTTGGGGAACATTTGGTATTTTAATTCCTATTGTGCTTAGCGTATTTGGTGCTGATAGTGGTGCTATTACAATTGTTGCTATTTCTGCTTGTATGGCCGGTGCTGTTTGTGGTGACCATTGTTCACCCATTTCTGATACAACAATTATGGCATCAGCAGGTGCACAGTGTGACCATATTAACCACGTATCAACCCAGTTGCCTTATGCACTTACAGTAGCAGGTGTATCTTTCGTTTCTTATATTATTGCAGGATTCGTTTCGAATTGGCTTATAGTATTACCTATAAGTATTGCTTTAATGATTGGCACATTGTTTGTAATCAAGGCAATCACTTCCAAAAAATCCGCATAATCCCTATTGAAAATAAAATCCGTTACAGGTATAATATCTGTAACGGATTTTTTGTTATATATATTATATAAGGAGTAAGTTGTGGCTGAAAGAAAACTTGAAAGACATATTGCCATTGAGCGCAGTATAATTAAAAAGTACAGAAAAACAATATGGAATAACTTTGTGGCAGCAGTTCAAGAATATGAACTGATTGAAGAAGGGGATAAGATTGCTGTTTGCATTTCGGGTGGCAAGGACTCAATGCTTCTTGCTCTTTGTATGCGAAATCTAATGCGTTACAGCGAGACTAAATTCGATTTGGTTTTTCTTGTGATGGACCCCGGTTATAATGCTGAAAACCGAGCAAGAATTGAAGAAAATGCCGAAACCTTAAAATTGCCTGTTACAATTTTTGAAAGTGATATTTTTGAGGTTACCGAGCGTTGCGGTGGTGCTCCTTGTTATCTTTGTGCCCGTATGCGCCGTGGTTGTCTTTACAGCAAAGCTAAAGAACTTGGCTGTAATAAAATTGCTTTGGGTCACCATTTTAACGATGTGATTGAAACGGTGCTTATGAGTATGATGTATTCTTCCGAAATCAAAACCATGCAACCCAAACTTCACAGCACAAATTTCGAGGGTATGGAATTAATTCGTCCTTTATATAAGGTAAAGGAAAGGGATATCATTTCTTGGAGCAAGTACAACGGCTTAGAATTTTTACAATGCGCTTGTAAAATGACCGAGAAAAATTCCGATTTGGAAAATGCCTCCAAACGAAAAGAAACCAAGGCTTTAATTGAGGATATTTTAAAGTTTAATCCTGAGGCCGATGACAATATTTTCAGAAGTCTTCATAATGTTAATCTGGCTACAATTCCGGGGTATAGAGACAGCGATTCGGGTCATTTATATACCTTTAAAGAACTATATAATAAGAAAAAAATATAAATTTGTCACTATTAAATAAAAATCAGCCCCAAAATTCTTATAAATTTGGATTGGTAAAACAATAACAACACTTGCACAATATATTGTGGTGTGTTAGAATAATAGACGTAAGATGATGTTAATTTCTAAGGAGGTAAAAAAACAATGGAACATAAGAATTGGCAAGGCTTTAAAGGCGGCGATTGGAAAGTAAATGTTAATGTCCGCGATTTTATACAAAATAACTATAGTGAGTATAAAGGCGATGAGTCTTTCTTAGAGTCTAATCCTACCAAAAGAACATCTTATTTGATGGATAAGGTAGAAAAACTCTTTAAGAAGGAAAGAAAAAACGGTGGCGTACTCGATGTTGATACAAATACCGTTTCTTCTCTCATTACCTATGCTCCCGGATATATCGAAAAGGAAAAGGAATTAATTGTTGGTTTGCAAACCGATGCTCCCTTGAAGCGTGGTGTTAACCCCTTCGGTGGTATCAGAATGGCAAGACAGGCTTGTGCTGCTTACGGCTACAAACTTGGCGATAAGATTGAAAATGAATTCCGTTACAGAACAACCCACAACGATGGCGTTTTCAGAGCATATACCGATGAGATGCGTCTTGCTCGTAGAAGCCACGTTATTACAGGTTTGCCCGATGCTTACGGCCGTGGTAGAATTATCGGTGACTATCGCCGTGTAGCTCTTTACGGTATTGATCGTCTTATTGAGGAAAAAGAGAAGGATAGAACTAACCTAAGTTCTGCTGTGCTTAGAAATGAGCAAATCAGACTTCACGAGGAACTTTTCCGTCAAATTAAGTTCTTGAAACTTATGAAGGAAATGGCTGAAATGTATGGCTACGATATCAGTGAGCCTGCCGGTAACGCAAAAGAGGCTATCCAATGGACCTATTTTGCTTACCTTGCTGCTATTAAAGAGCAAAACGGCGCTGCTATGTCTTTAGGTAGAGTTAGCACCTTCTTTGATATTTATATTGAGCGTGATATTGCTGCCGGTATTTTGGATGAACAAGGCGCACAAGAGTTAATCGATGATTTCGTAATGAAACTCCGACTTGCTCGTCACCTTCGTACCCCTGAATACAACGAACTCTTCGGTGGTGACCCCATGTGGATTACCGAGGCTGTTGGTGGTATGGGCGAAGATGGTCGCACCTTGGTTACCAAGAGTAGCTTCCGTATTTTAAATACACTTTACACCTTAGGTTCTTCTCCTGAACCTAACTTGACCATTCTTTGGTCAACTGCTTTGCCTGAAGGCTTTAAAAGATTCTGCGCAAAGGTTTCTTGCGATACCGACTCTATTCAATACGAGAACGATGACATTATGCGTCCTATCTATGGTGATGTCTATGCAATCGCTTGCTGCGTTTCTGCTATGAAGATTGGTAAGCAAATGCAATTCTTCGGTGCTCGTTGTAATATGGCTAAGTTGTTGCTTATTGCTATCAACGGTGGTTACGATACTTCCAGTGGTATTCACATTGGACCTAAGATGGGCCCATTAGATTGCGATGTTTTAGATTACGATGTTGTAATGAAACGTATGGAAATTTACATGGAGTGGCTTGCAAGACTCTATGTAAATACCATGAATGTCATTCACTATATGCACGATAAATATGCTTATGAAAAGTCTCAAATGGCTCTTCATGATACCGATGTTCATCGCTTTATGGCATTTGGTATTGCAGGTATTTCAGTTGTTGCTGACTCGCTTAGTGCTATTAAGTATGCAACCGTTAGACCTAAGAAGGATGTTTACGGCTTTATCACCGGTTTCGAAACCGAGGGTGAATTCCCCAAATTCGGTAACGATGATGACCGTGTTGACTTAATTGCTAAGGAAATGTCTCACAAGTTTATCGAGGAGCTTCGCAAGACTCCTGCTTATCGTAACGCTGAGCATACCTTATCGCTTCTCACCATTACATCTAACGTTATGTACGGTAAAAACACTGCTGCTACTCCTGATGGTAGAAAAGATGGCGAAGCATTTGCTCCCGGCGCTAACCCCATGCACAACCGTGAAGAAAACGGTGCATTGGCTTCTCTTAACTCGGTTGCAAAGCTTGATTACAATGACTGCCGTGACGGTATTTCCAATACCTTCTCTATCGTTCCTGAAGCATTAGGTAAAGATGAAGGTGAGCGTGTTGGTAACCTTGTTACCATTCTTGATGGTTACTTTGCTAAGAAGGCACACCACATTAACATCAACGTACTTAACCGTCAAACCTTAATTGATGCTTACAATAATCCTGAAGAGTATCCTAACCTTACAATCCGTGTTTCGGGTTACGCTGTTAACTTCCATAAACTTTCTCGTGAACATCAACGTGAGGTAATCAGCCGTACTTTCCATGAAGTATTCTAATATGGAAATTAAGGGTAGAATTAATTCTTTTCAGTCTTTAGGCGCTGTGGATGGCCCCGGAGTGCGATTTGTCGTATTTTTTAAAGGCTGTCCACTAACCTGCCTTTGCTGTCACAATCCCGAAACCAGACCTTTTGATGGTGGTGAGGAGTTTACTGCTTCTCAAATCGTTGAAAAGGCTTTAAGGTATAAGGAATATTTTGGCAAAAAGGGTGGAATAACCCTTTCGGGTGGCGAACCTATCGCTCAACCGAAATTTGCGGCTGAAATATTAAAACTTTGCAAAGAAAAGGGACTACATACCTGTATTGATACCAGTGGTTATACCCTAAATGATGATGTTAAGGAACTTTTGAAATATACCGATTTGGTTCTTTTGGATGTTAAGTTCACAAATTCCGAGGATTACATTAAAAATGCCGGTATGGAGTTCCATGATGTTATTAAATTCCTTGATTATCTTAAAGAACAAAACATTAAGGTTTGGGTCAGACAGGTTATTATCCCCACATTTACCGATGGCGAAGAAAACATTTTAAAGTTAAAGGAAATCATTTCAAATTATCCTAATATAGAAAAAACAGAGCTTCTACCCTTTAGAAAACTCTGTCAAACTAAATATGATAATATGAAGATTGAATTTCCTTTAAAAGATGTTCCTGAACCTTCGAAGGAAACCATGGACAATTTAAAAGAACTTATAAAAAAAGCGTAGCACGAAAGGTGCTACGCTTTTAAATTTATTATTCAATAACAGGTTGAGAATTGTCTTTGTCTGCAATGCAAACCCAAGAGTTACCAACATTAACTTTAAGTTCGGAACCGTCTTCTTTTGTGAATTTGAAGCTGTCTTTTGCATCGCCTTTGGTCCATTTGATCTTGGTATAGGTACCGTTTACGAAATAGTAACCGTTTCCTGATGTTAATCTAATATCCTTGTGTGCAGATTTGCCTTTAGCAGCTTCTTGGCAGTTTGCAAAATCG
>JAZNLZ010000013.1:0-12917 GCA_045579365.1 Acutalibacteraceae bacterium
ATATAAACCATAAATCACATGTCCGTCACCATCAAGGGTACCATAGAAATAGTTTTTCTTGCCTGTGTCAGGAGCAGTAAGTCCATTACCCCAACTCTTAGGATTAGTAAGATTTTGAACAGGTGTACCATTAGATACGTCGTTGATGTAAATATCTTTAGTAATCTTAAAGTGCTTGTTTTTAGTAAAGTCAGCATTGTTAGCTTTACTTACTTCGCTAACCAAGTAATAAAGTTGGTCGGCGTTTTCGATAATATATGGATCTCCACTTGTACCGGTACCTTTTGCAAACGATGTTGCAGCAGAACCACTCCAAACATTGATGCTATCTGCACGAGCAACGATACTAACGGTGAAAACCGAAAGTATCATCACAGCGCAAACAAACAATGAAAGGGCTTTATGGAGGATTAATTTATTTTTAAATGTTTTTAAAATATCCATCTTTTATTCCTTTCACGAATTTTCGTTAAGATGAATCTTATTTGAGTACTGCGTTAAGTTTTGCAATATCAGCTTCGATTTCGCCTTGATATTTCTTAACGGTTTGAATAACTTGGCTAGGATCAGCAGAAGCAGGCGCACCAATGTAATCGCCAACAGCAGAGTTTTTACCGGTTACACCAGTTACACCGGAACCATAGCAGAAGTAGAAGTTCTTGTTCTTGGTAGAAGTAGAAGTGAGTTTGAAGAAGAAGTTTTCAGCATCCTTTGAAATAAATGCAGAACCAGTATCGTAATTGTTAACATCAAGATAGTAACGTAAGAAGATACCAGCAGCAACAGGGTTCTTAGCACCCTTACAGATACCCCAACCACGAACGAAAGAAGTAGCGGGGGGTTCCTTACCCTTGTAAGAAGGAAGGGTTGTGAAACCGATATCACTAGACTTCATGTTTCTTAAATAACCGGTTTTCTTAAGCGAGAAAGAGTGTAATACAGCAATACCAACTTTATTTGATGGGAATTGATTGAGAGCTTCGTAAATAGAAGTTGTGCCTAACCAGCCTTCTTTCAAACCGGTAGAAGCCCATTGCATAATTTCTTGGGTAACAGCGTTTTGAGTTCCGTTGTAGAACTTACCATCTTTATAACCGATAACGCTAGCGCCAGCAGAGTGAATTAAGCCTTCAAGGTGAACAGCACCACCAACATAATCGGTACCTAAAGCAGCAACCTTCTTCATGCATTGTGTCATTGTATCGAAGTTCCAGTTGCCAGCAGCCTGTAATTCTTCAGGAGTAGGAATGTTAGCATCACGGAAAATTTTCTTGTTGTAAACGATCATATCTTCATCTTTCCAGATGTTACCAACGGTATCAACGAGATATGTTTTGCCTTTAACGGTTGCAAGATCAATAAGAGCTTTATCCCAAATTGATTCATTTAAATTAAGTTTTGCAACATCAATAGGTTGAAGTGCTTCAATACAGTAAGGGAAAGTATAGGTTGAGAAATAGATGTCAGGTGATTTTTTGGTTTGGATGTTAGCCAATACTTTTTGTGTGTATTCGCTTTCGGTCATTAAATCAACCTTAACTGTAATGCCATACTTTTTCTCAAAAGCCTTAACAACGGGACCGTCTTCGTATTGAGCAGGATTACGCCATGTAGCGTAAGTGATTGTTGTGCCTCTGTAATCAGCAGGATTTACGTTGTCATTAACAACGGATTCGCCTTTTGAATTTGGCTTCTTGTTAGAAGATGTAGATGATGCATTACCACCATCTTCAGAAGTTGTTGCGTCGGTAGAAGCAGATTGTGATTCATCTTCGTATTGATAAACGATTTCAACCTCTTCATCGCCACAGCCAGCAACAAACACTGACATAACCATTGCAAGAATCAATGCTAATAATTTAACGCTTGTACTTTTCATTTTTATACTCCTTTTAATATAAATTTATATTTTACTCAGCTAGCCAAATGCCGCCGGTATTGGGTTTTTGATAAAGTCTTACATACTCCACAAAGAATTCACAAGGAAGTGATGAGAAATCGCTTGGAATATTCTTTGGAATAAGATGGTTATTCAAACGAATGAAAACAGGATTTAAGAAATCTGACATATCATTAAGTTCATCCAATTGGATACTTTCTTTCCAATTGTAGTAGAAATACTTTTCACCGTTTAAGTAAATAGTCATATCGTTAGGTGTCCACTCATATCCAACAGTTTGGTATATGTAATTTTGTTGAGGATCTAAACCTAAATCACTTTTTGTCATTTGACCTTCGTTTGCGTTGATAGCACCACCATACGAAGAATGGTTGTTACTATCAACCAATTTTAAATCTTTAATCAATTCAAGAATGGAATCATCGTCATAGAACCATTTGTGCATATTAGGTTGAAGTGTGGTGTACTCAATAATATCAATTTCAGCCGAGAAGTTAGAAGGAATAATATCGCCTCTGTTAAATAAGGAACTAACCACAGCACCATCACGACAAGAACCCGAAAGCCACAAGGAAGGCCAAGCGCCATTATTAAATGGAATTCTCGCTTTCATTTCCAAATAACCATATTGATAGTTCATAAACTTCTTACCTTCAACAGTGTAAGGAGCAATAGCTTGAACTTGGTTATTGTCGGGATCGAACCAACGCATAGCAGTCATTTTCAAAAGACCGTCAGATACGTTGACAGCTGCAGGGTCACGAGAAAGTTTGAAAGAACTTTCGGCGCTGATACTTGAACTAAAGTCCCACTTGTTTGTATCAAGAGCATTACCATCGAATTCATCGCCCCATACAAAGTTGTATGTACCGTCAGCTCTTTTCATGGAAGCAACAAATTCATACTCACCGGTCAAAGCATTTACTTTTCCCTTTTCGTAATCAAAAGAAATAAACCAAGAAACTGCTTTAACGACACCGTTAAAGTTTCCACTTTCGAAGAACAACTTGTTGTTTGCAACGGTAACTGCATATTTGTTTTCAGCCAAAGAAGATTTCATTCGGTTGGTATCACCAACTAAAATTTCTTTATCTTTCGCCGCTGAAGTATCAGAAACTAATGAAAGTTTAATTCCGTTCCCCTCAAAATAAGCAACCAACTTTTTAGCAGCTTGTTTTAATTGGATGTTGCCCTCGGGATAAACAACGGTGTATTCATTAGTCAAGTTGAAAGCAATAGGTGAAACCGTGTACTCAATCTCGCGATTGCTATCAGTAACTACTCCAGTATCGGAAAGTTCACGATCAGACTCATATGCCTCCTCATCAACTTCGGAATTAGTGTCATCATTGGTATCATCCGTCGTGTCAGTAACTTGAGAAGAAGGACGCTTGATAATAACGATTTGTTTTTTCTTCTTTGTGCAACCTCCCACAGAGACGCAAAGTGCGAGAACCAAAATCAGACAGGCAATCTTTTTCACAATGCTCATATGCTTTTTCCTTTCAATTTTTTATATCTAAAATTAATGTAATATAGCAACAAGGGTACATTGATGCTATTATTCAATGATATTATACTTTATAGCCAATAATAAAGGAATACGGAATACAATTCAAAAAGTACGGAAAACAATTTACAAACGCAAATTATCAAACAGCAGGTTTTTTGAAATATATGTTAAAAAAAATTCAATATTTGCACTATATTTACAATACTTATATATATATATGCCTGGAATATAACTATTTTTTATACTTTTTTCGCATAAAATTTTAAAGAAAAATTTGCTGTTTTTTGCTTCAAGACTATGTAATATAATTTAAACTTCCATAAAATTCCACTTAAAAATCAAACCAAATTCGCTAAAAACATTAAAATCCTTCAAAAATTTTGCATTTTGAAGGATTTTTTAATAAAAAACAAGATTTTGATTTGTAAATTCAGTAATTTCGAACTTTTTTGTAACACTTCCCTGCCTTTTAACATAGTATGTGATGAAAACAGGCAAAGGAGGTCAAGAAAATGTGTAACTTCGGTGGAAATAACTGCTCTTGGATAATCATCCTTATCCTCATTCTCTTCTGCTGCGGCGGCTCTTGTGGCACCAACACTGCTAACGGCTGTGGTTGTGGTTGCGACAACAACTGTGGTTGCTGCTAAAAGGCAACAAAAAAGCACCCTTTAATAGGGTGCTTTTTTGTTTTATAAAGCCGAAATATCAAGTTCATCAAACTGTGCGAAGAAGTCTCTTATTTGAGCAATATCTTCTTCAATTCCACCAATAACATCACTTTCAAAATTCATTGGCATTACAGGGTCATGAACGCTAAGTCTAAGCAAGAACCAACCGTTTTTGGTGGAAACTCTAATACCTTCACGGTTATCATCAGCCACCTTATATTCAGGCTTAGAAAGGGCAAATTCATTAAGTTTATCAATAACCATAAGACCGTAAGATTTAAAGTCTTGCGCTTTAATGTTAAAGCGTATTTCCTTCTCCTCTACAGGTGTCTTTAAAGTCTCGGTAATCTTCTCTAATTTCTTGCCCTTTGCAAGTTCAATAACAATCTTGGTAACAAGGTATGCACCGTCATCAAGGAAGTAGTTTTCTTGCAATGCAGCGTGTCCCGAAGTCTCAATTGCCAAGGGACAAAACTCGCCTTTTTCGGTTAATTCAATAGCCTTGTTAATAACATTTTTATAACCACGGCGATAGCGATAATGCTTACAGCCGAGCTCATCTTCCAAATAGGTTTTTAAGCCGTCACTTGTAACCGAGTCGGTAACAATTACAGCATCTTTTTTGCCATCACAAGCAATATAAGCCGACAAAGCAATAAGGCGATTTCGGTTAATTTCGGTACCGTCAGCGCCAACACAACCCGCTCTATCAACATCGGTATCAAAGATAATTCCCAAGTCAGCCTTTGCATCTAAAACAGCATTGCAAATGCTTTGCATTGCGTTTTTATCCTCGGGATTAGGAATGTGATTCGGGAACATTCCATCGGGTTCTAAGAACTGGCTACCGGTTGTATCGGCACCCAAATCGCTTAAAACTTTCTCGTAAAAACCACCTGCACCATTACCTGCGTCAACAACGATTTTAAGGCCTTTTAAAGGCAATTCTTCGGCAGTTTTATTAACGCCTTCGCAAATCATTCTTTTGAGTCTATCGGAATAACCGGACATAAAATCAACAGGAATCACAATGCCTTTTGAATCAGCAATTATGCTTTCACCATTGTCAGCCAAAGCCACAATTTCGCCAATATCTTCGCTTTCCAAGCCACCTGAAGGAATAAAGAATTTTAAGCCATTACGGTCAAAAGGATGATGACTTGCAGTAATTTGAATAGCACCATCAGTCTTCATATCAACGGTAGTCATAAACATAGATGGAGTTGATGACATTCCACAGTTATAAACAGTAACACCCGAATCGATCAAAGCTTTAATTACAGTGTCAGCAATAGCCTTACCGGTGATACGAGAATCACGGCCAACAGCTACCTTTAAATCGGCAGGATTACAGGAGAATTTATTAACATACCAAACAACAAAAGCAGAGGTGATATCATACACTGCTTCCTTTGTTAAATTAACTTCTTTACCACCCAAATCGGATGCGATACCTCTAACATCGGTACCACTTTTAAGTCCCTTATAACTCATTATTTTTCCTCGCTTAAACCTTTAATTTCTTTAATAACTGCAGGCATATCAGCAGCCGAAAATACATAACTTCCTGCCACCAAAACATTAGCACCTGCTTTAACAGCCAAAGGCGCAGTTTCTTTGTTTATACCACCATCAACCTCAAGGTCAATATCAAGACCTAAACGGTCAATTTCTTTGCGTAATTTTTCAAGTTTAGGCAAGGCTGAAGGCATAAAACTTTGACCTCCAAAACCCGGCTCAACCGACATTACAAGCACCATATCGCACAAGGGCAAATATTCAAAAATCTCCTCGGGTTCGGTGCAAGGTTTAATTGTCAAACAAGATTTACAACCATTGCTTCTAATTTCTTTTAAAGTCTCGGCAACATCGCTGCCAGCTTCGTAGTGAAAGCCCAAAATATCGGCAACTTCGCAAAATTCTTTTATGTAACGGTGGGGTCTATCAATCATTAAATGAACATCCAACGTTACTGTTGAATGTTTTTTAATGGATTTAATTACAGGCACACCAAAAGAAATGTTTGGCACAAAAATACCATCCATAACATCAAGATGAAGCATATCAGTACCAGCTGCTTCAAGCTTCTTAATGTCATCAGCAAGGCTCAAAAAATCGGCAGTTAAAACCGAAGGTGAAACTTTAATTTCCATAGGAAACCTCCAAGATTATACTAAAAGTAAAATAGCGATTGTGAAATAAATAATAAGCGACAATGCATCAAGAATGGTTGTAACCAAAGGACTTGCCATAACTGCAGGGTCAAATCCCATCTTTTTAGCGACTATCGGTAAAGTGCAACCGACAAGTTTTGCAATAATCACAACCAAAACAAGGGTTAGAGAAACGGCCGTCATCTCAATAAAATGAACGCCATCATCAAAACTGTGAAGTAACAAATAGTCGATAAAATAAAGTTTCACAAAGTTAATAGCACCCAAAACAATACCACAAACCACCGAAACTCTGAGTTCTTTCCAAATAACTCGCCAAATGTCACTAAACTCAATATCGCCCAAAGAAAGAGCACGAATAACAGTAACCGAAGACTGACTTCCCGAGTTACCACCCGTTCCCATAAGCATTGGTATAAAGGCAATAAGACCAATCCACTCAGACAAACGGCCTTCAAAAGAAGTGATGATAGCACCGGTAACGGTGGCCGAAATCATAAGGAACAAAAGCCAAGGAATACGAGATTTAAAGGTCTCAAACACACCTGTTCTCAAATAACTTTTTTCGCTAGGCAAAATAGCAGCCATTTTTTCAATGTCTTCCGATGCTTCTTCTTGCATAACGTCAATAGCATCGTCAACCGTGATAATACCAACCAAGCGATCTTCTTTATCAACAATAGGCAAAGAGTACAGGTCGTATTTTTCGAATAAATTAGCAACCTCTTCCCTGTCGTCCAGCGTTCCTGCCGAGATAATGTTAGTTTCCATCAAATCCTCAATAAGGGTATCAGGAGAGCTTAACAACAATTCCTTAACAGTAACAACACCCAAAAGTTTACGGCTTCTATCGGTAACATAACAGGTATAAATCGACTCGGTATCAACGGCATTTTTACGAATATGGTCAAAGGCCTCATCGACCGTCATATTACGTTTTACATTTAAGTACTCGGTAGTCATAACACTACCGGCGCTACTGTCAGGATAAGCCAACAGTTTATTAATCATTTGGCGTGTTTTAGAATCGGTTTGTTTTAAAATTCTTTTGGCAACCGATGCAGGCATTTCATCAATAATGTCAACAGCATCGTCCATAAAGAGTTCATCCATCACGCCTTTAAGTTCGGAGTCACTAAAAGACTCGATAAGATGTTGCTGCATATCGCTTTCCATTTCAACGAAAACTTCGGCAGCAAGTTCTTTTGGTAAAATTCTAAAAACCCAAGGTAAATCGTGTTTCTCTGCTTCTTCTAAAATTAGAGCAATATCTGCAGGATTTAACTCAGAAAGGAGTTGTTTTAAATGAGAAAAATTCTTGCTTTCAACAAGGGAAAGAATTTGATTTTCCATAGCATTTTCCACCTTTCGTCATTATTAGTTTTATTATAACAAATTATAGCCTTAGGGTCAAACATTTTTTATATTAATTAAATGGGCAATTGAAGGAATACTTTCACCCTGAAAACTTGAAGTTGGAGACATCAAAGCACCCGTTGATAAAAACAAGATATTATTAAGTTTCCCCTCTTCAATTCGGTGCATTACATAAGAAGCTAAAACACTTGCGCTACAACCACAACCCGAGCCACCCGAGTGGGTGTCTTGACTATCTTTACTAAAAATCATACAACCGCAATCGGTGTGTCGGCATTTAATATCAACGCCCTCTTTATCCATTATCTCATACAAACACTGGGTTCCAACATAACCTAAATCTCCGGTAAAAATCAGATCATAATCTTCGGGTGTGGTTTTTGTATCATTTAAAAAGTGCAATATTGTATCGGCTGCAGCAGGTGCCATGGCAGCGCCCATATTGTTAGTATCGGCCACATTTAGATCCTTAATTTCGCCAAAAACAGCGCTGTCAATAAAAGGGCCTTTGCCTTCTTTTGCAATAACAAGTGCTCCCGAGCCTGTAACCGTCCACTGGGAAGTTTGAGGGCGTTGGGAACCATAATTTAGTGGAAAACGGTACTGTCGCTCGGCCGAGCAAAAATGGGATGAAGTAACGGCCAATGCCTTGTTTGCAGCGCCACAATCGACAAAAAGCGAAGCCAAAGCCGTTGACAATGCCATGGTCGAACAAGCTCCATAAAGACCAATAAATGGAATCCCCCTTTGTTTATTGCCAAAGCAACTGCCTATACACTGATTTAATAAGTCCCCTGCAAAGATTTTATCAATATCTTGATCTTTAAGTTTTGCTTTATCCAAAGCGATTTGCACTGCTGTTTTTTGCAGTTTACTTTCTGCTTTTTCAAAGCTATCTTCACCAAAGAAACTATCAATAGTATATTCGTCAAACTCCTCGCCCAAAGGACCCTCGTGTTCCTTTTTTCCGACCACCGAACCGTAACTAATAATTCTCGGTTTATTTTCAAAAATAATCGTTCTTTCACCTAACATTTTAGGCATAAAAATCACCTCAAAACTATTTTTCCCCATTGTTTTTCTATATACCTGAAATTTTAATTGAAAATTTGAGCGTTTTAACTTATAATATACTTAATTTGAAAATCAGGAGAAAATTATGAATTTAGCCGACATAAATACCCTAAAATCCTTGCTTTCTAAAGAGGGTTTTTCCTTTAAAAAAAGTTTGGGACAAAACTTCCTTATAGACCCAACGGTTTGTCCTGCAATGGCTGAAAATAGCGCAAATAAAAACACCGGCGTTTTAGAAATCGGCCCCGGTGTTGGTGTTTTAACCCGTGAACTTTCACAGGTTGCAAAAAAGGTTGTTGCCATTGAGTTAGACGAGCGACTCAAAAAAATATTGCCCAAAACCCTTGGGGATTTGGACAATGTTGAGGTTATATTTGGCGACGCAATGAAATTGGATTTAAAAAAGATAATTGAAGAACATTTTGCCGATTGCGAAAGCGTTAGCGTTTGCGCAAACCTTCCTTATTACATAACATCTCCAATAATTATGATGCTTTTGGAACAGCATTTACCCATAACTTCAATAACAGTTATGGTGCAAAAAGAAGCTGCCGAGCGGCTTTGCGCCGAGGTTGGTTCAAGGGACGCAGGTGCTGTTACCGTTGCCGTTACCTATTATGCCGAAAAGGAAATTTTATTTGAGGTTGACCGTTCTTCCTTTATGCCTCCCCCGAATGTTGACTCGGCAGTTATTAAATTAAACATCCGTGAAAATCCCCCTATAACCGTTGCTGACGAAGGCAAATTCTTCAAGTTTGTTAAGGCTGCATTCGCCCAAAGAAGAAAAACATTGGTAAACACTGTAAGCAACACTTTAAATATTCCTAAGGACAGTTTAAAATCGGTTTTAAACGATTTAGGAATAAAGGAAACCGTTCGTGGCGAAGAGTTGACAATGGAACAAATCGCCGAAATTTCGCAAAGAATTTAGATATATTTTTTACCCTTTTTGTTTACCCCTAAAATCCCTCCGATTATCGAGGATAGCATAATTATTACAAAGTGGAAGAGTGTGTTAATACCTATTCCACCTTGATTTATTATTAGGCCTACCAAAGTGATTACAACAAAGGTTATAAACCCGGTAGTAGCGCCAATTAGATAGCCTTTATTCTTCTTTTTATTTGATAGAAAATATGAAGCAATCAAGCACCCTAAAGCCACAGCCACGCTTCCAAAAACCGGAGAATATTTGTAATCAATATCAGCCAAATTCATAACAATTGAAAACAAAGAAACGGCCAACAATGTCACTGCGATTTCAATAATTGCCGTAATTAAATAGGTTGTGTATTTTGATTTTTTGTTATCCATAATAAAAACCTCCCACATACCAAAAGGTATGCGAGAGGTTTCTTTTTTAGTACAAACTATTACTTAATGGGAGCGTCATCGTGAACGGTTAAGTTAGACTGTAAAGCCCAACGAGCAATTGTTAATTTGCTGTGGTCACTTTGAGACTCGATAACGATGGTATCTTCCTTTAAGGAAATTACTCTACCGTAAATACCACCAATGGTAACAATTTCATCGCCTACTTGAAGATTAGCACGCATTTTTGCTTCTTCTTTTTGCTTTTTCTTTTGAGGACGAAGCATAAAGAACCAGAGGCAGAAGAATAAAAGACCATAAATTACAAGGATGGGTAAAAAGCCAGTTGTAGGAGTTTTATCCAAAAGTGTGAAATTAAACATAAATATATCCTCCAAAAATTATTAATAACTATTATACTCCAAAACTAATTGTTTTGCAAGTAAAATTACAAATTAAATACGACGACCGTAAATTTCTTCCTTTTCCTTCTTAAATTCGGCAAAACGTCCTTCATCAAGGGCAGTTCTGATGTCTTCCATAAGTTTGTTATAGAACCAAAGATTATGCATTACAAGAAGTCTTTGAGAAAGCATTTCCTTAGCCTTTAGAAGATGTCTAACATACGCCTTGCTGTATTGACGGCAAACAGGACAATCGCAGTTTTCATCAATAGGTGTTAAATCACGCTCATACTTTTGATTATTGATATTAATTATACCCTTTGTGGTAAACAAATGACCGTGACGAGCGTTACGAGAAGGCATAACACAGTCAAACAAATCAACCCCACGCTCAACTGCATTAAGGATATTAACAGGGGTTCCAACGCCCATTAAATAACGGATTTTATCGGTAGGCATGTGAGGAGTGACATTTTCAATAACTTCGTACATAACCTCAGCAGGTTCGCCAACAGCCAAACCACCAATAGCATAACCGTCAAGATTAAGGTCGGCAATTTCCTTCATATGATTAATACGAAGGTCGTTATAGGTACAACCTTGATTAATACCAAACAAAAGTTGCTCGGGATTTACTGTATCATCACGCATATTAAGTTCTTTCATCTTGGCTTGGCAACGTTTAAGCCAACGGGTAGTTCTCTCACAGGACGCCTTGGAATAGGCATATTCGGCAGGATTTTCAACACATTCATCAAATGCCATAGCAATAGTAGAACCAAGGTTTGACTGAATTTGCATACTTTCTTCGGGACCCATAAATATCCTTTTACCGTCAATATGGCTTTGGAAAGTAACACCCTCTTCGGTAATCTTTCTAAGGCTTGACAAGGAGAATACTTGAAATCCACCACTGTCGGTTAAAATCGGTCCATCCCAAGTGGTAAACTTATGCAAACCACCACAGTCTTTAATAACTGAATCGGAAGGTCTTAAATGCAAATGATAGGTATTTGAAAGCATAACCTGGCAGTTAACAGTTTTTAAATCCTCTGCCGAAAGACCACCTTTAATTGCTGCTGCAGTGGCAACGTTCATAAATGCAGGGGTTTGAACTGTACCACGGTTAGTAACGAACTCGCCACGGCGAGCGCTTCCCTCTTGTTTTAAAAGTTTAAACATTTTATCTCCTAATTTTTAATTAAAATTTCCATTAATTCAAAGGGTGAGTTTGCGATATAATCAGCACCTGAATTTTCAAGTTCTTCTCGGTCGCCAAACCCGTACAAAACACCGATAGATTTAAGATTATTTTGTTTGGCGCCTTCAATATCGTGATGTCGGTCGCCTATCATAACAGCGTTATTAATATTAGCCACTTTTCCACGTTCCAAAGCCACTTTAATAACATCAGCCTTGTAATTAAGTGTACCGTCAAAAGTGGCGCCAACAACACAGTCAAAATACTGCATCAAATCAAAATAATTTAATACAATTTCGGCAAACTCTTGAGGTTTAGATGTGGCTAAAATCAAGGTTTTTCCTGCGTTTTTAAGAGTTTTAAGCAGTTTGTCAATACCCTCAAAAACCGAGTTTTGATATATACCGGTTTCCCTGAAAAATTCACGGTAATACGCCGTAGCCTTTTTGGCATTTTCCAAAGAAAAACCGTAATATTCCATAAACGCATCGACCAAAGGAGGACCTATAAAACAATGCAATTCCTTTCGGTCGGCAACCTCAATACCAAACTTATTTAAGGCATACATAACGCCGTTGGTTATTCCAATTTCAGGGTCGGTCAGTGTTCCGTCTAAATCGAATAAAATGTAATTATACATATTTACTCCTAAATTTTTAATCTTTTAATAGTATACTTTAAAGGCAAAGCAATTTCAATATATTATTGAAAAAATTATAATTGTATGGTATATTTTAAATGAGGTGAAATTTATGAAAAAATGCTTATACATACTATTGATAATAGATATTTTAGCAATTGCATTTGGTTTTATTACAATGCTTACTGCCTCTATTATTTATGCCTTTATATTATTAGCTTTGGGTATTCTGCAATTAGTCCCGATAGTCGCTATCATTTATTGTCTCGACAGTATTGAGGACCAAAAGTATACCATTTCCCAATTATATACAAAATTATATAATCTTGAAGAAACAAAAGAAAATGACAATACACCACCGGTTGCCGAGGTTGGAAACAAATCCGACTTGCCTTGGAAATGTATTAAATGCGAAACGGTTAATAAAGCAGGTGCTACTAATTGTTCAAACTGTGGCGCAAAATTCTTGCCCGAAATCAATCCTGTTTTTGAACCAACACCTAAAGGTTTAAAAGGATTTTTAAATAAATTTAAAAAATAAAAATTAATACCAAACGGATTTCCCGTTTGGTATTTTTAATTTACAAAATTATCATTGCATCGCCGAAGCTGAAAAAACGGTATCTTTCCTCAACGGCAATTTTATAGGCAT
>JAZNLZ010000014.1:0-8957 GCA_045579365.1 Acutalibacteraceae bacterium
GGTTGGCAGCCAAAGCGTCATAGTCGGCGCCTAAGGTTGCCGAGTCATAGGTTGGGTAGTTTGCCGAACACAAAACGTTACCCGATTTAATATCCACAACAACTGCTGCACCTGCTCTTGCTGTGCCGCCCGTTGCTTGAAGGCCTTGAACGGTGGTGGCAAGGGAGTCTTGAGCGATTCGTTGCATATTTTTATCAATGGTAAGCATAATGGTTTTACCTGCAATAGGCTCAACCGTTACCTCTTTTGAAATAATTTTACCTTCGGCATCAAGGCGATAGGTCATTTCACCATCCACGCCTCTTAAATATTCCTCGCCCCAGGCTTCAATTCCACTTTTACCAACCTTGTCGTTGTAGGAATAACCTTTTTCACGGTATTCATCCCAATCCTCTTTAAAAATGGGACCAACATTACCGATAAGGTTTACGGCAAGGGAGGTATCTAAATACTGTCTAACAGGGACAACATCCACAGTAACACCCGAGAGCAGGAAGGAAGACTCGGAAATTTTAAGCATTAATTCCGACGGAATATCCTCGGCAAAGGTAAAGGGGTAGGATACCGAGAAATCGTTTATATCCATACTGTATCTAATACCCAAAATTTTACGCTTGTCCGAATCGGAATAGTGTTTAAGGTCGTACTTTTCGGTCATTTCCTCAATACAGTTTTGAGGGGTGGCGTAATGTGCCAACCTTAACTTTTTAAGGAGTTTTTCCTTGTCTCCGTCTTCGGTATATGTGTAAGGTTCGGTTTTGGAGATGGGAAGCTCATCTAAATAAGGGGTTTCGTTTTCCTCCAAAAGATTAACAAGGGTTAAAATAACATCATTAAGATTGTCCTTAACATAGGCCTTGTTGAAAACAATGTTATATCCATCTCGATTAATGGCGATTTGGCGACCGAAACGGTCCAAAATTTCTCCTCTCGGAGCCTTTAAAACGGTGGTAAGCACCGAAGCGGCGCCATCGTTTTTGTTGGCGAATTCCTTACTGTTCATTTGCAAAAAATACCCACGAAAACTGAGTAGTAGCATACAAAAGCAAAGAAATACCGACAAAACGTTTATTGCCGTTTGGTTTTTCTTTTGAAATGGCAAAAGGAATTCACCTCCTAATTTAATTCTTTGATTTTCTTAAATTTTTCAAAAATAAAGTAAAAGGGTACGGTTAAAAGTGCAGTGTAAATTGCGCTGGGGAAACACCACTGCAAAAGATAACGCATACTTTCGCTAGCAGCTAAAACAAAAGCCGAAAAGACAACCCAATAAGCCAAATAATAAACCAAGGTTAAAATAAAGCAAAGGGTTACGGTGGCTCTTAAATTACGGTTGAAAACATATTCGGCCAAAAGATTTGCCGAAAGACTTAAAATTAAAAAGGCAATGGTATTAAAACAGTATCCTTCGGTGGAAACAGAGTCGGAAACGATTCCACAAATAATGGAAACTGTAACTGTTAAAGTAATTGAACTGTGGGAAGCGTAAACGGTTAAAAGGCTTAAAACAAGAATGGGAGAAACGCCCCAAAGGGCGAGGCTAAAGCCGGAACCACCAAAAAGGGTGAGAGAAAGGAAAAACATTATAAAGCAAAGAAATTTAATTCCCCAGTGTCTCTTCTTAGTCACCTTTTAACCCTCCTTTTTAGTGTTTTGTGGTTTATTTGTTGGGGTCTAAACCACCCTGACCCTCAAAATTGGTAATAACCATAACATCTCTGATATCTTCGAGGTTTGCAAAAGGCTCAACCTCGGCAAAAAGGGATGTGTTATATTTTTCGCTTCCAATGGAACGAACCGTTCCGATAAGTAATCCTTCGGGGAAAATTCCTTCGCCCGATGTCACAATAAAGTCGCCCACAGCCACATTGCAAGAACGGGAAAGATTATAAAGTCCTGTAAGGTTCTTTTTGGCAAGGGTTGTGTTGCCGTATAAAATACCCGAGTCGCTTGTTCTGTTGTCAAGGGCGCCAAGGGTAATGTCGGGGTCTAAAATTGTTGTAACTTTAGAGGTGGTAAGTCCCACTTGGGAAACATATCCCACAAGACCTGCGCTTGTAATAACAGGGTCGTGGAGTTGGATTCCTTGGGTGGAACCTGCGTTTATGGTAAATCCTTTATAGGGGTCTTTGGTATCTTTGGAAATTTGGGTGGCTTTTTGGAAGGTGAAATCGGGGTGAGCCTCCTTAATTTCTAAAAATTCTTTATAAAAAGCGTTTTCCTTTTCCAGTTCTTGAAGTTTTGCAGTATCTTCACGAAGTTTGGCTATCTCGGCTTCAAGTTCGGCGTTTTTAAGAAGGGCTTCTTCTCCCTCCAAAAAAGCCGAGAAAAGATTATCAAAACCCCCAGTTATTTTAACAAAAGCCGTTCTAAAGGGCGCCAAAACCGACCCAACCAAGTCTGATTGGGGTGAAATTCGGCTTCCGATTACAAGACTTGTAATTGAGAGTATAACAAGGCTTAAAAATACGGCCAAAATAACTTTAAATTGTCGGCTTTTAAAGAAAAAACGCATTTTCTACACTCCGTTTATCTATATCTCTTTCCTTTGCGGAAAACATAATTCTCAAATTGACTATCGTTTTCAAGGCGTTTTGCAGTACCTAAAACAACACAGTCAAGGGGGTTGGGGGCAACTCTAACGGCGATGCCTGTTTCTTCGGCAATAAGTTCGGCAAAGCCACGAAGCAAAGCGCCACCACCTGTTAAAGTAATACCTGTGTCAATAATATCGGCAGCAAGTTCGGGGGGAGTTTTTTCCAAAGTGGTACGAACGGTGTCAACAATTTGGCTGATGGTGTCGGCCATGGCTTTTCTAACCTCTTTTGAGGTAATAACCACATTTGAGGGCAAACCGTCAACCTGATTTCGACCCTTAATTTCAACGCTTGCCTCACCTTCGTAGGGTTTGGCTGAACCAATGTCGATTTTAATTTGTTCGGCAGTACGATTACCGATAATAAGGTTATGTTTGCGACGGATGTAGCCTATAATATCCTCGTCAAGATTGTCACCTGCAAGGCGGATGGATTGGGCAGTTACAATGTCACCCAAGGAGATAACGGCAACCTCGCTGGTACCACCACCCACGTCAACAATCATATGTCCCTTAGCGTCCCAAACGGGAAGACCTGCACCAACGGCAGCAGCCATAGGTTCTTCGATAAGGTCAATGTCCGATGCACCTGCAATTTTAGCAGCATCAATAACGGCACGGCTTTCAACCTCGGTAACACCTGTTGGGATGCAAATTACCATTCTAACACGGGAGAAAAATGAACCCTTGAGTGCTACATTTACAAACCTTTTAAGCATTGCAGCAGTAACATCGAAGTCGGCAATAACGCCATCCTTCAAGGGGCGAACGGCCACAATGGAACCCGGGGTGCGCCCAATCATTTCTTTGGCTTCTCTGCCAACGGCACGAACGGCATCGTTTCTGATATCGTAAGCCACAACCGAAGGCTCACGCATTATAATTCCTTTACCTTTAAGGCAAACTAAAGTGTTGGCTGTGCCAAGGTCAACGCCTATATCTCTTGTAAACATTTATTTTTCTCCTTTATCGGGCACAATGAAGCGAACTGCATTGTGGATATTCTTTATTTTTATTTTATCGTTGGAAACGCCGTGTTCTCCATCCAAGGTCCAGTCAAGGTTGCCATCGCTTGAAACCAAAATTTCTTTGGTACGGAAAAATTCTAAATTCTCACGGTTTAGTTCGTGTTTAACAATTCCGTCGATAATTGACTGGAAACCTAAAACGCTGGTGGGGTTTTTGATGAGTAAAACTTCGAAAAGACCATCGTTTAACTGGACAGCAGCTTGGTCGAACTTAACAATTCCTCCAACGCTCATGGAGTTTGAAATGGCGCCGAAAAGGAAATCGCCTTCAATTTCACGGTCATCACATTTGAATTTAAGATGGATAGGTTTAATTGTTCCTAAGGATTTAATACCCTCGAAGAAATATGCTGCCTGACCCAAAACGTTTTTAATATCTTGGTTGGCTGAATAAGAGGCCGATGTAAAGGCACCGAAGGAAGCAGTATAGGTGAAATATTTGCTTCCAAACTGACCTATATCAAGGGTGATTTCTTTGCCGCTTACAATGTCCTTTGCGGCATTTTTTATAATCTTGGAAATTCCAAGACCTGTGGACCACTCGTTTAGGGTACCTGCAGGGATGTAACCGATGGGGATGTCGGCACCCGACTCCATAAGACCGGTTATAACCTCGTTTAAAGTACCGTCGCCACCACAGGCAACAATTAGGTCATAATCTGTGTCTTTAAGGGTGGCAACCTTTTTTGTGGCATCCTCCCTTTCTTTTGTGGGGTAAACGGTAACCTCAAAGTCGGCCTTTGCGAAAATTTCCACAACACCTAAAAGAGCAGGGCGCATTTTTGCCTTGCCGGAGCAAGGATTAACGATTAAAAGAAGTTTTTTGTTTTCCATTTTTGTCCCTCCAAAAGAGTAACTATCGGTAGTTTATGGGTAAGGTGGCAGTAGCGTTAAGATCCTGACCTGCTGTATTGCCACTTTCAAATTCATAAAAGGCTTGAACCCCCACCATTGCGGCATTGTCGCCACAGTATTTAAGGGGTGGGTAGTAAAGTTTTAAATTTCTTGCTTCGCACTCGGTTTCAAAACGGGCACGAAGTTCGCTGTTGGCCGAAACGCCACCTGCCAAGGTGATTTGGCTGTAATTTCCACGTTCGGCAGCCTTTAAGGTTGAGTTTATTAGTATATCACAAACCTTTTGTCTGAGGGTTGCGCAAAGAACGGGAACATCAAGTTCTTCTCCACGCTGTTTTGTGCGATGGATAAGGTTTATAACGGCAGTTTTAAGACCCGAAAAACTAAAATCAAGGTCGTTTTCCCCGGTTTTAGGGGTTGGTAATGGATATTTCTCGCAGTCGGCCACCGTTGCGATTTTATCAAGGGTGACACCACCGGGATAAGAAAGACCCATAAATCTTGCAGCCTTGTCAAAACACTCACCTGCAGCATCATCTAAGGTTGCGCCTAAAATGTTAAATTTAGTGTAATCGGTAACCTCGGTCAAAACCGTGTTACCACCCGAAACCAAAAGACACAAGAAGGGTGGTTTTAAATCGGGGTGGGCGATATAGTTTGCAGCAATGTGGCTTCTTAAATGGTGAACGGGAATAAGGGGAACTCCCAGTGACAGGGCAAGACCCTTGGCAAAATTAACCCCAACAAGCAAAGCGCCGATAAGACCCGGTGCAAAGGTAACAGCCACAGCGTCAATATCATCGTAGGTTATACCTGCACTCTTTACTGCTTCGTCGCAAACGGCCGAGATAGACTCGGTATGCCTACGAGATGCAATTTCGGGAACAACGCCACCGTAAATTTTATGTTCATCAATTTGAGTTGCAACAATGTTTGAAAGAACCTCTCGACCTTTGCAAACGGCAACGCTTGTCTCGTCGCAGGAACTTTCAATGCTTAAAATTATCATACTTAAAACCTCTTAGTCAGTATCAAAGCATCTTCTTTTGGATTATCGTAAAAGTTTTTGCGTTTTCCCTCCGGTTTGAAACCCAAAGTTTCGTAAAGGGAAATTGCGTTTTGGTTACTTTCCCTTACCTCCAAAGAAACAAAGGAAAGTTTGTTATCACTAGCAAAGCCGAAAACCCTTTCTAAAAGGGCAGTGCCAACGCCTTTTTTGCGCTCAAGTTTGGTTACGGCAATGTTGGTTATATATCCTTCATCTAAAACGGTGGAAATTCCCACATAACCGATAACCTTTTCACCCTTTTGGGCTATAAAGAAATCGGTGCCCGAATTTAAGGCTTCCTTTAAGGTTTTTTCGCTCCAAGGAGAAGAAAAACATTCTTGTTCGAGTAAAGCGATGGAAGGGATTTTACTTTCATCGGCTTTCAAAACAACCGTTTCATCAAAAAATCCTTGGGAAACCAAAGTGTCAATAGCGCCGAAAATTTCATCACGGCATTTTCGATAGCACTCCAAATCTCCACCAAAGGGGTCGGAAATTCCGTCTCCCAACATAAAAAGTTTTTCTGTCGGTGCGTAAAGTCTTAAAAGGGTGAAATGACTCTCGGACATATAAATAATTTTGTCGGCCCAAGAAAGTTCGGTCATCGTAAGGGGCGCCGAAACATTATCGCTTAAATCGATGCCCTTTTCCTTTAACACTTCCAATGCGTTTTGGCTTAAAGGCCCACCGTTTGAAGCAAGACCACGGCTTTCGCATTTAAGGTTTGGCAGTTTCAAACTGTCTAAATATCCTTCGGCCATGGGGCTTCGGCAGGTGTTTCCTGTGCAAATAAAAAGTATATTCATCCCTTTGCTTCCAACCAATTCTTTCCAAAATTAGCGTCGGCCAAAAGGTCAACCTTTAAGTTGCAGGCGTTTTGCATTTCCTTTGATAAAAGGTCGCAAACTGCCTTTGCGTGCCCTTGGTCGCACTCAACAATAAGTTCATCGTGGACCTGCAAAATAAGTTTGGCTGTGGGGAAATCGGTTTTAAGTTTTTTCCACACTTTTATCATAGCAAGTTTAATAATATCGGCAGCCGAACCTTGAATTGGCGCATTTCTCGCCACTCTCTCACCAAAAGCCACCAACATTTTGTTGGAGTTTTGTAGTTCGGGCAAATATCTTCTTCTGCCGAAAATTGTCGAAACAAAGCCGTCGAGTTTTGCCTCTTTAATGGTGGTTTCCATATAATCGGCAACCCCTTTGTAGGTTGCAAGATAGGTTTTAATGTAATTGTCGGCTTCTTTTCTTGTAACGCCAATATCCTTAGAAAGGGAGAAGGCGCCAATTCCGTAAACAATGCCGAAATTAACGGCCTTTGCACGGCTTCGCATAACGGGGGTTACAAAGTCGGTGGGAACCGAGAAAACTTGGGAAGCAGTAACGGTGTGAATATCGGTACCACTCTTAAACGCCCCAATCATATTTTCATCACCCGAAATATGGGCCAAAACACGAAGTTCAATTTGGGAATAGTCGGCATCCACAAGCATTTTGCCTTCTTCGGCTGTGAAAAAGGCTCTAAGTCGCTTGCCTTCCTCGGTGCGAACGGGGATGTTTTGCAAATTGGGTTCCAAGGAACTAATACGGCCGGTTCTCGCTTCGGTTTGGTTGAAGGTGGTGTGAATTCGGCCATCTTCGGCAATACAGTTTTGTAAACCATCGGTATAGGTGGATTTAAGTTTTGCCAACTGTCGGTACTCCAAAATAAGGGCGACAGCAGGGTGAATATTTTTAAGTTCTTCCAAAACTTCGGCGTTGGTACTGTAACCACTTTTGGTTTTCTTTTTAGCGGGAAGTTCCAACTTTTCAAAAAGGGCAATTCCAAGTTGTTTTGGAGAGTTAAGGTTAAATTCGTAACCCACAAGGTCGAAAATTTCCTTTTCGATAAGACCGATTCTCTCGCCCAGTTCGGCACTCATATCCTCCAAAGCCTTTTTGTCGGCCTTGAAGCCTACATTTTCCATATCGGCAAGAACACGAGACAAAGGAAGTTCAATTTCTTCTAAAAGTTTAAATTGCCCCGTTTTTTTAAGTTCAGCCAAAATGGTTTTTGAAGCTTCGTTTAAAAGACAAGCCTTTTTAAGAAACTCGTCCTCGGTTTCAACCTTTTCCAAGGCGTATTCGCCGATGATTCGGTCGCTATCGTAAGAAGATGCCGAAGGGTTGCAAAGATATGCTCCAAGCATGGGGTCGAAGGTGATATTTTCGGCATCGGGATAGGCCTTCCAAACAGCCTTTGCGTTGTGGATGGTCTTTTTAACCGATGCATCCTTCAAAATGTTTTCAAATTCGTTTTTTTCAAGGTGGAAAACCTTGGTGCCTGATACACCTGCGAAAAGGTTATTTTCGCAATATAGGATAATTTCCTCAAAACTGTCGGGTTTTTCCACCGAGTAACTGAAGGAAGATGCAGTTTCACGGGTGGCATCGCTACTATCGGGTGTGAGCCCCATTTTTTCCATAAGCTTGAAAAATTCAAGTTTAGTCATAAGTCGGGCAAGGTCGCCGTCTTGTCTTTCCTTGGTTGCATAATCCGAAATATTTTCATTTATGGGGGCAGTTTTGCAAATGGTACCAAGTTCACGGCTTAAAAATGCCATATCACGACTTTGGGCTAATTTGTTTCTGACGCCCTCTTTAATTTCAAGGGAGTCAAGATTTTCGTAAATGTAATCAATAGAGTGGTAACGGGAAATCAGGTCGGTGGCAGTTTTTTCGCCCACACCTGCAACACCGGGGATGTTATCCGAAGAGTCACCCATAAGCGCTTTAAGTTCAATCATTTCTTCGGGGGCAAGACCGTATTTCTCGAAAAGAACTTCTTTTGTAAAGTTAATGTTTTCTTTGTTTCCAACAAGTACAACACGAGTCTTGTCCGATATTAGTTGCAAAGAGTCACGGTCGCCGGTAGAAATAACACATTGGTCGCCACCTTCTTCGCAAAGGCGAGCCAAGGTACCCAAAATGTCATCAGCTTCAAAGGTTTCGCACTCAATACAGTGATAACCTGCGAGACTCAGCCACTCTTTTAAAATTGGCATTTGCAAAGCCAACTCTTCGGGCATACCCTTTCGGCCTGCTTTGTATTCGGCATATTTTAAATGGCGAAATGTGGGTTTTCTAAGGTCGAAGGCAACGGCAACGCCGTCGGGTTTTTCGGAGTCAATCAGTCGGTTTAAAATGTTAATAAAACCATAAACTGCATTAGTGTAAAGCCCATCCTTGGTGGTGAGCAGTTTAATGCCGTAAAAAGCACGGTTTATAATGCTGTTTCCGTCAATACAAAGCAGTTTCAAAATATCACTCCCGAAAATTATTAAAATCCAATTTATTATATCACAATAGATTTATTTTGTCATTAATTTTTTGTTAAATTTATAATATTATTTTATTAATATTATATGCACTTGAAATCTGGGGATTTT
>JAZNLZ010000015.1:0-1928 GCA_045579365.1 Acutalibacteraceae bacterium
AGACAAGAAATTTTATAAAAGGGGTTGACAAATAGCCCCTTCTGTGATATAATAAAGACACAGAAAAGAAAGAGAGGTAATAAAAATGAAAATTGAAAAAAGAACCTTTGTTGAAAATGAACTCAGCGACAACGAAACTGAAATTCTCCAGCAAGCACAAGATGTCATTATTCAGTTAGTTAATTCAACCAGTGGTCGCCTTCTTATTGACCAACGCACCGGCGAGTGTTTTGATAGAGAGGATTTGAAAAATGTTGTCATTACTCTTGGAAATCTTGGTTATCCTGGATATTCGAGTTGGCTTTTTGAAATGAATTGAGGTTTGGGGGTGGGAAACTGCCCCCTATTTGGCCCGGCCGCAGTCGGGTTGTTTTATTCGACTGCGGCCGGTGTTATAAATTTAACAGTGCTCACGCATATTTGTGAATAAATTCACGGCCATTTGAGCATGCTCAAAAAATCCCGATACCCAGGCGCCGCCTGTAAAGGTGCTCACTTTACACTTGCGGCTGTTGGTGCGTTTTCACACCAACAAAAAATTACCTATTGATTTTTTAATTTTAATATGTTATAATATAAATACAGTAAGGGAAGGGAAAACAAAAGGTCAGAAAAAAAATAAAAAAAGTTTTCAAAACCTATTGACAAACTCCCCAAACTGTGATATAATAAAGATACTCCAAAGGGAGTAAATAAAAAAATTAAAATAAGAAAGAGGTAGTTACTATGACTAAGAAAATGACCAAAAAAGAAATGTTCACCGCAATGCTCGCAAAATACAACTTCACCGAAACCGAAGTTGAATTTATCAATCACGAACTTGAACTCCTTGCGAAGAAAAATTCCGCAGAGCGTGGAATGACCAAAGTCCAGCAGGAGAATGAAATTCTCAAAAAACAGCTCCTTGAAAAGATGGAAAGAAATGTCCTTTACACTATTACTGACCTGTGCAAACTTATGGGAATTGAAAGCAACCAGAAAATGACCCACCTTGTAACTCCGCTTACCGAAGATGGTAAACTTGTGAGAACTGTTGAAAAACGCAGAGCCTATTATTCTCTCCCCTAATGGGGAGAGCAAGGGGTGTAAAGTAAAACGCTTTACACCCTGGGCTCCGCCCGGGCGCCTGTTAAAAAATAAACTTTTTCAAAAACCTATTGACAAAAGGTAAAATTTATGATATAATAGGTTTACCGAAAGGGGGAAATGATATGACAGAAAAAGAAAAACTTATGACCTTGCTGAATATCACCGAAGCCGAAGCACTTGATGTTATGGCTTATGATAAGCAAGTGGAAAAAGGCAAGGCAACGGAATATGACTTGACCGCAGAGCAGAAAAAAGTGGCAAGTGATATGGCAAAAACTGGAACAAGGGTTTACAATTTTTCCAAAAAAAAGGAAAAGAAAGTAAATGAAACAAAAGCAGACCTTATTGCTTTTCTTGTTGAAAAACTCAACGAATTTGAGGTTGAAAACCTTGAAATTGCCAACGCAGAAAGACAGATTTGTTTTTCAGTCGGCGACAATAGATACGATTTGACCTTGACACAGAAACGCAAAAAATCCTAAAAAATGGGGCAGAAATGCCCCATTTTTTTTATATTTTAGCACTTTAACACGCTAAAGTGGCCGCCCGGGCGAAATTTTTTGAAAAATTTTTCAAAAAAGTATTGACAAATGGGTAAAAATATGGTAAAATAATAACTGTAATCAAGAGAAACACACGAAAGGAATTAAAAAAATGAAAAAAATTGATAAAAGAATAACAAAATACATTGTTCTCGATACTGAAACCGCAAACTCTATCGAATGTCCGCTCGCTTATGATATCGGATTTGAGGTAATTGACAGCAAAGGCAGAGTTTACGAAAAATATTCCCTTACTATTGCTGATGTTTATTGCGGTGAAAGAGAACTTATGAAGTC
>JAZNLZ010000016.1:0-9244 GCA_045579365.1 Acutalibacteraceae bacterium
TTTTCATAAAAAAACTCCTTTGTATTGAATTGTAAACCGTTCAATACAAAGGAATTTTAACATATAACAATACTGCTTGTTTTCAATACAAAACCGCATCTTGCTGTACATTGCCAATTACTCGTGGCCCCTGCACTGAACAGTTTGCGGCAAGTATTCCGACTTATTGCTTCACTGAATACTGTGCGATATATTCAGAATGACACTTTTGCCTTCCCATTTTCACAGTGGCATAATAAAAGCATCTCGCAAATCACGGCGACGAGTTCGCAGAGGAATTGCACCTCTATTCCAGTTTAAAGCTTGGGGCACAAGCTACCGTGGACCTTATGTTTTGTAAATGTATTTTAACATTTCAACTTATTCAAGTCAAGGAAATTAGTTCTTCCAATTCATTTGTAAGGGTTTCCCACTCATCCATTATGGTTTCAAGTTCTAAATTTAGATTTTCTAATTCTTTTTGAAGTTCGGTGAGTTTTTGGTAATCGGAAATATTTTCCTCTAATTGAAGGGCATTATTAATTTGCTCAATTTGTTCTTCCAAAAGGGCAATTTTCTCCTCCGTTTTTTTAACGGCTCGCTCTTTTTTAGAACGCTCTTTAAGGGGTGTTGTGAATTTGCGTTTGGGTTTTGCTTCAATTTCTTTGGGTGTTTCTATCTCGGGTTTGTTTTGCAAACTCTCAAGATATTGTTCGTATCCGAAATCAAACAGGGAAACATTATCCTTTTCAAAAGATAAAATTTTACGGCTGATTTTTTTGATAAAATATCGGTCGTGGGAAACGAAAATAATTGTTCCTTCAAAACCTTCCAAAATATCTTCCAATGTTTCTTTGCCCACAATATCCAAGTGGTTGGTAGGCTCATCGAGTATAAGCAAATTTGGTCTTTGCAAAAACAATTTGCAAAGGGCAAGGCGAACACGCTCGCCACCCGATAACATACTCACGGTTTTAAAAACATCTTCGCCACTAAACATAAAGGCGCCCAAAGCACTCCTTGCCTCAAAATCGGTAAGAAGGGGGTAGGCTTTGCCGAAATCTTCAAGTAAAGTGTCGTTACTTTTATATTCGGCCATTTGCTGGTCGAAATAACCGATTTTAATTCTTGAACCAAAGGTGTAACTGCCCGAAATGGGTGGAATTTTACCCACAATTGTTTTAATGAAGGTGGATTTTCCAAGTCCGTTGCCACCGATAATACCAATTCTATCGCCCCTTTTAACATCCAAAGAAATGGTGGAAAGGGTAGATGTATAACCAATTTCAAGATTTTCGGCATTAAAAACATCCTTAACGCCTAAATCTTCAGGGGTGAAAGATGTGTGGAAGGTACGGTTGTCATCACGGTCAGGGGCTTCTATTCGCTCAATTTTTTCTAACTGTTTAATTTTAGATTGAGCCATTGCAGCCTTTGTGGCTTTATACCTAAATCGTTCAATAACCCCTTCAAGCTCTGCGATTTCTTTTTGTTGGGCGTTATATTCTTTAAGTTGTTGTTCTTTTTTAATCTTTTTTTGGAGGGTGAATTCCGAGTAGTTACCAATATATCTTTCGGTTTTGCCGTATTCAATTTCATAGGTAATATTGGCAACATTATCCAAAAACATACGGTCATGGGAAACCACAACAAAAGCCTTTTTATAGTTCTTTAAATATTCTTCAAGCCAAGCAATTGCCTCAATGTCAAGGTGGTTGGTAGGCTCGTCCAAAAGAAGAATATCAGGCTTTGAAAGAAGGAGTTTTAAAAAGGCGATTTTGGTGCGTTGTCCTCCCGAAAAGTCTGAAACCTTTTTAAGTCTTTCCTCGGCTGTGAAACCGAATTTTTTAATGGCTGCTTCATATTCTTTTTCAAAATAAAAGCCACCCATATTTGTAAAGGTGTCTAACAAATCGGTGTATAATTTAATGTTTTGAGTATCGCCACAAGACTCCATATCTTCTTGGGCTTTATTTAGTCTTTCTTTAAGGGACAAAATCTCCTCATAGGCACTGCGAATTTCCTCAACCAAAGTAACGTTTTCGTCCTTAAATGTCATTTGGGAAAGGGTGCCGATTTTGGGTTTGCCCGAAAGGGTTAAATTGCCATCGGTTATGGAGTATTCACCACTTATTATTTTTAACAATGAAGTTTTACCACAACCGTTTCGTCCAACAAGGGCAATTCGGGAGTTATCGGTAATTTCAAAGTTAATTAGGGATAATATTTGCTCCCCCGATAAATCGAGAGAGCCGTTTTTAATAGTCAGTTGCATTTACTTTTTTTGTTTCCTGTTCATTTCTTCAATAAATTTCATTGTTGCGTTGTAATCTTCTTTAGAAAGTTTACGAAGTATTTTAATAAGATTTTCTTCCTTTTTGGTAACAACGAAAACATCCCTTTTAATCATTGGTATTTCGGGTTGATTTAAAATGGAAGGCATATTTTCGGTTTGAGGAACGATGGATGTTTTAGCCTCTTCACGACAAGGTTCAGTTTCATTAAATAAATAACAGGGTGAAACACCAAAAATCTTAGCCATTTCGAAAAGACGGTCAGCGCTAATAATACCTTTTCTTTCCATTTGGGAATAGGTGCTGCATTTAATATTTAATTTTTCGGCCATATCGGTTTGGGTTAAATTTGCCAATTTGCGATATTTTGCAATTCGGTCGTTAAGGGTGCTCATTAAGACTCCTCGTTTCTATTATTTTTCTTGACTAAACAAACTTTAATTGATATAATTTAACGGTGTTAGATGCTGAAGTGGCTCAGTTGGCAGAGCAGCTGATTCGTAATCAGCAGATCGTGGGTTCGAGTCCCATCTTCAGCTCCAAAATCCTTCCGTTTTAGCGAAGGATTTTTTACATTTTTCGACATAATTTTATCATTAATTACATAATTTGTCAAGAAAGTAAGTTTTTTTTCTATTAAAGTTTAAAAAATTACTTGGTTGATTTTAAATCTACAATATGGTATAATCTTTTAGTGTTAAAAACCTTGATAAGTGAGTGTTTTATGGAAAAATACATTTCAAATTCCCGTGAGGAAACCGAAAAGATAGGTGCCTTATTTGCTGAAAGTTTAAAAGGTGGCGAAGTTGTCGCTTTTATTGGTGGTCTCGGTATGGGCAAAACCTGTTTTACAAGAGGTTTGGCAAAGGGTCTCGGCTTTGAGGGGGATGTAACCTCTCCAACCTTTGCTTTAATAAATGAATATTTAGGTGGAAGGCTTAACCTTTACCATTTTGATATGTACCGAATTGAAAGTTGGGAAGATTTATATTCCAGTGGCTTTTTTGAGTATATTGAAGAAAATGGTATTGTTGCTGTGGAGTGGAGCGAGAATATTGAAAACGCCCTGCCCGAAAATACTGTTTTCGTTGAAATTAAAGCCTTGGAAGACGAAACTCGAGAAATTACTATTTATAGAAAAGGGGAGTAAATATGAAACTGCTTAGTGTTGAATGTTCGGCAACCCCTTGTTCGGTGGCAATTAGCGAAAATGGTAAGATTTTGGCTTCGGCTTTTTCAAATGTAAAACTAACCCATTCTCAAACATTAATGCCAATGGTTGAATCGGTTTTAAAATCTTCATTAATTGATATTAAAGAAATTGATGCCTTTGCCGTTAGCAACGGTCCCGGTTCTTTTACGGGTATTCGAATTGGCATTAGCGCAATTAAGGGTATGGCTCAGGCTAAAAATCTCCCTTGCGTTGAGGTTTCTACACTAGAGGCTATGGCGCAAAATTATTCCGATACAAATTGCATTGTTTGTGCTGTAATGGATGCAAGATGCAATCAGGTATATAACGGTCTTTTTGGTTGCAAGAAGGGTGAAATCACCCGTCTTTGCGAAGACAGGGCAATGGCGATTGATGATTTGAAGGTTGAAATTAAAAAACTTTCTAAAAAGAGATTGCCGATTTACATTGTAGGAGATGGCGCTGAGATTTTTTATTCCCATCTCACGGGCATTAAAAATGTTTACCTTGCTGATGAGCATCGCCGTTTCCAAAATGCAGTGGGTGTTTCGGTGGTAGCCGAAAAAGAATTGCAAAAGGAAAATGTAACCACCCCTGCAAAACTTTTACCAAAATATTTAAGACTGCCACAGGCAGAGAGAGAACTTAAAAGAAAAGAGGAACAAAAATGAAAATAGCAATCGGTTGTGACCACGGTGGTTTGGAACATAAGAACGCCATCGCCGAACATTTAAAGGAAAGAGGATTCGAGGTTCAAGACTTCGGTATTTACGAGCAGGTTTCGGTTGATTATCCTGAAATCGCTTTAAAGGTAGCAAATAGCGTTGCCTCTAAAGAAAACGAACTTGGAATTTTGGTTTGTGGTACAGGTATTGGAATGAGCCTTGCTGCAAATAAGGTTAAGGGCATTAGAGCTGCTGCTGTTAGCGAGCATTTTTCTGCTAAATACACGAGACTTCACAATAACTCAAATATCCTTTGTATAGGTGGTAGAGTAATTGGTGTTGGCACTGCATTAGAACTCGCTGATTTATTTGTTGATACCGAGTTTGAGGGTGGTCGCCATCAAAGAAGAGTGGATATGATATCCGAAATTGAGAAATAATTAAATATATTAGATTTCAAAAGCATTCGCAATTTTGCGGATGCTTTTTTTGTTCTATTTAGGACAACCGTCTCATAGTATTTAACAAACTAATACAAAGGAGAAGGACCTTGGGACAACAATTTGAAAATATACTTTTAAGTATTGATGATGAACTAAGAAGCACATTAAATAAATTATCAGCCACCGCAAAGGAAAACACTCAGGAAATAAGGCTCAGAAAAGGACTGCCCTTGGCACTCACTGTTGCCGGGGAAACGGTATTTGTAAAACAAAACGGACAAACATCACTTTTCCCCGAAGGCAACCTGCAGTTTGTTACCGAATCTAATGTGGAAAAAAGTTTTAGAGGTCTTTGCAAAAACTCGGCCTTCGCCCACGAAGAAGAACTTAAAAACGGTTATTTAAAACTTGAAAACGGTTGCCGTGCAGGAATTTTTGGCACAGTTAACGCTAAGGGTGATATGGAAGAAATCACCTGTATCAATATCAGAATTGCAAGGGAAATCAAAGGTGTTGCCAATAAAATCGCTCCCTCCTTTAGGGGTGAAGGGTGGCTTATTGCAGGGCCTCCTGCCAGTGGTAAAACCACCGTTTTGCGAGATTTAATAAGACTGATTTCAAATGGTGTTGGTGGCAAAAGTTATCGGGTTTCGGTTATTGATTCGAGGGGAGAATTATCGGCCAACGGATGCAATGATTTAGGCATATCAACCGATGTGCTTAACATAAAGGACAAAGCATTAGGGATGGAAATTGCCCTTCGCACCATGTTTCCCGAGGTTGTGGCCTTTGATGAAATTGGAAATGTCCGAGAACTTTTGCAGGTTAAACAAAGTTTTAATGCCGGTGTTTCGGTGATAACAACTGCCCATATTGGAAAGGTATCCGATTTGATGAATAGAGGGGTCACGAGAGACCTTTTATTATCGGGAGCGATAAACCGTGTGGCTGTTTTGTCAAAGGCATTGTCGGGGGAAATAAAGGTATATACCACCGAGGAGATAACCCAAAATGCTTTTTAAAGTTTTGGGGCTTTTAAGTTTGGTAGTTTCAGGGACAGCCTTGGGATTTTATAAATCATATTTATTGTTCCAAAGACAAAAAAGACTTTTAGAAATTTGTAACGGTTTAGAAAGGTTGGCCCTTTTAATAACTTCTTCGGTTAAGGATTTGGATGTTCTATTTAAGGAGAGTTTTAAAGGTGAAAAAATTGATACTTTTTGGCTTTTAAACAGAGATAAAGAAATTTTGGAAAATTTGATTTCAAGTATAGGAATTTCTAATCGAAAAAGGGAATACGATAATGTGATTTTATGCAAAAATCTGCTTGAAAAACAGTTTCTTGAAGCAAAAGAAGAACATAATTCGCTTTCCAAACTTTATCGTTCCTTAGGATTTTTAGGGGGATTATTTCTTTGTATATTTTTTATTTAGGTGAAGGATATGGATGTTGATTTTATTTTTAGAATTGCTGCTATCGGCATTATTGTAACGGTGCTTAATTTGGTGCTTGTTCGCTCGGGAAGGGAAGAACAAGCATTGCTTACGACCTTGGCAGGATTAGTGGTAGTGCTTTTAATGGTTGTAAATGCAGTGGCCGATTTGTTTGCAACGGTTAAATCTTTGTTTGGGTTATGATGGCTGAAGTTTGGAAAATAATGGCTATATGTGTTTTGGGGACTGCCTTCTCGTTGGTTTTAAGGCAAAAATCGGCCGAGTTTTCTTTTGTGGTGGTTGTTGTAACTGCTATTATTGTCATTACATTTGTTCTTAAAAGCATTGCCGAGCCGATAGAATTGATTTTCAAAAAATTAAACGACAGTGGGGTTAAAACCGAGTATTTTAAAATCGCTTTGAAAGCCGTTGGGGTGGCTTATATTACCGATTTTATTGCCGATGTTTCAAGGGATGCCGGACAAACATCTATTGCATCAAAGGCCGAACTTGTTGGCAAAGCAGTTATTTTTCTTTTGTCGGTGCCGGTTTTAATGTCGGTTTTGGAAACGGCCATAGGGTTTGTAAAATGAAAAGATTAATAGTTTTAATATTGCTTTTGTTTGTGTTTGCCATGCCTGTTTCGGCAAAAGAAAATTTAAGTGATGATTTTAATGAAGATTTTGGTTTGGATGGTTTAGAGGAAGCCTTGCCTTATGATGTGCAAGAATATATGAAAGACCGTGAAATTGAAGCAGGGGAAACGAGTTGGATAAAAAACTTTAGTTTTTCAAAGATTATAAAGGATATTTGGGATATTTTAAAATCCAAAATAACCCTTCCACTCTCTACAATGGCTTTGATTTTAGGGGTAATTTTACTCAGCAGCAGTTTAACTGCCATTGGAAACAGCACTTCGGCCAAAACGGCCGATTTTGCCGTTACGGCTGTTTCGGCAATAGTTATAACCACTCCGATATTTGAGGTTGTAAATTCGGCCTGTGAAATAATGAAAACGGCTTCGGTTTTTATGATGGCTTTTGTGCCGGTTTTCGCCACTGTCATTGTGGCCAACGGACAAATTGCAACGGGTAGTTCAATGGGTAGTCTTTTGCTTGGTGCTTCCCAGGTGGTGCAAATGGTGGCAAGTCACTTGGTAATACCTTTGATGTGTGGTTATTTGAGCGTTAGCATTGCATCGGGTGTTTCGCCCATACTTTCCAAAACCACATTGTCCGATAGCATCAAAAAACTATCCTTTTGGATAATGTCCTTTGTAACAACCATATTTTTAGGTATTTTGAGTATTCAAACCACCATAAACGCCTCGGCTGATTCTTTAAGTATTAAAACTGCCAAGTTTGTTATCGGTTCTTCGGTGCCAATGGCCGGAACGGTGCTGGCCGAAGCACTGACTACCGTTACGGCATCTTTGGGTATTTTGAAGACCACCGTTGCAATTTACGGGGTTGTGGCTTGTGTGGTGATTTTTCTACCCTTGCTTATCGAACTGATTATTTGGCGTTTTTGCCTTAATGTTACGGCTATTGCTTCGGATGTGCTTTCGGTAACTAATATCAGCAAACTTCTTAAAGCAGTGGATATGGCAATTTCGGTTCTTTGTGGAATAATTTTGCTTTCAATGGCGCTGTTCGTAATTTCTTTGACTGTGGTGGTTTCGGTGGGTAAAGTATGAATTGGTTTAAATCTTTTGTAACGGCTTTTTGTACGGCAGGAATTTGCTTTGGGGCTCTTTTTATCATTTGTCCTTCAGGGAAGATGGAAAGGTCGGTAAAATATGTTTTATCTCTTTGCTTTTTGGTGATTATTGTGGCTGTGGCAGGGGTTGGAATTAAAAATGCCGACTTGGAATTTAAGTTTGATACGGAAACTGTGGGAGAAACTAAAAATTTAGATAATGCTACTGCAAAATATGTTTTTGCCGAAGTTCTTAGAGATGCCGGAATAAATTTTAAAGAAATTTTTACTTTTACGGATAATGACGGTAAAAACGGCATAAGTTGTACTAAGGTTAAAATTGTAACCGATTGTAGCAAAGAAAGGGTTATAAATGCCTTAGGTGGAGAAATTGAAGGCTTTGAGGTGGAAGTTGTAAATGAATGAAATCGTTTCGAAATATACCGGTTTTTTCAAAAAACCTAAGTTTATACTTATATTGGGATTAGTCGGCATTTTGCTTATTTTCTTTTCTTCCGTTTTCACATCAAAGGAAAAAAAGGAGGAAATTAAATCTGAGATTACTGCCGAAGAGTATAAACAAAATTTGGAAAAGGATATTATTAAAACCGTAAGAGAAATAACTGGCAGTAAAAATGTTTCGGTGGTTATCACACTGGAGAGTGGAATTAAGTATAACTATGCCGATACAAAAGAGGAAACACTGGTGGAAAAACAGGAAAAGGAAAATAAAAGTTCGGATAGTGAACTTAAAGCAGGGTATATAACCGTTAAATCTTCCGATGGTGGAGAACAGGCCTTGTTGGTTACAACCCAAATGCCTGAAGTTAGGGGTGTGGCAATAGTTTGTGATGGTGGTGACAACGAGGTTATTATTGAAAAAATTCAAAATGCCGTTATGGCGGCTTTGGATATAAATTCCAAAAGAGTATATATTTGCGGGAGGAATACATAGTGAAAAAGGGTAAGGTATTTGGAAAAGGTCAGCTGACAGTAGCCTTAATGGTTATTGCGCTGGGTGGTGCAATATGGCTTAATACAAAATATTTGCCGAGTTCCACAAAATATTTAGGTGAAACCTCTTATGTGGATAATATGTCCTCGGGGCAGGCTGTGGAAACATCAGCAAAGGCCGAGACAGATTATTTCGCTGAATGTAAAAAAGACCGAGAAAAGGCAAGACAGGAGGCTATCGAACTAATTGAAGATACCCTTGATAATGATAATTTAAAGGAAAAGGATAAAAAATCAGCCTTGGCGAAATTGGAGGAAATTGCAGGAAGAATTGAACAAGAAAGTAATATTGAAACACTTTTGAAAGCAAAAGATTTCAAAAAAGCAGTAGCAGTTATAAATGATACGGGTGTAACCGTTGTGGTTAAAGGAGAAGGTTTAACCACAGGTCAAACCCTTCAAATTCAAGATATTGTAACGAGCGAAACCAATGTGGCTTTGGCTAATATAAAAATTGTTCCTGTAAAATAAAATTTTTGTTGTTTTATTTCTAAATTGTGGTATAATGTAAGTGTAATAATGTTT
>JAZNLZ010000017.1:0-20358 GCA_045579365.1 Acutalibacteraceae bacterium
TACAAACTGCGATGATTTCTTCATCGGTAGCGTTTTCGTTACCCCAGCGCAAGTTTTCTTTAATTGTACCCGAGAATAATTGGTTCTTTTGCAATACCATTGCAACGCTGTCACGCAAGGTCTTAATGTCATAATTTCTAACATCAACACCACCAACCTCAACAACGCCATCGGTCACATCGTAAAGTCTTGGTATTAATTGCACCAAGGAAGACTTACCATCACCCGTACCACCTAAAATACCAACCGTCATACCCGATTTAATTTCAAGGTTGATATTTTCAAGGGCATTGCGCTTCGCAGTATCGCTATATTTGAAATTAACATTTTTAAAGGCAATTGAACCATCTTTAATTTCATATAAAGGATTGGCGCAGTTAACAATGGAGGGTTCTTCTTCTAGCACTTCACAAATACGCTTCATTGATTCTAAAGAAATGGTAATCATAACATAAATCATTGAAAGCATCATAAGTGACATCAAAATTTGCATACCGTAAGTAAGCATTGCTGAAATTTCGCCATACTTGAGTTTTGCACCGCTGGTTGAGATAGCCAAGAACGAGCCAAAGGTTAATATGAAAATCATATTAAAGTACATACAAAACTGCATCAAAGGTCCGTTTATAGCAACAATACGCTCAGCCTTGGTGAAATCGGTTGTAATGTCATCGGCAGCAGTCTTAAACTTTTCTTTTTCGTATTCTTCACGAGAGAAACCTTTTACAACACGCATACCACGAACATTTTCTTCAATAGACTCGTTCAAACGGTCGTACTTTTTGAAAACTCTTCTAAAAGCAGGCATTGCCTTTCTTGCAACCATTAGAAGGCCAAATATCAAGATAGGCACAACCACAACAAATGTTGTAGCAAGTGAACCACCCATTAAATAAGCCATTATGATTGAGAAAATGAAATTCATAGGACTTCTAACGGCAGTTCTGATAATCATCATATAAGACATTTGAACATTGGTAACATCGGTAGTTAGTCTTGTTACTAATGATGTTGAAGAAAATTTATCAATGTTCTTAAATGAAAAACTTTGAATTTTGGAGAACATATCCTTGCGAAGGTTTTTAGCAAAACCTGCCGATGCTTTAGCGCAAGTTAATGCAGCAATACCGCCACAGCATAAAGAAATCAACGCCATTCCAACCAACATTAAACCAGTTCTAAAAACATCGTTAATGGTTGTTGTGCCATTTAAATTCTCAAAATTGTTAATCATATCCCTTACCAAGAAAGGAATTGAAACCTCAATTAAAACCTCACCCATTATAAAAATGAGGGTTAAAATTGAAGGTAATTTGTATTCACGAATACTTTTTGCCAGGGTTTTAATCATTTTCTTCCTCCATATTTGCTGTTAACTTTTTCATAACACTAAAAAATGTTTCCAATTCGGTTTCAGAAATTCCATTTCTTAAACGTTTTTCTCTTTTGGTTATATCGTTGATAATTAAATTATGCTGATTTATGGCTTTCTCAGTAAGAACTATTTTCTTAAGTCGAGCATCATTTTCAACACTTATTCGCTCAATAAAACCCTTTTGCTCCATAGTTTTGAGCATTCGAGACGCCGTTGAACCTCTTATTGAAAACTTTTCTTCAAAATCACGTTGAAAAATATCGTTATCACGGTTTTCATAAAAATAATGAATTGCCCAACCGTTTATTCCCTTAATATGCTCAACCTGAAGTATATTTCTGCTTTTTTCAACATCACGCTTTATGGCATTATTAAGTATTCGAATAACAAAGCCAATTTCTTTGTCTCTTAGCATAATACACCTACCATTTCAATAGTTAGCCTGCTAACTATTATAGAACTTTTGCTAATTATTGTCAAGCAAAAGAATGTTAAAATTATGTAAAAAAATAAAGCCCTCGAAAGAGGGCATTATTTTATTTTTTAGCAAGTTCTTTTGTTCTTTTAAAAGAAGAATTAATTGCCGACATAACAGTTCCTCTAAATCCATTATCTTCCAGTGCATGAACACCCTCAATGGTGCTACCACCGGGTGAACAAACTTCATCTCTTAAAACCGAAGGATGTTTACCTGATGTTTGCATTAACTCGGCAGCGCCAGCAATAGTTTGAAAGGTATACTCGAGCGCTTTATCGTAAGGTAATCCACACTGGGCACCTGCATCAGCCATAGCTTCGGCAAACAAATATACAAAAGCCGGACCACATCCCGAAACAGCCGTTGCTGAATTTATTAATTCTTCATTAATTTCATCGAGTTTGCCAGTAAATTGCAAAGCATTGTTAAATTCCTCTATTTCTTCTTCAGACACATTTTTGTTATAGGAATATACAATCATACCCTTACCTGCCGAAACAGGAGTATTAGGCATTATGCGAATGACAGGACACTCAAAACCCAACATACTTTTAAAATTCGCAATCTCAATTCCTGCAGCCATAGAAACTAAGATGTAACGGTCCTTTCTTTCCTTTAAAACATTAGAAATTTCATCAAGGGCAATTTTCATCACTTGAGGTTTGACCCCAAGGAAAATATACTTGCAACCATTTGCAACATCTTTAACATCGGCAGCACTGCATTTTAATTCATCGGCTAAAGTCTGGGCTTTTTCGGTTGCCTTGTCGGCAAGTAACACATCCTTAGGTCCTACTGCTTTACAAACAGCACGAGCCAAACTGCCACCCATATTGCCACAGCCGATAAAACCGAATTTAGAAATACTCATAACACTCTCCTACCTTGTTTGGCCATTGCCAATAATTATGTACTTATAAGTATTGAGTTCGTTTAATCCCATAGGGCCTCTTGCATGAAGTTTTTGGGTTGAAATACCCATTTCGCAACCAAGACCAAACTCGCCGCCATCGGTAAACCTTGTGGAAGCATTAACATAAACTGCAGCCGAATCAATGCGAGATGTAAAATAGTTAATAGCATCTTGATTTTCCGAAATAATGCTTTCACTGTGATGGGTTGAATGTTTAGAAATATGTTTTACTGCTTCAGAAACATCATCAACGATTTTCACAGCAATTTTATAATCCAAAAACTCGGTATCAAAGGAATTTTCACCAGCCAATGTAACAGGAATAATTTGGCAGGTTTCACCATCTCCTATTATCTCAGTTACAGGGTTTGTATTTTTGAATAAACTATGAAGTTTTGGTAAAAATTCTTTGGCAACTGCCCTATCTACCAAACAAACCTCACAAGCGTTGCAAACCGAGGGACGACTGCGTTTTGCATTGTCCAAAATATTCAACGCCTTGTCTAAATCGGCATCTTTGTCAACAAAAATATGGCAAATTCCTGTTCCCGTTTCAATGCAAGGAACTTTTGCATTTTCGGTACAAGCCTTAATAAGACCTTTACCACCACGAGGAATAAGCAAATCAACGAGACCTACAGCAGTCATTAAAGCATTAGCACTGTCACGGCTTGTATCTTCAACTAAATTGATGTAGTTTTCATCAATGTTGGTATTCCTTAAGCCAAGTTTCAACGCCTTTACAATAGCATTAGCGCTATTAAAAGCATCTTTACCACTGCGAAGCACACAAACGTTGCCACTTTTAAAACCAAGGGCCGCAGCATCTGACGTAACGTTAGGTCGGCTTTCGTAAATTATTGCAACCACACCAAAAGGAATGCTTGTTTTTGAAATTTCCAAACCGTTTTGGTGAACTGTTTTATCAATAACTCTACCAACAGGGTCAGGCAGCTTTGCCACATCCAAAATACCCTTTGCCATGGCCTTAATACGGTCCGCATCAAGGCGAAGTCGATCAATCATAACATCGGCGATAACACCTTGGGCGTTTTTAATATCCAAAGCATTTGCTTCTAATATTGCTTCGGTATTTGAAACAAGGCTCTCGGCCATATTTTCCAAAGCCTTATTTTTAATTTCGGTAGAAATTGGAGGATTATAAGAAACCTCTTTGGCTCTCTTTAAAATTTGAATGGTATCGGTCATTATTTCTCCTTTTTGGCAACAAATCTTGTGCCAACCTCTTCACCATTAATTATAGAATATAAAAGTTGTGGGTTACTGCCGTTTGCAATAACCATATCACTGCCACCTGCTGTGGCGATTTTTGCAGCCTTAATCTTGGTAACCATACCACCGGTGCCTAAGGCAGTACCTGCACCACCTGTCATCGCAACTATTTCATCGGTAATATCTTCAACACGGTTTACCAAAACTGCATTTTCGTCCTTGTGTGGGTCGGCAGTATAAAGACCGTCAATATCAGACAAGATAATCAAAAGGTCGGCTTTTATTGTTTTAGCAACAATAGCGCCCAATGTATCATTATCACCGATTACAATTTCATCGGTAGCAATAGTATCGTTTTCGTTAATAATCGGAATTACATCAAGTTCCAAAAGTCTGCAAAGAGTGTTTTTGAAATTAGCACAACGACCATCGTCAGCAATATCTTCATCGGTAAGCAAAATTTGAGCAACAGTATGGTTATATTCTGAAAATAGTTTATCATAGGTGTACATAAGTTCGCATTGACCGATAGCAGCAGCTGCTTGCTTAGTTGGAATATCCTTTGGTTTCTCTTTCAAACCTAATTTTCCAACACCCATACCAATAGCACCCGAAGAAACCATAATGATTTCATTTCCTGCATTTTTAAGGTCGGAAATAACCTTGCAAAGTTCTTCAACACGGCGAATATTAAGCCTTCCGGTTTCATGAGCCAATGTTGATGTACCTAATTTTATTACTACTTTCATAATAATTCACTTCCGATAATTTTTAAAAATTAATTTAACTCAGTTGTTGTACTTTCTGAAGAATTTTCATTTGAAGATGTGTTTTGCTCTTGTGAAGACACGTTAGAAGAGTTTTCTAAAGCCGAATCAACGGTGGAAGAAGATACAATAGAAGAACTGCTTTCAACCGATGAAGAAGAATTTAAATCATCTTCGATTGGTAGATTATGTCTGATTGAAAGGAAATAATCGGCAATTCCTTTACACAATGCTTCAGCTTTTAATTTGTTAACCGAAGCACTTGCAATACCGTTATAATCAACCGAAGAAGTTATAAAACCATTTTCCGTTAATACTACGGGGCAAACCGTAACACGAGCTACGAAATAATAATGCCAATCAAAACGATTGCGATTATTTTTAGCCGATGCATTGTAAATGTTCTTTGCCATTGTGGCATTATAAACAAACTTAGCGGCATCATGAGAAAATAAGGTAGAATGAAACGCACCAAAGCCGTTTGGTGTGGATGATGTGGACGCATCATGATGTATTGCAATGCAAATATCAGGCTTGGTGGCTATTAGATTCATACATCTTTCATCAGGATTTAAGGTGGTATCCCCTGTTCGGTTCAAAATTACTGTGGCACCGATACTTTCAAGTTCAGCCTTGAGAGCATAAGCAAGAACCAAGTTTTTCTCTTTTTCGTAGAGATTACCAATACCGACAGCACCCGAATCCTTACCACCGTGACCTACATCTATCATTACTCTAACACCGGTAAGGTCAGCACCGTATTTATTGTTTGCCACCTTTACTTGGGCTGGATGTAAAAAGGTAAATACAAGTTGACCCTTAGCGTTATATGCTGCATCCCAACCGTAAAAACTGCCAACTTCTCTAAAGTTTAGTCTTAATTTATAATCCGAACCACTTTTTATGATTTCATAAGAGGAAAATATAGGATTATTTTTTCCTAAACTAATTTCACCCTTAATTTCATTAGCATAGCAAAACGTGATTTCAACATATTTTGCTGTAATCGATGAAACACGGTAATCTTGTGAACCGGGATTATAATAACTTTGTGGTAACAAATCCAATAAAAAAGGTGCCTTCCACTGGGTATTAAGCGTGATCACAGTGGAATTAGTAGAAACCTTGCAAGAATCAAAACCGATACTGTTAGTTTCAGGCAGTTTACCTGCATATTCCTTGGTGACGGGAACTACTGCATCCCCATTCTTTTTGGAAACATAAACCCTTCTACCACAACGAAGCTTAATATATTCCTTTCCGTTACTGTAAGATCTGCCGACAACATAATCAACAGTACCCTTTGGGAAATAGTTGTTAGTAGGTCTTGACATATCATCAACAGTATTGCCGTTAAAGGTTTCGGCCGAATAGGTCACAACCTCAGCAACCACAGGAATATCAGCTTTTTTACATATTATATTACCCGAATACTTGGTTTCGCTATTACCACTATTTTGTGCAGTGATGGCAACTTTCCCAAGGTTTAAATCATTTGTATTATCACTTGGCAAACTAAAACTACCCGAATAGTTAACGAAAATGTCGCTTTGTGGAGTTTCGGTTTCATCCTGACTAACCGTTTCGGTTAAATTTATGGTTTTACCATTGAAGGTTGCCGTAATAGTACTACCTTTCCTGGCGTATGCAGTAACGGCAAAATCTGCACCACTGGCATAAGATTCAGCACCTGAAGGCGAAAAAGATTTAATTATAACATACTTATATCTAACTTTATAAGTTTCTTCCACATCCTTGTGAGAAAACTTAAAGGTATTAACACCAACGGATAATTTCTTTTCAAGTGCAAAAGCACCCGAAGAATCCCTATTAACCTCTTCACCGTTTACTGTAAGAGAAAAATCGGGGTCACTTAAACCCAAAAATGTAATATGGTCTTCGGTAACGGTAGTGTCTTTAGATGAGGGAGATGATATTTTCAAAGATGTCTCTATAGGTAAAGAACTGTCGTTTTCAGAAGAAACAATTTCAATAAACGAACTATTAGTAGAAATATCGGCATCGGCTATTTTTTTAGGAAGGGTTTTAACAATAACAAATATCAAGGAAACTGCCAACAAAACAGCAATAGATATCGAAAATGGAATTATAAATGATTTAGATTTAAAAAGTGCCTTGATATCCATAGTTCCCTCCACAAAAAAGTTATTAATTATTGTACCACAAATTAACTTGGAGTGCAATAAAATTAATCAAAAAAATAAGACTTTCAGCCTATTTTAACGGTGCTGAAAGTCTATATATTTTATTTACTGCCGGTAGAACCAAATCCACCTTCACCACGAACGGTATCACTTAGTTCTTCAGTCTGAGTATATTCTACCTTTAAGAAGGGTGTAATTACTAATTGAGCAACCCTTTCTTTGTCGGCAATTGTTTGGGCTGATGTGGAATGATTGTGAAGTGCAACCATAATTTCACCACGGTAATCGCTATCAATAACGCCAACCTTATTAGCAGGCGCTAAACCTCTTTTAGTTGCAATACCACTACGGGCATAAATCAAACCTGCATAACCTTCGGGGATTTCTAATGAGAGTCCTGTATGTATAAGTTTTGTTTCCCCTGCTTCAATTGTAACCTCGCCACCTTCACAAGCGTAAAGGTCAGCGCCGGCAGCAAATTCGCTACCATAAGTAGGAGCAACAGCATCCTCATTTAATTTTTTGAAGTTAACCTTAATCATATTTAAAACTCCTATTCGTAAATATTTCCGCTTCCCATTCTTCTTTCCCATTTGCCTTCAAGCCAAAGGGTTTCACCTTGAAGTATGGATGCTTTAACATCAATAATTCGCTGATTAGAAGAGCCTCTGAAAAGCAGGTCGGGACTTTTTAGTTCTTCAACAAACTTTCCGTCAACCAAAACATCGGTATATTTGAAAATTTCTTTAACAATCTCAATATCGCCAACAGTACCTTTAAGTAACTGTTCATCGAAAAGAAAGCCTGTATAAATCCAAACACTTTTATTTGGAAATTTGGTTTTAATTGCCTTAACAGTTTTTAAAACATCGGCCTGATTTTCAGGTTCAAATGGTTCGCCACCCAAAACCGAAAATCCCGTTATATGGTCAGGCTCAGTGGCTTTTAAAATTTCTTCTAAAACCTCATCGGTGAAAGGATTACCGTAATTAAAATCCCACGCCTCGGAATTAAAACAGTTTTTACAAAAATGGCGGCAACCACTAACAAACAAACTAACCCTAACACCGGGTCCGTTGGCAATATCAAATTTTTTAATCACCGCATAATTCATAAAAATTTCCTCAAAAACATAGCACCCGAAGGTGCTATGTAAAATTAATTATAATGGTTATGATAAGTCGAAACAAAAATGTTTCGACACAAAATTTTTTATTTTGTAACAAATTTCTTTTGAAATTTGTTCATATCCATTGCAATGAGTGTTGTGCAACATTGAATTTAGAAAAATTCAATGTTGCCAAAGCCACTTGTTAAGTGGCTTTTCGAAGCGCTTTTTTGCGTTTCGAAAAACAACAATCATTATAAATGTAAAACTCTTTCTTGAATTTCTTGAGTTCTTCCTTGGTTCCAATATTGAGTACCAATATAACCACAAGTACGACGTGCAACATTCATCTTATCTTGGTCGGTATTTCCACAGTTAGGACACTTCCAAATAAGTTTTCCGTCAACCTCTTCAATAGCAATTTCACCATCAAAACCACAAATATGACAGTAGTCACTCTTGGTGTTAAGCTCGGCATACATGATATTGTCATAAATAAATTGCATTACCGAAAGAACGGCATCAAGGTTGTTTTGCATGTTGGGAACTTCAACATAAGAAATAGCGCCACCGGGAGATAATGCTTGGAATTTAGCCTCAAGCGCTAACTTATCAAATGCGTCAATATCTTCGGTTACATGAACGTGATAGCTGTTTGTAATATAGTTCTTGTCGGTTACGCCTTTAACCTTACCGAAACGCTTTTGTAAGCATTTAGCAAACTTGTAGGTTGTACTCTCAAGAGGAGTGCCATACAAGGAGTAATCGATATTTTCAGCAGCCTTCCATTTAGCAGTATACTCGTTGAGTTTCTTCATAATCTCAAGACCGAGTTTCTCACCTTCAGGCTCGGTAAGTTTCTTGCCGTTCAGTGCATATACACACTCCCAAAGACCTGCATAGCCGAGAGAAAGGGTTGAATAACCACCATGGAGATACTTGTCAATGGTCTCACCCTTCTTAAGACGCAATAATGCACCATGTTGCCAAAGAATAGGAGCGGCATCGGAAACGGTGCCTGTAAGTCTTTCGTGACGGGATTGAAGTGCACGATGGCAAAGTTCCATTCTTTGATCGAAAATATCCCAGAATTTATCCATATCCTTGTTAGCAGATAAACCGATATCAACAAGGTTAACAGTCACAACGCCTTGGTTAAAACGGCCGTAATACTTAGGTTTGCCGTTTTCATCAACATAAGGAGTAAGGAAACTTCTACAACCCATGCAGGTATAGCAATGTCCTTCGCCGTTTTTATCAATCTTGTTTTGAAGCATAACCTTCTCGGAAATATAGTCAGGAACCATTCTCTTAGCAGTACATTTTGCTGAGAGTTGGGTTAAATACCAATACTTAGTTCCCTCTTTAATATTATCCTCTTCAAGTACATAAATGAGTTTGGGGAATGCAGGAGTAATCCAAACGCCCTTCTCATTCTTAACGCCTTGATAGCGTTGTTTTAATACTTCTTCAATAATTAAAGCAAGGTCAGCCTTTTCTTGTTCATTTTTTGCCTCATTGAGATACATAAATACAGTAACAAAAGGTGCTTGGCCGTTAGTGGTCATAAGGGTAACTACCTGATATTGGATAGTTTGAACGCCCTTTCTAACCTCATCACGAAGTCTCTTCTCGGTGATTTCAGCAATCTTATCAGGAGAAATATCAGGAACAATACCTTTAAGTTCTTGTTCTACTTCACCATAAATCTTTTTACGGCTAATATCAACGAAAGGTGCCAAGTGAGCAAGGCTTATACTTTGACCACCATATTGACAAGATGCAACCTGTGCAATAATTTGGGTAGCAATATTACAAGCAGTTGAGAAGGTATGAGGTCTCTCAATATATGTTCCACTGATAACGGTGCCATTTTGCAACATATCCTCAAGGTTAACGAGGTCGCAGTTATGCATATGTTGTGCAAAATAGTCAGCATCGTGGAAATGGATAATTCCCTGCTCGTGAGCCTCAACAATGTCAGGATGAAGGAGAATACGTTTGGTAATATCCTTACTTACCTCGCCTGCCATATAGTCACGTTGAACGCTATTAACAGTAGGATTCTTATTAGAGTTTTCTTGTTTAACCTCTTCGTTATTGCACTCAATAAGGCTCAAGATTTGCTCATCGGTAGTGTTAGATTTACGCACTAATGCACGGGTATAACGATAGGTTATATAACGACGTGCAACCTCAAATGCGCGTTGATTCATGATTTGGTCCTCGACCATATCTTGAATTTCTTCCACGCTTAACGAACGATTCATATTCATTGCAGCGCTTTCAACATCTTCGGCAATTCTACGGATTTGAACCTCGGTCATACGAGCGCTGGGAACAACGCTATCATTGGCTTTTGTAACCGCGACAACGATTTTGCGAGGGTCGAATTCAACTTCTGCTCCACTTCTCTTAATAATCTTCATTTTTCATTCTCCTCTAAATATTCCATTGATTTAGAATTCTTAATACTATATATTGTGTTGCAAAAATATTATATCACTAAAAAATAAAAAATCAAGTGGTATTTTAAAATTTTTCTTTCCAAATTTATACTTTGGTTATTTTAAACCAAAACCGACTGGTTGGTTTAGCTAAATTTCTTAAAGCCTTCTCCAATAATCTCACCTGCTTCGGTAACGATAATAAAGGCTTTTGGGTCATATCTTTCAACCAAAGCATAAAAGGAAGACACCTCAAAAGGCCTTAAACTACACATCAACATTTTTCTACTTTCTCCGGTATAACCACCGGTAACATCAAAAATTGTAACGCCTCGCATCAATTCACTACCGATGCTTTTGCAAATCTCGGCAGGTTTCGATGTTATTGTATAAATGACCTTACCCTTGTCTCCACCATAAAGCATACTATCCATAACACGAGAAGAAGCAAACATTGTTACAACCGAATAAAGAGCGCTTTCAAAATTTCTATAAACGACAACTGCGAGTAGCACTACAGCAACATCTAACACTAATATTATTTTTCCAACAGTAAAATGTCTGAAACGCCTATTAATTAGTTTGGCAATAATATCAACGCCACCCGTGGTAGCACCGTGAAGCATAATTAAACTGATACCAAGACCTAATAAACATCCACCAAATATTGATGCTAAAATCTTATCCCCTTTAAAAGGTTGGATATATTTTTCAACAACCATTAACACAAATGAAACCAAACTAGTTGCAATGGTGGTGCTAACAATAAATTTTCCACCGAATTTTATAAATCCTAAAATGAGTATCGGAATATTCAAAATCCACAAAGTAAGACCCGTGGGAATTTCAAAAATATAATTTAGTAATGTCGCAACACCCGTAAGCCCACCCGGAGAAATTTCATTAGCCGAAATAAAAACAGCAACAGCTATAGAGTATAAAACGCTGCCTGCTAAGTACCATAAAATATCCTTAATGTACTTTTTCATATTCTCACCCACAATATTATATGTAAACTTGTATCAAAAATTAAAAAATAGATTGACAAATATAAATGTTTACTATATAATGTTAAAGCTGTCTGTTATCGAGGTGTGGCGCAGTTGGTAGCGCTCTAGTTTTGGGTGAGGTTGCGAGCGCTCACTGTGTGAGATTAAGCGAGCATAACGAAGCGCCGTGGTCAAAACTTTTAGGCGCACCAAGCCGTAAAAAAGTTTTGGGTACCACAAGAGGGTTACCAAAACACTTCTCTTTAACAGTTACAATTTAATATCGAGGTGTGGCGCAGTTGGTAGCGCACTAGTTTTGGGAACTAGATGCCGCAGGTTCGAGCCCTGTCACCTCGACCAAAAAAACCTTTGAGGCTAAAAGCTTCAAAGGTTTTTTTATTTCACTTAAAATTTTTCAATAAAAAAACCTCCACACAAATGTGTGGAGGTTTTAATATTATTGTATAGGTAAAATAATAACCTGTCCTGCGAATATAGAATTTGGATTTTCAATACCATTTAGAGAAAGAATAATTTTCTTATTTGATTGATAATCAAGTTTATATTCATCACAAATCTTCAATAAAGAATCGCCAGATTCAACGGTATAAGCTACAAATTTAACATTTTTAACTTTTCCGTCATTTGTAGAAGAATCAACCAAATCCTTTAATTGTTGCAAAATCACATCTTGATTTGCAAAACTAATCTCATTGTTTTCTATGCGATTTATAAGTTCCTCGGCGGTAGTTATGTCGGAAGATTCAACGGTTACATCAACAAGTTGCGACTGCAAATCATCGATATTATCCTTTTGTTCGCTAATAACCTTATCCTTCATCTCGAGTTGCTCATTAAATTTATTATTGGAATTAATAGCAAAAATGCCAAGACCAATAGACAATATGCAAAGCAATAAGATTATAATTGTGGTTGGTTTGCTCGAAGATGCTTTTGTGCTTTGAGGTTTATCAACCTTCTTTTGCTCAATCTTTATAGGTTTTCCAACCTCATCATACACATAATATCCTTTAAGCTTTTCCGTTTTTCCGTTTTTCCATTGGAAAAATCCCCTGATATTTTGTATAGGGTCAATAACATAAGCAACTTGGAAAGGCATATTGAAAAAATTATCTTGTATGAATAAGTCATAATTAGAAAGGAAAATACCATAATTAGGATGAGTATGTTGCCAACCTATGATTTTCTTATTCGGATAATGTTTGTCATGTTGCTTGTGAACATAATCCCAGGTTTCATGAGTAAAGGTTAAAGTAGAGGCAGATGCATCGGTATATTTAGCCTCAATATAATCAGAAATAACAACATGGGTTTTTCCAAGTTCTTCGCAATAATCACCAATAAGAATTGTTCCAAGCTCCTTTGATGTGTCGGATGATGCGTATTTTTCAAGTGCCTTAAATACATCTTGTTTGATATATACTTTTACATCGTCCGGCTCAATTTCGCCAAAAGAAAGAAAATTCAGCGGAAGTTGTACATCTCCGGCTTCGCTATTTTCTTCAACGGTGATTTCAATATCAAATTCTTTTTCCACAAAACCCCTCCTAAATCAAAGAAGTGATAACACTCAAAACAACCATTATAATAATGGAAAGCGTTAAAGCTGTTCCATTAACTCCTCCATTGTTTTGAATAAATTGTGTTTTGAAAGGTTCGGGCATATTCTTCATTTGTAACGCTTTTTTCTCTAACCAATTCATATAAATATAGTTAGATAAAAGTCCGGTTGCAACATATCCACCAATTGACATGAATGTTATTAATCCAACATTAATTACCCCTACCAAGAACATTATGCCCAAGGCAATAGCGCCATAAGCATACATCTTACGGTACATAAACCAATAACCCGGGAACAAAAATGCCATCCAGTGCCAAACTGTATATTTATTTTGACTCTTCATTTCTTGGAATTTATTTACGTAGTACTCTTTATTCTTTCCAACCAAATCAATTACATTAGGGTCAACGGTGGTGTTGGGGGTATATGTATTTTGTTGAGCGTATGTGTTGTTTGCAGCATAGTAATTATTTTGTTGATAATTGTTCGGTTGAGTATAAGTATTTTGCTGTGTATAAGTATTCGGCTGAGTATCGGTATTTTGTTGAGAAGGCGCAGTGTAGGTTTGAGCAGCATTAGTTTGCTGTGTATAAGCATAAGGGTTAGTATTTGCAGGATTTGCTTGCTGATAAACAGGTGCTGCCGGTTCTCTTTTTAAAGGATTACCACATTTACTGCAGAAAGCGAATTCACTGCTACTTTTGGTTCCGCACTTAGTGCAAAATACAAAAGAACCACTTTCCTCAAAGTTGATCTCGTTTGTAGTAACAGCATTTGCTCCATTATCCACAGCTTTAATTGTTCCAAGACAACCAAAGGTTGTGCAACCTTGGTTTTCAATCCAACATTCCTTGTGATGAGGCATATCACAACTACTACAAATTACAATATCGTCGCCCTCTTTAATTTCTGTTTTGCAAAAAGGACAAATTTTACCAATAAAATCGTTCATTATTAATTACCTCCACTTTGATTATTAGAAGAATTAGATGAATTATCGTTAGTTCCGCTAGCGCCATTATTTGTTCCACTGTTGTTTCCATCGGTGGTTTGTTGTTGCTCGGAAGTGATACCCAACGCACCTTCAAGGTTTGCAATTTTTGCTTCTAACGAAGTAATATAATAATACAACTGTTGATCAGAGTATGCCATTTGATTAACAATGTTCTCTAACTCTGTGATTTTTTTGCTTTGATTGCTATTAGTAATAGCCAATAAAATAACACAAAATGCAAGTATAGCAATTGCAATAGCTTTTAAGTCGAACTTTGACTTTGGTTTTTCTTCTACATCGTCTTTTGCATTTGCGCCATCGTCAATTTGAACGCCCATTTCATCGAATTTATAAAAACCTTTGCACTTTTCAAGTTTTTCATTAATCCAAAAATAGAAACCTTCAATTTTTTGAATTGGGTCAACAACATAAGCGATTTGATAATCTTCTCTAAAGAAGTTTTCTTGAATAAATTTATCATATTCCGAAAGGAAAATTCCAAAATCAGGATGGGTATGAATCCAACCCACAATTTTTTGATCAGGGAATTTCTTTTCAATCTCACCGTGAACATACTCCCAGGTTTCATGGGTGAATTTCAAGGTTGTTGGAGTTGCTTCGCAATATTTTGCCTCAACAAAACCGTTAATAATAATATTGGTTTTGCCGAATTCTTCAATAGTATAACCGATAAGCATACCACCACTTTCGTTGGTGGTTTTGTTTTTTGTAAACTTGTGAATTTCCTTATATACCTTTTGGAAGATATAAATATTCTTATTTTCTTCCACACGTTCACCAACCAGCAAAATATTTTGTGGAAGTGTATTTTCTAAAATCGGGGTATATTTTTCAACCTTTTTGGCCTTTTTATTTTTAGCCTTTTTATTTTTAGCCATTTTCATCACTCCAAAATATCAATTTCAAAATCGGTTCTTTCACTGGGATCATAACTTACAGTAATATTTTTTCTTTTTTGGAATACCAAAACAATTATTAAAAATATATTTAACGATGTAGAAATAAGTAAAGCCCCGAGAAGTACTTTTACAAAAAGATTGTTTTCTTTTTTAGAGGAAGAATCTTTTTTATCCTCCGGAATAATAATTTCGCCTTCGGTACTCTCCGAAGAATTGTTATTTCCCCCACCTTTTTTAGGGGTCACAGTTCCGGTTACATTTCCGTTATCGTCAATATTTATGTCAAGTGATTTAACAAACTCACTAACCGATGTCATTGGAATAGCCAAGCCGATACCTTCGCTATCCATCATCTTTAATGTGTTTACGCCAATCACACTGCCTTCTTCGTTAATAAGTGGACCTCCACTGTTACCTTCGTTAATAGCGGCATCGGTTTGAATATAGGTATAATCCCCTATTTTTCTTTCTTTTGCCGAAATAACACCCTTGGTAAGAGTGTAAGCCATACTTTTAGGTGCACCGATAGCATACACATCGTCACCCGTATTCATTTTTTTATAATTTGCAACTTTAAGTGGTGTAAATTTAACGTTATCAACACTTAAAACAGCAATATCTTTGTTTTCATCATATCCGACTAAACTAGCTGTGTGGTTTTTTCCTGAATAGGTCGTTAACTGAATACTATTAGGATTTTTAACTACATGAGCATTCGTTATAACACAGTTTACGCCAATAGCAAATCCACTACCAAGAGAATTGCCTGAAGTTACAACAAAAACCGAATTATATTTTTCTTCGGCATTAAACTCTATTGCCGAAACAGGAAAATTGAAGGCAAGTAATACCGCCACACAAATTATTAAGAGTAATATTCTAAACGATTTCACGATATTACTCACCTCCTTAGTTTTTAATTACTTTGTGTTAAACACAAGAACTGAGTTACCAATAGCAATTGCATCGCCTTGGCGAAGAATATGTCTTGTTGTTTTCATACCGTTTACAACGGTTCCCATAGGTGTTCCACAGTCTTGTAATACATACTTACTACCTTCAAGTACGATATCACAATGGTGAGGACCAACCAACTTATCTTTAAAGAGAACGATGGTGTTTTTACCATTGTTACCAATACTGGTTGTTCCGGCAAATACAAGATATTCCTTACCTTCAAATTCACCACGAATAACCTTAAGCCAAGCTTGTTTTGCAAACTGTTCAAGTAAGCCAATACCCAAGCCGATTAATGAGCCCATAATTATAATGCCTATAGCGCGTGGGAAAGTACCTGTATCATCTTCACCGGTGCTTAAAATGCCAGTAATAAAGTTAAATATAAATCCACCAACAAAACCACCGGCAGTACCACCAATAGCACAATACAATATACGTTTCATTTCAGGTTTAATAAGACCGATAGAAACACCAACACCAAGACCCATTATGGACCAACCAATACCACGAACAAATGCAGATACTAAACCGGAAGCTGTATCGCTAAGTAAGGTTGAATACAACCATTGAGCGATGTATCCACTAACAAAACCGATGCCAAGAGATATACCGGCACCAATAGCGGCATATTTAACAGCTTTTCCTTTTGAACCGTAGAAAACGCCTTCACCGATACCCATAAACAAACCTAAACCACAAGCAATAAATGCTGAGAAGAAGGCAGTGGAAATTCTAACGGAATTCTTAATGATTTCAACAGCTTTGTCAGTATCCATATAAAGCATATCATAAATACTATCATAACCCATCCAACTAAGAACAGCATCAGAACTGGTAGCGCCATCCAAAAGTTCTTGCAAAAGGAAGCCAACAAAACCACCAATCAGAGCCCACAAAAGACCCTTCATAAAAATGGTTTTAAAGTTAATACTACTACCCTTAACAGTTCCACCGTGAGCAACTGTTTGCATTCTTTGAGCAGTAGGAACAAACTCAATACCGGCCAATTCTTCAGCAGTAATTTCAAAGTCGTTCACATCTTCTTTTACTTGTTCAACAGGAGCACTGTCAACAACCGTTTCAGTTACTGTCTCAGCAGCATCAGCAACTTCGGTTTTTGGCTCGGCAATAACCTCACCTGCATCGTCAAACAAATCGATCTCAACAGTATCCTTAGCCGAAGCGTAATCAGCAATATATAATTCAACATTACCCACAGGGAAAAGATGTTTGTTATCCATTGCCCATTGTGCAGCATCAGCCGAAAGAGGGCTGTAAGAGTTCCAAGATTTATACTGAATCATATCACCAATATTGATAATGATATCACTCAAAGACTCACCTGCGCCCCAAATATCACCAATGCAAATTTGACCATCTCTAAAGTTTGGATGCCAAATAGGAGTAAGAATCTTACAAATCGGCTTATATCTTGGATAATCCGCATGAAGTGTGATTTCAACCTCATGACGTGCAAGTGTTTCAATTCTTCCGTCTGGTAAAAGATAAATACCGTTAACAAAATATGTAACGTGATATTTCTCAGGTGGTTCTTCTCCGATTGAGGTGACAACGATATTTTTATGACCTGTAAAATCTTTTTTAACTTGTTCCCAGTCGGAAGCAAGTCGTCTCATTCTTGCTGTCATCCTAATCCCTCCTTAAATCTTCAAATACTTCCGGCTCATCACCGGCAAATTCATAATAAGTCGTATTCATACCAACACGACCACCAACAATATGGAGCAAAGGAATGCCAATTTCAAACAATGTTTTATCAAGGAATTCTTCTGTTCCATTTATAGAGTGAAAACTGTCAAACGACATTTGATTTCCACATTTTGGACAAGTAAGCATATCGCCTTTTAATTTATGTACAGGAGTGTATAAATCATTACATTCACCACAACTACACTTACCAACCGTAGCAATGTCACGATCAAAGTCAACAATAGCATTTTCACCCAAATCTTCACGAACAGCGCTAAGCAATTGTGAAAGGGTTACGGTTCTAACCGACCAATCTTTCTCAATAATCTTTTCGTAGGTATCATGACTCATACAATCAGCCTTTTCTTGATACTCAACGACATAAGAATCGTGGGTTAAACCGTTAAATACATAACCTTTGCCTGCCAAAGTGGGCAAATTACGGTCACTGTGCAATAATTTTAGCATTTCTTGCACCTGAATTCCCGCAATAACGGAGGAAGAAGTAGGAGTGGTTGGAATTTTTCCTTCTGCCATTTGCTGATGGGTTAACAATGCGCAAGATTTTCTCTTGTTAATTAACATCCAGTCAGTTTCGGTCATTGTGCATTCATAACAAGCGCCTTGACCCGGAATAAATACACGAGCAAAGCCGTTTAACGCTTCAATAGCACCATCAATCCAAGGCTTGTCAACCTTATAACAGGATTGATTTATCGCCAAGCGAGCCTCACGATTGTCAAGCCCGCCTAACACAACATTCATTCTACGAAATACTCCAAGACCGACATCATCAATAATGTTTGCAATAAACGCTTTTGCCTTAACGTCAGGATTGATTTCCATTGCCCTTTCGGCAGCAACTTCAGCTTTATATCGTCCCACATCTTTAGCACGATATAATACCGAACGGGTAAGATTTGTATTTTCAATACCATCCATATCGAAAATAAGGATTTTACCAATACCAAGCAAGGCGAGATTCTTGATAAGTTCATTACCAATAGCACCAGCGCCAACAACCATTACCGTAGCGTTATTTAAACGTTCTTGATCCCACCACGGAATCAACCTAAGCCGACTGTATCGATCTTCTTCAAAATCGCTACTGTTAAGTTGAATTTCGTTTTCTGCCATTGGTTACACCTTATTTCTTAAGTCTATTGACCATGTACAAAACGATATCAAGCATAAAGCATGCCTCTCCACTATAAATCAAGAAGTACAGGAAGTTGTAAATACCATTATCATAGTCGATGTTACCGAGTTCCAATACAAAATGTCCGAACATAAACAGAGAAACTGCAACAATACCAAGAATTAAAATCAACTTTGATTTATCGTTGGTTGTGTTCACAGGTGTGTAGGCGTTAGGCTGATATGTAGGCTGAACAGGAGTATATGTCGGCTGTGGTGCAGGAGCAGGCATGGGAGTGCCACACTTACTGCAAAAAGCGTTTCCGTCAGCTTCGTTGTTGCCACACTGAGCACATACTGCACCAGCAGTAATCTCCGGCTGCAAGCGAAGGACGTCACCGTCTTTAATACCTGCTTCGCCAAGAGTTTGTGCCTCAAGCAATTGACGGCCTGTAACCTTGTGAATGAACTTGTAGCTGATAGGATTTCCATCAGGACCAACAGAAGGAAGTTTAATCTTCTCAACAAGTTTTACCATAATAATACCGCATTTGATATCATCAGGTAAACCAACCTTTTGTTCCTTGTTGCCGGTTGCGTCAACAATCACTACATTAATTTTTCCCATAATAATATATCTCCTTTAAATTATATTATTTAATTCTATATGTAACTTCCAAACCTCTATCAGGGTGATATGTCCAACTAATAGAATATTTGTCGTTAGATGCATATTGTGTTCCGTCAATGGATCTTGTTTCTAACATTTCATCATATACATAAGAACCAAATCCTAACTCAGTGTTAATTGTTTTAATCTTAGCAGCAGCTTCTAAGTCAATTTCGTCATCAAGGTTATATGGATTGGTATCAATATCCATCCAAGAACCATCAGATGCAATATCGCACCAAGATTCGTACTCAATATCGCCATACAAATCGTTGAAATCTTCGCCAAATATATTAATATTAGCAGAAGAACCAATCCAAGCAATCGAAACGATTAAAGAAATAGAAACAATAACAATACTTGCAATCATGCGACCCTTCTTTTTACCCTTGCTCTTGAAAATACCAATAATTCCAAGAATTAAAGCAGGTAACAAGAAAATAAAGTTAAGAATAGGTATAATACTGATTGAACCAAAGATAATAGCTAAAAGTGAACTGGTGGGTCCCTTTTGTTTCTCAACAGGAGCAATTGTTGCATTAAATTGATTAATAGCATTTGAAACGTTGGCATCCAAAATTACGCCAACCTTTTGACCACATTTGGGGCAAAACTCTTGACCTGATTCTATGGGTGCGCCACACTTGCCACAAGCAGTTTGACGAGAAATTTTTGGGCTTCCGCATTTAGGGCAAAAAGCCTGACCATCACCTAAAGGTGCGCCGCATTTGTCACAAACCTCGGTAGGATTTGTGCCTTGTGCTTCATAATGTTGCTCAGCGCAACCAAAAGTTGTACAGCCTTTGTTTTCAGCCCAGCAACCTGCGTGATGTGGAATGCCACAAGAAGCACACACTTTAATTTCTTCTCCCTCTTTAATTTCTGTTTTGCAAAAAGGACAAATTTT
>JAZNLZ010000018.1:0-57716 GCA_045579365.1 Acutalibacteraceae bacterium
TTTATATATGTGTAAATATGACCTTTTTGATGCGGGAAAATTGGTTTTTGTTTGTAAAATTTCAAAGAATATGATATACTTAAAAAAGAGGTGAAACAGTTGCTTAAATATGAAGTTTTATCCAAAGAAACCGAAAATAAAATAAGAGAGTTCAGAGCGTCGGGAGAAATGAGTCCTTACGCTTTCAAAGAAGAGGATGTTGTACGCCGTAACCCCGATAGGGACAAGGCAACCTTAATTCGTCCTGCCTTTATAAGGGATATTGACAAAATAATGCACTGTCCTTTTTATAATCGCTATGCCGACAAGACTCAGGTTTTTTCTTTTTATAAAAACGATGATATTACAAGAAGGGGTCTCCACGTTCAGTTGGTGTCGAGAATTGCCCGAACCATTGGTAGAGCCTTGGGGCTTAACCTTGAGTTGATTGAAGCCATCGCCTTGGGCCACGATATCGGTCATACCCCCTTCGGCCATGCAGGAGAAAGTTTTTTAGATGAGCTTTTATTCGAGCACACGGGCAAACATTTTAGCCACAATATCCATTCGGTAAGGGTGCTTGATCAAATTTTCCCCTTTAACATATCGCTTCAAACCTTAAACGGAATTGCTTCCCACGATGGAGAAATGGAACTTTCAGAATACTATCCTGCTCCTATGGAGAATTTTGACCGGTTTGACAGTCAAATTGATGGATGTTATAAGGACAAAGCCAACGTGAAAAAACTCATCCCCTCCACCTTGGAAGGATGCGTTGTGCGAATTTCGGATATTATAGCTTATCTTGGCAAGGATAGGCAGGATGCCGAAAGGGCACACCTTGTAAATAACGATGTTTTTGAAGATGGTGCAATCGGCACCCATAATTCGGAAATCATTAATAACCTTATTGTGAATATTATAGAACACAGTTTCGGAAAACCTTATATTAAAATGGATGAAGAACATTTTGCCGCCCTCAAAAAAGCCAAGTCGGATAACTATGACTTGATTTATAAAAACGATAAGGTTCAGTCGGAAATTGACACGGTTATCAAACCCATGATGGCTTTAGTTTATGAAAGACTTTTGGATGATTTGATTAGTGGCAATAAAACCTCCCCGATTTTCACCCATCACATGAGGTATATTGACAGGATTTATTACGAAAGAGAAACCCCTTATTCTGCGAACGAACCCAACCAAATTGTAGTGGATTATATTGCAAGTATGACCGATGATTACTTCATTGATTTGTACGCTTTTCTGTTCCCTGAAAGCCCCGAAAAGATATTTTACACAGGTTACTTTGATTAAAATTTCTTGACACAAGGAGAACAAAATGAAAAGAATTTTAGCAGTTGTATTATCCCTTGTTTTGACAGTGTGTTTGCTGTCGGGCTGTAATGAAAATGCCAATAACAACAGCGCCCAAATGGATGATTTCGATGGGGCTTATCAAGGTTTTGAAACAGAAGGCAGTCAGTCAAGTGCCGATGATACAACCACAAGTATTGATAGCGAGTCTTTAAGTATTGATAGTGAGGCTTCAAGTATGAACGAATCGGTAGAATTACCTTCAAAGATTGAACAAGGTTCAACCACAAATTTTAATTTGAGAGAGTTTAAGGAAGGCAATCGCCATATAACGGTTTTGGAGGATGCCACAGCCGATGATTTTAAAGCCTATTCTTCGGATTTTCTTTCAAAGGGTTTTACTAAATATGATGAAAATAAAATTGCTGACAGTTTGTTTATGACCCTTGTGAGTCGGGATACCTTTGTGTCCTTGTCATATATGTCGGCTGATAAAAAACTTAAGGTTGTTTCCGAGCCTTTGGGCGACCTTTATCCCCGTGCATCGGACAATAAGTACAAAAGCCTTGGGCTTCAAAGTTTGTTTACCGGTATGAAAAACCAAAACAAACCGATTTATTCGGGTATGGGATTTATTATAAGACTGGATGACGGTAGTTTTATTATAATTGACGGTGGTGGTGGAGACCGTAATCATATTGATTCTAACAACCTTTTGAATATTTTAAAGAAGCAGTCACCAAAGGGGACGGACAAACCTGTAATTGCAGCCTGGATTTTTACCCATTGTCACGATGACCATATAGGCGTGTTTAATGCCTTTTCCAACGATTTCCACGATAAGGTTGAAATAAAGCAAATTTATTATAGTTTCCCCATGCCAAAGGATATTCTTGAACACGCAAGTTATATGTTTGATGATGATTATTACTCTTATCCCCAATTTGAGAATATTATTAAAAATTATTATTCAAATGCCGATATAATAAGACCACACTCGGGAGAAAGATATTATATTAAAAACGCAGTTATCGAAATGCTTTTTACCTATGATGACCATTTCCCCCATTCTTACGAAGGTGGCGAATTGGGTGACCTTAACACCACATCCCTTATATTCACAGTGGAAATCGGTGGTCAAAAAATGATGATAACGGGCGATGCCGAAGAATCGGGTATGTTTAAGGTTTTAAACAATTTCGGCAACCACGTAAAGTGCGATATTCTTCAATTATCCCACCACGGTCAAAACGGAACGGTAAGTTTTTATTCGGCCGTTAACCCCAAATATGTGCTTGTGCCTATCTCTCATGTGGATGAAAACCGTGTGTATAAGAATTCGGCTAATAAATGGTTGGTAAGCAGTGGTAATGTAAGGCAGTTTATTGCCTTTTGGAGTGGCAATGTTACCATTCCGTTGCCCTATAATTCTACCGACGCCCAAATTTACGATAGAATTCCCACAGCAAATACAAAATATCACGATTTTTTGAGTGACTAAAATAAAAACAACCCTTTTTTAAGGGTTGTTTTTTTATTCTATATTCAGTTTTGTTTCTCTCGCATAAAAGAAAATGTATTGTTGAGCTATTCCGGCGTAAGGTTTTGCACTTTCGGGCAAAGCACCACCGAATAATCGGGCCATGGCCTTTTTAATCCAAACGTCTTGGGGGAAGGCTTCAATGTGGCGGTGGGAGAAAAGAAGTGCACAGTCGGCAACCTTGGGTCCCACACCTTTGATTTTTAAAAGTTCAGCTTGGGCTTCCTTGTAGGGTAAATCCCTCAAAGTGTCAAGCTTAACTTCGCCACTTGCCACCTTTTTTGCAGCATCTAAAATATATTTTGCCCTGAAACCTGCTCGTAACGGAGCCAAATCCTCAAGGGTTAGCGTGGCTAACTTTTCGGCTGTTGGGAAGGTGTATCCCCCCTCTATTTTTTCGCCAAAGGTTTCGCAAAGTCGGGAAATTATGCCCTTAATTCGCTTGATGTTGTTGTTTTGGGAAATGATAAAGGAGCAAAGGGTTTCCCAAGGAGGTTGGTTTAAAACACGAATGCCTTTGCCGTACTGAGAAGCCGTTTTAAGTACATCATTTTCGCTTATTTTCTCAATAATTTCGCTGTAATTTCGGTCTAAATCAAAAAAGTCACGCCAAATTTTCCGGAATTCGTTTTCGGTTACATTGTATAAAACAACCTGACCGTTTTCTAAAATCTCAAGTTCTAAATATCGGTCACAGGCAACGCCACCCCATTTTTCACCTTCTATAACCTCAAAACGAAAGGCTTGACCACAGTCAAGAGTTTGGGGTAGGGAAAAGGGGTCTTGCAGTGTTAAATATGTGTTGTTATCTCTAAATTCGGCAGTAAACATTTTTTCACCTCTCTCGAGTTGAATTATACAATTTTTGTGTTATAATGTAAATAGTTAAATTATAGGAGAATAGTTATGCGTGACGATATTTGTACCATACCGATTAGTGAAATTTTCGAGGAAAACGATGGGTGCCCCATTTGCCGAATGTACGAAAGGGCCGAAAAAAGAATAGTTGAATATATTTTGGGCGATGCCATGATGGAGCCTGATGTTAGAATTGCCACCAACAAGGTGGGTTTTTGTCAGCACCATTACGATAAAATGCTATCCACCCGTGGCCGACTGCAACTTAGTTTAATGCTCCAAACCCATATCGACGAGATTAACAAGGGCGTTTTCACCAAAAACATCTTCACCCCAACAAGCAAAAAGGGTAGCAAAGCAGCCAAAATTTCCGAATCTTGCTTTATTTGTGATAAAATTGAGTTTGGTTTAAGCCGTATGATAGAAACAATTTATCGCACCTATGAAACCGAGCGTGATTTCAGGGAAATGTTTAACGGCCAACCCCAGTTTTGTTTGCCCCATTTTGAGCGTTTGGTGGCCGAGTTTGACAAGAAAAAAATGAAAAAATACGGCAGCGAATTTTTGCAAAACCTAACCCGTATAACATCCGATTATTCCAAGAAACTTTACGGCGATATTTCGGAATATTGCACCCTTTATGACTATCGTTCAAGGGATGAAAAGAAGGCAAGTGACGAGGTTTTAAATTCGGTTGAAAATACCGTAAATTTCTTAACAGGCCGAAAAGAAGCTTCAAAATAACCTTATAATTTTCCACCGTTTCGGTTTACATAACACTTAAAAATAACGCAAAAGTTGATAATTTTCGACGATTTTAAGCCACTTAATAGACTTTTTAACCGAGTTATCCACATTTTTATGTCAACCTGAATATTACTTCCTTTTTATGGTAAAAATAAAATTATCATCTCAAAAAGGAGAAAAAATTTATGGTTAAGGGTGTTAACAAAAGGGTAATAGAGGTTAATAATACGGGGAATAAATTTTTCGAAAAAATTGTGATTTATGTAACTCCTGAATACAGCAATTTATCTCCCTTAGAACTTAAAAAAGCCACCGATAGTTTGGTTTTGGGATTTAGGGATACAAACCTTTATTCAAAACCCACCTTAAGGCGAAAACACAAACGCAAAAAAAGACTGGTTTTGTGTCTTTCTTTGGTGGTTTTTTTGTTAGGATTAGGGCTACTTTTAATAATTTTGTGAACAAATTTTAAAAAAAGTGAGAGAACTGCTTTGTTTTCTTGCTTTTTTCTAGTTATTGGCATATAATGTACTTAAATATTTTAATTGGAGAGTATTATGAAGGATATGTTTAAAGATTCAGCGAAATTTTTCGGTAGAACTATACTGGTTAGTTTGCTGTGCTTTTTTATTGTTATTTCAATTATGGTAATTACGGTTGGCTTCTTTGCCGTACCTGCCGGATATTATGTTACAGGTACCAAGGATGGCAAGCAAGAAAATCTTTATACCTACTATACTGCCGACGGTGAAGACACTAAATACGCTTTATACGAAGAACAGGGATACACTTTGGAAAAAACCGAAATTAAATTAGTTCCTGAAAGCACCGAGAGGACAAGTTTAATTATCGGCCAATTATTCTGTTTGGCAATTTTGTATAGCTTTATTTATCCCCGATTTTGGGATAGAGGATATAGAGATCGTAACCTGGCTCAAACGGGCAACATTAAGGGCAATAAGTTAAAGGGTCTTTATGTGGGTCTTTTGACAATTGCTCCTTGGGGCATCTTGCTTTTGGCTCTTCACAGGGTGCAGGGTTTGGCAATTTCTCTTTTAATGTTTATTTGCCCCATCTTTTATCCTACAATCAGTATGATAACAAAGGGGAATATTTATTACTCTCAACTTTCAATACCCTTGCTTTTAGGGGTTGTGGCTTGTTTGTTTGTAATTCCATTATTCTCATGGCTTGGTTATTATTTAGGTTTTAAAGATTATTCAATAATGGAGAAAATTACTTTTGTTAAGTCAAAATAAAGGAGTTTAAAAATGGCGTTATTTGGTTTTTTGAATTTTAATAAAGAGGGTCCCGGCATTGAAAAGAATGCCCCCAAAAAGAGAACCTTCGTTGTTTTCTTTGAAACATATTTTAGAAACTTTTGGAAATTTTTACCCATTAGTATAGTTTATTCTTTACTGGCATTGCCCCAGCTTACATCGGGTTTTGCAAATGTTGGTATGACCCATGTTGCAAGAAACACAGCAAGGGATAAACACTCCTTCGGTTTTAGCGACTTTTTTGAAACAATAAAGAAGAACTGGAAACAGTCCTTGGCAGCAGGTTTTATTAATACCTTTGTTTACATTGTTTTGCTCTTTGATCTTTATTTCTTCTATATTCAAGATACAAAATTCTCGGTTATAGCGCTTGGGTTAACATTTGCCTTTTTGTTCGTTTTTACAATAATGAATTATTACATTTGGACCCTTATTATCACCTTTAGTTTTAATCTTAAAACCGTTTATAAGAACAGTTTGAAATTTGTATTTATAAACTTCAAAAACAATTTAATTTGTTTCATTTGCTCCAGCATAATAGTTGTTATTTTAACGGCTTTGGGATACATCTTTTTGACAATATTGGATAAATTCTTTGTAGCAATTCTTTTAACTATTCTTGTGGTTTTGGCCCTTTGCTATCCTGCGTTTAAGTTCTTGCTTATTCAGTATTGCGTTTTCCCTGCAATCAGAAAACATATTATTGACCCTTATTATGAAGCTCATCCCGATGCTGACATTGAAAAACGCCGTCAACTTGGTGTTTACGATGAAGATGAGGAAGAGGAAGAAGATTTAGACGACTAACCCCGAAATTTTAAGCATATATATTATTAAAAGCCTGAATTCTAAAAGGAATTCGGGCTTTCTTTAAAGGGGGAAATATATATGCTTTCTCGAATAAGCGATATTAGAAACAAACAAATAGTTTGTGTTAAAAACGGTTGTGTTTTGGGCTATCCTGCCGATGTGGAATTTTCCTGTCCCGACGGAAAGGCCGAAGCCGTGATAATCCTTGGGAGACCACGTTTTTTGGGTCTTTTCGGCAGAGAGGATGACATTGTTATTCCTTGGGATGAGATTGAGGTTATAGGGCAGGAAACAATTTTGGTAAAAACCGACCCTGCGCCCTTTGTTAATTTAGGAAAGCGAAACCGTTTTTTCGGGCTTTAAAAAAGACCTATGCTGAAAAATTTCGGCATAGGTCTTTTAAATTTAATCTTTGTTTTTAAGGCGATAGGAAAGTCGCATCAAACTGTCGCTCAAATGAACGTTTTCCACAACGATATCCGGGTTTTCAAGTTTCAAATCATAATGGCTGAAATTCCAAAAGGCTTTAATGCCAAGGGAAATCAGTTGTTTTGAAACCTTTTTTGCTGCCTCTTTAGGAATGCAAAGAATTGCAATTTCAGGACGGTTTTCACGGCAAAATTCATCTAAATCTTCGGTGTTGCGAATTGGCAAGTTGCGAACAACCTGACCCACCAAAGACTCTTTCGCATCGAAAAGACCGGCAATTCTGAAACCCTTGTTTTCAAAATTCATATGCATTGTAACGGCCTTCCCCATATTTCCCATACCGATTAAAATGGCATTTTTGGGAATATCCAAGCCTAAAATTGCAGAAATTTCACCATGGAGAAGTTCAATATTATATCCATAACCTTGTTGACCGAAACCGCCAAAGCAGTTTAAATCTTGTCTTATTTGACTGGCAGTAAGGCCCATTTTTTCGGATAATTCGCGGGAGGATATTCTATCCACACCTTGGGCTTTAAGTTCGCCTAAGAAACGGTAATATCGGGGAAGTCTTTTAATAACCGACTCGGAAATTATGCCACTTGACATAAAAATCACCATAAACCTTTCTTTAAATCTAACCCTATAATATTACTTTTAAGGGTAATTGTCAAGAGTTTGTCAATTAAGGTCGAGATAGCAAGAATTATCCTTTTCAAGGAGTATAATTCGGCGATTTATTCCTTGGATTTTTTCCTCAATAACGGGGATTTTGGCAACGCTTTTGCTTTGAAGGTCAAGTTTTGTTTCCAATTGTTTAAGCCTGTAAGCCGTAAGTTTTCCCGATGCCAAAATTCCTCCACCTGTTCCAATAATGGTGCCGAAAAAGGAGATTAAGGCCACTAAAACTGTGTTATCCATAAAATTCCTCCTTAAAGGTTTAGCCCCATAAAGTTTATGCAAACACTGCCAACCTTTAACGGCGCAGTGCCCTTAACATCCATATAAACATTTCGGCAAAGGGTAACAGGGTTAGTCAGGGTGATGGTGGAATCCTTCTCCTTTATGTTGGAAATTCGGGTTTTGGCGCCATTGTTAACCGAAATTTCAGCGCCCTTGCCTTCAATATTAACGTTTATTGATGTTATTGTTTTTTGGGCGTTGTCACAACCCAGACCCAGTTCGGCAGTACGAATGTGACAGTCAATGTTTTCTTCATGTAGGGTGGAGTTTCGGTAGTTTCCTTTTAAAATAATATCGGTTTCGCCCTTTAAATTCGCCGTAAAATGAATAAAGGATTCGGTATTTAAAATAATTAAACGAGGGCCGTTTGTTGTTTTGAAGGCACCTGAAAATTTAATTGTTTTGGGAAATTCCCAAAAAGTCCAAGCCTCGTTTAAAAGGTCGAAACAAAGTGCCTTATTATCCCAAAAGAAGATTAGATTATGCTTTTCTTTAACTGCCGAAACGGTGGAATAATCGGCACAAATTTGGGGGATAAAGTTTCCGAGAGCAAGGGAAATATTTTTTGTTTCTGATTGATTTATAGAGTAAATTTGCCCGTCACCCGATAAAAAGACAATCCTTTTGCCAAGGGGTATTATAGCGCCCTTTTGGGTGGTGCCGATATAGGGGTCAAGGCAGATAATATCGACCGTGTGTGGGCCTTTGAAAATACTGTCATTATCGGCCAAAAGGGAATAGGAGTTAAGGTTTTTGCCCTCTGAAATATGGCCTTTATATACCCTTGATTTTGTGAAAATCAAAAGTTTATCCTCCAAAGGCGCCAAGGCTGTGATTTGGGTATCTTCGCCCCAAATGGGAGAAACCGAGTCTATTGGAAAATAAAAGGGATTTTCGCAGGGGGAAGAAAAAATCTTGTTTTTGCATCCGAGAAAAATCTTGCCGTTATGATTTAAGCAAACATCGGCATCGGCAATATCTACAGGGGAATATCCCGTATCTTTAGATGCGAAAATTCTAAGGTTGTTTTGGTTGTGATTAGAAACCAAGGGGAGGGCATATTCTCCCGATGCTGTTGAAAAGGAAACAACCCCTTTTTCTCGGTTTATACTCATTTTGACTGCAACGTTGTAAACAGTGGCTGTGCCTTCGGTTTGGGAGGCACCTATGTACCAATCAACATAATTTTCCACCGAATAATAAAACCTTGCCGTAACGGTGGCGTTGCTCAAATTCGAAAAGGGAAGCATGAAGGTGGAGGAGTAGCCATCGGAAGAAAAGTAGGAGAAAAATTCCGATGTTAAAGCATTAAGGCCTTCAAGTCTTGTGGGGTTTCCTGTGTAAATCTGATCGGTTTGTTTTGCGAACTCGTAACGGTTTCCTCGGCCGTTAATTAAAACTGTGGGAATATAGGAGGATACAACATGTACCCAGGTTGTAAGATTTTCGCTTAGTTCAAAAATTTTGCTGTTGGTTTGGGTTAGATTTTCGCAGTTTACAAGTTTAACAAGGGCAAAAATTCCGGTACCTGAATGAGATTGGGGTTTACCCACAAAGAAATTGAATTTTTGGGGTATGTAAAAGGTATCGTCACTGGTTCTTAAAAATAACATTTGCCCTGTTTTGAAAACGCTTCCGTCCTTAGAAATCAAACTTGTGAAACAAATTTGGGTGGAAATATCGATATCCACATTTTTGTAAACCAAGCGATAAATTTTCCCGTCTTTTTCGTACTCTACCGAGGTAAGTTCGGTTACGGCAGGGGTTGAGTCATAGTATTCGCCATCCCCAATTAAGCACTCTTTTTGGGTGAAAAGTCCCGGTCTTGTTTCCAAAATTCCATTGTTTTGCCACACATTTTTAGAAATTCTAAGAGAATTTTTCGGGGCTTCGTGGCGAAGGTTTGTAAGGTTCAGTCCACCCGTCAAAGCAGGTATGTGAAGGTTTTTTATCCTGTTTGATTTAATGTCTAAATCCTTCATTTTATGCACCTCCATCTATGGGAAAAGGCAGTGCATCCTCTCTTTTTTCCGCTGTATTCAAAGCAAGGCTTCGCTTAACCGAGTAAAGGACCGAATATACCTTGGCTGTGTTGGCATCTTTAAGGGAAAGGGCAAAAAGCATGGCCGAACCGTAAATTAAGGCGTCGCTGGTTTTGTCGGTCAACTCAAATTTATCGTTTAAGGAAGAAAGTTTGCCTAAATGCAGTTCTTCGGCAATTTGATTTAAGATTTGGCAAAAGGCCAACCTTTTCATATTATCGTTTTCCTTTAAAAAATCGTAATATCCCAAAAGAAAACAAACACGGTTAAAAATTTCGTTTCCTGTCATTTTTACTGCTCCTCTCTTGAAATTTCGTCTATATCAGGAACCAAGCCTTTGGGTATTCTGGATAGCAATTCGGACTTGGTGATAATTCCCTTGTCAAAAAGGGTCAAAAGGGTTTCGAGTTGCTCCTTCTCCGTGTAATCGGAGGTCTTTAAAAGGCTGATTTTTGCGTTTATAATAAGTGATTTGTACTTGTCGGCATCAAAGTTAATATACTTGTAACCGTTTTCATCCTTGAGTTTGATTTGGCGTTTTCCGTAATGGGTAATCCAAAAATCTGCCCAAACTCTTGCTAAATCTTCAAGGAAGGTGTGGTATCTTGCCTTAATAAGTTTAAGGGGCATTAAAGCAGCATCACGCATGGTCATCAAAGCCGAGGCATTTTCGGCCTTCATATCGCCGAGGGCCACCTCGTTGGCGCCACTTTGGGTAAGGGTGTTATTGATAAGATTATTAATGCTCTCGTCAAATTCCTTAATAATGGCCGGTGGTGTAACATATTTAACTGCCCCTGCAACATCTTCGTTGCTTCCGTAAATTTTAATAATTTGTGCAGGGTCGTTGGTGATTTTATCACTAACTGTGTCGCCGTTTACAAGCATAATGGGAAGTCCTGTGGACATGGCCGACCAAACATTTGCAGTAATAAGGCGATTAATGGCGATTTGGTTTGGAATAAGATGGGTAACTTCGCTTTCGCCGTAAGCCAAGTTAGACCTTGTTTCCCAGTTTAACTGAGAGAAGGGATAAAGGCGCAAATTAGTGGAAAATTCGGGTCTTACCACTGCCTTTTCGGTCACCTTTACGGCCATAACCTTAACCCCTTTTTCGGGGGAATAGGTTTTGTAAAATTTAGTTAAAACCAAAACCTTTCCGTCGGTGGCCGACTCCTCAATAAGGGAAAGAGTGGATAAATCGGCGCCGAAAATCCGAGCCTCTTTTAAAACATTTTCCACCTTTTTCTTGGCCGAAATTATAATGTAAGGCTGATTTTGAAGCACCTCGCAATAAGGGTCGCCAAAGACGGTGTCCTCAATTTTTAAAAGTTCGCAACTAATGTCACCTTTAATGGGGACTTTGCCCTTGGCATCGGCAAATGTGCCGGTTTCGAGTAAAGGATTCCAGTAGGTGTAAAGTAATGCACTGCCCGAAACATAGGCGTTTTTAAGGGCGTTTGCCGTTAAGGCATCAAGGTTAACCCTTTCGGCCGAAACGGCGAAGTAATCCGAAAAAGCCTTCATAACGGGAGCAGTTTCAGGCTCTCGGTTAATGGTGTTTCCTTCAGCCGAAAAATCAACTCGGGTCTTTTCGTTTAGGATTTGGGACATTTTATAGTCGCCGATACGCTTAATAACGTTGTGGCGCACCAAGGGTTTGTCCCCTGAAAGTCGTGCGCCGTGCCACTGGTCGCCTAAAAAGAAACGCTCGTTGATTTTATTCTGTTCCGCAAGACCCCTTGTACCTAAAGAAGCCTTAAATTCGCAGCCCTTTTGATATTCAGAAAAAATTTCTATTGCTTTTAAATTCATAGTATTCTCCTTTTAGATGTAAAGCCCAAACCAATGGCTTGGGCCTTACCTTGTTTAAAAGTCTTATTTAACGGTTACAGTAGCAATGTCAGACTTAATTCCTGCAATACCGTTTACGGTGATTAAGCAGAAGAAGTAGTGGTCACCTGCTGTAAGGTCGGTGGGGATGGTCAAAGAAGCAGATGTTGCACCTGCAACCTTAACGGCCTCATCGCCATTATCGTTAGCGCAAGCATACCATTGGTAAGCAACCTCACCTGTGCTTGTAGCAGTTACTGAAATGTTACCCGAAATGCTACCTTCATTTACGCTTTTGTCTGAAGGTTGAGCAGTGATGTTAAGTTCGGGAGATACACAAGCCCAAATGGAGTCAAGACCACTCTTTGGTACGAATACATCGTAGTAAATACGGTAGTCAAACTTGTAAGCGTCGGCATCCACGTTTTGCTCGGGTGTGAATATTCTCATATTCTCAGTTTTCTTAACAAGGTGAGCGCCCTTCTTGGGGCAAACCATCATATAGATACTGCGAGCATTGTCGGCTGGAACGAAGCCACCTGCAGCAGTGTTTTTGAAGGTGTAAGCAGTCTTCATTCTTTCGCTTACAACGGGAACTAAGGTCACACCGTTGATGGATTTAACCTTAAGGTTAACATCGCCCTGTTTGAAATCGGAAATGATAATATTTTTAGCAATTTCGGGAGAGTTTTGTAAAAGTGCGTAAACATTGCTGTCAATGAAAGCCACCAATTCTTCATCGAAACCAACAGCCGACTGAACCTTGTTTATAAGACCGATAAGGGTTTCATAAGGATTTTCGGTGTTGGAGTCGAGAAGGTTTGCACGAGTCTCGGCAATGTTTGCAAGTTTAGAGATTACGTAAGCGTCACACTCGGGAACAACCTTGGTGCGAACATACTCACCTAAAATTTGACCTGCAAGGTTAGCAATACCGGTTTCATCCATATCTTCACGGTCAATTTGCAAGGAACGAGCACGGTCCATTGCCATTGTGTAGGAAGCGTTGGAAACGGTGATGGCGCCCTTTGTAAAGCCTGAGTCACGGTCGTAATCGGCCAAACCTTGGAAGTTAACATCGGGGATGATAACGGTTTTAGCGCCTACGAATTTGGTGGCTAAAGCATTGTCGGCAAAGAAGCCTGTTGCACTTTTTTGAGCGAACATTTTATCAAGTTCGGCAGTGTAGCGAGTGGTGTTTTCAATAGAATTAATAGACATAATTTTTCTCCTTAAATTTATTTCCAGAGACCTCGTAAAAATTCTGCAGTCTCAGGGTTATGGCCTCCCTTTAAATTAATAAGGGAGCCTGTGGAAGAGCTGTCGTTTTCTTTTTGCTTTTTGATGGTTTCTTGTTTCTTCTTCTTTTGGGCGAGGAGATATCTTAAATATTCATCCAAAGCGTTTGTGCCCTTTAACGTGGCCTTTTCCAAAACCTCAGCAGGAAGGTCATCGGGGGATTTGATATCGTCAAATGCTTCGTAAACTTCTTGAAGATTCAGTTCAGTTTTGGTATTGCCTTCAAGGTTTAAGATTTTTTCAGCCATTTCTTCGTTTCCACCACATTGCTCGGTCAGTTCTTCCTTTAAAGCAGAACGTTTCGAAAGGGTGAGTTCGGAAATGAAGGCAGGCACGCTTTTGTTTTCCTTGGCTGCCAAATCTTTAAGGGCAAGGTAATCGGCCTGGATGGCTTCAAATTTAAGTCCCTTTTGGGCAAGGTTTCCTGCCTCTTGCAAAGAAAGTTCTTTAATTTCTTTGTTATATTTTACGGGAACGGTAATTTCGGGTGTCGACTCTGGTTGGTCGTTTAGTTTAATTTCTTGTTCCATTTTTTCTCCTTTACTGAATATTTCCGTCGTAGTTTAGGAAGTTTTTGTATTCCTCATCCTCAATGGCCTGAATTGAAATTCGGCTTTTTGAAGGGAGCGAGACAACCCTTCCTAAACCCAAACCTATTAAAAAGGCTGAAACGGAAATTAAGATAAGTAATAATATAAACATTAAATATCCCACCTTTTGGTTAAATTTAGAGCGTCGTTTGTTTGAAAGGGTTTTTCTTTTTGGGGTCTGAAAAGTTTTACATCGGCAAAGGCGTAACGCAGGGCATCGCATAGATGGTTGTCGCTATCCTTTGGTAGTCTTTGACCCCGTTCGTTAAGGGTATCACCGTAAACATAGGTTGACAGCTCTCTAATGGTGTTAACACATCCGGGGTCCACGGTGATTTGGTATTCGCTAATGGCTGCAATGCCGTTTAAAATGCTGTCTTTTCCCTTTAAAGAGGGGGTTATTCGGCCAATTCCCAAACGTCTTAAATCTTCGTTGGACTTTGGCTCGGCACAGTCGGCGCGAATACGCTCCTTTGAAAAACCTAAGGCTTTAATTCGCTCGGCAATGTGGCAATTTAAAAGCCTTTTTTCGTAAAACTCGCAAAAAATATAAATTTTAAGGTCTTCGGGGTTGGCTTTAAAACCGATAAAGGCTGTGGGGTCGTTGGAATATCCGTAATCAAGACCGAAGAAATTTTTCCATTTGTATTCTTCATCTCTCGGTATTTCCAAACGGCCAACCTGCCAATTTTCAAAGACCAAGCCTTCCGATATGCCCCATTCTCCAAGACCTGCCACCCTGTATTTACGAAGATTTGTCTTTTTCATACGAGCAAAAATGTTTCGGTCGGTCTCGTCTAAAAATTCGTTTACAAGGTAGTTGGTGGAAAAGGTGTCGCAATCGGGATTAGGGGAGTCGAAAAACCGTTTTTTAAGCCAGTGGGTTTCACTCCAAGGGTTGAAGGTTACCGTTGTTTGCTTATAAAGGTGGGGTGGCACTGTGCCTCTCGGTACCGACAAATCAAGTTTGTCAAAATCTTCTTCCCTTGCAATTTCAAAGCCTTCCTCAATCCACACAAAGTTCAGGTAGCCTTTGGAAACTGTGGTTGAAGCCAACTTTAAAACATCGTCAAATCCACGGAAAATTATTTTTTGCCCTGTGGGTTTATAGACCATCTCAAGGGGAGACAGTGTGTTTTTCCACAAGGACGATACACCCAACCGTTCCTGAGCCCACTGCAGTTGGGCAAAGGTGGAATCTCGGTGGGTGTTCATAATTTGCCTGACAACAAGGAGATTACTGTCGGGCAGTTCCATAAGTCTTAAAATAAAGTTAAGAGCAGTGGTGGCGCTCTTTTTGGAAGCCTTACCACCCTTTAAAATTCGGTAACGCTTCTTGCAGTTCCAATACTCATCGTAGCCCTGACCCACAACCTGAGAAACCTTAAGATTTAAGGTCGTCAACAATAATCACCCCTTTGCTGTCTGTCGGTTTTTCTTCCGCCTTTTCACTTACGATGGAACGAAGCTCCTTTATAGCCGAAAGGTCCCCTGAAACAGCCTTCTTGTAAAGGGCTATGGCAACTGCTGTTTTTCTTCTTGGATTTTTAACAAAAAATCCTTCATCTCTAAGGGAGATTTCCTCCAGTTCGGATAGCCTTTCATTAAGCAAGGATTTCATGGTTTTGTAAAGTAGTTTATCGTTCTCTTTCATAAGTTTTTTCACCTCCGGCAAAGCAAGGATATACCAAAGTCTTTTGGACATTTACCGACATCTTTTAAAAGTTGACAAACAGGGGTGTTTTTTGGTATAATAATATGAATTATTTTAATCTGTTTGGAGGGAAAGTTATGGTAAAGAGTATGACCGGTTTTGGTCGCTGTGTTGAGAGTATTGACGGACTTAATATTACGGTTGAAATTAAATCGGTAAATCATAGATATTTTGAGTTTTCTTCAAGGATGTCAAGGGCGTATCAGTTTGCTGAAGAACCTTTAAAAAGTCTTTGCGTTAAGAACATTACAAGAGGTAAGGTTGAACTTAGCGTTTTTGTGGAGGACAATACCGATAAATCAACCCAAATTGAGATTAATCATCAGTATGTTAAACCCTATATCGGTGCTTTAAAGAAACTGGCTCGTGAGTATAAAATTAAGGATGACTTAAAACTTTCGGCAATTGTTTCTAACCCCGAGTTGTTGGTGGTTAAGAAAACTGCTTTGGATGACGAAACGGTTGTAAATGCTTTGAAGATAGTCACCCAAAAGGCTATCGAGAGTTATAATCAAATGCGTGAAACCGAAGGCGAAAAGTTAAAGGCCGATGTATTATCCAAGGTGGAGGAAATTTTAACGGCTGTGGACTTTATTGAAAGCCGTTCTCCCGAAACCGTTAAGGCTTATAGAGAGCGCATTGAAGAAAAGATGCGTGAACTTTTGGGTAGCGCTACTGTGGACGAGCAAAGACTCATCACCGAAACTGCCATTTTTGCCGACAAGGTTGCAGTGGATGAAGAAACCGTTCGTTTAAGAAGCCACATAAGCCAACTTAAAAATATGTTGGATGGCGATGTTGCTACCGGCAAGAAATTGGATTTCCTTATCCAAGAAATGAACCGTGAGACCAACACCATCGGCTCTAAATCTCAAAATGTTGAAATCGCCCATACTGTGGTGGAAATTAAGGCACTTATTGAGAAGATTAGAGAGCAAATTCAAAACATAGAGTAGGTGTGGTATGAAACTTGTAAACATTGGTTTTGGTAATATGGTTAATGTTAACCGAATTATTACCATTGTAAGTCCCGAATCGGCGCCTATTAAGAGAATTATCGGCGACGCTAAGGAGAGGGGAACCTTAATTGATGCCACCCACGGTAGAAGAACTAAAGCAGTTATTATTACCGACAGTGAACATATAATTTTGACCTATCTTCAAGCCGAAACCTTGGTTAGCCGTATTGAAGAGACAAAAGAGGAGGATAACCATGAGTAAAGGTGGAGTTTTCATAATCTCGGGACCTTCAGGTTCGGGCAAGGATACCTTGCTTAAAAAACTTTTTGAGAAATGCCCCGAACTTAAATTTTCCATCTCCTCTATCACAAGAGGTATGCGTGAAGGTGAAGTTGAGGGCGAGAAATACAACTTCATTTCCCGTGAAAAGTTTGAAAGTATGATAAAAGAGGATAAACTTTTAGAATACAATGTTTATGTCAACAATTATTACGGAACTCCCCGTGAGCCGGTTGAAAAGGCAGTGGCGGAGAATAAGGATATTTTCATTGAGGTTGATGTAAACGGAGCTGAGAGTATTCGCCAAAAGTTGCCCGAAGCTATCAGCATTTTTGTTATGCCCCCTTCCTTTGAAGAGTTAAAACGCCGTTTGTCCGGCCGTGGAACCGAAAGCGAAGAGGTTATAAATTTAAGAATGGCTGAATCCTTAGGGGAAATAAAAAGAGCAGTGGAATATGATTACATAGTAGTAAACGATGACCTGACCACTGCTGTTGAAGATGTTATTGCTATCATAAGGGGCAGTAAGTATGCCCTTAAAAGACAAAAAAATATTATTGATGAGGTGCTCCGAAATGTTAAATCCTAATATTGGTAAATTAATTTCTGAAAGTGAGAACAGATACCGTTTGGTATTAGATGTTGCTAAAACTGCAAGAGAAGTTTCGGCTGAAAACGAGGCTAATGGTGAAATCTCTACCGAAAAGCCTGTTAGCGTTGCTATTGATAAATTGGCTTCCAAAATCTAAGAATTTTTAAAATGAAGTAAAGGAGGAAAGGGTATGGACTGTGCTGTGGCTTTTGTGGCACTTGAAGGCGCCACTATGACCTTTGATAAACTTTATACCTATGTTATTCCTCCCGACCTTTCGGAAAAGACTTGTTCGGGTCAAAGGGTAATGGTGCCCTTCGGCCGTGGAAACACCAAGCGTCAGGGGATTATAATAAGGGTGGGCTCAGCCGACCCTAAGGGACTTAAAAGCATTTATTCTTTAATTGACTCAAACCCCATTTTAAGCGAAAAAATGCTTGAGGTTTGTGAATTTTTAAAGGAACGCACTTTTTGTACCTATTATGATGCCGTTCGTGCCTTGGTTCCTGCAGGACTGACCCATAAACTTAACAATTATTACAGCGCAAACAAAGAGTTTGCCGATGTGTCCCTTTTAAGTAAAGATGAAAAGGATATTTATTTGTATCTTTCCAATAATTTGGAAAAATCCGAAGGGGATATTATTAAAATCTTCGGTGTAACACCCGAATTTTTGAAAAAAATGGCCGAAAAAGGAGCCCTCCTTTTAAGCCTTGAAACCAAGCAAAAAATCAAAGATGCAACCCAAAAGTGTGTTGCCCTTTCAAAGGATTTTGATTTAGAAACCAAACTTACTCCGAGACAAAAAGAGGTTGTTGACCTGCTTGTAGATGCAGGGGCTGCCTCGGTTAAAGAGATTTGTTATTTCACAGGGGTTACAACCTCGGTTGTTGACGGATTAATTAAAAAGGGCGCTTTGCTTCCCTTTGATAAGGTGGTTTATCGCAGTGTTAATAAAAACACTGTACCTAAACCCGATGAAATCAACCTGACCGAAGAACAACAAAAGGCTTTCGAGGGTTTGAAAACCTTGTATGAAAGCCCCGACCCTAAAACGGCACTGCTTTATGGTGTTACGGGTTCGGGTAAAACCAAGGTGTTTTTAAAACTTGTTGACTGTGCTGTGGCTGAAAATAAGGGCGTTATTGTAATGGTGCCCGAAATTTCATTGACCCCACAACTTTTGTCGGTTTTCTCCTCTCGTTATGGGGATAAAATCGCCCTTTTCCACAGTTCGCTGTCTTTAGGGCAAAGAATGGATGAATGGAAAAGAATAAAGGAAGGCAAGGCGTTAATTGCTTTGGGGACTCGAAGCGCTGTTTTTGCCCCAATGGAAAATTTAGGACTTGTCATTATGGATGAGGAACAGGAACACACCTATAAATCGGAGCAATCTCCACGTTTCCACGCAAGGGATGTTTCGGCATTTAGGGTTAAACAGTCGGGTGGACTGTTGGTGTTGGCATCGGCTACACCGGCAGTAGAAACCTTTATCAAGGCAAAATCGGGTAAAATTTCCATGTTTACCCTTAAAAACCGTTACGGTAATGCTGTTTTGCCCGAGGTGCAAACTGTGGATATGACCAAGGAAATAAAGGACGGTAACAAGTCTATTGTCAGCCGTGAACTTTATAACGCTGTTTGCGAAACCTTGGATAATGGCAATCAGGCAATTTTGCTTCTTAACCGTAGGGGTCATAATACCTACATTTCCTGTCCTTCTTGTGGGAATGTGGCAACCTGCCCCAATTGTAGCATCAGCCTTACCTATCACTCGGCTAATAACCGAATGATGTGCCACTATTGTGGATATTCCGAGCCCGTTTCGGAAAAATGTCCCGAGTGTGGTGGCGAGCATATTAAATTTTCGGGTGTGGGTACTCAAAGAGCCGAAGAGGAACTTGAAACCTTGTTCCCCAACGCTCGAATACTTCGCCTTGATGCTGACAGTACAATGGCAAAGGACTCTTATGAAAACTATTTGAAAGACTTTGGGGAGGGGAAATATGATATTCTCCTTGGTACCCAAATGGTGGCAAAGGGTCTTGATTTCCCAAATGTTACCTTGGTTGGTGTTTTGGGGGCTGACAATGCCATGTTCAGCGAAGATTTCAGGAGTTTTGAGCGCACCTTCTCGTTGCTTACCCAGGTTGTGGGTCGAGCAGGAAGGGGTGAAACGGCAGGCAAAGCCATAATCCAAACTGCCGACCCGAATAGCGACCTTATTGCCAAGGCGCAAAATCAGGATTATTACAGTTTCTATGAAGATGAGATTTTAAGCCGTAAACTTCGCATTTTCCCACCCTACTGCGATATTTGTGTGGTATCGGTGCGAAGTGTAAGCCGTGAAAATGCCGAAAAGAGCATAAACCTTATTTTCGAGGAATTTAAGAAAGAATTGACTAAAAACGATGGTGTTAAGGTGATAATTTTAGGACCCGGTCCTGCAAGTATCCCAAGGATTAACAACCGTTATCGCTATCGTATGATTATAAAATGCAAAAATAATAAGGAGTTCAGGAAAATCTTGCAAAACGCTGTGTCCGTTAAACTTTTGGGCGACAGTGGTGTCAGCATAGATTTTAACCCTGAAAGTATTTAAAATGGCACTTAGAAATATTGTAAAAATGGGTGATGATGTTCTTCGCAAGGTGTGCAGAACTCAAATGACCTTTGATGAAAAATTGTGGGCTTTGCTTGATGATATGGCCGATACAATGTATAAAGCCGAGGGTGTGGGCCTTGCTGCTCCCCAAATCGGAATTTTGCGCCGTGTTTGTGTAATCGACATCGGCGAAGGCTTAATTGAACTTGTAAACCCCGTAATTGTAAAGGCTAGTGGAAAACAGGTCGGAAGTGAAGGTTGTCTGTCGGTGCCCGGCCGTTTTGAAGAGGTTGAAAGGCCTTTTAAGGTTACTGTTCGCGCTCAAAATCGCCACGGTGAAAATATTGAACTTAAAGGCGAAGGCTTTTTGGCTCGTGCTTTTTGCCATGAAATTGACCACCTTGACGGAAAACTTTTTGTAGATAGGATTTAGTATGAAAATTGTTTTTATGGGTACCCCCGATTATGCATCGGTTACTTTGGAAAGGCTTTTAAAAACCGACCACGAAATTGCAGGTGTTTTTGCACAACCCGATAAAAAGGTGGGTCGAAAGCAAATTTTAACCCCACCACCCGTTAAGGTTGTAGCACGGGAGAATAATATCCCCGTTTTTCAGCCTGACACGTTAAGGGATGGGGAAGCCTTAAATATTTTAAAAGAAATAAACCCCGATATTATCGTTGTTGTGGCTTATGGCAAAATTTTGCCCGAGGAAATTTTAAATTTACCTAAATTCGGTTGCGTTAACGGACATGCCTCCTTGCTTCCTAAATACCGTGGTGCTTCACCTATTCAGTGGTGCATTGTTTGTGGCGAAAAGGTTACGGGTGTTACCGTAATGCAAATGGATAAGGGTATGGATACGGGTGACATTTTAACCCAAGAGGAGGTTATAATCGGCGAAAACGAAACTGCCGAGCAACTTTTCGACCGTTTGGCTGTTATTTCGGCTGAACTGATGGTTAAAACCATTGATAATATTGAAAATATCACCCCCAAAAAACAAAACGAGGCGGAGGCTACCTATGCCCCCATTATAAAGAAGGAAATGGCACTTTTGGATTTCTCAAAGCCTGCTGAAACCTTGTTTAACGAGGTTAGAGGTTACTATTCTTGGCCCTGTGCTTATTTCTTCCTTGGTGGTAAACGAGTTAAGGTAATTACTGCTTCTGTTGGTGGTAGCACTAACAAAAAAGCAGGAACAGTTGTGGGAAATGATGACTGTTTGGAAATCGCTTGTGGCGATGGTAATACCTTGAAACTTTTAACCCTTCAACCCGAAGGAAAGGGTCAAATGACTGCAAAACAAATGCTTTGTGGCAACAAAATAGAGAAAGGCTATGTTATAAATGGCTAATGCTCGTAAAACGGCAGTAAAGGTACTGCTTAAAATTGAAAAAGAGGGAGCCTATTCCAACTTGGCAGTAGCTGAAGCTTTAAAAACTGCCGAACTAACCCCACAGGACAAGGCATTAGCCACAGCCCTGATTTACGGCGTTTTGGATAGAAAAATCACCCTTGATTTCATTTTGTCAAAATTCCTTAAAACCCCCGTTTCTAAAACCGAGCCTTTTACCCTGGCAGTTTTAAGAACGGCGCTTTATCAAATAAAATATATGGATAAAATTCCCGAAAGTGCAGCAGTAAACGAAGCGGTTAAGATTATGAAATCCTCGAAATTCAGCCGAAATTCAGGCTTTGTAAACGGCGTTTTGCGTTCGGTGCTTAGAACCGATGTTGCTTTACCGGAAGGGGACAATGCCGAAGATTTAAGCGTTAAATACTCCTGCCCTTTGTGGATTGTGGAGAGTTTTCTTAAAGATTATGGTGTGAAGGACACCAAGGCACTTTTAGAAGAAAGCCTTAAACCTGCCGGTACTGTACTTAGAATTAATACCATTAAAACCGATATAGAAACCGTTAAATCCAAACTTTCCGATGTTCCTTTTAAAGAGAGCGAAAACTGTCTTGAACTTGTAAAGGGAATTGACATTTCTAAAAGCGAACTTTATAAGGAAGGTTTAGTTTACGTTCAGGATTATGCAAGTCAAAAGGCAGTGGCAACCTTAAATCCCCAAAAAGGGGACAGGGTGCTTGATATGTGCTCGGCACCGGGTTCTAAAGCCTTTACAATGGCTAATTTGATGGAAAACGAAGGGGAAATTGTCGCTTGTGACCTTTATCCCCATAGGGTGGAGTTAATTGAAAAATCAGCTCGCCGTTTAGGAATTAAGATTATTGATTCCCGTGTGCTTGATGCAACAAAATTTGATGAGAATTTAGGTCGGTTTGACTGTATTCTTTGCGATGTTCCTTGTTCGGGTCTTGGCGTTATTCGCAGAAAACCTGAAATTAAATATACAAAGTCGGATGATTTCGGTGAACTTGAAGCCATCCAACTTGCAATTGTTAAAAACGCTTTAAGGTACCTTAAAAAGGGTGGAAAACTGCTTTATTCCACCTGCACTTTAAGGAAGGCGGAAAATGAAAATCTTGTAATTTCGCTGAAAAAGGAGTATAATGACCTTTACCTTATAAGCGAGAAAACCTTTATGCCCCACAAGGATGGCACAGACGGATTTTACTGTGCATTATTAAAAAAGGAGTGAAAATCCCTTTTTGGTTAAGACCGATATTAAATCTTTAAACCTTTTAGAACTTGAAAATTTAATAAAGGAAATGGGCGAACCAAAGTTTAGGGCTTCTCAAATTTTCAAGTGGCTTCAAAGTGGTGTGGAGTCTTTCGATGAAATGACCGACATTTCTTTGAAACTCAGGCAGAAGTTAAAGGAAAACTGTTACATTGCTTCCCTGAAAATTTTAAGAAGATTAGTTTCTCGGCTTGACGGTACCGTTAAATATCTTTACGAGTTAAACGATGGGGAGACCATTGAATCGGTGCTTATGAAGTATGAGCACGGTTACAGTCTTTGCATTTCCACCCAGGTTGGTTGCCGAATGGGGTGCAGTTTTTGCGCCACAGGTCTTGGTGGCCGGGTTAGAGATTTAACGGCTTCGGAAATGCTTTCTCAAATCACCACAGCCCAAAAGGACCAAAATATTAGAATTTCCAATGTGGTTATGATGGGAATGGGCGAACCTTTAGATAACTTCCAAAACTCGGTTAGATTTTTGGAGCTTGTTTCCCACCCGAAAGGCCTTAACATCGGGCTTAGACACATTTCGCTTTCCACCAGTGGTGTGGTTACGGGCATTAAAAAATTAGGTGAATATAATTTCCCAATAACCCTGTCGGTTTCACTTCACGCACCTTTCGATGATATTCGTTCTGATATGATGAAGGTGAATAAAAGTTGGAATATTGATACTCTTTTAAATGCCTGCCGTGAATATCAAAAGATAACAACAAGGAGAATATCCTTTGAATATGCCCTTATAGAAGGGGTTAATGACACAAAAGAATGTGCTAACGAGTTGGCACGAAGATTAAAAGGAATAATGTGTCATATAAATTTAATACCTGTAAATCCTGTAAAGGAAAACAGCAATAAATCACCAAATAAAAAACAAATCCAGAAGTTTAAAGAGTGGCTTGTAGAGTTAGGTCTTAATGCCACAGTAAGGCGAACCTTGGGTGGCGATATTAATGCTTCCTGTGGTCAGCTTAGAAGAAGAGAAGGAGGGGAAAGCCGTGATAGTTAGTGCTAAAACTGATGTAGGTGCTAAAAGACACACTAATCAGGATGAATACGCAATACTTAATCTCCACGATGGCTCGGTGTTGGCAGTCGTGTGTGACGGTATGGGTGGCGCCAACGCAGGAAATGTTGCCAGCCACATTGCGTGTCAGGTTATAACATCATTTTTCGAGCGTTCCTTCAGAAAAGGGTTAGACCCAATGGGGGTAACAGCACTTATTCAAAGTGCAATACTCTCGGCCAATATTGAGGTTTACAATATGGCCCAAAAGAATGAGGAATTAAGTGGAATGGGAACAACGGTGGTGGCAGGTTTCATTTCCCCCGATTTTATGGTGGTTTCCCACGTGGGCGACAGTCGAGCATATCTTATAAATGATGAGGTTACTCAACTTACTCGTGACCATTCGGTGGTTCAGTCTTTAATTGAAAGTGGAAAACTCACTCCCGAAGAGGCTGTAAATCACCCAAGAAGAAATGTTATTACAAGAGCGTTGGGTATTGCGCCCGATATTTTGGTAGATAGCAACGAATACGAACTAAATGACAATGAAAGTTTGCTTTTGTGTTCGGACGGTCTTTCAAACTTTGTTAGCATTCACGAGATAAACCAAATCTTTAATAAAACTGAAGCTGAACAAATTGCCGAAGAACTGGTAAGTCTTGCCAATAAAAACGGTGGCGGCGATAACATTACAGCAGTTGTTGTTAAGAAAGGATAAGTATTATGGATAAGTATGTTGGAAAACGCCTTGATGGTCGTTATGAAATTCAAGAAATTATCGGTGTTGGCGGCATGGCCATTGTTTACAAGGCTTACGATAACCAAGAAAACCGTATTGTTGCAGTTAAGATTTTAAAGGATGAATTTGTTTCTAACCAAGAGTTTATCCGTCGCTTTAAAAATGAGTCTAAGGCTATTGCAATGCTTTCTCACCAAAATATTGTTAAGGTTTACGATGTTTCTTTCGGCGACCTTATTCAATATATCGTAATGGAGTATATTGAGGGTGTGACCTTAAAAGAGGTTATTGAGCGTCAAGGAAGCCTTCGTTGGAAGGATGCCGTTCACTTTACAATTCAAATTTTAAGAGGATTGCAACACGCTCACGATAAGGGTATTGTTCACCGTGATGTTAAACCACAAAATATTATGGTTTTGGCCGACGGTACAATTAAGGTTACCGACTTTGGTATTGCTCGTTTCACACGCTCCGACCAAAGAACAATAACCGATAAGGCAATCGGATCGGTTCATTATATTAGCCCCGAACAAGCAAGGGGAGAAAAGACCGACGAAAAGTCCGACATTTATTCTGTTGGCGTTATGCTTTACGAAATGATTACAGGCCAAATGCCTTTCCAAGCCGAGTCGGCAGTTTCGGTTGCCATTATGCAACTTCAAAGGGAGCCTAAAAGCCCCACCGAGATTAACGGTTCTATTCCTGAAGGTTTGGAACAAATTACCATGCACGCAATGCAAAAGACCCCCGAGAGACGTTATCAGTCTTCGGCCGAAATGCTTTGCGATTTAGATGCTTTCCGTAAAGACCCTGCCATTACATTTGGCTACTCCTATTTTGTGGATGATTCTCCCACAAAGTTTGTTGGCGCTTTTGATGAGACCGAAGATGTGGCAGAGGAAATCGAGGAAGAGGATGTTAAGGAAAAGAGCAGCATCATCCCAATTTTAACCGGTGTTGCTGTTACCTTGGTTGTTGCTTTAATTGCTTTGGCGATTTATTTTGTTCCTAAGTTCTTAAAGGGAACAACTGCTGAGATTGCTTGTCCTGATTTCGTTGGTAAAAATTATGAAGTTATCTTGGATAACGAAGAATATGTAACCAACTTTAACTTTAAAGCTGAGTGGATTTTCAGCGATGAATATGAGGGTGGCATTGTTTTGGAACAGTCCGAAAAATCGGGCGAGATGCTCAAAAAAGGTGCAAAAATCACCCTTTACATCAGTAAAGGTAAGGACAATAAACTTGTGCCCGATGTTACCGGTAAGACCGAGTCGGCTGCCAAAACCGAGCTAGAGGCTGCAGGATTTACAATCGAGATAGTTGAAATGGCTGACGATGATATTGAAAAGGGTTGCGCTATTAAAACCGAGCCTATGGGCAACACTTATCAAGCACCAAATACTAAAATTACAATTTATGTAAGCACCGGAAAACCCGAAGAGAAAAAAGAAGTTCCCGATGTTACGCTTATGACCGAGGAAGATGCTAAAAAGAAACTTGAGGGAGAGGACTTTGTTGTTAAGGTTGAGCCTATTTTACTTGGCGTATCCGATAAATACTGCTCCTTGGGTATAGTTGCAAAACAGTCTCCCGATAATTCGGTTAAGGACGCTTTGGAAGGCTCAGAAGTTATAATTTATGTTTGCGCAGGTTACAAGTCTGATATTGAGGTTGATTTGCCTGAAGAACTAAACGAGACCTGGGGAACTTATAGCATTTCCCTTTGGGAAAATGGAATCAAGGTTCACGATGGTGATACTATAGACGGTTTGGCTCGTAAAAACTATGTGTTTAAGGATTTTGTTACAAAAACTCAAAGAGCTGAACTTAAAGTTAAGGTTTCGGTTGATGGAGTGAACTGGTATGATTACTGTGGAATCATCGTTGACAACAAAACCGGAAAGCAAACCGAACAAAAATATACTGAGTATAAAGAACTTGTAAGCAAGTATAGTGGTGGAGCAAGTTCAGGAGATACTGAATGACGGGAATAATTATTAAGGCTTTGTCGGGCTTTTACTATGTAAAAACCGAAACCGAGATATACACCTGTAAAGCAAGGGGGAACTTCCGTAAAAACGGAGTTTCCCCTTTGGTTGGAGATAGGGTTAAAATCACTCCCCAAGATGATTTCACAGGGGTTGTAGAGGAAATTTTGCCTCGCAAAACCGAACTTAAAAGACCACCCGTGGCTAACATTGATAAGTTATTTATCTTGTCGGCATTTGAAAATCCTGCCCCCAACACATTGGTTATCGATAAACTTACCGTTTTGGCAAGACACGCAGGAATTGAACCTATAATCGTGTTTAACAAGAGCGATATGGGCGATTTTGGCGAGTTTAAGGCGATTTACGAAAACGCAGGGTTTAAAACCCTTGTGATGTCGGCCTTTACGGGCGAAGGTATTGAGGATTTAAAGGCCGAACTTAAAGATAGTATCAGCGCATTTACAGGCAACTCGGGCGTTGGAAAATCCAGCGTTTTAAACAAGGTTTTGGGTGAGGATGTTATTGCCACAGGGGACGTGAGCCAAAAACTTGGCCGTGGTAAACATACCACAAGACACACCGAAATTTACCCTTTGTTCTTTGGTGGCTTTGTTGCCGATACCCCAGGATTTTCCTCTATTGAGGCAGGGGATGACTATTCCTTAAAGGAAAACCTTGTAAACTGTTTTTGGGATTTTGAAGACTTTAAAGATGAGTGCCGTTTTGCCTCTTGTTCGCATACCAAGGAGAAGGACTGCGCTATAATTGAGGCAGTTAAAGGTGGCAAAATTGAGAAAAGCCGTTGGGAATCCTATGTTTCGCTATACGAAGAATTAAAGGACCTTCAATGTTGGGAATTTAAACGGAACAAATAAATCCCCTTGCCATATAATGGTGATAGGGGAGGGTGCTTATGAGAAGGCGTTGTAATCGTAACAAGGGAGCGATAGCCCTTACCTTTGCAATAGGGCTTCTTATGAGTTGCTTTTGTCCTCCCAGATTTTTAGTGGCGATTTTGTGTATTTGGGTAATAGTTTTAGCCCTTACAAGAAATCACTGTTAGGAGGAACATTTGTGAAGGTTATTGTAATGAAGAGTCCAAAATTATTAGGTGCTTTTTTAAGAGTGATTTTCGGAATAAAAAAACAAACAGAAAATACATAAAACAAGAAAACAAGCAGAGACTAAACTCGGGTCTTTGCTTGTTCTTTTTTAAATTTCAAAAAAATGAAATTTTTTGTTGACATTTGAAAGCAAGGTTGCTATAATAATATGGCTGTGTAAATGATTCATTAGCTCAGACGGTAGAGCACTTGACTTTTAATCAAGGTGTCCGGGGTTCGAATCCCCGATGGATCACCAAATTAGGAAACCGACCTTTTGGGTCGGTTTTTTAATTTTTATGTATTTAAGGGGATTCGAACCCTGAGAGGGTGAGGAGCGTAAAAAAACAGTTTGGTGAACTGTTTTTAGCGACGAAGTACGAAGGCGGGTACCGAAAGGCGAAGCCTTTGGGTCGCCAAGTTCGAAAGACGCGTAGCGGCTTTATCCCCGATGGATCACCAAACGAAAATCCGTTCTCGAAAGAGGACGGATTTTTTGTTTGTATTATTCACTATTCATTTTTCATCATTCATTATTCATTAAAAAGAACGGATTTTCAAATGAATAATGAATATGTAAGTCGCCTTCGGCTGATGAATAATGAATAATTTTTGACTAAAATCCAAATTTATGCTATACTAATTTAAAAGGTAGTGAAAATATTTTGATAGATAAATCCATCTCTTTTGCTTCAAGAATAGTTAAATTGCACGATTTTTTAATTAAAAACAAAAAAGGCTTAACCATTGCAAAACAAGTAATTCGCAGTGGAACGAGTATTGGTGCAAACATAAACGAAGCTAATTATGGTCAAAGTCCTGCTGATTTTATTTCGAAAATGCATATTGCTTTAAAAGAAACGGCAGAAACAGAATATTGGATTAGATTACTAAATATGTCTGACTATATTGATGACAAGATGAGCGAATCGCTTCTTAATGATTGCTTAGAACTAAAACGAATTTTAATCGCTTCAATTAACACTGCAAAAGAAAATGCAAATAATAAATAAAATAAAAACAGCACCTGACGTGTGGCTTCACAAGTCGGGTGCTATTCTTTTACAAATTATATTATGTATTAACCTAAATTTTTAGTATTCTAATTGGCTTTTCATATTTTTTTGCTAAATTTATCATAGATTTAGTGCCTTTACTTTTCCCGTCCCAAAAACATAGCACATAATCGCAGTTTTTTGCCATTTCTTCGTTGCGCTTAGGACCCGCACTTTTTCCGTATTTTTCCCAGTTTGCAGGGTATTTTTTAACCTTTAAACAATTTTCTTTTGCATATCTTTCTCCTATAGCATCGGCACCACTTGCGCAACCCGAAAGAATAACAATTTCGTTTTCTTTTCGTATATTAGTTAAATAATAATCAATATATGTTTTTGCCTCATTGTAATTATTATAATCACGGCATCCCGATATAACAACTCGTTTTAGCATAATATCACCCACTACATATTTTACTATCAAACAATAGTAAAATCAATACTATCTTTTGATAGTACGTATACTTATATGTGGGTGATGTTATGTATTATCGTAGACTTAAAGATTTAAGAGAAGATAAAGATCTGGCTCAAAAAGAAATAGCAGCATTTTTAAATATTGACCAAAGAGTTTATAGTAATTACGAAACGGGCAAGAGGGAAATTCCTACTCGCTTTATAGTCGCACTTGCAAAATTTTACGGAACATCGGCAGATTATATTTTAGGGCTGACCGATAATCCAAAATCGTAAAACAAATAGAAAAACAAAATGTTTCAAGAGTGGCTTTGAGCCACTCTTTTTTTATGCAAATAAATCCCCTCTTGACATAATTTTGCAAAAGAGTATAATTGTTTTGGCTAAATTTAAATAAAGGGAGTTAAGGTTATGGAAAACACAAAAGCGCTTTCATATAAAAAGACGGTTGCTCTCGGTTTTTTGATTTATTTCTTTAGTTACATTATGAGGCTCGATTATTCGGCTTCAATTGTTGCTATTGTATCTGATTTAAAAATCACCAACACAATGGCTTCGGCAGCAGTTACCGGTAGTTTTATTACATACGGTCTAGGGCAAATTATTTGTGGCTTTGTGGGGGATAAAGTGTCGCCCATAAAGATGATGAGCGTGGCAATGGTAGGCACCGTTTTGGTAAACATTGCAGTTTCTTTTTGTTCCACTATGTTGCCTATAACCATTTTTTGGAGCATCAACGGTTTTTGCCAAGCAATGATTTGGCCGGCACTTGTTCGTTTTGTTTCGGAAAACATTAAGGGCCAAAAATATTCCGATGCAATTTCAAATGTGGGTACTGCATCTTCCTTTGCAACCATATTTATTTACATTTTTGTTCCCTTCCTTTTAAAGGTCACCGTTTGGAGAAACACCTTCAGAAGTATGGCGATTTTTGGAACTGTAATGCTTGTTTGGTGGTTGTTTGTTACAAAGAACATCAAAATTGGCAAGGCCGGTAGCAAAGCTCAAGACCCGGGTAGCGAGAAAACCATCTCGGCCTGGAAACTTATTTGCATTGCAGGGCTTCTTTCCTTGTTCTTTGTTGTTATTTTGCAGGGAGTTTTAAGAGACGGTATTCAAACCTGGCTTCCTTCCCTTATTAACGAGCAGTTTAAGTTTGATGAGTCTATGTCTATTTTAAGCACATCAATTTTGCCCGTTTTAAGTATTGTCAGCCTTAAATTGATGAACTTGATTTATAAGAAAATCAAACACGAACTCAAAACTACTGCCGTTATGTTTGGCGTGGCATTTATCTGCACAATTCCTTTGGCGCTTGGTGTGGAGAACCCCATTGTTGTTATAGTATCGGCTGCAGCTGTTTCGGCTTGTATGCATGGTGTTAATGTTTTGTTGGTAGGTCTTGTTCCCCGAAGATTTGCCAAATACGGTATGGTTTCCACCTTCTCGGGTGTAATTAATTCCTTTACCTATGTTGGTGCTGCAATTTCTTCTTACGGAATTGCTGCTTTGGCCGAGGTTAGTTGGAACTTGGTATTGATTTGCTGGTGTGTAATTGCCTTTGTTGCCTTGGTGGTTTCCATTATCAAAATCAAAGGTTGGACCAAATTTATTAACGACTAGTAAAAAAATAACCCCCAAGAAATCTTGGGGGTTTAATTTTAATCTTTTTCTTTTTCGGCAGTTATAATCTCACCGGAATAAGCGTCAATTTCATAGGAATATTCATAATCCCAAATTTCGAACTCAACTTCCCATTTGGGATTTTTTCCGTCTTCATCCAACTCGGCTGTAAGATTTGTAACATCTTTTTTGGCGAGTTTTGCATTATCCAAAGCAGCGGTAATTGCTTGGTCTTGGGTAATTTTTTCTTTTGGGGTGGTGCTTACTGCGCCACAACCACAAAGGGATAAGGTGAAAATCAAGACCAAAACAAGGGCTAATATTTTTTTCATATTATTGCCTCCAAATTCAAATTTCTAATAAAATTATATCTAAATTTTCCCAAAAAGTCAACAGCCCCACCGTTAAGGTAGGGCTGTTTTTCGATTATTCTTCTTCGAAAGCATCTTTGCCCAAACCACAAACGGGGCATACCCAACTGTCGGGCACATTTTCCCAAGCTGTGCCGGGAGCAACGCCGTTATCGGGGTCGCCGATTTCAGGGTCGTAAACATATCCACAAGGACAAGCGTATTTAGCCATATTTTTCACCTCATAAGTTTAAATTACTTTGTTAGTTTTTCGAAAATTCAGAAAATTATTCATGGGGGAGTTTTTAATAAAAACAAAGATGTGCTACCGGTATGATAGCACATCTCAAGGGATTTTTCAATCAAATTATGCTTCGGCACCGTTCATTACATTTGATATAATGTCAAGCACTTTTTGATGGCAACCACCACATCCGGTTGAACAATGGGTTATTTTTTGAACGTTTTCAAAGGTTTTTAAAACATCGTCAAACCTTTGATTATTTTGAATAGCATCAACTATATTAGCATAGCTTACTTGTTTGCAATTGCAAACCATATAATTTTCTTTCACGGTTGCCACTCCTTAATTTAAAATTATTTAAAATATCTGTTTAAAAGTCCCTCGAAAGCCTTGCCGTGACGAGCCTCATCACGTGCCATTTCGTGAACTGTGTCGTGAATAGCATCAAGATTTAACTCTTTTGCAAGTTTTGCAAGTTCAAATTTGCCTAAGGTAGCGCCGTTCTCAGCATCTACACGCATCTCAAGGTTTTTCTTGGTGGAGTCGGTAACAACTTCGCCCAAAAGTTCAGCAAATTTTGCTGCGTGTTCAGCCTCTTCGTAAGCTGCTTTTTCCCAGTACAAACCGATTTCGGGATAACCTTCTCTATGAGCTACACGAGCCATTGCAAGGTACATACCAACTTCGCAGCACTCGCCGTTGAAGTTTTCGCGAAGGCCGGAGATAATTCTCTCGTCAACGCCTTTAGCCACGCCGATAACGTGCTCGGCAGCCCAGGTCTTTTCGCCGGCTTGCTCTTGGAATTTAGAAGCAGGAGCATTACAAATAGGGCATTTATCGGGAGCAGTCTCGCCCTCGTGAACATAACCACAAATTAAGCAAACATGTTTTTTCATTTTATTTTCCTCCAAAAATTAATTGTTAATTTATATGCTAACCCGAAATGGGATTAGTAACTATATTTTACATCCACTGCAAAAACCACAAACAACATAACTGCGATTTTCAGGGGTGAAACCCACATCTTTATAATGAGTTTCAAAGGGGTCGGTTTCCAAGAAAATGTCGGATATTTTCCCACATTTCTTGCAACTTAAGTGTAGGTGAGGGGAAGTATCTCGGTCGAAATGTTCCTTTCCGTCGCCCACGTCCACGCTAACGATATCACCTGAATTTTTAAGTTCGGTTAAATTTCGGTAAACCGTGCCGAGACTTAAATTCGGGATAATCTTTCTTGTCTCGGTGTAAATCCAGTCGGCAGTGGGGTGGGTATCGGTTGAACGGATAACCGATAGAATTGCCTCACGCTGTCGTGAATAATTTTTCATCTGCGTGTCTCCGTTTTTTAAAATCAGTAATGATTACTGTTTTTATTATAACGCAAATTTCAAATTTGTCAATACCTTTTTTAAAATTTTTTCAAAAAAATATTCCCAACCTTTAAAAAGGCTGGGAATTTTCTATTTTGCAAATTCTTTATATAGGTCTATTTGCCCGTAAAAAGCAGGCCATTTTGAGGAGTTGCCCATTGTAACCACAATGTATTCTTCGCCCGTTTCGTTGGCTCTTCCAAAGGAAGCAATGCAATAACCGGCTTCGTTTACATATCCTGTTTTGCCACCTGAAATTATCGCCGTTCCGGGTTCGTCACCGTAAAGATAACTGAAAAGTGTGCTAGAAAGTAAAATGCCTTTGGGGTTTTGGGGAGTTTTTTCGGTGGTGTGCTGATATGTGGAAAGTACCTTTCGGCACAAATCGTTTTGTATTGCGTGGTAGGTGATAATGGCCATATCGTAAGCCGTTGAGTAGTTGTTTGGGTCATGAAGACCTGTAACATTGGTGAAATTGGTATTTTTAAGCCCCATTTCCTTGGCTTTTTGGTTCATCAGTTTGACGAATTTTTCTTCGCTTCCTGCAATTTTAACGGCTAACGCTATAGCGCTGTCAGCACCTGATTTCAAAATCATACCGTATAAAAGGTCCTTCATTGTAACCTTTTCGCCGTTTAAGAAACCTGCCACCGAAGCGTCGGCAACATAAAGGGGGTCGGTGATTTCATAGGTCATTGTGAAGGTGTCATCTAAATCCTTAATATGCTCGGCAGCAGTAAGCAGTGTCATAATTTTAAGGGTGGACGCTGGGTAAATCTTTTTGTTTGCATCTCGCTCGGCGATAATCGCTTTGTCCGAAAGTCTTACAACAACTGCAGTTTTTGCATCGTTGCTTTCAGGGATGGCATGGGTTTCGCCACCTGCTGCTTTAAAGGATATATTTTTAGGTTCCTTTTCGGCTGTGATTAGGGTTTGGGCGGAACCGATAAGGTTGGGTTTTTCATCATTTCCTTTTTTGCAACCCTTAACCGAGAAGGCGACAATAATCAATATAACAAGAACTAAGGCTATTGCCAAAGTCCGCTTTTTAAAACGAATAACCTTGTAATAGCCTTTTTTATTCGGTTTAGGGTTAATGTCGGGTGATTTTTTCTCGACCGAATTTAAGCGTGTATTAAGTTTTTCAAAATAATCGTTATAATTCTTGTCGTTGAAAAAATCTGACATTGGTAAACTCCTGTAAATGATTTAAAATCCTCGGCCGGCACCTCCACCACCAAAGGAACCTCCTCCGCCTTTAAATCCACCAAAGCCACCACCCGAACGGAAATTGTTCGAGCCGAAACTGCCGTGGATGTGAGGAACGCCAAAGAAGAACATTCTACCTCTTCTTCGGGAAATAAAAGATATAATAATTATAATCACAACCATAATAACCCAAGCAACTAAAACGCTGACGGGGTCTTCGGTGCTTGAAGACATCATCTCAATATCAACATAACCTTCTTCGGGTTCGTAACCATATTCAATATAAACCTGATTAATCAAGGCTTTTGTAACGGCTGTAATACCTGCGCCGAATTGGTTGTCGTGCAAGTATTCAAGTCCGTAAACATCAATAATTCTACCTGTTTTGCTGTCGGGCAAAGCGCCCTCTAAGCCATAACCTACAGCGATAAAAATCTCACGGTCGCCGGTTGAAAGTAAAACCAAAATGCCATTGTCAGCCTCTTTATCGCCGATTTGCCATTTACGGGCAAGTTCGGTGGCATAAGTGGCAGGTTCTTCGCCATTTAAACTGTTAACTGTGGCAACAACAACCTGAGCAGTGGTGGAATTTTGAAGAGCAACCGAACGGCTTAAAAGTTCGTTTTCTTCCTCTTCGGTCAAAACATCGGCAAAATCGTTAACATAAAAATATTCCGTAGCTTCGGGATATTTATCCTTCGTTTCGCATCCGCAGAGGGATAAAACAAGGATAATTACTATGCTAAAACTTAATAACTTCTTCATATTAATCGAAACTCACCTGTGGAACGTTTTGAGCGCCTTCGCTTGCTTCAAAATAATCGTAGGGTTCAAATCCAAACATAGAAGCAAAGATGTTGCGGGGGAATTTCTTAATAGAAGTGTTGTATTCTTTTGCTTTATCGTTGTAATCTTTGCGAGCTGTGGCAATACGGTTTTCGCTACCTGCGAGTTCATCTTGCAGTGCTTTGTATTGTTCGTTGGCTTTAAGTTCGGGGTAAGCCTCGGTAACGGCGTTAACCCAAATGTCAATGGCACTGTCAAGTTGGTTTGCAGCGGCGTTTTGTTCAGCAACGCTACCTGCGTTTTGCAAAGCAGTACGAGCTTCGGTAACAGCAGTATAGGTTTCCTTTTCGTAATCGGAGTAACCCTTAACGGTTGCCACAAAGTTGGGGATTAGGTCGGCTCTTCTTTGAAGGTAGGTAGAAATGGTGGAAGCAGCGCTTTCAACCTCTTCACGCTTATCAACCATACCGTTATAAGAACCGATTAATGATATTGCAATTATAACAACTATTGCAATTATAGAAATCAAAATAATTGATCTTTTTTTCATATAAAAGACCTCGCTTTCAAATGTATTATACTATATAAGAGTAAAAATTTCTACTATTATTTAGTTTTAAAAGAAAAGTCTATAAAATAATGTGTAAAATTTGTAAAAAGCTTTGATTTTTAAATTCTGTTATAGTATAATAAACACTATAAGGAGGAGTGTACCTTGAATAAAAAACATACTGTATCATTAGATAAAATTATAAAAGAATTTTCCCTTGAAATTCTTAATATGCCACTTACTGATGAGGAAATATTAATATCTGCAATAGATGTTAACCGACCCGGTCTGCAAATGGCAGGATATTTTAAATTTTTTGATAGAGAGAGAATTCAAATCATAGGCCGAACCGAAAACGGATTTTTGCAACATTTCACCGAGGAAAAGGCCGAGTCCAGACTTAAAGAATTCTTTGAGAAAAAACCTGCTGCTGTGGTTATTTGCCACGACCTTCAGGTAAGTGACATTTATCGCAAATTGGCATCTAAATATGAAGTGCCATTGTTTAGAACAACATCTTCCACATCCGAGTTTGAAGCAGCATTAATCGCCTTCTTAAATCTTAATTTAGCACCTCGAATCACCCAGCACGGTGTTTTGGTTGAGGTTTACGGTGAAGGTATTTTGCTTTTGGGCGAAAGTGGTGTTGGTAAAAGTGAAACGGCAATTGAACTTGTCAAGAGAGGTCACCGTTTAATTGCCGATGATGCTGTAGAAATCAAAAGGGTTTCAAGCAAATCTCTCGTTGGTTCTGCGCCCGATAACATAAGGCATTTTATTGAACTTCGAGGAATAGGTATTATAAATGTAAGTCGTATTTTCGGTGCCGGTGCTGTAAAACTTACCGAAAAAATTGACCTTGTTATTGAAATGGAACCTTGGGATGTTAACAAGACCTACGACCGAATGGGCCTTGAAAATAAGACAAGAGAAATTTTGGGACTTAATATTCCAAGCCTTACAATCCCTGTAAAACCCGGCCGAAATTTGGCAATTATAATCGAGGTTGCCGCCATGAATAACCGCCAAAAGAAATTGGGTTATAATGCTGCCGAAGATTTACTCAAAAAATTAGGTATGACCGATATTTAAAAAATAGGAGAATTAGTATGTACAGATTAGGAATTGACCTTGGAGGAACAAATATTGTGGCAGGTGTGGTTGATGAAAATTTCAACATTGTTGCCACTGCAAAGAGAAAGACCAACTGCCCCAGACCTGCCGAGGAAATCGTTAATGATATGGCTGAAATTTCTTTGGAGGCCATCGCTAAAGCAGGAATTAAGGTAGAGGATATTGAGTCGGCAGGTGTTGGTTCACCCGGATCTATTAACCCCACTGATGGCGTTGTGGTTTACTCCAACAACTTGGGATTTTTTAACCTTCCTTTGTCTAAACTTTTAAAGGAAAAGACAGGAATTGATTTTTATCTTGATAATGATGCCAACGCTGCAGCCTACGGCGAACTTATCGCAGGTGCAGGTAAAGGCGTTAACAACTTTGTTATGATTACTTTAGGAACAGGTGTTGGTGGTGGCGCCATTATTGATGGCAAAATGCTAACAGGTTCTAACTATGCAGGTGCCGAACTCGGTCACACCGTTATTGATATTAACGGACAAATGTGTAGTTGTGGTCGCCAAGGTTGTTTTGAGGCTTATGCTTCGGCAACTGCCCTTATTCGCCAAACCAAACAGGCTATGGTGAAATATCCAGGTAGCGTTATGTGGGAAATTGTTAAGGGAAATATTGATGCTGTTAACGGTCTTACTGCCTTTGATGCAATGCGTAAAGGTGACGAAGCAGGTAAAGCTGTTGTTGACAAATATGTTTACTACCTATCGGTTGGTATTGCTAATATGATTAACATTTTCCAACCCGAGATTTTGTGTATCGGTGGTGGCGTTTCCAAAGAAGGCGACAATATTATTGTTCCCCTTCAAAAAATTGTTGATGGCGAAAACTACGCTCGTTTAATGGAGAAAAAGGCCGTTATTAAGGCAGCCGAACTTGGCAACGATGCAGGTATTATCGGTGCTGCATACCTTGGTGATTTATACAAGTAAAATTGGAGAGAATTTATGGATTACAGCGTTTTTACAGAGTTTTGCAAACAGGCAGGAATTGACGTAAAACTTAACGAGCCGATGAAAAACCATAATGGTTTTAAAACCGGTGGCAATGCAGATATCTTTATCACCCTTGGTGATAGAGAGCTTCTTTGTGCCTTGGTTGAAACTGCAAATTCGCTGGAAATCCCCTTGTTTATTTTGGGTAAAGGCTCAAATCTTTTAGTGTCGGATAAGGGTATTGAGGGAGCAGTTGTTTCCTTGGCAAAGATGGATGAAATCACCATTGACGGTGAAACCGTTACTGCCAAGGCAGGAACATCGCTTACAGCCCTTTGTGTTGCCGTTGCAAACCAAGGCCTTTCGGGACTTGAATTTGCTTATGGAATACCCGGAAGCGTGGGTGGCGCACTTTATATGAACGCCGGCGCTTACGGTGGCGAGATGGCTGATGTTGTTTTTGATGCTCAGTTTGTTACCCAAAACGGCCAAGTTGGAACAATTGAAAAAGAGGATATGAACCTTGGCTATAGAACCAGTTGTTTCAAGCAAAACGGAAATATTATTACCGATGTTACGTTTAAACTTAAAAAGGGTGACAAAGAGGAAATTTGGGAAAAAATGAATACCTTAATGGGTAAAAGAAAGGAAAAACAGCCCTTGGAATATCCAAGTGCAGGGAGCACATTTAAAAGACCCGAAGGTTATTTCGCAGGAGCCTTAATTGAGGAAAACGGTTTTAAAGGCAAGGGCGTTGGTGGAGCCCAGGTCAGCGAAAAACACGCAGGATTTGTTATTAATAAATCGGATGCTACCACCAAGGATATTTTAGATTTAATGAGCAAAATACAGGAAACTGTACTTGAAAAAAATGGCGTTAAATTAGAGCCGGAAGTTATTTTTGTGGGAAGGGAACAGTAAATGGAATTAATTATTGTAACTGGAATGTCGGGAGCAGGTAAATCCCAAGCATCTAACACCCTTGAGGATATGGGATTTTACTGTGTGGATAATGTTCCCCCTGCAATTATCCCTGCTTTTGTGGATATGAGTGATGCTAATAATCAGTTTTCCAAAATGGCGCTTATTACCGATATTCGTGGTGGCGAACTTTTTAAAAGCATTGATGAGGTTTTAAAAGGTCTTGACGAAAGAAATTTCGAATATAAAATTCTTTTCCTTGATGCTTCTGATGAGGTGCTTATTAGAAGATACAAGGAAAATCGCCGTACCCATCCTTTAAATAAAAACGGAAAACTTTCCCTTGCCAGTGCTGTTGAAAAGGAGCGTAAGGCCCTTAAAAAAATTCGCAGCCGAGCAGATTATATTATTGATACAAGCCTTATTTCCATTGCTCAGTTAAAGGAAAAGGTTACTGCCTTGTTTTACGGGGACAAGGGTACTGCAATGAAAATTCAGTGTAAGTCCTTCGGCTTTAAATATGGCGCCGATAATGAGGCTGATTTGGTTTTCGATGTTCGTTGTCTTCCCAATCCTTTTTACGACGAAAATTTGAAAGAAAAAACAGGTCTTGAAAAAGAGGTTCAGGATTATGTTTTAAATTCCAAGGAAAGTTTGGAATTTAAAGATAAATTATATTCCTTCTTGGAATATGCAATTTCTCTTTACGAGAAAGAGGGTAAAAGCCAGTTAACCGTGGCATTTGGTTGCACAGGTGGCAAACATCGTTCGGTAACCTTTGCCCAAAAAATCGGCGAGGCTTTAAAAGAAAAAGATTACGACTGTGCCATCGTGCATAGAGATATTTTAAAGAGGTAGAAAATGTCCTTTTGTTCTTCTGTTAAGGGTGAACTTCTAAATTTAAGAGTGTCCGGTTGTTGCCTTACTGCCTATTCTTATGGATATATGCTTTTTGCAAGGGCTTTTTCAATTAAAAGAATTGCCCTTCAAACTGCCAGTGAAGATGTGGCTAAGGGTTACTGCAGCGCAATCGAAAAGCGATATAAAATAAGACCCGAAATAAAGGTGGGTGGAAGCAAAAAACCTACCTTTGTTGCCGAGGTTTCAAGCGAAGGGGACAGGCTTAAAATTCTTGCCGAAAACGATTTCGGTATGAATGAGGAATTAATTGATGACTCAATTTTCATAAGAGACTGTTGCTTTAGCTCCTTTGTAAGAGGGGCTTTTTTGGCCTGTGGAAACATTAACGACCCCGAAAAGGAATATAGACTTGAATTTAATGTTAAATCTGAGACTATTGCCCTTGAATTACAGGCATTGCTTTTGCAACAGGGCATTTCTTTAAAAAGCACCAAACTTGGAAAAGGTTTAAAACTTTACACCAAGGATAGTGAGGTTATTGAAGATTTGTTAACCTTTATGGGTGCATCCCACCACAGCCTTGAGATTATGGATACTAAGGTTGTAAAGAGCGTTAAAAACAATATTAACCGAGCAAGAAATTGCGACAGTGCAAATATTTCAAAAACGGTGGAGGCCTCCATTAAACAGCGAAGGGCCATTGAGTTTTTGAAGGAGTCGGACAGGCTTCAAAGTTTGCCCGATGAACTGTTACAAGCGGCAAATTTAAGGCTTCAAAATCCGGAAGCCACACTAAAAGAGTTGGTTAGAATTTCTAACGAGCCGTTGACTGTATCGGGTCTTAATCACCGATTTAAAAAGATTATGGAAATTTACGAAGATATAAAAAAATAATTTGAAAGGGGCGCCGTCAAATGGATTTTACTCATCTACATGTCCATACTGAATATAGTTTGCTTGACGGCTGCTGCCGCATAAAAAAACTTATAGATAAAGCTGCCGAACTAGGGCAAAAAAGTATTGCCATCACCGACCATGGTGTTATGTACGGCTGTATTGATTTTTATAAATACGCAAAGGAAAAGGGCGTAAAACCCATTATCGGTTGCGAGGTTTATGTTGCTCCCAAAAGCCGATTTGATAAGGTTAAAGGTCCCTTTTCTCCTTATTCCCACTTGGTTTTGCTTTGCAAAGATAACGTGGGTTACCAAAACCTTATTAAAATGGTTTCGGCAGGTTTTACCGAAGGTTTTTATTCCAAACCTCGTGTTGACCGTGAACTTTTGGAGAAACACAGTGAAGGTTTGGTTTGTCTTTCGGCCTGTCTTGCAGGTGAAATCCCTAAAGCCCTTTTAAATAATGATTACGATAAAGCCAAGGAAACTGCCCTTTGGTATAAGGGTGTTTTTGGCGAGGATTTTTATCTTGAACTTCAAAATCACGGTATTGCCGAGCAGGAAGCCGTTAATTTGGGACTTAAAAGATTAAGCCGAGAATTAGATATTCCCCTTGTTGCCACCAACGACGTTCATTATATTGAAAAGACCGACAGTGAGATGCAAAGGGTGCTGATTTGCATCCAAACGGGCAACACTGTTTCGGGTGAAAATCCTTTGGAATTTAAGACAAATGAATTTTATCTTAAATCCCGTGAGGAGATGGAAAAAGCCTTTCCGAAGGATGGCGAGGCTTTGGATAATACCTTAAAAATTGCCGAAAAATGCAATGTGGAATTTGAATTTGGCAAAATTAAATTGCCAAAATTTGATATCGGCGAGCAGGACCATTTTGAATATTTCAAATCAAAATGCCTTGCAGGTTTAAAACGACTTTACGGCGATAACCCTTCAAAAGAGGTTACCGACCGTTTGGATTACGAACTTGAAATTATTAACAAAATGGGCTATGTTGACTATTATTTAATAGTGGCCGATTTTGTGAATTATGCTAAGGAACACGATATCCCCGTAGGACCCGGCAGAGGTTCGGGAGCGGCTTCTTTGGCGGCTTACTGCATTGGAATAACGGGTATTGACCCCATTAAATACAATTTGTTCTTTGAACGTTTTTTAAATCCCGAGCGTGTTTCAATGCCCGACTTTGATATTGACTTTTGCTATCGTGGTCGCCAAAGGGTAATTGATTATGTTATTGAAAAATACGGAAAAGATCGTGTTTCCCAAATCGTAACCTTTGGAACATTGGCAGCAAGGGCAGCCGTTAGAGATACCGGCAGGGCGATGGATGTGCCTTATGCCTTGTGCGATAAAATTGCGAAACTTATTCCTTTTTCCCAAGGCATGACTATTGAAAAGGCCTTGGACTTATCTAAAGAGTTAAAGGATATTTACGAAAACGACGAACAAGCAAAGGTCTTGCTTGATATGGCAAAACGCCTTGAGGGTATGCCTCGCCACGCTTCCACCCACGCAGCAGGAATAGTTATTGCTGACAGACCTGTGGCTGAGTATGTTCCCTTGGGTGTTAATGATGATGCTGTTGTTACCCAGTACACAATGACCTCCCTTGAGGAATTAGGCCTCCTTAAGATGGATTTCTTGGGGCTTAGAAACCTTACGGTTATTGATGATACTGTTAAATTAATTCAAAAAGAGCATCCCGATTTTGATATTGAAAAAATACCTTTGGATGATGAAGAAACCTATAAACTTATGTCTAAGGGCAACACCGATGGTGTGTTTCAGTTTGAGTCGGAGGGTATGAAGAGCGTTTTAAGACAGTTGTCACCCACTAGTATTGAGGATTTAACGGCTGTTTTATCCCTTTACCGACCGGGACCAATGGACTCTATACCTAAATATATTCACAACCGACATAATCCTGAGGATATTAAATATGTAACACCTCTTTTAAAACCGATTTTGGATGTAACCTACGGTTGCATTGTCTATCAAGAACAAGTTATGCAGGTATTCAGAGCCTTGGCAGGTTACTCCTTTGGCAGGGCAGATATTGTTCGCCGTGCAATGGCCAAGAAAAAACACGCCGTTATGGAAAGGGAAAGGGAATTTTTCCTTTACGGCGAAAAGGACAGCCAGGGAAATGTTATTTGCGAAGGCGCTGTAAACCGTGGGGTGGATGAAGAACAGGCTAAGAAAATATTTGAGAGTATGTCAAGTTTTAGTTCCTATGCTTTCAATAAAGCCCACGCCTGTGCCTATGCCTTTGTGGCTTATAGAACGGCCTATTTAAAATGTCACTTTAAGGCTGAATATTTTGCTTCACTTATGACGGGGGTTTTGGATAATACAGCCAAAATCACCCATTACACGGCCCAGTGCAAAAAGATGGGGATAAACCTTTTGCCACCATCGGTTAACGAAAGTTTTAGTGGTTTTACCCCCGAAAAGGGTGGAATTCGCTTTGGCCTTATGGCAATTAAGTTCTTGGGAGCAGGGGTTATTGACCGTTTGGTACAGGAGAGAGAACAAAACGGAAAATACCTTTCGGGTTACGATTTTTGCCTTAGAAATTATTCAAGGGAATTAAACCGAAAGGCTTTGGAAGGTTTGGTTAAGAGTGGCGCTTTGGACTGTGTCGAGCCAAACCGAAGACAAATGCTTTATAATATTGATGGTATTTTGACGGCTGTGGAGGCCGAAAAGCGTTTTTCTTCTCAAGGTCAACTTAACCTGTTCGGAGAAATGGAAAATGTTAACTCCTTCCAAATGGAGCCTATGCCCGAAATGGATAAGGATGTTAAGTTAAGCCTTGAAAAGGAGGCCACAGGTCTTTATCTTAGCGGACATCCCTTGGATAAATACGCATCCCTTTTAAACCGAATGGGTCTTACCACCACCGAAGAAATTTTATCGGGTAAGGTTTCGGACTCGGCAAGGGTAACCTTGGCAGGAATTGTGGATAATTTAAAGGTGCGTCAACTTAAAAATGGTAACATTTTGGCGAGTGCCTTTATTGAGGATATGTATTCTTCCATAGGTATAACTATTTTCTCAAAAGCTTACGAACAGTTTAAGGAACTTTTGCAATCGGGCAAACCTTTGATTATCAAGGGAAAGGTGAGCGAAAGGGAAGATAGGGAACCTGAGGTTATTTTGGAAAGGGCCGAAGAAATACCCGAAAGGGAAATGGCAAAACCCAAACCTTCGGCAGGACTTTACATTAAAATTGACTCTTTAAATTCAGATAAATTTGCCAAGGCGAAGGAAATTTTGGCGAATTTCAAGGGGGACAACCCTGTGATTATTGTGGCTGTTAAGGAAAATCGCCGTTTGGCAGCGCCCAAAGAGTTATATGTGGCCGAAAGTGAGAAATTGATACTCGAATTATCCACACTTTTAGGCGAAGAAAATGTAAAATTCGTAAAATAATTAAATAACAGTTGAAATTTGGGAAAAATTGTTTTATACTATATTTCTAATATTTTAAACTAATTACCTTTCAGGAGTGATTATATATGAAAACTATAGGTGTTTTAACCAGTGGCGGCGACGCTCCCGGTATGAACGCTGCAGTAAGAGCAGTTGTTAGAACTGCCATTGCCAACGGTATGACCGTTAAGGGAATTATGCGTGGTTACAATGGCCTTATTGAGGGAGATATTGTTGATTTAGATGCTCGTAGTGTGTCTGATATTATTAACCGTGGTGGTACAATGCTTTACACAGCAAGAAGTCCCCGTTTCAGAGAAGAAGCAGGTATTATTGAGGGTGCTGAAGCTTGTAAAGCAGCAGGAATTGAAGGTCTTGTTGTAATCGGTGGTGACGGCTCTTTCAGAGGTGCTCGTGACCTATCTTTAAAGGGTATTCCTTGTGTTGGTATCCCCGGCACTATTGATAACGATATTGCTTGTACCGACTATACATTAGGTTTTGATACCGCTATGAATACTGCTATGGAAATGGTTGACAAAATCCGTGATACTTCTCAGTCTCACGACCGTTGCAGTGTTGTTGAGGTTATGGGTAGGCATGCAGGTCACTTGGCTCTTCAATGTGGTATTGCTGTTGGCGCTACTGCGATTATGGTGCCTGAGGTTGAACTTGATGTTGAGGAAGTTATTTCAAGAATTAAAGAAATTCAAAAAACCGGCAAACGCCATTTTATAGTTGTTGTAGCTGAGGGCGTTGGTGGTGTTGATGAAATAGCAAAACAAATCGAAGCAGGTACAGGTGTTGTTACCCGTGCTACCACTTTGGGTCATGTTCAACGTGGTGGTAACCCAACCGTTAGAGACCGTGTTCGTGCAACCCAATTAGGTTATGCAGCAGTTAAACTTTTGCAAGAAGGCAAGGGCAACCGTGTTGTTGCAATTAAGAATAACGTTGTTGTTGATTACGATATCTATGAAGCACTTAGCATGACTAAGGACTTGGATATGGAGATGTACGACATCGCTAATACCACTTCTATCTAAACTTTTAAAACGGCAAGGATTTTCCCTGCCGTTTTTATTATAGAAATTTTTAAATTTATGTGATATAATGTTAGAAAATAAATTGAAAGGGGTTAAAATTTGCTGTGAAGAAAAGACAAAAAATGTTATCCACAACACATATTATATTATTTAGCTTCCTTATTGCAATTTTAGTGGGTGCAGTTTTACTGTCTTTGCCCGTCAGTTCGGCAAACGGCGAAGCCACCCCTTTTATTGATGCCCTCTTTACGGCTACCACCTCCACTTGTGTTACGGGACTTGTGGTAACCCCCACCGTTTCTTCTTGGAGTGTTTTCGGTCAGGTTGTAATCCTTTTGCTGATTCAAATTGGTGGACTCGGTGTTATAACCATAATGTCGGGAATTATGATTTTGTTCCATAAAAAGATGGGACTGGGCGACCGACTCCTTTTGCAGGACGCCTTTAATCTTAATTCTTTGTCCGGACTTGTCAGATTTGTTAAACGAGTTGTGGTTGCAACATTTTTGGTTGAAGGAATTGGCGCACTGCTTTATATGTTGGTCTTTGTTCCCGAATTTGGACTAAAGGGAATTTGGATTTCGGTATTTACGGCAGTTTCGGCCTTTTGCAACGCCGGTATTGATATAATTGCCGAAAACAGTTTGTGCGATTACGCCCTTAATCCTTTAATTAATTTTGTGACCTGCGCTTTGATTATTTTGGGTGGTATAGGTTACATTGTCTGGTGGGATGTGCTTCGCCTTGCAAAAACGGCAAAACTTAAAAAGGTTAAATTTTTAAGAGACCTTACCTTGCAAAGCAAAATCGTCATTTCGGCAACACTTATTTTGATTTTCGCAGGGGCGTTGTTGATTTTCGCCTTTGAATATAACAATCCTTTAACTATGAAGGACTATACCTTGTTTGAGAAAATTGAGGTTTCCTTGTTCCAATCGGTAACCACAAGAACGGCAGGTTTTGCAACGGTGCCACAAGAAAATCTTACCAATGCAACATCTATTGTTTGTTTGTTACTGATGTTTATCGGTGGCTCTCCCGTGGGTACTGCAGGTGGTATTAAAACGGTTACCTTTGTTATAATTATTGCATCGGCCTTTTCTTCAATTCGCAATAAACAGGATACCGAAATGTTCGGTAGAAGAATTACCAAACAGGCAGTTAGTAAGGCAGTGGCAGTTTGTTCTATGTCCTTTATTATAATGTTTGTTTCCAACGTTTTGCTTTCGGCCGTTACAAATGCTGACGCATTGGATATTCTTTACGAAACGGTTAGTGCAACGGCTACTGTGGGACTTACAAGAAATTTAACTGCTTCACTTTCAAATATAGGAAAAATAATTATAATATTTACAATGTATCTTGGTAGAGTGGGACCAATTTCTCTCGCTGTTGCCTTTAAAGGACGAAAGGCAAATCAAAATATAGTTAGAAACCCCATAGAAGAAATAAGCGTTGGATAAGGAAGGGAATTATTATGAGTATAAATAAAACCTATGCAGTTTTAGGATTAGGTAGATATGGTAGGGCCGTAGCCGAAGAACTTATTAATAACGGCGCCGAAGTTTTGGCAGTGGATATTGACCAGGATAATGTGGATAACGCTATCGAGACTATTCCTGTTTGCAAATGTGCCGATATCACCGAGCCCGAAGCCATTAAAAGACTTGGAATTGCCAATGTGGATGTGGTGGTTGTTGCCATGGCAAGTAATCTTGAGGCCAGCGTTATGGCAGTAACCCTTTGCAAAGAGGTGGGCGTGCCAAATGTTATTGTTAAGTGTGGTAACGAGATGCACCAAAAGATTTTAAGCCGTGTTGGCGCCGATAAGGTGATTTTCCCCGAAAAAGAGTCGGGCATCAGACTTGCTAAGAATTTGTTAACATCAGGTTTTGCTGAAATGATTGAATTATCCGATGATGTTTCCATGGTAGAAATTGATGTTAAGGATGAATGGGTTGGTAAAAGCTTGATGGATTTAAACCTTAGAAAGAAATATACCGTCAATGTTGTTGCAATTCGTAAAGAAGGCAATATCAACACAACTGTTGACCCGTTGTTGCCCCTTGAAGCAGGAATGCAACTTATTGTAATTGCCAACACTGCAAAATTGCAAAAATTAAAATAACTAATAATTTAACGGAGAACCTTAGATTTCAAGGGTCTCCGTTATTTTTTTGAAAAAAGCTCTTGACAAATGGGGAAAATGTGGTAATATAATATCCAGTTAGCAATGGCTAACTGAAATTTGGAGGCAAGAAAATGAGTACTTTAAAGGATGTCAAGGTTGGCAAAAGAGTAAAAGTTATCAAGGTTGGTGGCGAAGGAGCGATCAAACGCCGTATTATGGATATGGGTATTACCAAGGGTGTGGAAATTTATGTTCGCAAGGTAGCGCCATTGGGTGACCCCATTGAAATTAATGTTCGTGGATATGAATTATCCCTTAGAAAAGCCGACGCTTATATGATAGAGGTAGAGTAGATGAGTATTAAAATAGCCCTTGCCGGTAATCCGAACTGTGGCAAGACAACACTTTTTAATGCCTTGACCGGTTCTAACCAATATGTTGGTAACTGGGCAGGTGTTACGGTTGAAAAGAAGGAAGGCACCCTTAAGGTTGATAGTAATGTTGTTTTAACCGACCTTCCCGGAATTTATAGTTTGTCGCCTTACACTCTTGAGGAGGTTGTGGCGAGAGATTACTTGGTAGAAGAAAATCCCGACGGTATTTTAAATATTGTTGACGGAACTAATTTAGAGCGTAATTTGTATTTAACAACCCAGCTTATGGAACTCGGTATTCCCGTTGTGGTTGCTATTAATATGATGGATATTGTTCGCAAGAACGGGGATAAAATTGATATTGCCTGTTTGAGCAAAAATTTAGGATGCCCTGTTGTGGAAATTTCTGCCCTTAAATTAACCGGTATTGATGAAGCTACCAAGGTGGCAATTGAAACTGCCAAAAAGGGGAAGGTTATTCCGAGACACTATTTTGCAGGTGATGTGGAACACGCCATTGCTCACATTGAGGAGGCTACCGTTCACCATTTCCCCGAAGAACAACAAAAGTGGTATGCAGTTAAGATTTTTGAGCGTGACCAAAAGGTTTTAAAAGAACTTAATTTAAGTAATGAAGTTTTAGAACATATCGAAAAGGATATTGAAAAGGTTGAAAAGATGTTTGATGATGATGCCGAGAGTATAATCATCAACGAGCGTTATAACTATGTTGAACGCATATTGAAGGATTGTTACAAAAAGAAACATCCCGATAGACTGTCTTTGTCGGATAAAATTGATAACGTTGTTACCAATAGAATTTTGGCTTTGCCTATTTTCTTTGTGGCAATGTTCTTGGTTTACTATATTTCCATCGGCTCGGTGGGTGACTGGACCATCGGCTTTACCGAAAGTTTGTTTGAAAACATTAGTGCTTCGGCTGCCGTGGGACTCCAAAATATCGGTTGTGCCACATGGCTTATGGAGCTTATAACCAACGGCATAATCGGTGGTGTGGGAGCAATTTTGGGATTTGTTCCCCAAATGCTTATTTTGTTCTTGCTTTTGGCCCTTTTGGAAGACTGTGGCTATATGTCAAGAATTGCCTTTATAATGGATAAGCTTTTCAGAAAGTTTGGTCTTTCGGGTAAAAGCTTTATTCCCCTGCTTGTGGCAACCGGTTGCTCGGTGCCCGGTGTTATGGCTTCTCGTACCATCGAGCAAGACCGTGACCGTAAAATGACAATTATGACCACCTGTTTCATTCCCTGTGGGGCTAAAATGCCAATAGTTGGTTTAATCGCAGGCGCCTTGTTTGGTGGTAGCGCGTTAATTGCCGTTTCGGCATACTTTATGGGAATTTTAGCAGTTATTATTTCAGGTCTAATTCTTAAAAAGACAAAACCCTTCGCAGGCAACCCTGCACCTTTTGTAATGGAACTTCCTTCTTACCATGCTCCTGTGGCAACCAACATTTTGAGAACCACTTGGGAGAGAGGTTGGTCCTTTATAAAGAAGGCAGGCACCGTTATTTTGGCAGCCAGCGTTCTTATTTGGTGCTTAGACTCCTTGTCAATTTCGGGTGGTATTCATTACATAACCGAAAAAAGCGCCGACCCTTCAATTTTGGAAACTATCGGCAAGGGTATTGCCTGGATTTTCGCTCCCTTGGGCTTTGGTAACTGGCAGTCGGCCGTTGCCACCATTTTGGGACTTGTGGCAAAAGAACAGGTTGTTAGCACCTTTGAAGTTTTATCCCAAAACGCAGGTCAAAGTTTAACTGCCTTCTTAACAACCCCTTTGGCAGGATTTTCATTTATGACCTTTAACCTTCTTTGCGCTCCTTGTTTTGCTGCAATGGGTGCAATTCGCCGTGAAATGAATAACGGAAAATGGACCTTGTTCGCCATTTCTTATATGTGCGCTTTTGCTTATGCTGTATCGCTTATGATTTTCCAATTTGGTTCTTGGTTTATCGGGAACGGCAATGTTTTAGGCACTGTTTTTGCTTCGCTTGTTTTGGGTGTAATGATTTTTATGCTTGTTAGAAAAAACAAAAATAATTAGGAGAAATTTATGCCTACAATTATTATTGCGTCTATTATTGCTCTGTTGGTTCTTAGCATAATAGTTAATGAAATTAAAAAACGAAAAGAGGGCAAGGGTGGTTGCTCTTGTGGTTGTTCCGGTTGCGCACTAAAGGATAAGTGCCATAAAGATTAGATGATAAATTCCCCTTTACAAAAAGGGGAATTTGTATTATAGTTAATATATATTTTTTAAAAAAAGGTAGGTAGCGAAATGCCTATTAAAATTCCAAATGATTTACCTGCAGTAAAAACCTTAAATGACGAAAATATTTTCGTTATGACCGAAACGAGAGCGATTACCCAAGATATTCGCCCTCTTAAGATTTTATTGCTTAATTTAATGCCTAAAAAGATTGAAACCGAGACCCAGTTGTCAAGACTTCTCGGTAACTCGCCTTTGCAGGTTGATTTAGAGTTTATACACACTAAAAGTCATAAATCCAAAAACACCTCGGCCGAGCATCTTTTCACCTTCTATAAAACATTTGATGATGTTAAACATCGCACCTTTGACGGTATGATTATCACCGGTGCTCCTGTTGAACTTTTGGATTTTAAGGATGTTGAATACTGGGACGAACTTTGTGAAATAATGGAATGGACCAAAACTCACGTTCATTCAACCTTCCACATTTGTTGGGGTGCCCAAGCAGGACTTTATTACCATTACGGTATTAATAAATATCCTTTGGAGAAAAAACTTTTTGGTGTTTTCCCCCACAAGGCTGATTACAAAAAGTCTATCCTTTTCCGTGGTTTTGATGATACCTTTATGGTGCCACAGTCAAGACATACCACCGTTAAAACCGAGGATGTAAAGGCTGTTAAAGAACTTAAAATTTTGGCCTCTTCTAAAGAGGGTGGAATTTACGCCGTATCTTCTAAAAACGGAAAACAAATTTTTATCACAGGTCATTCAGAGTATGACAGTGTGACCTTGGCTAACGAGTATTTTAGAGATTTGTCCGAAGGTAAGGAAATTGAAATTCCTAAAAACTATTTCCCCGATGATAATCCTAAAAAGGCTCCTGCTAATACCTGGAGAGCCCACGCTAACTTGCTTTATTCAAACTGGTTAAACTATTTTGTTTACCAAACAACTCCTTATGATATTGAAAAAATTAAATAGGTAAAAAGATGAGAATAATAAGTATTTTATTAACTGCTTTGTTGATGCTTTCTCTTTGCTCCTGCAAAAAGGCTGAAAAGACATCAAATTCAAGCGATGCCGTAACCTCGCAAACAACAAGCGAAAAAACCTCTTCTAAAAAAACAGAAAGCACATCTTCAAAGGTTGACCCCGATAAATGTAAGCATGAATTTTCGGCAGTAACAATAGCAGCCACCTGCACTCAGGACGGCCGTGTGGTTAAAAGTTGTGGAAAATGTGGTTTTTCTGAGGAAACGGTTATTGAGGCCCCGGGTCACATTATGATTTTAGGTAAATGTGGCAATTGCAATTATATGGACACGGTTGATAATGTAAAGGCTGCTGCTAACTGGATAAATACCAATGCAAACGGTAAATATGTTTTAAAGGATAAACGATATTACATTAGAACCATCGGACAAGAGTTACATTTCTATTTTAAGGATAAGGATAGTTCGCTTTGCATTTCCGTTTTTGGGAAAGAAGATAATATATGCTTCATTGAATATACCAAGGGTGTAAATACTATTGAAGGCAATTTCCCTATGGAATATGTATATTCCGGTGGTCGCCGATACTTTGAAAAAATGAGTGGCACCGTTGACAGTGAAATACAATCCAAAATGGCTGATGAATTGATTTTCATGATTGACACAGTTTTAAAAACCTTTGACGAAGCTATGAAAGAAAAAATGGATGTTTCCATTGCAAGTATTGGTTTTATTGCTTTCGAGCTTGAGAAATAATAGAGGTAGATTATAATGAAATTCAAATTAAGCGAAAATGCCAAAAAAGCTATAATGCTTGGCGGCATGTGCGCCATTTCCTATTTGGCAGTTTATATTGTGCGCAACATATTGGGCACGGTAACTCCCCAGATGATAGAAAGCGGAAGTTTTACCACCGAGCAAATTGGAACACTTTCTTCGGTATATTTTATCACCTATGCTGTGGGTCAGCTTATTAATGGTGTGATAGGGGACAAAATCAAGGCAAAGTATATGATAAGTTTTGGACTTATCTTTGCCGGAATTTGCAATTTGATTTTCAGTTTTACATATAAAACACCAATGGTGGCTTTTGTGGCCTATGCGGCTATGGGATTTTTCCTTTCGATGATTTACGGTCCCATGACAAGACTTGTTGCCGAAAACGTTGAGCTTAAGTACGCAACCCGTTGCAGTATTGGTTATATGTTTTCTTCGTTTTTTGGTTCGCCCATGGCGGGAATGCTTGCCATGTTCCTTTCTTGGCAAAGGGTTTTCAATGTTGGAAGCGCATTGCTTTTAATAATGGGTGTAATAGCTCTTACGGTTTTCACAGGCTTTGAAAGAAAAGGACTTATAAGCCAAAAGCCCAGAGAAAAGCAAGAGGGTAAAGCGGGCGGAATTAAACTTTTAATTCGTCGCCAAATCATAAAGTTTACTTTTGTTGCGATTTTGACAGGTGTGGTAAGAACTACGGTTGTTTTTTGGATGCCGACCTATTTTTCTCAAAGACTTGAATTTTCCACAAAGGCGTCGGCAGGTATTTTCACCGTGGCAACCTTCTTGATTTCCATGAGTGCTTTCATAGCCATTACCACCTATGAAAGATTAAAGAGAAATATGGAACTTACCCTGTTGTTGGCCTTTTCTTCAGCATCGATTTGCTTCACCTTGGTGTTCTTTGTCAAAACACCCACTTTAAATGTGGTTTGTCTCGTTTTATCGATTATTTCATCCAACTGTGCAGCTTCTATGCTTTTCAGTCGTTACTGCCCTAGCCTAGCGGACACTGGAATGGTGTCGACTGCCACGGGATATCTTGACTTTACCAGTTATATGGCAGCTTCGGCTTCTTCAACATTATTCGCCAATGCTGTGGATAATATTGGTTGGAACAAATTGATTTTAGTTTGGATTTCATTAATGCTTGTGGGTGTGGCAATTTCTATACCTGCTGTTAGAAAACAAATAATTGAAAAACGCCGTTAAGGTGATAAAAAACCGTTCTTTTGAACGGTTTTTTGCTTTTTTGAAAAAAATTTTAAAAATATAAAGGTATTTCGACAAAAAAATCTAATATATAATTAGAGGCGAGTAAAAAGTCTTTTAAGTTACTTTAAAAAGGAGGAAGTTTAAGTGGCAATACCCGAGGATATTATAAATGAAATAAAATACCGAAATGATATTGAAACGGTTATCTCGCAATATGTAACATTGAAACGCAGGGGTAAAAACCTTGTGGGACTTTGTCCTTTCCACGGTGAAAAAACTCCTTCCTTTACTGTATATCCCGAAACGGCATCCTTCTATTGTTTCGGCTGTGGTGTTGGTGGCGATGTTTTCACCTTCACAAGTCTCATTGAAAATTTGGATTATATGGAGTCTATAAAACTTCTTGCCGAAAGGGCAGGGGTTAATTTGCCCGACAGTGGTTATGATGACTCCATGCAAAAACTTAAAAACCGAATTTACGATATTAACCGTGACACTGCAAGATTTTTCCACAATTATCTTTTAAGCGATGAAGGTGTTTGGGCAAGGGAATATCTTTTGGGTCGTGGTCTTAAACCTGCAACCATAAAGAAGTTTGGTCTTGGCGCTGCGCCTGACAGTTGGGATGCTTTAATCAAACATCTAAAATCCAAAGGTTACACCATGGATGAAATGTTGGCTGCCAATGTGGTGGGTAAAAGTCAGCGTGGAACATATTACGACCGTTTTAGAAAAAGGGTTATGTTCCCCATAATTAATATAAGGGGAAATGTTGTCGGTTTTAGTGGTAGAGCAATGCCCGGCGAGGATAAGCAGGGTGGCAAATATGTCAACACTTCCGATACTCCTGTTTATAAGAAAAGCGCAAATCTTTTCGGAATGAACTTGGCTAAAAACAGTTGTGAAGAAAGAATTATTTTGGTTGAGGGTAATATGGATGTTATCTCTCTTCACCAAGCAGGATTTGAAAATGTAGTAGCGCCTTTGGGAACTGCCTTCACCGAAGAACAGGCTAATATTTTAGCGAGATATACAAAAGAAGTTGTGCTAACAATGGATGCCGATGCTGCCGGTCAAAAGGCTATACGCCGAGCAGCCGAAATCTTGGAAAAGACGGGACTTAAAACAAGGGTAATCGTTATCCCTGACGGTAAAGATCCGGATGAGTTTATAAAGAAAAACGGTCCTGACCGATTCAGAGGTTTGGTTGAGGGAGCAGTTAGCGACATTGAATATAAACTCTTGATGGCAGCTAAGGATATTGACCTTTTGTCGGATGATGGCAAGTTAAAATACTTATCGGCTGCGGCCGAGATTATTGCTTCTCAAAACGATGTAATGACAAGGGATATTTATATCGGAAGACTTAGCGATAAATACGGCGTTTCGAGAACTGCCCTTGAAACTAAGGTTAAAGAACTTCGCCGAAAGTTTGTTAAGACTCAAGAGAAGAAAGCAATAGGCGAAATTATAAGACCGAAATTTACCAAGGATGATGTAAATCCCGAAAAGCGAATTTCGGTTAAGGGTACTAATGCTGAAGAAACACTTATTGCTGTTCTTTTGCAACACCCCGATTTTTATAAAATTGCTGTGGAAAAACTTCCACCCGAAAAAATGATAACCTCTCTAAATAGGAGAATATACAATATAATAATAGAGACCTTGGAGAAGGATGCCGGTTTGGATGTTTCCACATTCGGGCAACAACTTCTTCCGGCTGAATTGGGACTTTTGGTTTCCTTGCAAAATAGCGAAAAGGGAGCAAATAACCCGAAAAAAGTATTAAATGACTGTATTGAGGTTATATTAGAAGAAAACCTAAAACTTGAAATGTCCCGTAACTCGGATGCATCGGTTGAAGATTGGGCACGGGAACTACAAAATATTATAGACAAAAAACAAAAGGGGAATTAACAATGAGTGAAAAGAAAAAGAAGGACGTTTTAGAAGAAGCAGCAGATGAAATTCTTGCTGAGAAGGCTGCTGAAAGTCTTGATGATATTGGCGATGCTCCGGAGGATTTAGATGAACTTTTTGCTGAACCACCTGCATTAGAACTTGATTTTGATGATGAGCCTACCGAGGATGACCTTAAACTCGAGGAGATGGATGTTGAAAAGTTAAGCGAAGATGACGGCAACTTTGATAACATTTCTCTTGATGACCCTGTTAAGGTATATCTTCGTGAAATCGGCCGTGTTCCACTTTTGTCCGGCGAAGAAGAAGTTGAACTTGCTGTTAAGATTTCCGAAGGAAATGAATATGCAAAACAAAGACTTACCGAGGCTAACCTTAGACTTGTTGTAAGTATTGCTAAAAAATATGTTGGTAGAGGTATGTACTTCCTTGACCTTATCCAAGAGGGTAATGTTGGTCTTATCAAGGCTGTTGATAAGTTCGACCACACCAAGGGATTTAAGTTCTCCACCTATGCTACTTGGTGGATTAGACAGGCCATTACCCGTGCTATTGCCGACCAAGCAAGAACAATTCGTATTCCCGTTCACATGGTTGAAACCATTAATAGACTCAAGAAAATCCAAAGCCAACTTCTTCATGAAAACGGCGTTGAACCCAGTGAAGAAATGATTGCTGAGAAGATGGATTTACCTGTTGAGCGTGTTCGTGAAATTATGCGTGTGGCTCAAGAGCCTGTTTCAATGGAAACCCCCATCGGTCCCGAGGAAGATTCTCGCCTTATGGACTTTATCCGTGATGAAGACGCTTTGGCTCCCGATGATGCTGCCCTTAAGTCTATCACCAACGAAGATATTGACGGTGTTTTAAAAACTCTCACTCCCCGTGAGGAAGCAGTTATCCGTTTGCGTTTCGGTCTTAAAGATGGCAGATGCCATACCCTCGAAGAGGTTGGTATGGAGTTTAACGTTACAAGAGAGCGTATTCGCCAAATCGAGGCAAAGGCGCTTAGAAAACTTCGTCATCCTGTTCGCAGTAATAAATTTAAGGATAGATAGGAATATTTTAAATGGAATTTTCATATAAAACTAAGGGTGTTTGTTCAAGACAAATCCACATTGAGGTTGAAGACGGCATTGTTAAAAAGGTGCGCTTTGAAGGTGGATGCAACGGAAACACCAAAGGCATTTCCGCTTTAGTAGAGGGAATGAAGGTGGAGGATGTTATCGCAAAACTTTCCGACATTAAGTGTGGTTTTAAGGGAACATCCTGTCCTGCCCAGTTGGCAGAGGCCTTGAAAGAGGTTTAATATTTATTTTCTTTCGGATTGGAGGAAAAAAATGAACTTAGATAACGATATTAAGATTGCAGGGGACAAACCCTCGGCAAGTGTTAAGGAAAATTTAATAAGAAGTGCTGCCGAAAAGGAAATAAGTAAAGAGCAAACCCAAAACGCCAAGAATTGGGGAAAGGCTGTTGCCGAAAAGTTTATTAAGGATATTGCCGATTCTTTGGTGGGGGAAAGGGAAACAAACTTGGAAATGCTTTCCCAAAGAAGAATGTTGCTTTCCTTTGCGGCATCGGTTGGTTTTGAAACTTTGACCGAAAACGACACCTTGGGTGGTTTGGCTCAAAAGAGTTTTTTGGATACCTTGAAGAAAAAAGACCCCAAGCATTATGTAACTGCCGAGGATAACGGCGCCTTCTCTTTCTATTACTTGGCTTTTAGAAGGGGAAATGATGTTGAACGCCGAATCGGTCAAACCTTCGCCATGCTTTGTTCTCACGATGGCGACCCCATTTATCAGGAACTGGGCGAAGCCCTTTACTGCTGGTTCTTGTCGGTTGTTAAGGAAGAAGCTCAAAAGTTAAATATTAAATAAACATAATTCACCCTTTAGCCGAATAAGGTTTAAAGGGTGATTTTTTATGCCGATTATTTATTTAAGTCCGTCAACTCAGGAGTTTAATCCTTATTACGGTGGTGGTAACGAAGAAGAATATATGAATTTAATTGCCGATGCAATGGAGCCTTACTTGGTGGCCAGTGGAATAAGGTTTGTGCGAAACAGTCCCGATATGACGGCGGCGAGTTCGATAGCCCAGTCTAATATGGGAAATTATGATTTGCATTTTGCCCTTCACTCTAACGCTTCAAGTTCGGGTAACGCCAGGGGAGTGGAGGCTTATTATTCTCCCGGAAGTGTAAAGGGTAAACGCTTTGCCGAAATATTAGTAAAAAATTTGCAACTGATATATCCTGTGCCAAACGGTACAAGAATTGTGCCCACCACCACTTTGGGAGAGGTTAGGCGCACCAAGGCACCAAGCGTTTTGCTTGAGGTGGCTTACCACGATAATCCCTTGGACGCTCAGTGGATTAAAAATAATATAAACACCATTGCCGAAAACCTGGTGCTTTCTTTGACCGAGTATTTCTCGGTGCCTTTCAATTATCCCCAACCTATATATGTTACAACCGTGGCGACAAGGGGTTCTAATTTAAATGTAAGATATACGCCATCTTTGAACGCATCTGTTGTGGGAAGTATTCCAAACGGCAGTGAAGTTACGGTTTACGCCACACTGCCCGACTGGTCGTTGGTGGGATATAATCAAATTGTCGGCTATGTCAGAAACACATTTTTAGGGTAATAAAAAATATCGGCCACCTAGTAAATGAAGAATTTCTTTTAAAATTTTTTTCAACCTTTTGAGCCTTTGATAATTTATTTTTCTTAAAACTCGTTTGCGATAACAGTTTTTGTCTTTGCATTTTTTACATTGACCGTCCAAACAACAAATCATATAATTACACTCATCACAACGGCATTCAATAAGAATGCCGTTTCTGTCTTTATGTTCACCGTTAAAGGGACAGTTCTTACCGTTATTTCCGCAAATATAATAATAATATTTAGACATAATAATACCTCCACCTTAATGATAACCTATTTTAGGTTAAAATTCAATAACCTAAAATAGATTATCTTATTATAAATACATAAGATATCTTTGGAGGCTTTTATGTATAAGAGAATACGAGATCTAAGAGAAGATAAAGACTTAAATCAAACCGAAGTTGCTAAGATGCTTGGAATGTCGCAAACGGGTTACTCTAAATATGAAACTGGCGAAAATGATATACCAACGGAAATATTGATTAAATTAGCAAGGTTTTATAATGTTAGTGTGGACTATATTTTAGAACGTACCGATAATCCAGAGACAAATAAATAATAGAGTTTACAAACAAAACTCCCCTTATTTTAGGGGAGTTTTGTTGTTTAAAAGGGGAGAAAACCCTATATATTGTAGCCTTTAAAAAAGTTTAAAATTTTTTTAAAAAAAGACTTGCATTTGTGAAAGATATGTGTTATTATACGACAGTACGCTGTGAAAGTATGGCGTAAAACATGCGTTGATGTGGGAGGTGGCCCGACTAGATCGGGGAAATTTCCACGGAGTATGTCCGATTTTAAACCGGGCGAAAGAATTAGGAGTACATAAAGAAACTTGCGAACTTTGTGTACAACGGCCAAGCGATTGGCTGTCCGGAATTGACTGCGACCCCAGCCAGTGCCGGTTTTATAATGGACCGTGATGAAAAACACGGTTCGTTGTAAGTTTTGCCCGCCAACTAATTAAGGAGGCGAAATTCACATGGCAGTGAAAGAAAAAATCCGAATCAGAATTAAGGGTTACGACCACGCACTTGTAGACCAGTCCGCTGAAAAGATAGTGGAAACCGCTAAACGTACAGGCGCTAGAGTATCCGGTCCCGTACCGCTACCTACTGAAAAAGAGGTTGTTACAATCCTTCGCGCTGTTCACAAGTATAAGGACAGCCGTGAGCAATTCGAAATGAGGACACACAAAAGG
>JAZNLZ010000019.1:0-27383 GCA_045579365.1 Acutalibacteraceae bacterium
CAGTCAGGGCAAACAACGTAACTCATATTCTCAACAATGCCTAAAACAGGGATGTCCATCATTTTAGCCATATTGTAAGCCTTTTTAACTATCATTGAAACAAGGTCTTGAGGAGAGGTTACGATAATTGCACCATCAAGAGGAATGGTTTGGAAAACGGTTAGGGGAACATCACCGGTTCCGGGAGGACAGTCGATTAGCAAATAATCAAGGTCGCCCCAAACAACATCTTGCCAAAACTGTTTAACAGCACCTGCAATAACGGGACCACGCCAAATAACGGGGGATTCCTTATCGGGCAAGAGAAGGTTTATAGACATAATCTTAATGCCGTTTTTGGTCTCGGCAGGTAAAATGCCGATTTCGTTTTGGAAAACATTACCGTTTATACCAAAGGTTTTTGGAATGGAAGGACCGGTGATATCGGCATCCAAAATACCAACCTTATAGCCTTTTTTAGCAAGTCCAACAGCGAGCATAGAGGTAACCATTGATTTACCAACACCACCCTTACCGCTGACAACACCGATAACGTGTTTAATGTTATTAAATTCGCCGGTAGGCTCAATTAAACTTTGAGGTTCCTTTCCTTTACAGTTTGAAGAACAGGAACTGCAGTTACCTGAACAGCCCTGAGTGTTTTTTTCTGACATAATTTTCACCTGACTTTGAATTTATAGAAAACATTATACTACTTTTAAATTAAACTTTCAAGTAGTGCTTTGCAACCTTTTTCAATATCCGAAAAGGTAACATCAAAATTGCCGTAATACCAAGGGTCGGCAACATCCTTATCCCTTAAAAGGGGTCTGATTTTATTGTTAACATCATTAGGGAAAATACGCTTAATATTTCGTAAATTGTTGGAGTCCATACAAATAAACATATCATATTTGTCGTAGTCTGAGGCTTTCAGTTGAACTGCTCTTTTTTCACCGACTGGGATATTATTTGCTTTAAGTTCTCTAAGGGCAGGGGGATAGATGGGGTTGCCGATACCACAATAAATTTCCTCACTGCTTGTGGCCGAAGATTTAATTAAAAACTCATTTTCAAGCCCTTTGTCGGCTACTAACTTTTTCATTATAAATTCTGCCATGGGACTTCGGCAAATATTCCCGTGGCAGACGAACATAATTCTTGTCAAAATTCTATTGGCACTTCCTTATCAATTCTAATGCTGTTTGGGGTGATAATTGAGTCGTAGGCTAAAATCCTTACTCCACTCTCATAAGCCTTTCTAAGGGCATCTCCGAAGGCTTTATGGGTGTTATCGTTTGGTTTAAAAACTTTTACGCCTTTCATTTGAATAACAAATAAAATATAAGCCTCAAAGCCTTCTTCTAAACATCCGATTAGTTCTTCAATGTGTTTAACACCACGTTCAGTTGGTGCGTCGGGGAACATAGCGATACCATCTTGTTCCAAAGTGCAACCTTTAACCTCAAGAAACACTTTTCGGTCACCATCTTCAATATAAAAATCAAAACGGGATTTGTTATGGGTGACTTCACGGCGAATTTTTGCATTTTTTGAAAAAAGGTTTCCATTTTTAAGCCACTCAAAGGCCACATCATTTGCTATTTGAGAGTCCATATTGATGAGCATTTCACCCTTTAAAACGGCAACTAAATCATATTTGGTTTTGCGAAGAGGGCTATCGCTTTTTTCAAGATAAACTGTGGCGTTTGGAGTTAAAAGTTCACGGCAACGGCCGGTGTTTTTAACATGGACGGTCTCCAATTTACCATCAATTTCCACATTAGCAATAAAACGGTTTGGTCTTGACAAAAATTTGCCTTTAAAAATGTTTTTATAGGTCATATTAATTCCTTAATCTTACAGTTTAAAAGTTGGGCTTCAAACTTTGAGTGAGTTACTATAATCAAGGGTCTATCGCCTAAAATTTCGTTAATTAAGTTTGAAACATTTTCTGTGTTTCTTTGGTCTAAACCTGTGAAAGGCTCATCTAAAATGAGAAAATCAAAGTCCACCGATAATGCACGGGCAAGAGCCACACGGCGGCACATACCACCTGAAAGTTCCGAAGGGTAGCTGTTGTCATACTCTTTAAGACCTAATTTTTCTAATAAAAGAAGTGCCTTTTCGGTATCGCAACCAAAGAGGGTTATATTTTCCAAAACGGTTTTAAAGGGCAATAATCGGTCTTCTTGAAAAACCACCGATGGTTTAATGTTTTCGGCTTTTTCCACGTTTCCTTTTTGGGGCGTTTCGAGACCTAAAATAAGTTTTAAAATTGTGGTTTTGCCACTGCCGCTGTCTCCAAAAAGGCAAATACGGTCTTTGGGGTTGATTTCAAGGGAAAAATCTTTAAGCACCAGAGTTTTGTCATACCCGAAGGTTACATTATTAAATTTTATCATAGCGATTTCTCCTCCAGAAAAATTTTATAATGTTTTCTAAAATAAGACTTAAAACAATAATGGTTAAAACCACTGCAAAAACCTTGTCATACTCAAGATTACTCTTGGCGTTTGATAGCAAAGCACCAATGCTACCCGTTGGGTTGCAAATAACCTCGGCAGCAACACCAGACTTCCAGGCAAAGCCAAGTCCTGTGATTACCGACTCACGAAAAAAGGGCATAACGGTTGGGATTTTAATATTTTTCACAATGTCGGTTTTGCTCATACCCATCACACTTGCCATTTCGATAAGCTTATTATCTACTGATAAAAGTCCTGTTTCAACCTGCAACCAAATGATGGGGAAAACCATTAGGAAGGAAATGAAAGAGGGGATTACTGTAGAAGGTATCCAAAGCCAAGCCAAAATGATAAACGCGGCAACGGGCACCGAACGGATTAATCTTGAAATGGGTGCTGTTAGGGTTTTGAAAATTGGGCTGTTGCCCGAGAGTAAACCACACAAAAGTCCCAAAACCACAGCAAGAATAAATCCACTCAAAATATGCAAAAGGGAACTGCCAACGGCTTCCCAAAAGGTGGGGATTTTAACGCAGCCTAAAAACTCCTTTAAAGTGTCAAGTGGTAGCGGAATTTTAAAAAGGAGTTTTTGGTTTGCAATATTTCCAACGATATGCCAAAGCAGAATCCATAATAAAATGGACCCTGCTTTGAAGGAAAGATTTTTGAGTTTATTTTTCATAGTAGAAACCATCTGCAGGTAATTTTCCACCAACGGAAGTTTTATCTGCATTGTAAAGAACGGTTAAATAACCTGAAAGTTTTGTCTTCATTTCGCTACCTGAAACGAAGGTTAAATTGCAGTTGGGGATAGCCTTTTTGGCAATGGGAGCCTTGGGAATGATACCGTAAGTTTCGCAAAGTGTTGCAGTGGTATCGATATCCTTATTTGCAGTATCGATTGAAGCTTTGTATTCCTCGAGGAACTTGTCAACGGTTGCCTTATTATCCTTCAAAAAGTCGTTTCTAACAACAACGCAACCCATCATAAGGGCAGAAGTGTCGTCAACCTTTTCCCATTCCTTGGTTAAATCAAGAGCAATTTTAGAACCTGCATGTTGAACGGTAAGGGTTGTTGCAACGGGTTGGGGAGTGATTATTACAGCATTGGGGTCGGTGGCCCAAACACTAAGAAGTTCGGTGCCTTCAGCCTTGAATTCTAAAGTAACATCATTTTTAATTTCGTTCTTTTCAAGAAGGTAATTAATGATGTATTCGGGGTTAGAGCCTTGACCTGTGGTATAAACCTTTTTGCCCTTTAAATCTTTAAGGGATGTAATTTCCACGCCGGCAGGAGTAACAACATTAAGAACACCCAATGTGTTAACTGCTAAAATGGTGATGTTTCCTTCGGTTTTGTTGTAAAGTTTTGCAGCAAGGTTGGTGGCGATTGCAGCAATATCAGCTTCCTTGTTAGAAATCTTTGCTACAACTTCATCAGGTTGAGCCACAACGGTAATGTTATATTTGCCTTCGGTTTGACCTTTGTCAGCCTTGTCTTTAAGGTTGGCAGCGCCAATACCTGTGGGACCTGAAAGCACATAAACATTGGTTTCAACAAGTTTTACCTCTTCGGTGGAACTTGTATTATCGGTTTGAACTGAACTGTTGTTATCGGTTTGTCCACAAGCAACAAGACCGAGTAACATTAAAAGAGTAAGGGTTAATGCGATAATTTTTTTCATTTTAAATCACCTTTATAATATTTTTATCCCGTTTGATTTTATTCTTTTGCTCTAACGCATCAAACCCACGATAAAGGGTAGCACGGCTAAGGCCGAGCATTTTGGCAAGAAGGGTAAAACTAACGGGTATTTTAACTAACTTTTCACTGTCCATATTATCTATTAAATATTTATAGACAGCATCTTCTGCATTAGTGCAGGAAATCATTTGAAGTTTCTTGTTTAAAAATCTAACTTTATCGGATAGGAAGTTTATGTAATTTATAGATGTTTGTGGATATTTTGCGAAGATATTTTTCAAGGTTTCTTCATCGATAAATAAAACTTCAGTTTTGCAGTCGGCAATAATTCGGCTAACATAGGTGTCCTCATTTCCGAAAATTGCAGCAGCGCCAAAAATACTGCCTTTTGAAAAAGTTTTCATAAAGAGTAAATCCGAATTGTCGGTTGTGGCCGATGCCTTTCCCTTAATAATGAAACCCAAGGCCTTCTTAAATTGATTTGCCGAGTAAATAGTTTCGCCTTTCTCAAAGAGTTTAGGTTTTGGTAAAAGGGAAATAATATCTTTAATTTCACTTTCTTTCAAATTTTCAAATAAAAATAGGGTTTTAAGCATAATGGTCTCCAAAAGTGTCTCAAATGATACAAATATTATAACAATTCAAGGTTAATTTGTCAAATAAAAAATCAGCACTTTCGTGCTGATTTTGAAATTTATTCTTCTTTTTTGAAATAATCCTTAATAATTGAATAAAGGATTACAAAAAACAGTATACCAAAAACGCTAAAACCTATAATTGTAAGGGTTTTAAGGTTTGCCGGAATTTCTTTCACGGTAATAGAATCGGCAGTTTTTTGTTTGTAGTAAAAAGTGTCTTTAATGTAGTTGGTAGATACCTCAATATCGGTGTAAAAACTTAAGGTATAAAGTTTTTTGTTTTCTACGGTAAAAAATTGAGTTAATATATATTCTTTAGATTTAAGTTCAATGCGAACATACTTTTGCTCATTGTGAAGTACAATTTTACCTTTAATATTTTCTATGCCTGTTATATCGGGTACAAGACTTCTAATGCTACTGTCCGACAGGTTGGAAAGGTTGGAAACGGTGGTGGAAAATTTGTTTTCGGTTTCGGTTAACTGAATTTGGCGTGTGTTTTCCTTGTCAACAGCCAAGAAGATAATGCCTTTACTTTCAATATCGGTCTTTAAATCTTCTTTTGTCATTTCCACGATTTCGGCAACCTTATCAGGCGAAGCTGAATATATAAAAAAGTCTTCGTCGGGTGTTAATTGGTCGGTTTTTAAAGCACTGATGCTAAAAGAAAATATCAGTGATAAAACCAAAACCAAAAGTGAAATTTTAATCTTTTTCATAATTAAATTAATCCGTTTTGTTTTTTTGCAGCAGTTAATGTGTTTTGCATAAGCATTGCAATAGTCATGGGACCAACGCCACCGGGTACGGGAGTGATGGCCGAAACTTTGTCCTTAACGTTTTCAAAGTCAACATCGCCACAAAGTTTACCGTCAACACGGTTGATGCCAACATCGATAACAACAGCGCCCTCTTTTACCATATCGGCAGTAACGAAATTTGGTCTGCCAACGGCAGCAACTAAAATGTCAGCATTTTTGCAAATTTCGGCCAAGTTCTTGGTTTTTGAGTGGCAAATGGTAACGGTTCCGTTTTTGTGGAGAAGGAGCATATTCATAGGTTTGCCAACAATGTTTGAACGGCCGATAACAACGCAGTTTTTGCCTGTAACATCAATGCCTTCGTATTCAAGCATTTCCATTACACCGGCAGGGGTGCAGGGAAGGAAATAGAAGTCACCAATCATAATCTTTCCCACGTTTACAGGGTGGAAAGCATCCACATCCTTTTCGGGGTCAATGGAGTTAATAATAAGTTTTTCGTCAAGATGTTTTGGAAGGGGTAATTGACATAAAATGCCGTTAATTTCGGGGTCGGTATTTAACTCTTTAATTAAATCCAAAAGTTCTTGCTCGGTGGTGCTTTCGGGCAAAGCATATTCACGAGATATAATTCCCAAAGCTTCGCAAGCCTTTTTCTTGTTGGAAACATATACCTTAGAAGCAGGGTCTTCGCCAACGATAATTACAGCCAAACCAACTGTAATACCGTTTTGATTTAACTTAGCAACTTCGCCTTTAACACGCTCTTTAACCGAGGCAGAGATAACCTTGCCGTCAATGAGTTTATACATTTTCTTCTTCCTCCTCTTGATTTTCTTTAAAAAGGGAAGAGTATTCGCCCTTGTTTTCACTTTTTTGTTTTTTAAACATAACGATAAGCAAAATAACGCAGGTGATACAAATGATGAAGGACAAGAGTGAAGAAATTCTAATTCTACCCCACATTAAACTATCGGTTCTAACAAGTTCTAAGAAGCCTCTTTCGTAGCCGTACCAAACGCCATAGGATAATAAAATTTGACCACTGAACTTTCTGTTTTTACTAATCTTATGTAGAACGAATACGCCAATTAGACACCAAATTGATTCATAAAGGAAACAGGGGTGCACCATGCCTTCGGCACCCATATAACTAATGGTGCGAGAACTTTCCATACCCCACCAGCTACTTCCGGTGAAGGTGCCAAATGCTTCTTGGTTAACAAAGTTGCCCCATCTTCCGATACCTTGTCCAATAAGGAAGCCGATAGAAGCTAAATCTAAAACATCAAGTATTTTGAGTTTAAATACTTTACAAAGAATACTTCCACAAACAAATGCGCCTATAATTGCGCCGTAAATTGCAAGGCCTGAAAAACCTGATGAAGTGAAACCGAAAAAGTCGGAAAAACTTTCCAATTTTTCGCCATCGAAAATCAGATAATAACTTCTCGCACAAAGAATGGAAACGGGAGCTGTGATTATAACAACATCAAGCAATTTGTCAAGATTAATGTCAAAGCGTTTAGCGTTTTTATAAGCATAAAAAAGTGCCAAAGCAAAACCGATTGCAATTATAATTCCATACCAATAAATATCCCAGTGAGATTTACCAAGTGGTATTGTAAAAGCAATGGGGTTGAGGGTTAATTTAATTCCGAAAATTGTAACTACCATAATTTCACCTGCTAATTTTTAGGATTAATAACCGATAAAACGGAGTTCTCGGTATCAAGACTTTTAAGTTTACGGCTAACTTCTTCCAAAGTAACCGATTTTAAATATTTTAGTTCATCAAAAAGGCAAGTATCGTTCATCGCACAGTCGGTAAGGTGCATTGCGATACTTTCAACATTATTGAAAAGCCTAATTGCCGAGCCATACATACTGGCTCTAATGGCTGAGAATAACTTCTTATCAATGCCTTCGGTTTTAAGGCGTTCAATTTCCTTCTTGATTTCTTCAGCAACGGCTTTTGGGTCGGAGGACTCGCCTTCGAAAAGCAAAGCTGAATATCCGTCTCCACAAAAATGTTCGCTGTCAAACTCGTCATTAATAAGACCTTTGTTAATAAGTTCCTTGTAAAGGGGAGCAGCATCGCCCGAAATGATGTTAAGAAGTAATGCCATAATGATTCGTTCCTTAACACTCAGAGAGTTTTCGCCAAACTCATCCTTAAAGCCTAAACAAAACATTGGTTGAGCAACCTCCAAAGATTGTTCGGTGTAATGTTTTACAACGCTATAAGGTTCTTCGGGTTTAATACGGATGATTTCTTTACTTTCGGAAGGTTTAATGCTCTTCTCAATTTGCTCTAAACAGGTATCGGTATCTACATTACCTGCAATACAAATAAACATATTTGAAGGATTATAGAAGGTGTTGTAACAATCAAAGAGAAGTTCATAATCAATTTTAGCAATAGACTGGACTGTACCTGCAATATCAATTCTAACGGGATGATTGTGGTACATTGCCATTAGCATATTAAACATAACACGCCAACCGGGGCTGTCATCGTACATTCTAATTTCTTGACCGATTATACCTTGCTCCTTTTCAACCGTTTCCTTAGTAAAATAAGGGGACTGAACAAAGGAAAGTAAAATATCTAAATTCTCGTAAAATCTATCGGAACAAGAGAAAAGATAACAAGTTTTATCAAAGGAAGTAAAAGCGTTGGCATAAGCACCTGTTTTGGCAAACTTGGTAAAGGCATCACCATCTTCGCTTTCAAAAAGCTTATGCTCCAAAAAATGGGCAATACCTTCAGGCACGGCAGTTTCTTTCCCATCTACATTAAAAATAGTGTCAATAGAACCGTATTTTGTGCCGAAAAGGGCATAGGCTGATTTGTATTGGGGCTTTTCCAAAATGAAAATTTTAAGTCCGTTGTCTAATGTGGCTTTTACATAGGCTTCGCCGATTTCATTTTCAAAAAATTCTTTTTTCATACGGAAGCCTCCTTGGGTAAAAGTTTGTAAACGGTGTGAAGTTTAACTCCCTTTGCAGCGTTTATCACATCTTCACGAGTGATTTTGCTGATTTTCTTTGCAATATCCTCTGGAGAATAAAGTTTTTTGTTGTTGATTTTAATGGCGTACCATAAATCAATGGAATTTTGGCTGTCGTTATAAGAATTAAGTGAGTCGGTAATGCTTTTAATTGATGACTCAAACTCAAAATCGGTAAACTTACCTTTTTTGACAATGCTTAATTGGTTTAAGATTTCCTTTTCGGCCTTTTCGCAGTTTTGGGTTTCAACACCACTTTCAACCGTGATTAAACCCTTTTGTCTTATAGCCGAAGCCGAGCAATAGTAGCACAAACTCATTTTTTCGCGAACATTTGAGAAAAGTCTTGAATAAGGGCCACCACCGAAAATATCGGTCATTACCATTACGGCAAGGGAAGTGTCATCATTTCCATAAATTTCACTTGAGAAGCCAAGGCAAAGTTTACCTTGAGCAACATCCATATTGTCGGTAACGCTTTGTGGGGTTTTAATTGGAACAGTGGGAGCTGACTCGGTACATTTGGTGATGTTTTTACGCTTGATTTGGCCAAAACGCTCGGTAATGTCTTCAAAGAAACCTTCGGGAACTTTTTTGCCAACAACCTGAACTCTGACAAATGCAGACTCAAGCATATTTTTCCAGCTACCAAAAAGACTTTCACCTGTAATGTTTTGAACATCTTCAATGGTGCCACATTTTGGTAAACCGTAAGCCTCGTTTTTATACATTTCTTCGATTAAACGCTTTTTAGCAAAAACACGTTTTTCGCTGATTTCGCTCTTAATATGTTCAATGGCTTTTCGTTTTTCACGCTCAAGGTCTTCGGGTGTAAAAGCATTGTCAACCAAGTTAGGCTCAAAGATTAGATTAAGGAGCAACTGACTTGCGCTTTTTACAAGGGATTCTTCATCAAAAGAAAATTTATCGTTAATAACCGAAATGGTCATTTTAAGTAATTGATAATCGCCATATTTTTCAGCAGTTGCATTAAGTCTTGCACCGTAAAGTTTTGCAAGCTTATAATTTAAACGAGAAAAATCAGGATATTTTTTACTGCACGAGGTAAGAATAAAGGGAAGTAAGGCGTTACTTGCCACAGTTTCTTTTTGAAGGGGCAGATAAAAGTTATAGGAAATAAGGGTTGTGTTAAAACGGCTGTTCTTAATAAACAAACCTTCAACACCACGACTTAACTTTAAAATCTCAAGAGACATAGGTTTTTTCCTTTCAGCAAAATACTTATATCTATTATAACATATTTAACAATAAATTTACAACTAATATTTATAAGTATGATAAAATGTTTTCAAAGAGGTGAGAATTATGAAAAAACGAGGACTTCCAATACCTACACGCATTATTATTTCGGGAATACTTTTGCTTATTCAATTGGTATTTATAACGGTGGTTATTTACGATTATACAGTTGCCTCAACCACGGCCTATGCCATATCAACGATTATTGGTATTTTAACCGTTATTGCAATTATAAACGGTAAAGGAAATCCCGACCATAAAATTTCTTGGATTGTTTTTATCCTGCTTTTTCCCATTTTTGGAATTACTGTTTTTCTTCTTTGGGGTGGAGGGCGAATTTTACCATCCATTAAAAGAAGAATGATTGCCTCGGAAAGTAGATACAAGGCCTATTTAAAGGAGAACGATGAGGTTTTAGAATCCTTGAAATATCACGATTTGTTACATTCAAGACAGGCCGAATACTTAATCCGTGAGAGTGGATATCCCGTTTATAATAATACTCTTAGTGAATACATTTCTCCCGTTGACCGATTATTCCCGAAAATGCTTGAAGAACTTAGAAAGGCTGAAAAATATATTTTTATTGAATTTTACATTTTGGCCGAGGGAAAAATGTGGGATGAAATTCATAAAATATTGAAAGAAAAGGCCAAAAGTGGGGTAGAGGTAAAAATAATTTTTGATGACTTCGGCGCCATTAAACGACAGGAAAAGGAGTTTGTTAAAAGGCTTAAACAGGAGAAGATTAAGGTTGCAGTTTTCAACCCCATAAATCCTTTTATAAATATTTTCCTAAATAACCGTAACCACCGAAAGATTGTGGTGATAGACGGTAAAACTGCCATTACAGGTGGTTTTAACATTGGTGATGAATATATAAACCAGTGGGAGCGATTCGGCCACTGGATGGATTGTGGCGTTATTTTAAAGGGTGACGCAGTTAACAGTTTTGTGAGTTTATTTTGCACAATGTGGGAGTTTGCCACAAGAAAACCATTAAAAATGGAAAAATATCTTAACACTTGCCAAACAGAAAGTGACGGTTTCGTTATTCCTTATGCCGATGGACCAACCAACGATAGCAACCCTGCTGAGGGTATTTACGAGCAAATTCTTAATACTGCCCAAAGATATGTTTATATTACCACTCCGTATTTAATAATTGATAACGCTATGAAAAACAACCTGAAGATGGCGGCAAAATCGGGTATTGATGTTAGAATTATTACTCCCCATATTCCGGATAAATGGTATGTTCACTATGTGACACAGTATAACTATTTGGAACTTTTGGAAGCAGGGGTTAAAATTTACGAGTACGAGAAAGGTTTTATCCATTCAAAGCTATTTGTGTCGGATGATGCTGTTGCAACTGTGGGCACCGTAAATATGGATTACAGGAGTTTTGTTTTCCAATTTGAATGTGGTGCTTGGATATGTAACAGTAGTACTGTTATGGATATTAAATGTGATATTTTGGCCATAATTAAGTGTAGTAAAGAAATTAACTTAGATGTCTGGAAAAGGCGACCTTTAAGGAAGAAATTTTTGCAATCATTTTTTCATTTATTTGCTCCTTTTATGTGATTGACATTTTGAAAATTTACTGATATAATGTTAGTGGAAAGAAATTTCGGGAGGATTTGAAAATGAAAACATTTTTAAAGATTATGGGTTCACTTTTGGCAGTATTTGGCGCTGTTGTCGGTGCGCTTGTTATTTTTGATAAGATTTCAAACAAAAATCGCATCAAAGGCGATTACTTAGAGTGCGATGTTGAAGAGTTTGAAGAAGAATAGTTAAAGGGCAGTGCTTGTGGCACTGCCTTTTTTAAAATAATCTTGACATTTTAAATGCAGTGTGTTATAGTTTCAAGGTCGCATATATAATATGTGAATGCGGGTGTGGCGGAATTGGCAGTTTTTTGCCGAGTGCACCCGGTGGGTGATAAAACGAGAGCAAAAAAGGCGCAGCGGTCAAAAGTTTTCTGCGCTCCAAGCAGTAAAAACTTTTGGGCACCGCAAGAGTTACGCATGCGGCTGCAAGTTTGGTGTTTTTGTGTGCTATAAAGCCTTTTGAATTTAATATGTTTATTTGCGGGTGTGGCGGAATTGGCAGACGCACTAGCCTTAGGAGCTAGCGCTTTCGCGTGCAGGTTCAAGTCCTGTCACCCGCACCAAAGCATTCAAACCCGAACCTTTTACCGATTGGTGAAACGTTCGGGTTTGTTGTTTTCTTAAAAGATGTTAAATAGCCTTTGTTTGTGGTAGTACAGAGTCAGTCGCTCTGTATTGCCACTTCTTCGTTTCAATGAATTTCGTACATAAAGGAGATTTGAAATGAAGATTTTTAAAATAATTGTTTTAGCATTAATGACATTGATAACTTTGCAGACCGGATATTTAGCCTTATTGTATAAAGTTGATATAGCGACCGGCTCTTTTCTCATATGCTTAGGTTTGACATTGTTTGTTGCAAGTGATGGTGGTCTTAAAAGAAAATCGAATTGAATAATTGCTATTTTATTTGATATATGGTATAATTATTATATACGAAACGAGGTGAGACTGTGAACGATATTTTTGAAGAATACTTGCGCGAAAAGGAACCGCAGAAGAAAGAGAAAGGTTATGCTTGGCATACCGCAATTGGACTTCAAGCAGTTGACGGACTTAACACAAGTGAATATTTGATTGAAACCGCTAAAAAGAACATTGATGGTGATATTACCTTTGAAGAAGCTAATGATTTAATTCACAGTTATTATAAAGAGAATATTGCACACACGAATACTGACAGAACCGAAGAGGCTGACAAGGTTTCGGTTCGTATAGCACAACTACTATCAGAAAAGTCTTTTGTCTTTTCTCCAGCACAGTATATCTCTATTCATTCACAGTTATTTAAGGATATTTATAAACACGCCGGTAAGATTAGAGATTACAACATCACCAAAAATGAATGGGTTCTTGATGGCGATACCGTTATGTATGGCGGTGCTTTGGATTTGAGAGCAACATTAGATTATGATTTTTCGGTTGAAAAAGAGTTTTCTTATAAAAATCTTTCGATGGATGAGATCATAAAACACTTGGCAGTGTTTGTTTCTCGTCTTTGGCAAATCCACATTTTCTCTGAAGGCAACACAAGAGCAACAGCAGTTTTCTTTATTAAGTATCTCCGCACATTAGGATTTGATGTTACAAATGACATCTTTGCTGAAAACGCTTGGTATTTTAGAAATGCACTGGTTCGTGCAAACTACACCAACCTCAAAAAAGGAGTTCACGAAACAACTGAGTATTTGGAGTTGTTTTTAAGAAATTTGTTGCTAGGTGAAAACAACCCACTTAAGAACCGTGATATGCATATTAGCGGCTCGTTATCTTCCCCAAAGTGTCAAATCAAAAACAAAAATGGCACTTTGGATGTCACTTTGGACGAAATGCAAGTTTTCAATCTGATTAAAAAGGATGGTAAACTAACACAAAAGAAAATTGGAGAACTAATTGGCAAGTCAGATAGAACCGTTAAACGTATTACAGCTTCACTTGAAGAAAAGAAATATATCGAACGTGTAAACGGCAAACGTTTCGGATATTGGAAAGTGAATATTGACTGATACCACAAATAACCCCGCCTTTGCAGGTTTGCAAAGGCGGGGTTATTATAATTCGACTGAATCATTGCTAAATAAATCAGTTGTTTTATGTTGTAAAAGAGAAGGTGCCTTCCGTCAATGAAAGACACCTTCTTTAAAGTCGCTTTGGAATTTAATCAAAAAAAGATAATTGTTCGCTTGTTTGTCGCAACAGCCCATCTACTTTTAGAATTAATCGCCCAGCATTGTTTTTGTGAACATCGAAACTAATTTCTTGAATATTTGGTAGCATTTTTTGTATCTTAGGGTTATCAAAAATGACTTCCCATTCATTAACAGCAATTGGCAAAGAAAATCTAAATAACAAGCGTTCTTGATTTTTTTCTAAATTTTCTAGGAACTCAAAGTATTTTGTATTTTCTCTTTCAATTTCGTGTATTTTTTTACAGTTAACCGGATTAAATTCTAATGTTTCATCTATAATGTTATCTTTTAACACAGTTTGTTCGAGAACATAACCATTATTAAATCCGCCGACTTTTGACTCTTTAGCAACTCTTTTATTCTCGACTTGCTGTAAAGAAATATTAAGGCAACCGCACAACTCCGCAACATATTCATTTATTTTATTTATGTAATTCATAAGTTGCTTTGAACTTTTACTCTTTAAGGCCAGGGAAGCATTAACGATAATATTTGTTTTAAGTGCTTGCAACTCATCGATAGAGTTTATATTTTTCGATTGCTTTTTATGCGGGAAATTTTGTATATTAAACTCAATTCTATATAAAGTTTTTTTACGCTGAATTGAAATGCTTCCATAAAACTTTTCAAATTTAAAGTTCTGGATAAAATCTTGAGTTTCAGGACTTATTTTTAAAGTTTTAAGCACATTAGATTCATTCTTAAAATAACTTCTTTTGTTGTTTAATACATCTTTACAAGATATTGGATATTCAGAATGTGCATTACATATGCAGTTGCATAATTCTGTCAAATCAGCTAATTCCGAAATGATTTCATCTACAGTTTTCGCATCATTCACTTCGTAGGCCTCTTCTAAAAGTTTCTCCAAAAGCAAACGATCCAAAAGTGGACGGGTAACAACCGAGCATTTTATATGCTCTCCATTTGAAATTATTTTCTCTGGAATTTTGTCACGCACTAATTTATTAAACTCGAGTGTATCAGAATATAATAATTCATCCTTATCAGAGCATACAACTTTTGCACCAGTTGATTTTAATTGATAATATGAATGCGTTAGTTGTGTACCGTCCAACAAAATCATGATATCGTTTTCGGCGGCAATCTTGCCTATATTAGCTATCAGATCTTTGTTTCGCAAATCTCTTTCGCAGTTTGGCTTTAATCTAAAACACTTTTTGTCTTGAAAGTTTCCTGAGGAAATTAACTCTTGTAATTCCTCGCTATTATTAATTACAATTTCTTCTTCCTTGAAATATTTGCGTTTGTATTCATCGTTGGTGTATGAAGCAAAATTTACCTTTTCATGAAACCATGGCAAGTTTTTGGCTCCATAAAATGAGACATCAATGCCGACAAACCACATTACTGAAATTTCTTCTTGTAATGCATTTGCAAGTTTTTGTGATTTAACGGCTATATCAAAGATGGAGTCATTGCTTTCAATTGAACATTTCCAATCATGAGGTTCTTTAATATTGTAAGCTATCCAATCGCCATTCTCATCAGGTGATATAAAAAGATCCTTATATCTGTTTTTTATAGTTACTTTTACATCGGATGGTGTAATTGCATCTAGATGCTTGGTTCCTAAGTCAACAATAATAGTATCATGATAATTATAATAAAGCCCTTCCGGCAATCCCCATAATGATTGGATTTTAACTAGGCGATTATTAGGAAGTGCATGTGCGAAAGCTGAAGAAGTTGACGGAACAAAATTATGAAATATAAATATTCCATTTTGTTCTGTTGTGATAAAATTTGCATGTTCCTTAAGCCAGAGAATTACATCGTTATAATTATGTATTTCGTTGCTTCTCGGCAAAAGTTGCTTTTGAGATTTGCTACCATTACTAATATCCATTCTTATTACAACGGATTGAATTTTTAATAAAGTTTCTATATCTTCTCTAAGTTCAGGAGAAACAATATCTCGGCTCAAATCATTAATTGTGTTAATATCTTCAAGAAAATATAATGGAACTGTACAAAAACCTAAATCGTTATAATTCTTGACATTTTGAAGTTTTTTGAATTGGGATGAGGTGTCAACATTGAATTGCTTTAATACTTTAGGTATCCATGTTTCTGAAGTTTTAGACACATTAATATTATAAGATTTTGGATTTACCGAGTTCTCCTTCTTGAAATCGCGGTCAGCTTGAACAATATAAATTGTTTTGCCATCGAAAACAAATTCCAAATGAAATCTACATTTCATATTTTTAGATTCGTTATACCAAAAGTATGCTACTTTCTGCAATTCATTTAAAACAGTATGTTTATTGGCATATAAAGTCTGTGCAGCGATATTTTCAATATTATACCTTTTTCTCCAAGTCCTAATTCCAATAGACTCTTGTTCAAAATTACCGTCCGGGTAGTATATTTCTACTTTCCAGTCGCGGTTTTCTTGCGAAAAACGTCGCTCGTTTGATAAATGACCTGTAAAAAGTGGGGTTACATGTTTTTGAACAATTATAGGCATACCTAAGTTTGGGATTCCTTTTAGATTATCTAATAATTCCTTTAAAGATTTTTTTAGATTATCTACTGTTGTTTCGATAGAATCAAATTTGCCGCGTTCTTCCATCCCTTCATTGACGGCTGAAGAACGCAAAATAATTGCATCATCGATATTAAGAACATCAATAACTTTTTTTATATTATCTATATAATTGTCAATAATTGTTTCATCATTTTTCAAAATATATTCTGCATACAAATCTTTAGATATTATAAAAAAAGGAACTGACCATGCACAAGGCACCTGGCATAAGCCCAGAGCCTTTCCACCAATTACTTGGGCGTTTTGTTGGTCAGAACCTAGTTTTATGATATTTTCTTTTTCAACTAAATAAATATCATTGCTTGTCATGTTTTTGATTTTCCTTGTCATCGTCAGAGGTTTTCTTGCTAGTATTAAATAACACCTTGGCAACTTCCGCCATCTTTCCTACAGCTTCATCAGAAAAATAGCCTGACAAAAATCCAAGAGTAGCTGCGGAAAAACCGTCACCGTGAATTATAATATTATCACTAAAGATACATGCCAAACAAAAAGCGAACGATAATGATATTACTGGTGTGAAAACGCGCCAATATATTCTATCAATATTCCAATATCCGTGTGCGATAGTTTTATAAAACCACTTCATATCAAATATTGTTCCGCCTAGTAAACCGCATGCTACGCAAGTTATCATTCTTGAAAGATGTAATTGATTTTCTTCTGGAACGTTAAACCAGTTTTCAATAACACCAACATAATTTAAATAAATTATCGCAAATGATACAAAAACTAAAAGTAGCAAGTATGCTGCCTCAGCAATTTGAGTCCAAAGCACTTTTTTATTAGAATATCTAGATTCCCAATGGCCCTGTATTCTTTCGTCTGTTTTTCCCGACATTGCTACCGAATCTTTATTTTCCATTTGCAATCTCCTTTTTTAAAGTTTCAAAAGTTGCATTGGAAATATCAAGATTATTATTATCTCGATAATTATATTTCTGTGGACATCCTAGCTTTTTAGCAATAATTTTTCTAAAAAATTGAGATATTGGTTCTTTCAAAACGTGAACATAACATTCAGATATTTCTGCTTTTTCTATAACATCTGAATAAAGCAAATATTCAGATTCCTTTACAAAATCACTTACTTTATCAAAAGACATCTTTTCAAACTTCAAAGAATCAGTGATATCATTTAACAAAGAATCTAAGATTGGAACAATATGTATATGGCAATGATTGGTTCCGCACGCTGTCATAGACCCAAATTTATTAGCGCCGTGCTCAAAAACAATAACCTTATCTACGTTATAAGCTTTTTTTACAAGAGAGATACAATCATTTAAAAAGTCAAAGAAATCTCTGTTGGAATAATGTTCTTTCATGGAATATTCATGCTTTTTAGGTATGACTAAAGACCAACCTTCAATCATTGCACCTACGCTAGACAGTAAATAATAACTATCATTTTCGATGATAGGTGTGTCTATCGTATCAAAAACTTTTTCTCCGTTTAATATAGAGCAAAATCTACATTTATCAGAACAATTCATGTACATACCACCATTTAAAATTTTTTCGGGAATATTTAAGTTTTTACTAAAAAACATAAACTCATTATTTTTTGTTTTATTTTTTGCACTGTAACTTACCGGGATAAGACACTGCCGATATTTATTATACAAATCAGCGATAAAATCACACTTATCGTAAGTTACTATCCAACTTTTATTACACTTATTAATGCATTTGAACAAGGAAATATGATCATCTTTTTTAAATGCGTTCTTATAGAGCTGCGCCCCTTTTTTCACATAAGGGGGATCAAAGTTAATGAACACCTTACGCAAATTTTTTAAATAATTTCCAGTTATTAATTCTTCAGCATCAAGATTATATAGAATTATATCGTTTTTGCGAGCCGCAATATCACTGATCCTTTTTTTTAGTTCGCTTTTGTTAAAACGTGCATTCATTTTATAAGAACCGTTTTGATTAATGCCGCCAATAATGCCACCATTTAATATTCCAGATATATTCGTTCGATTTAGGTAAAAAACTGAAAATGCAAATTCAATGTCATTTCCAATATAACCCTTCTTAAATATCTCTCTTTGCCTTTTCCATTCGGTTATATTTAATTCTGCCGCATCGATACATTTAAAAAATTCATTAGTCGAGTTAAGTATGGTTTTCCAAAAATAATAAATAGCAGGATCAATATCGTTTAGAATAATTTTTTTAACATCATTTTTAAGCAATAGTTTGAGCGCTAAACCTGAACCGCCTGCAAATGGTTCAACATAGGTTGCTCCTATTAAATTGTTGTGTATTAGTATTTCTTTAACCGAATCGTACAATTTCACCTTGCCGCCAGGGTATCTTAAAGGCGAATAACTTTTTGACATTTTAGCGTCCCTCAACTGTAAATATTACTATCAAATATGATTTATTATTCCAAGCATAATATGTAATCAGCACTTGTTAAGTTCATTAACAATAAACTGATCTATAGAATTTTTCTTGCAATATTCAAGTAATTGCATTTTTGCTAAACCACTTGGTACAGTGCGCCCATTCTCCCATCTATTTATAGTGGAAAAACTGACATTTAATTCCCTGGCAAATTGCTCTTGGGTATAATTATATTGCTTACGAATAAACTTTACTATTTCAGAGAAAGACATACTAACACCTCTTATGAAATTATTATAGCATGTGCTATAGCAAATAGCAAGTTTAAATTATTAACTAACACTACCTCAGTTACCTGTATTATCTGGAAAACAAAAAACTAAACATTGTAAGATTAATGTTTGGGGTGTTTGGCCTATAGTATATTCGCTAATTTTTCTGCTGTTTGATAGCGTTCATCGGGATTTACGTTTGTGCATTTACGGACAATTCTGCCGGCTTTTCCTTTTGCTAATTTTTTGCTCGGGTGTTTACCGGTAATCATCACGTTAAGCAGAACTCCTACAGCATAAATATCTGTTCTGGCGTCACTTTGCGCTACTCCTAACTGCTCAGGTGAGGCATAGCCAACCGTACCCATTATAACGGTATCCTTGCTGGCGGTAGAAATTTTACGTGTTGCATTGAAATCTATCAAAACCACTCGTCCATCTTTGCCTATCACAACATTTTCGGGTTTTATGTCCCTGTGCACAAGATTTCTTTCGTGCAAAACATTAAGTGCGTGGCAAACTGCGCGTATAACTTTCCGAGTTCCTAAGTAATGATAGTTTCCACTTTCCATAACATCTGCTATGGTAACGCCTTCTATAAATTCCTCTAATACTATCTGTCCATCATCTAAATTGATAACGTCATAGATAAGTGGCAGATTTGCGCAGTTTATATTATAAAGTTCTTCATATGCGCTAATCACTTTAGGAAAACTTCGTATAACAATATATTTGTTATGCTCTTTGTTTTTAAGTTTTAATACCTTGCACTCGTTTTTATCACTCAGCACGGATACTAAAGAATATACCTTGAAAATTTCGGTTAAATACTGTTCTCTTGTCATAGCTTTAACCGTTCCATTCTTCATACTCAGCATCGTAGTATGATGCGCTATTTTTGTAATATCTATAATTCCTGTCGCTACAATTTGCTGAACAGTGAATAGTTAATGTACCATTACGTTTTGTTTTTTCAGGGAACGCATTTGATTCTGTATAAATTGAGTTACCCTTGAAATAAATATCGGTTAAATTATAACAGTTTGCAAAAGCATTATTCCAAATAGTTTTCACCGATGACGGAACAATAACAGTTTTAACGGTATTACTGATACTATCATCACAAAAAGCCAATGCCATAATAGCTACTACTTTTTTGCCGTCTAATGTTTCAGGAATTATGTATTTGCCATCCGCAGCGGTCGTTTTTACACCTGTTATAACAACAGCATTTTCTAAATTGGCGCTGACAGAAAAATCATCACCGTACTTGGCATCTCGATAAGCATAGGTAACCGTTGTGGTCTGTGAAGGTGTAGTTGTGGTAGATGTTGAAGAGCTAGTATTAGAACTCTCGTTTTCGGTTTTGTTACTGCTTGTTGTAGAATTTGTAGACGTGCTATTTGTCGATGTACTATTTGTTGTTGTATTATTTGTGTTGCTGTTTTGCGAAGTGCTACTTGTAGTTGAGTTATTGGTCGTTGTATTTCCCGAAGTACTATTAGTAGTGCCACCTTCGTTTTTTGAAGGAGTTTGCGTTTGACTACCGCTTGTAGTGGTGGATGTTTCATTACCTTGCGACTCGCTGTTTTGCTGTTCGGATGATGCCAAGTTGTTGTCAGAAGTTTCTAAATCACTACTAATAGATGAAGTTGAAGAAGTATCATTTTGTCCATTTGTTGGGGTTCCTTTTAGAGCAAATAAGAAGATACAAGCAACAATAAGAACAAGCACCAAAACGGCGGCAATGATAATTAGCCACCGTTTGTTATTTTCTTTAGAAGTTTCAATAGTTTGCTTTTCCTCAAATGAGGTCATGCAATAAAGGCAAAACCGAGCTTCTTCTTGGATTTCCGCCTTGCATTTAGGACATTTTTTCATATTTAACTACCCCAAGGTTTCCAACCCGTATTCATAGAGAATTTCATTAATTTCTACAACAGATAAATTTTTACACACACCGTATAAAACAATGCTATCAAAAGGAAGTTTCACATAAAGTGTTGAATAACCGGCACACTTTAATAAGGTTTGGACTTCATCTAATGACAACTTCATCGCAATAGCAAGGCATAAAAGTTTTTTGCGTTCGGGAACTCTAAGGCCCGAAAAAATTTGATAAGCATAAACCTCGCTCATCTCTGCCGCACGAATAATCTGTGATTTTTTTAGACCGTATTTTTTTATAAGTTTATCCAAAAGTGTGGATAAAGCTTCTTTAACCATATAATCCTTATTTTCACTATAAAAGGTTTTAAAATCGGGACAAATGTCTAATTCTTCAACTATTTTTGTTGTATCCTTCACCATGTAAAAACACCTAATTTCGATCCATTATCTACCTAACAATTATAATAAACAAGCCGTGCTTTGTCAACTTGCGACAAAACACGGCATTTTTCTTTTTTATGCTGACAGCATAAGACTTTTTAGTATTAATTTATTACATTTAAGACAAGAACGGAGGCGTACAAATGGAAAATATCATTAATAAATTGTTCTCAGACTACCTTGCTGAGCAAAGTATAGCATCTGAGCCTAATTATTCTGCCCTTGCTAAAAGTGCTCTTCAAAAAGAGAAAGAATTCAGAAACAAGTTAAACGAAGACCAAACAAAAAGTTTTGAGGAGTTATTTGAACTTACCTCCCAGATACACTTTTTAGAAGTTAAAGATGCTTTTTTTAACGCCTGCAAATTAGGCGCAAAGGCATCAAAAGAATTTGTTATTTGAGTTCTTGTTCTAGCTTTTTGTATTCCGGTGTATCAAAGAATTCCATTACTGTGATCTCAAGACCATCACAAATCTTTTTAAGAGTTACTATACCGGGATTCTTGCTCTCACCGTTTAAAATGCTTTTAATGGTAGCTTGCGGAATACCACACATATAACTAAGAGCATTCGGCGTAATTTTACGCTCACGACAAAGCTCATAAATTCTGTTAACTGTAAATTCGCAAATACCCATACATATCACCTACATAGTTAGTATTTCTATATATAGATGATATATCACTATAAAAATCTTTGTTAGTTATTTATCACTAATTGCTATTGACTTGCGACGGCGCTTGGTATATAATTAGTGATATATAACTAACTGCAACAATAATTTTGGAGGTAATCAAAATGAGGAGAAAACTATTAGCATTGGTATTGTGTCTCTCTCTTCTTGTATCGACATGTGGAATTCATTTCAGTGTCGTTGCATTGGCAGAAGCACAACCTACCATCACAGTCGAAACTGTAGACGGTGAACGTGGCAGCGATGATATTATCGAGGTTGATGTTGTTGTTTCAAACAACCCCGGTATTGTTGGCGCGTTTTTAACTGTCTCTTATCCTTCCGATAAACTGCAGGCCATCGAGTTTTCTGATGGCGGTGTTTGGGGCGGTTGGATGACTCAAGCTTCTATGGTGAACAACAATCCGATGCAGTTCACTTGGGAAGATGGCTTGGCTGAGCAAAACAACACTAACAACGGTACTATCCTTACATTGAAGTTCAAGGTTAAGAATTTTGATGTTAACGACACAAATAAACTTGGATTGGCAGATATAACCGTTTCCTACAATTACGGTGAGATCTATAACTATGATATGGATCCCGTTGATTTCACTATTGTTAATGGTGGTATCAATGTTATTTGTTCCCATACATTCAGCAACTATACAAGTAACGATGATGCCGTATGTGGTGTGGACGGTACAAAAACCGCTTTGTGTGATAAAGGATGCGGAACGAAAGATATAAAAGCCGACACAGGTTCTGCTCTTTCTCACAAGTTCACCAACTATGTATATCAGGATGACGAAACCTGTACAGCAGACGGAACGGAGATAGCATCCTGTGACAACGGCTGTGGAACTACCGACACAAGAACCAAGGCTGGCACCAAGATTGACCACTCCTTTACCTCCTATACATACAACGAAGATGCTACTTGTCAGGCAGACGGCACTAAGACCGCAGCTTGCGACTATAACTGTGGAACAAAGGATACTATTCCTGCTACCGGTACTAAGCTCGATCATAAGTACACCAATTATGTGAGCGATGGAAATGCCGAGTGTGAAGAAGACGGTACTAAAACTGCTTACTGTGATTATGGTTGCGGTAATACCGACACAAAAGCTGATACCGGCAGTGCTCTCGAACATAAATATACAAACTACATTTATAACAACGATGCTAAGTGTGGTGTAGATGGAACAGAAACTGCTACCTGTGACAACGGTTGTGGTGAAACTCACACTCGTACCAAGACCGGTACTGCTCTTACTCATAAGTATACAAACTATGAAAGTGACGGCAATGCCACTTGTACAGCAGATGGAACTAAGACTGCCACCTGTGATCACGGTTGTGGAACTACCGATACCGTGGCAGATGTGGGTAGTAAGATTCCTCACAAGTATACCAACTATGTAAGCAATAATGATGCCACCTGTACTGCTGATGGCACCAAGACCGCAGATTGCGATTATGACTGTGGTACGGAAGATACTGTTGCAGATGTTGATAGCCAGATTCCTCATAAGTTTACTTCCTATGAGAGCAACAACGATGCTAAGTGCGAAGTTGATGGCACAAAGACTGCATTCTGTGATTACGGCTGTAACACTCCGAACACAGTAACGGATGAAGGCTCTGCTCTCACCCATAAGTACACCAATTATGCATACAACAACGATGCCACTTATTTTGCGAACGGTACAGAAACCGCATCTTGTGATCATGGATGTAGCAAAACTGATACTCGTGAAAAAGCCGGAACTAAATTGGTTGACACGATCCTTCCTACCGGCTCAATTAATATCAAGCAGAATTCTTGGAAGTCCTTCATCAATACAATTACCTTTGGATTGTTCTTTGATGCAAAATTTGATGTGACCATTACCGGTGCTGATAACGAAACTGGAGTTAATAGCATTGAGTATTATAAGACTTCAACTGCTGTAGACGATATTACAAGTGTTACCGCATGGACAACTGGAACTTCCTTTAGTGTTGAAAGCGAAGGCAAGTACATTATCTATGCAAAGATTACCGATAATGCTAATAATGTTCTGTATATCAGCACTGACGGATTGGTAATTGATACAACCAAACCTGTAATCGAAGGCATTACAAACGGAACGACATATTGTGCAGCTCAGACCTTCACTGTTATAGACAACAACCTTGATTATGTAGAAGTAAATGGCACTAAGACTGCAAACTTCACTCTTACCAACGATGAATACACAATCGTAGCAGTTGATAAAGCCGGCAATAGCACAACATTTGTTGTTACGGTTTATGAAGATCACAACTTTGTAAATTATGTAAGTAATAACGATGCAACCTGTAAGGCAGACGGTTGTGAAACCGCTACTTGCTCTCACGGTTGCGGTCAGACTGACACTCGCACCGATGTAGGTAGCAAGATTCCTCATAAATACACTACCTATGCAAGCAATAATGATGCTACTTGTACAGCAGATGGAACTAAGACCGCTTCCTGTGATTATGACTGCGGTACTACCGATACCTTGGCTGATGTAGGCAGCAAGATTCCTCACAAGTACACCAACTATGTAAGCAATAATGATGCCACCTGTACTGCTGATGGCACCAAGACCGCTTCCTGTGATTATGACTGCAGTGCTGAATACACTGTTGCCGATACCGGTAGCAAGATCCCTCACAAATACACAATCTATACAAGCAATAACGATGCCAAGTGTGGCGTTGACGGTACTAAGACCGCCTCTTGCGATTATGATTGCGGAACAAAGGATACTGTAGCTGATACAGGCTCTGCTCTCACTCACAAGTACACCAACTATGTAAGCAACAACGATGCTAAGTGTGGTGTGGACGGCACTAAGACCGCAGCTTGCGATCATGGATGTGGCAAGACCGATACCGTAGCTGATACCGGTTCTGCTCTTACTCACAAGTATACCAATTATGTAAGCAACAACGATGCTAAGTGTGGTGTGGACGGTACTAAGACTGCTTCCTGCGATCATGGTTGCGGAACTAAGGATACTGTTGCAGACACAGGCTCTGCTCTCACTCACAAGTACACCAACTATGTAAGCAATAACGATGCCACTTGTCAGGCTGATGGCACTGAAACCGCTTCTTGTGATCACGGTTGCGGAACTAAGGACACCAAAACTGACGTTGGCTCTAAGGTAAACCACAAGTACACTACTTACACAAGCAATAACGATGCTAAGTGTGAAGAAGATGGAACTGAAACCGCATCCTGCGATTTTGATTGTGAAACTAAAGATACTCGTACTGCAACAGGCAGCAAGCTTGGTCACAAGTGGAAACTCACTAATACAGATTCTGCGACCTGTACCGAAAACGGCACTGAGTATTACACCTGTGAGAATGACGAAGAACACACCAAGACCGAACCTATCACTGCTACCGGACATCAGTATGGTGAATGGACTGAAACCAAAGCTACTACCGACAAGACTGCCGGAGTGAAGCGCCGCGACTGTGATAACTGTGACCATTTCGAAACCGCAGAAATTCCTGTAGTCGCCTACGAAATTACTCATGGTGCAGACGGCGAATGGCAACACGGTGCAAACGGCGAGCTCACCTTCAAAGCAAATGGTGATTTCGCAAAGTTTGTTGGTGTTGAAGTTGACGGTCACGCTGTGGATACTAAGAACTATACCGCAGTTGCAGGTAGCACCGTAGTAACCTTAAAGGCAGACTATCTGAAGACTTTTTCTGTCGGCGAACATACTCTCAGAGTTGTTTATAAAGATGGCAGTGCATCAACTGAATTTGAAATAAAGGCCGCCGAAAAGACTGACGACCAAACTCAGAGTCCTCAGACCGGTGACACGACCAACCTCACTATGTGGGTAATTATTGCTTTTGTTTCAATGTCTCTCCTTATCGTTTGCATTTTTGCAAAGCGTAAAGAAAGAGCAAGATAACCATTGAAATCAGCCCACAGCAAGTAAATTGTTGTGGGCTGATTATGCTTTTAGGGAGGGATTATATGGCTATTTTTCATGAATATGTGAATCATAAGTATAGAGGATTTATAAATTGGTATTTTGATGACGGAAATGGTGGATTGTCTGCGGATAAGGATATACAGAGGGCCCACGATTTTAAGGAGCTTGGCAAGTCGTATCTTGCAAATGCACTGATTGTCAATTTTTCGATTATAAAAGATGAAAATAAGGTTGATGAAGCCGATAAATTGTTGCTGCCGGTATTCTTTGACATATGGCATGGTTTGGAGTTGCTACTTAAAAGCGGAAATATTTGTTGTGATCTATTACTGAAAGAAAAACCAAAAAAATATATTAAGCATAACATTTACACATATTTTGATTGTTTTAAGGAAAAACTTAGGCGTTTAGATTTAGATCAAATTTTTACAAATCATTTAACCAAAACAAAAGAATTTATTGATGAATTGAATGATAAAAACGCTTCTTTTGATTTTGGGAGATATACAACAACATCCAGCGAAGAACAGCAATTTTATAATTCACCTGATGAAGATGGCATTATCCCTAACACATGTATTGATTTATTTGAACTTAACGAACTTCTTTTAAGTTTAATTGAGGAATTGCCTATTATTGTTAATTATCTAAACATCCATATTGAATGTTATGGGACTGATACAGAATACTTAAATTATAAAGAATTTCAAAACTTTATAGAAGAAAATGATGATGAGAACGATGTGCCAAAGAGGTTTGATTTATCTTTGATTATGAAGTGTGTCAGAGAATATCTTTTGTGATAAAAGGAGGAACCGAAGAAAATGAAAAGAAATCAACGGTTTAGAAGAATTATGAGTATCATGCTTTGTATAGCGTTGATATTCACATCAAGTCCGGAAGTTTTCGCTGTTGGACTTGAAGCTCTCAGTCAAATTGACATAGAGCTGAAACCTAAAGCATCGGAAACAAAATCGGATGCTAAAGTTCAGAAGGTAATTGATCTGATCGATGATATCGGTACTGTTGAATATACCGATGAATCGCTCGGAAAGATTGTTGTTGCCGAAAAGGCTTATGCATCCCTTAACACCGAGCAAAAAGAAAAGGTTACCAATTATGGCACATTGAAAGCCGCGAGAAACGCCTATGATGTAATGGCAGCCGCAGCTGAGGATACTTCTACACTTGAAGTAACTGATAGCGGAACGATTAACTCTACGGTGAAATGGACTATGTATACCACTGGTATCCTTGAAATTTCAGGTACCGGTTCGATCCCGACCTACTCGTCAGGATCGGCACCTTGGTATCAGTACAGAGCTTCGATCAAAAGAATTATTGTTAGAGATACCATCACTGGTATTAGCGGCAGTGCATTTTATGGATGTTCCAACGTCACTTCAATGACATTGCCTTTTGTGGGTGCAAGTAGAACAGCTACCGGGTATAGTGGTACCTTTGGATATGTTTTTGGATATTCCGCCTCAAGTTCTTCCCATAGTGGACATTATTATTATGGCGGTGGCACCTACTATTCCTTTAATAATCCAGATTCTATCACA
>JAZNLZ010000020.1:0-17526 GCA_045579365.1 Acutalibacteraceae bacterium
AGCAAAATATTTAGAAGATTTGGGCATTGGTGTTAATAAACATTACCCAATCGCTATGCATATGCAAGAGTGTTATAAGGATTTAGGAATTAAAGAGGGCGAACTTCCTATTGCAGAAGAGATTAGCGCAACCCAGTTAAGCCTACCCTTATTTTATGGTATGACTGAAGAGGAAATAGATTATGTCATCAACAGTATCAACTCCTTTAAATAAAAATCAGGCAAAGACTGTAAGAGATTCTAACATTGAACTTTTGCGCATTTTTGCGATTTTAGGTGTAATCACATTACATTACAACGGGTCTTTTGCACTTTCTTTAGTCAACCCTAACTCTATTAATCAATATATTTTGATTTTCCTTGAGGGACTATTTATATGTGCAGTTAATTTGTTTGTTTTGATTTCGGGTTATTTTTCGGTAAACTCCCAAAAACGCAAAGCAATTAAGGCGATTGAACTGGTTGTACAGGTTATTTGTATGAATATGGCCTGTTATGTAATGCTTTCGGTATTTTCCTCAAGTTTTACAATCAGGGGTTTATTGCAAAGCGCAATACCCAATAATTATTATGCAATTTTGTATATAACCGTTTATTTGATATCCCCATATATCAATATTCTATTAAACAAACTGACTGACAAGCAATTAATTACATTTACAACATTATTGTTGATATTGTTTGCAGTTTGGCCTACAATATTGGATGTTTTCCAAACTTTCGGTTATATTTACGGAGGACTATATACCACTAACAGTTACGGAAGCCAGTATGGATATAGTATTATCAATTTCATACTAATGTACATAGTGGGAGCCACTTTGAGAAGAGAGATATATAAGCCTAAAACTTATGTGCTATTTATAGCGCTTGCAGTTTGTTTGGGAGTAATATTCTTTTGGCAGTTTGTACAGCCTCAAATAGCTAGGTCTTACTGTAATCCTGTTGTAATTGCTTTGGCTGTAATTATATTTTTGCTTTTTAAAAGAATTAATTTAAAAAATAAGATTATCAATAATCTTTCTAAGGCTACTTTTACTTGTTTTTTAGTGCATAATATTTTCTTGGGGAAAATAGGTATAGCAAAGTTTGTAAATGTCTCTCCCGTTTTGCTTGTACTTCATATTTTGGTATCGAGTGTAGGCATATTTTTGGTTTGTTGGGTTATATGGACTGTTTATGATTTAGTAACCCGACCTATTTTTAAGTTCATTGGTTCAAAACTTATTTGCTTAGATAAAGTGTTGTCTCCTGATAACACATAATGAGGGTGATTTTATGAAGATTTTAATGGTTGTTTCTTGGTATAGTCCAAAAGATGCAGAAGTTATGTCTGCCGGAGTATTCCATTATGAGCAATCAATGGCGCTTAAACCTTATTGTGATACAGCATTATATTACCCTTATGATGTGGACTTAACCTCTAATTTTGAAAAGAGTGAAGAAAGAGGTTTGTTAACCTATAGAAGGAAATTTAAACATATTAAAAAAGTAGGTTTTTTTGTCGAAATTTTTAATACACTTCGGGACTTGAAGAAGATTCGTAAGGAATACAAGCCTGATGTTATACATGCGCATTGTTCGGCTCCTGCAGGTTTTGCAGCAACTTTGTTCGGCAAAATGTATAAAATTCCTGTTATTATCACCGAGCACAGTCCCATTGAACATTTTGATTTAGATAACAAAATTGCCAAATCAAAGGTTAATTTTGCTTATTCAAACAGCAAGGCAAATATTTGCGTGTCGATTGATTCAATGAATAAAATGAAATCACATTTCCCGAAATGTGATTTCAGAGTGGTTTACAATGGAATTTATTCACCGGAAATAATAGGAAATGATGGTAATAATTATCGTGTTGACGGTAAGATAAATGCTTGTATCGTTGCAGGATTTTACAGTAAAGATATTAAAGGGTATCAATATCTTTTACCTGCAATTGCTCAACTTAAAAGTCAGGGTATCGGCGTTGTTTTACACATTGTTGGCGGTGGAGATTATTTTGACTACTACGTAAATATGGCAAAAGAATTGGATATTGAAGATTGTTGTATTTTCCACGGAAATTGCTTAAAACAAAAGGTTTACTCTATTGTTGCTCAAATGGATTTTAATATTTCTGCCAGTCTTTATGAGTGCTCCGGTGTATCGGTGGAAGAAGCATTGCTTTTGGGCCGACCGATGTTAGTTACTCGTTCGGGTGGAGCTAATTCTTTGGTTAATGAAGATGTTGCAATTGTTGTTGATAAGGGTAGTAAGGACGCCTTAGTTTCAGGCATAATCGAAATGATAGAAAAATTACCTGAATTTAAAGAAGAAACAATTCGCAAATATGCTTTTGAAAACTTCGAAATAGACCAGGTTAGTAAAAAATATATGGAAATTTATAATAATCTTTTGGAGAAAAAATAAATGAATAAACCTTTGGTTTCAATTCTAATACCTTGCTATAATCACGAACTTTTTTTGGATGATTGCATTGGTAGTATAATTAATCAAGATCATGAAAATATAGAGTTTTTCATATGTGATGATGTTTCTCCCGATAATTCTTTTGCAGTAATTAAAAGTTGGGAAGAAAAACTTAAAGAGAGATTTTCTTCGGTTGTAATTATGAAAAACGAAGAAAATTTAGGTGTTACTAAAAATATTAACCGAATGTTGGCACTTTCTAAAGGCGAGTATATAAAGGTACTTGCAAGCGATGATGCTTTGGCGCCTGACGCAATAAGTAGTATGGTTGACTTTTTAGAAACAAATAAAGAAACCGATATTTTAATTGTTAATGGTCATTTGGTAAAAGAGGAAGAGCGTTATCCTAATTTTAACCTAGAGGGAAAAATTTATAATGAAGCACCTGATTTTTCTGAAAATGGATTTTTGGAAAGGATAGGACGCTGTAATAATATTTCGGCCCCTGCGGCATTTTTGCGTAAAAAAGTATTTGAGGAATATGGTTTTTACGATGAAAACATAAAGGTTGAAGATTTTGAATTTTGGCTTAGAGTTTTCAAAGATAAAAAAGCAAAGATTGGTTTTCTTGATAAGGCATTAATTTATTATAGAATAAACGCAAATTCCATGAGTTCAAGCACAAACAATAAAACCATTGAAAAAAGAAGAAAATTGTTGTTTGATGCTGAAATTCAAAGTTTGTATAAGTATAAGGATTATTTTGATTCCCGTGCTTTTGCTGAAATTATTTTAAATCGTATTATAAATGCACGTGGATTTGCAGTGTCTTTAAAACTTAAAAACTTTAATAGAGAGTTAGAAAAAATGTGGAAAGAGTTTTCTTTATGGAATGTTCTTTCCAAGAAAGAAATTTTTAGATTTAAAGTTAGGTTTTTCATTTTAACAATAAAAAAGCTTGTTAAAAATTAGCTTTTTTAAGAGGTATATTCATTTATGAGTCAAGACGGAAGAAAAGTTAGTGTTATAAAAAATGTTGTTGCACAAATGTTTTCGGCAGTTATTCAAACGGCTTTAGGATTTGTTGCAAGAAAATTATTTGTAATATATTTAACAACCGAATTGCTAGGTCTAAACGGTTTGATGACCAGTATTATAGGAATGCTCAGCATTGCAGAGTTAGGCGTTGGTGAGGCTATTAATTATAGTCTTTATAAACCTTTAGCCAACAAAGATAAAGAGCAAGTAAACGCTATAATGAAGCTTTACAAAAAGCTTTATTTGGGTATTGCCGGTGTAATTTTAGTTATTGGTTTAGCCATAACACCATTTTTACACTTGGTTATCGATGCTGATATAACCTTACCTTTCTCCTATATCTATAAAATTTATTTCTTATTTTTATTAGATACTTTTTTGAGTTATTGTCTGGCGTATAGTAGAAATATTATAACTGCCGATCAAAAGGATTATATTGTTACCAACGCCGATTCGATAACGCAAATCATTACCGTTATTATACAAATTGGAATTTTAGTTCTTACTAAGAATTATATTTTATATTTAATTGTAAAATTGGTAGTGGCTTTTGGAAGAAATATATTATTGCACATTACATCAATTAAATTGCATCCTTATATTAATGAAAAGCAAAGTAAAAAACTTTCAAAAGAATATTTAAAAGAGTTAGTTGATAATGTTAAAGCATTATTTGTAACAAGGGTTTCCTATTTTATCGTAAGCGGAACGGATAATATGTTATTATCCTCCTTCGTTTCATTGACATCGGTAGCACTTTATTCTAACTATTTAACGATTTTAACCTTAATTAATAAAACGTTTAATACTATTTTTGATAAAGCTAAAGCAGGTGTTGGCAATTTTATTGCTGAAGGTAATAGTGAAAATCTTTATCAACTTTTTAAAAATATTTTCTTTGTGAATTTTGTTTTCACAAGTTTCACAACAATTGGTATTTATGTTGTTTGTAATGAGGTAATTGAAGCGTGGATGGGTAGCAGTTTCTTGTTATCCGGTGGCGTGGTTTTCTTGTTAGCCTTTAACAATTATTCTCGTTATATTTTACAAGCCTGTGAATGTTTTAGAGGCGCTATGGGATTATATAGTCCACGCCCCTTTGTAAAGTATGTAGCTTTGCTTGAGGGTATTATAAATTTAGTTGCTTCTTTAGGATTTATATTTATATTAGAAAACCGAATTTTAGGCGTATTCTTGGGCACAGCAGTTAGTACGGTTGTATCTACCATTGTTGTTCCTTGGATTGTTTATAAATTCTTGTTTAACCGACCTTTAAAGGAATTTTTCGCCATTTATTTCAAGTATATGTTAATTGGTGGAAGTGCCATGGCTTTGTGTAAGGTTTGTTCTACGTTTATTTACACCGGTAGCAGTTTATTAAATATTATTATTGGTGGTGTACTTTGTACTGTAATAGTTGGCGCTATCTATTTAGTTTCCTTTTACAAAACCGAGGAATTTAAATATGTTAAATCCTTAGCCACCTCAATTTTAAAATCTAAGAAGGTATGATTATGAAACTCAGAAAATTAGAATTAAAAGATGCACCTTTAATGCTTGAATGGATGCATGATGAAAGTGTTGTTGAAGATTTGGCAGCAAATTTTGGAGCAAAGAAACTTGAGGATTGTCAGGCATTTATTGTGGCAAGTCAAAATGATAAAGAAAACGTGAATTTGGCAATTGTTGACGATAATGATGAGTATATGGGTACTGTTAGTCTTAAACATATAAGCCAAGAAAATAAAAATGCTGAATTTGCTATTGCAATCCGTACTTGCGCCATGGGAAAAGGATTTTCTAAGTATGGTATGAAGGAAATTATCAGAATTGGTCTTGAAGATATGGGACTTTACGAAGTTTATTGGTGCGTTTCTCCTGTCAATAAGAGAGCGGTTCGTTTTTACGATAAAAACGAGTACCCCCGTGTACCACATGATGAAATCAAATGTGTTGGATATACTGAAGATCAAATAAAAGAGTTTATTTGGTATTCCGTAAAGGAAATATAGTAAATAAACAGCGAGGCAAATCTGCCTCGCTGTTTTTATGTTTATTTATATGCTATAAATTTTGGGGACTCGTCGGGGGAGCCTACTTGGATTATCGTAAGTCCTTTGCTTTTGAAAACATACATAACTTCTTCCTTGCCGTCAAGCTTGAAGAAAATGCAGTTTTCATAATCGTTGCCCGAATAACGTTTACCTTCCACAATGGCTGTTTTACCTTCAATAAGGCTGGCGACATCAATGTTATTTGGGTTTTCGATGATCTCGGCATTTTGGAGCCAATTTGTTATATAACTTTCTTCCAGTTTAAACATTTCTTTTCTGGCATCACCTTCAACATAGTCAAAACTGAGTAAATAAAAGCATAAGAAATTGTCAGCATCAAAGGTTTTAAGGGAAATGTCACGCTTTTCATAGTAAAAATAAAGTTCATTATAAGAAGCGTTTTCTTCAAACTCGGAAAAATCATCACTAAAACGGCAGGCGTAAAGTTTGCCGTTTTTTTGAAATTCAATTTTGGGGTAAATAAGTAAAACAGCCAAACAAATAAAAATGAACGCGAGGGAGATAGAAATTATTTTTTTAAGATTTCTCTTAAACATAAGCTTTCCACCTTTCGCGTTCACTAAATTTTTATTTTGTGCCGAAGAGTCGGTCACCGGCGTCGCCGAGGCCGGGGAGAATATATCCATTTTCGTTAAGACCTCTATCAAGGGTGGAAACGAAAACAGGGATATCAGGATGGGTTTCAGCCAATTTGCTAACACCCTCGGGAGCACCGATTACAGCCATAAACTTAATGTTTTTGCAACCACGGTCTTTTAAACGGGCAACTGCATCACAAGCACTTCCACCTGTTGCGAGCATGGGGTCAACAATAAGAACAAGTTTATCCTCAATGCCGTCAGGAAGTTTGCAATAGTACTCATAAGGCTCCAAGGTTTCCTCGTTACGGCAAAGACCAATGTGGCCAACCTTGGCCGATGGGAACAATGCGTGAACACCGTTTACCATACCAAGACCGGCTCTTAAAATCGGAACAATAACGATGGAGTCATCCAAAACAACCTTTTGTGTGCATGTTTCGAGAGGGGTTTTAACCTGTTTTTCAACTGTGGGAACACCATCTTTAAGACACTCAAAGGTCATAAGAGTGGTGATTTCTTCAATAAGTTCACGAAATTCTTTCATGCTTGTTTTCTCATCACGAAGAATTGCGATTTTATGACTGATTAGGGGATGGTTGAAGATGGTTACATTTTCGTAAGTTTTCATTTTAATCTTCCTTTGTGTCTTGGGGTTTTTTGAATTTGTTTAAAAGAATATTAATAAGAATACCACTAATTAAAGCACAAGCAATAGCAGTGATAGTAACCTTGCCGATAGACATTGCCATACCGCCGATACCGGTAATTAAAATAACCGAAACGGTAAAGAGGTTTGCACTGTCTTCTAAGTTAACCTTTTGAATCATCTTAAGACCGGATACTGCAATAAAGCCGTAAAGGGTAATGCAAACACCACCCATAACACATCCGGGAATAGAATCAAGGAATGCAACGAAGGGAGAAAGGAAGGAAATAAGCATTGCCATAATAGCAGTTGTTGTAATGGTTGCGATGGAAGCGTTACGGGTAATGGCAACACAGCCAACCGATTCGCCATAGGTTGTGTTGGGGCAACCACCGAAGAAAGCACCTGCTACTGAGCCGATACCGTCACCAAGAAGGGTGCGATGGAGACCGGGTTCTTCAAGAAGGTCTTTCTCAATAATGCTGGAAAGGTTTTTGTGGTCAGCAATATGCTCGGCAAATACAACGAAGGCAACCGGAACATAAGCTACAGCAACTGTTACAAGATATGAGGGCTTGAATTCTTTAATGCCCTTTGCAGCCTCAATAAATGAGAAGTGGGGAACATCTATAAATGTTTTAAGGTTTACACCATCAGCAACAAGATTTGTGAAGGGAGCGAAGTCGATAACCTTAATGGCATCAACCTTAGCAACATAGCCAATAACTGTGAATATCATAGCTACGGCATAGCCGGCGAGAATACCGATGATAAAGGGGATGAGTTTTGTCATTTTGCTACCATAGGTTGAGCAAAGAACAACAACAACCAATGTTACCATTGCGCAAATGAAAGAAATCCAAATGTTTGTGGTCATAATATATGCGCCGTTGCTGTCTTGAGGACCGTAGGAGAAAACATCCTTTATAGCAGCTCCTGCTAAGGATAAACCGATAAGTGCAACTGTGGGTCCAATAACTGCTGCAGGCATAAGTTTGTTAATCCAACCAACGCCAACGAACTTAACGATAAGGGCGATGACAACATAAACAAGACCTGCGAAAAGTGCACCAAGAAGGAGACCTAAGTAACCCAAGGTTACGGAAGTGGTGGCGCCTACGAATGCTGCAGACATAGAACCTATGAATGCGAAAGAAGAACCAAGGAAAACGGGGCTGCGAAATTTGGTAAATAATTGGTAAACAAGAGTACCAACACCTGCACCGAAAAGGGCTGCCGAAATTGACATACCGTTGCCAACAATTGCAGGAACAGCGATGGTTGCTGCCATAATTGCAAGTAACTGCTGAATTGCGAAAACAATAAGTTTTCCGGGCTGTGGTTTGTCGTGAATGTCGTAAACAAGATTTTTAGCCATTTTTATATCTCCTTGTAATAAAATTTTTTATATTTTTTATTGTAGCACATATTTTGTCGATTTTCAATGAAATACTGCAAAAAAAGCACCCTGAAGGATGCTTTTTTTGAAAAATTAAATATTTGTTTGAGGTTTGGATTTATTATCCTCTTTATAAATTAAAAATGCTAAAACCACAGCGAAAATACCCGAAATAATTTTTCCGATAATCATGGGAGTAACAAAGGTCTTGTCAAAAGCCATTGTGAAAGCAAGATGGGCGCCAAAAGCAAATGATGCCGAAACGGCAAAGGCTGAATTTAGAACTATTCCTTTTTTGTCCATTTCATTAATGACACCAAAGGTGGTTGCGTTGGTAACCATTGTTCCTAAAAATGCCAACGCGGATATATTGTTGACACCAATTTTTGAACCTAATTTATTCAAAGGCTTGTTTAACATTTTAGAAATGATAAACATTAAAGGCAAAGTACCCGAAAGGGTGACACAAGCATTACTGCAAATAAGGGCCGCATTTTCAAAGGTGTCGAAATGTGGGTTTATTTCGATTTTAGTTAAAAATGTAAACACAGCGCACACCAATCCGGCAATTCCTAAAAATCGCATAAACATCCCAAAAACCTTAAAACATTTAATGCAAATGTCGGGAATTAAAATCAGGCAAGTGCCGATAATTACTGAAAGGATAATGAGGGGTAAAAGATTAATGAGAAGTGCTGTGACAGGTAATTTACAAATAAGTCCGGCAACGAAACTTCCTGTGGGGATGGTTGCAATACCACAAAGAATTCCAAAGAAAAGTTCCTTGTGGTTTTCCTTGTCGGTCATCCCGAGAGCGAAAGGAATTGTAAAAGAAACAACGCAACCCATCATTGAAGAAACGATAAAAGCATTATAATCGCCGATGTTTTTTGTAATGTAAATGCTTTGGGAAAGGGCAGTGCCACCCATATCGTTAGCAAAAAGGGAAGCGGGGATTATGGATGGGTCCACTCTGAAAATTTCATAAAACCATTTAAAAAATGGGGTTAGCCAAACGCCAATAGCAGGTGCGATTACAAGCATACCAAGCATCGATAATGCCATTGGGCAAAATATTGTGAAGGCTCGTTGAAACTCTTTTCCAACTCCTATTTTATTTCCAAAAAGGAAATCGGCAGCGCCGATTAGAGAAAACAAAAGAATAACTATTGTTAAAACGCTCATAGTTTAACCTCTTTAAATCCATTGTTTGTTAGAATCCACTTTGTTGTAAATCCTGCTTGTTTTATGTATTCTTCGGATTCGGTGTAACAACCGTCAAGATAGGTTTTATCGTGGCAATCGGATGTAATCAAAACACCAAAACCACAATCTTTAAATTCTTTTAAAAATTCCATTTGGGGATAGGGGGATAATTGAAATCCACGGGCTAATGCGCCGGTATTGACCTCAAAAAAAGGAATTTTCCCCTTTAGTGAATGAATTGCATCAAAGCCTAAGTTAAGATATTCTTTTGATGAAGTTTCGATATATTTACCTGTCACATTGTGTTTTGAAATAAGGTCAAAGTGACCTAATATATCAAAGTCTTTTTTTGTGGGGAGCAAAGCCACTGTTTCAAAGTATTTTTTGGAGAAACTTAAACCGTTGCCGTTAAAATAGGTGTCAATGTAGTCTAGAATATTCTGCAAATCTCTATCAAAGGTAACAACTTCACCATTGCAGTCCAAATAATGAACCGACCCAATTAAGTAGTCGTAACCTTCGGTGTTAAGGTCGGAGGTAAATTCATATTCCAAGCCACAAAAAATGTCGATTTTATCACGATACTTACTTTTAAGTTCCGATACTTCTTTTCGGTAAGCATCCATTTTGAGACTTGTTAGTTGGTTGGGAAAGTTGGAAAATTCGGTATATGAATGTTCGGAAAAGCCAATTGATTCAAAATTTTTGGCTATTGCGTCAAGGATTATATCTTCAGGGCTATCTTTTCCATCAACATAGGTTGTATGGATATGTAAATTTTGTTTATGTTTCAACCTTAAACCTCCCAACATAAATTAAATCCAATTAAGTATAACATACTGCATTTAAATTTTCAATCAAAACAAAACACCCACCAAAAAGGTGAGTGTTTTATGTTATCTTTAAAATTATTATGCAAGGGCAATAATGCCGGTTTCATTAAGCACAAGAAGAGCCATATATGAAACATAAATTGCAAGAAGGGCATAACCTTGCCACTTTTTGAATTTACCCATGATAATTGTGGGAACAATTGCAACAGCACAAGCAGCGATACAAACAGGGAAATCGAAGGTAAGATTAACCCTTTCAACAGGAAGAACTGTGCCGTTGGTGCCGTTGATAACTGCGCAAAGGGGAAGAATAAGGGTTGTGTCAATAATGTTTGCACCGATAATGTTACCAACCGAAAGTGATGCTTCCTTTTTGCGAATAGCAGTAAGGGTTGTAACAAGTTCAGGAAGAGATGTGCCGAGAGCAATAACGGTAAAGCCGATAATGGTTTCGCTGATACCGATGCTTGAAGCGATGGTTTTGCCTGAAGAAACAAGGAACTCAGCACCGAAAACAATGGAAGCAGTACCGATTACAAAGAAGAAAATCTTTGAGGGGATTTGCTTTTTCTCGTGAGCATCAATGGTGTCATTCTCGGCGCCTTGTTTACCTTCAATGACGTTGCTTATCATAAATACAAGGAAGATTGCCCAAAGAATATAAGCCGACCAGGTGGGAAGAACACCACCAAGGGAAAGAATGGTCAAACCGATGATGGCTGCAAGTAAAAGTCCACCCTTAATGGAAAAACTTTTACGGCTGACAACACCTGCCATAGCCACAAGGGAAACACCCATAATAAGGGTTGTGTTGGCTGTAACCGAACCGATTGCATTACCGATTGCAAGTTGAGCTGAGTTGTTCATTGCTGCTCTTACCGAAACAAGAAGTTCGGGAAGTGTTGTTGCAAAAGAAACAACGGTTGCACCAACAACAAATTTGGGGATACCGGTTGCCTCGGCAAACCAAGAAGCCGAATCAACAAACCAGTCGCCTCCCTTTATTGTAAGGGCAAGACCCACAATAAAGATTACGGATGCAACAGCAATAAGTGCGCCTGAGTTTAAAGAACCGAAAAGGGATAAACCAAAAAAATCCATTTTAACCTTCCTCTGTTTTATTTTAACATAATGTTATTTTATCCTTAAAACCGATTAATATCGGCAAACTTGGCATATTATAACACATATTACTTGATTTAGCAATAAGAATAAAAATTATTTATTTAAAAAGTCTATAAATACTTTAATTTGTCGAAAAAGTGTGGTATAATAATACAATATTATAAAAACATATCGATTAACAGGAGCGTAGTGGAATATGACGAACAAATCTTGTTACAAATTAAGCTTATCGCAAGACGTGGCATATATGCAATGCAAGTACAGTTTATATAAAAGAGTAATTAATATCCTTTCCTCTATCTCTTTTGATGAGGAAGTGGATTTCGAACTTATGGAACAGGCGTTTAGACTTTTGGTTGAACGAAATGACTGTCTTAGAATCAGGTTCTTCAAAAAGAAGGGAGAACTGATGCAGTATTTTAGTGGTTCCGGAAAGAATATCAAGAAGGTTCCGGTTTTGTCCTTTAAAACCAAAGAACAGCAAGAGGCCTTTATCGATAAGGTTAGAAAAAAGCCCGTTGACTATATGCACGGCGTTGTTATTGAACCTTATTTTATTAATACATATGATAATCGTCACATGGTATTTTTCAAGATTTGTCACTTGGTTATTGACATTTATGGAATCAATATTTTGTATATGGACCTTATTAACGTGTATAATGCGTTAAAGAAGGGCGAAACGTTGCCACCTGCCCCTGAAAGTTTTGAGGAGATTATTAAAAAGGATATTGAAAAGAACTCCAAAAGCAATTCAGAGGAGAAACACTTGGAGTATTTCACTAATCTGTTCACCGATAATCCCGAACCATTCTATGCCGGTATTCACGGTCCCAATAATCCCATTTGGCAGAAGCAACTTAAAAAACATCAACGAGGCATGCCTATTTTCCTTGTTCGCAATTCTACTCGAACCTATCGTCATAAGATTGGCGGCGATTTGGTAGAAAAAGTGCTAACCTATTGTCAAAACAATCAATGTTCACCTGCAAATTTACTTTTCTATGCAAGTTCTGTAGCCTTGGCTAAACTAAATGGAAACCTTAAGAACATAATGCCTATAGGTCTTTATCATTGCCGCAATTCCGTACAGGAAAAACATTGCGCAGGCCCTAAGGTGCAAAGTGCTGCTTGTTATACCAAGATTGATTACTCTCGTTCCTTTGCGGAAAATTTAAAGGCGTACTCGGTTTCGCAAATTGGTCTTTACAGGCATGTCAAGTTTAAAGATAGAGATTTTGAAGCTTTAGTGCATAATATTTACCGTTCTTCACCCCTTCTAATCTACTATTCGATGGCCTACTCGCTTGTACCCATTGATATGCCTGAGGGTATTGAGTTTGATATGTATACCAACGGTAATTGTGCTCTTCCTGCTTATGTCATTCAGGTTTTGAATGCTAAGACCAAGGAAGTTGATATGGCTTATGATGTGCAAACAAGGATTACCAGTGAAGATGATGTTAGTACCTTCCATACCTACTATCTAAATGTGCTAAAACAGGTGTTGGACGATCCTAGTATCAAGATTGCAGATATCCAGCTTTCGCTGTAATGACATATTTTTAAAAAGTATTCATATATGAAAAGCACCCCAAAAGTCAAACTCTTTTGGGGTGCTGTTTATTTTATTAGGTAGATTTATAAAATCTTTTTTCGGGTTAATTTTTGTGTTATTTTATTGAAATTGGTGATAATAACGTCACCGGTCAAGCGCAGCTGGCTTTCTTTGTTATTTTTGTTAATAAAATCTATATTACGGTAAATTTGTTCAAGATTATCATAGCCATCGCTAAAATACTGGTTTAAAACATTTTTAGTTCTTTCATAACCAACCTCTAACATATTATCAATGCTGTCTTGTTGAAATACAAATGATTGTTTTAAGGAGGTTTCGTTTGGGAAGGTTATTTTGATAACTTTATTATCAAAATCGGTGTTTTCAAATTTATAGCATATATCATCAAAATATATACAAATGATATAATCGATCTCACGGTTTAAAAGTGGGAAAACAGGAATGTTGTCAACTACTGCTCCATCAAAATATCCTGAACCGTCAACCTGAACCGAATGATTACAAACAGGCAACGCAACAGCAGCTTTTAAATATAGCGGTATTTTATCTTTGTCTACCTCAGATAAATCTTTATATACAATACTTTTGGTGCTTAATTCAAGCAAAGAACAATAAAATTCAGAAGATAATGAATCGTTAGGATCATAAAGGCCGACAATATCTTGTTGCAAAACATCGCTTCTAAGAAATTGGGTCAAACTCATTTTTTTATCGTTGTTGCAAATCTCGCTCCACATTTTCTTTGCTCGTTCAAGCTTGTTTGTCATATAGGCATAACCATTGAGAGCACCTACGGAAGCGCAGGAAACATATTTAATTTTTTCGGATGGTATAAATTCGCTTAATGCATATAAAGCGCCAAGCTGAAGTGCACCTTTAGCCATTCCACCGGATAATACTAGTCCTATATTCATTTGAGAACTCCTTTTAAAAATAAAAAATAGCAAAGATTTTTGTCATTAAAAGCATTTCCTTAATTGGGCATATAATGTTGTATTATATCATATATTGTAGAATTTTGCAATATCTTGTTGCGTTTAAGCATGATTGTATATTTTTCATACTTCAAATCATTTTATGCGAATAAAAAAACGGCTGACAACTGGCGCTGATTTGCCAATTATCAACCGTTTTTCTATTGTTATATACGCATTTTATATTCAAGCAACCATATTTTTATTCTAACGCCTTATTAAACATACTTATAATATCCTGCATCATATCCATATTGACTTCACTATATAAGGTGTGGTCAACACTATGGCAAAATTCGGTCAATTCTTCCTGTGTAAGATTTCGGTCGCAAGTCTTCTCTAACTGTTTCAGGTCTTTTTTGACCTTCTCTTGATAGGCAACAGCCCGAGTTGAGTGCAAAACGGTATTATGACCTGCTTGGGGACCGGTACCAATGTAATAGGTTACGTTATTTTTTCTAATTTCATCTCGATGCGAAATAACGGATTGATGGCCGAAGCTGATTACGAAATCACGGTTGCCGTGGGCAATATAGACGGGCACATCGGTACTGTTGATTCCCTTTACGGCATTGTACTTCGTATAATCTTTGAATAACAACTTTTGATAGGCGTCCAAAAATTCTTTCGGGAAATCGATTTTGAGCATATCCGAAAACGGGCTCATAAACTGTTCTCCCTTTTCTACAAACAATGTATAGCCACTATTAAAAGGAGCAACAGCAGCACATCCACAAATGTTTTTATGGAGAGAAAGTACCGAGGTTGCCGCATATCCTCCCCAGGAATGTCCAAATAAGAATAGTGGATACTTCGATAATTGTTTGTGATTTTTGATATAGGTTAATGCATGGTCTAAATTTACCAAGGGAGTGCACATACCCACGGTAGAATCACCTTCGGATGCATAGGTGCCTTGACAATCGTAGGTAAACACGGCGTATCCGTTGCGCACAAAGTATTCAATGAATGGAATGTAATCATCTGCACCGGCATGCATACCATGGCAAACCACAACCATTCCTTTTGCGTTGGGGCAAGGATAGAAATAGCCTTGAAGTTTTAAATGATTACTGGGAAAGAAGAAGGTGGTTCGTGGCAGCCTTTCGGACACTCTGCTATAATCAAATTCACCGAATACCGTGTGGATATCTCGTTTTTCATATCTTTTGAAGAAAGAATCATATACGGTCTTTGCTCCAAGGATTGTTCCTATTTTTAGACCTGTACGCAGCGCAATACCGGCAAGCGTTTTTGCATCGTTGATAAAGCGTTCACCCGTTTCTTTGTTTTCCAATCTGCTCACTCCTTTGTTCTAAATTAATCTTGTACATAAGAAAAGAAAAAACTCACGAAACCGTTGTGGTTTCGGACTTTTCTGCGTCGATTTAGATATCCATCCTTTCGCAACGGCTTTAATACTTTTTCTTTAAAATAAAGAACGATACCCAAAACAGTACAAGCATCAGACAAACAGCGCCACCCGAAGCCATACACAGCAAATCTTGTTTCAAAAGTTTAAACACGATAGTGCTCAGGGCGCAGATGATGATAAACAGATAACCCGCCCAAGCCCAGGCTTTGTTGCGAATAAAGTGGAAGCGTTCATCGGTTACAGCAACTTCTCTTTTTTCTCGGTAAGTCTCACTCCTGCTCAAACGGTAACTGCGGAGCAGACGCACAATACCAACGACCATCAAAGCCGAACCCATACCGCTCCAAAATTCATCCAAAGTTTCCAAACAGCATAAAAGGGTTAAAATTAAACCGAGCAAAAGCCAAATTACGCCGAAAATTATATCTTTCTTTTTCATATTACTCCTCCTCAAAAATAAAGACATCTTCAATGGTCATCTTAAAGTATGTTGCAATTTTATGGGCCAAAAGGATGGATGGGTTGTACCGCCCGTTTTCCAAAGAACTAATGGTTTGCCTTGAAACGCCCATGGCCTTGGCAAATTCTTCTTGGCGAATGCCCTGTTCCTTCCGGATAGTTTCTATTTTATTTTTCAAAAAAATCCCTCCTGAAAAGAACTCAAGATGTAAAGTTTGCTTTACAAAAATAAGTATAGCAGATAACCCCTAAAATGTCAAGCAAACTTTACAAAAAGAAAAGACCCTACTTTTCAGTAAAGTCTTTTTGGCAAGTTGCACCGATTTAGATATCGGCGTGAAGCAATTCGATAAATTAGAATTTGACATTCCTTATTCAAATTTGATATTTCCCGTGTTTGTTTTTATTTCGCATCTTCCGCCGATTGCTTCTCCAATATGGGCTTTAGGTATTTCTATTCTGCCTGTGTTAGTTTGAACTATAAACGCCATATTAGACGGAAGTCTGCCACGAACGCTTCCTGTGTTGGTTTTTACAAAAATTTCATGGGCAGAGCAATCATTTAATGAAACTTTTCCGGTGCCGCGTTTGATTGAAATACGCTCTGTTGCAGTCAATTTGTTCAACGAGATGTGTCCTGTGTTTCCTTTCGAATTAAAAACTTGGCAGAAAACACTTTCTAAATTTATTTTTCCAGTGTTTATCTGGATATCTATAGCGCCATTACAAGTTATTGACGATATATCCACGCGTCCTGTATTTGAGCTTACCGAGATCGTTTCAAGTATTGATTTAGGAACACATAGTCTGATTTCCGAACGATCAATACCAATTCTTAAAAAATTGTACCATCTCGTTTTTACTAATTTAATCGTAAGTGTATCGTCTTCAATGTAAAATTCATATGGATGTTTTTTATTTTCGAAAAAAACTAATTTTGTGCTATCGTCATTGGATGGTTCTATCTTCACGCTCGCATCTTTTGCATTAATCAATAAATTTTTATACGTATCTGTTATTTCATATGTATTTGTAACGTATTTTACAATCATTTTACGCCTCCATATAAATTCTTATTTATCGAACTAATTATATCATAAAATTTTAAACTTTTCCACTAATATTGATTTGCGATTTAGTTCAAGTCCTCCCCGAAAGGTCGTTTTTGGGAAATGATATCTTTTGAATTACACTTTGAAAAATGGCACAAAAAACCCAGAAACCGTTGTGGTTTCTGGGTTTTTCGAACCGATATCTTTTTCGGTTCGCATTGTTGGCACGTCGCACCGAAAAAGATATCACCGAATTTTTAGGAAAATCCGCTTGTGACAAGGCTTTTTCGGACTTTTTTATATTTTTTCTCGGTGCGTGTCATAGTTGATGATCTTTCTTGTCCCTTTTTATTGAGAACCGAAAAAGATATCACCTCAATAAAGTCATTTTCATTGAGGGTGTTTCTTGTCCATCATCTTCCTGGCTTTCAGTAAAATCAAGTTGATACCTTTTTGCGCTTTCTTCTCAGCACAATAGTAACAACGAGCAAAACGACAATTACACTCATCAAAACAGCAAATAACACTATCCAAGGACGGAGAGGTTTTTCGTTCTCGCCAGTGTCTCCCATATCATCTGTCGATTCACTGTCTCCAGTAACGACTGAAATATCCGTGTCCAACTCCTTTGCCGATGTAAAGAAAGTGGAAAAGGACGAGGTGTAAAACGATATGCTCTCAATCGTGCCATCCTCATACGTACCGTATTCAGCCTTGCCCAACAACTCAATGATGCCGTCTTCGGCAATATGATAGACGTAAAGATCCGTGC
>JAZNLZ010000021.1:0-164948 GCA_045579365.1 Acutalibacteraceae bacterium
AAATATTTTTGCCATTATATCATTCCCTCCGTTTCTTTAGCATCAAGGTTTTTGATTATTTTATTAAAGGTATCTTCGAGTTTTACGGTACTCACGGTATCCGTTTTGCCAAAGCTTGAGTTTTCGTCACAATCGGGGCAAAGAATATCGTCCGTGTCAATTTCACGGGTATCCCAAGGGTTAACGGTAAATACTTTACTACATTTTTTGCAGCGAACCTTTACAATTCTTCTTTGGTTATCGTAGCGAACTCCTTGACAGGTACTGCAAAATTTTTCGGTGCTTCCAGGATAAACCTCATATTGAGAGCCACAGTTAGCACAGTGTGCTTTTTGGAATTTGATTTTACCAAAATCCTTTAAATCAATGGCCTGGGAAGGATAAATTTCGTTGGATAGGAAATTGGAACACATATAAGAGAAAAGTTCTTTAAGCATATCTATCCATTCATCGTCATTAGGATAGATTTCCTTTGTGAAAACATTTATAAAGGCCTCCCTCATACGTTCTGTAAGGTTAAGCCAAATAAGGTTGTCTTGATGAGGTACTGCTGTATTAGAAGTGAATTTGAATTTGTGATTTAAAAGGTCGGATATATCGCCTATATTTCCTTGTGGCAGGGGAGAGGAACCTAAGAAAAGTATTTTGAAAACAAGACTTGCAATAGCGAAATTTTCATCGTCTATGGTTCTTCTGATTTCGTTGAAGGATTTTTCAAGGCGATGTATTCTGGGAGAAACAAATTCCGGAATACCAACAAGACACAAAAAATCTTTAAACTGATAACTGTCGGTGTCAATAAAGTAAACTTCACAATTCTTACGGACCAAAATGTTGCTTAAATTGACATCGCCCATTAAAATGTTATTTTTGTGCAAGCAACGGAAGGTTTCAATTATTTTTGTGCAAAGTCGCACAAGGTGGGATCTGTCCCAATTCCATTCTCTTGATAAATAATGTATGGAATTAACAAATGCATCAAGGGTATGAACATCGTTGTCATGGGTATTAATTCTAGGCATAATACAACCCACAACAATCCTTTTATCACTAGGTTCTAAAACAAGACCATTGGGCCAACAAATATTGTCATCAAGGGTGGGGGCTTCGTTTATCATGGCCTTGAGTTTTGAAATGCTATATTCAGTAAGGCGATTTTGTTTGTATATTTTATAAACCTTTCCACCCGTGGCACGGTATATGATACCTTCACCACCAACGGAAATAGGTTTGCCTAATGTGTAGTTTGTAACTACACCGTTTTCCATACAATATATATCTTCGCCTTCTTGAGGAATGGCAATCATAATTCGTGTTTGGTCCATAAAAACAATCCTTTAAATTTATTTATAAAAGGGCACTGCTTTTTCTTTATTGTAAATGCGCATAGCCACCGCTGAACAATTTTTGATTTCGTCATTGGAATTGAATTCCCATATTTTATCGGCAAGGTCTATGTTATCGGTGATAACGCAGATATTACCCTCAACCGTTTGTAATTTTTTGATAAAGATATCCGTTTTATTTATGGGTTCAAGGTCGATATATCCAACTGCATGTTGTTCGTCAGTTAACCTTAAAACCTTGAGGATGCCTTCTCTTTGCATTGGTTCTAATAACTCTTTATATATCTTTTTTGCCTCATGACTTCTTTCGTCACTTTTAGATATTGAAAGAGCCGAGAGGTAGTCGATGGTGCCTTGATCGGTGAATATGGGTTTGTCACTTTTTGCGTGATCGGTGCGAAGTACATCGTTGCAAAATCTACGGAATTTGTCATTTTCGGCACTGGGATAGGCCAAGAAAATATAATAAGGATAAAGATTTTTTGCATCGTAAAGTTTTTCGTTATCCTTGTTGATTTTACACTCACAAATGCTGTTGATGGTTAATCGCATATTTTTAAGGAAAGAAGAAATATCGCCCAAAACCTTTAGTGCATCTTGATTTCTGTTTGGGGTATTGCATAATTGGGCGGTCCTCATTTGGTTAATTAAGGTATCTAACGGTTTTTTGATATTAGTAATTGCATTTTTTACATCATCCAAAGAACAACTTTTACGTAGGTTTTCCGTAAGATGACCACCATATTCGTTTCGGTAAAAGCCAAGCCCCTTTTCGGAGCCCAAAAATTCTTGAAACGGTTTGTTCTGTCTTATATCATCATTAATACGTTTGCGAAGAATTTTACAAATACCTGCAACATCAATATCTCCATAGTCAAAGGGCAACCAGTCGGTTTTGTCCTTGGCAATGTTAGGTTTAATTAGTTCGGTAATTGATTTTCCACCAGCAAATTTTTCTAATTTCTCATTGGTTAATACATTATTGCCATTGTAGTCAGTTTTTCCGTTAAGGTTTTTTATATCCTCGAGATAGATTTTATTTTTCTCCCATAGATTTAACTGTTCTTGGGGGTCTAACCATTTTTTATTTTCGTCGTAAGCGAAAATTTTAATAAGCTTAACGAGGTGAGGGCATACATCAACCAGCAAAATATTTTGAATAACGGCAGAATTGTTTTCCGATTTTATAATTCGGTTGTAAAGAGAAAAATCACGAGCTTCATCCATTATTTTTTATCCTCTCCGCTATAATCCATAATGTTGCTGAAATACAAAGTATCCTTCACGGACATATTGTTAAGGGTATATAGCGCCTTTTTAGAGCCGTTTGCTGCTGCAATTATATAAAATTGAATAGCAAGTTCCATGTTGCCTAAATTTTCGTTTTTAATGGCTGTGTCATAAATGAAATCTTTGTTAAAGGAACCGTATTTTTCGGTTAAGTCTTTTATATTGGGGAAGTTACGAAGACTTGTGCTAAAATCTTTTTCAAGTGCCTTTGGGATTAAGTTCGAGTCGATTTCAATAAGTTGCTTTTTAGCTTGCTTAAACTGATCGGAAGAATCACTTTCCGAATTTAAAATATCTTGTATATGATTTTTGGCCGCCTTGAAGTTGCCGATTTTAGTAGCATATTCAACAAGACTCGGTTTTACGACAGCATCTTTTTTATCCGCCATAAGCATATATTCATATGCCTTTTGGTAGTTTTGCTTAACGCCGAGTCCATCGGCATAACAAAGGGCTATCATTTTTGTTGAGGTTGAATGTTTTTGATTGTGGGCTGCAAGAAAATAATCGAAGGCCTTTTCGTAAGATTTTCCGTCTATGTCTTTGTAATAATGGCATAGACCGGCATTGTATTGTGCTCGGTCGTAGCCCTGTTCGGCTGCTTCGGAAAAATATGAAAACGCTTTATTAAAATCCTTTTCAACACCGATACCGGTATAATAGCAAATGCCTAAAGAATTTATGGCAAATATGTGAGGCTTGTGGCATGAGTAAGCAATATTATAGTGTGCAAAAGCCTTGTCGTTTTCATTAAGTTGCTCATAGCATTTTCCAGTTAAATAATGGGCGTGGGAATATAGATTTCCTAAAGGAGTGTCTAATTCTGCAACAAATTCAAACAAGGGTATGGCTTTGCGCAGGTTTTCCTCTCCCTTTTTCTCATAATGAGATTTGGCAGAATCAAATAGCTTTTTGATTTCGCTCATAATTTTCCCTCCCAAACAATAATATAATATAATAATATCATAGAAACACTCAGAAAGCAAATTTTATTGACATTTTAATACAAAAAAGGTACAATTAAACTATAATTTTTGGGGAGAGATATTTATGCCAGATACCGACGTTAAGAATATCATAACCTTCATTACATCATCCAAATCGGTTTATAAGCAGGTTATTACAGATACTATAGAATGTATGCATACTGTACTAGAGGATACTTTGTATTCCGAGTATGGTGAATCATGGTTTGTTGAGTTAAAGAAATTTGCGGCAAAGTCCTTAAACTCGGCAGAAAAAATCTATTCTTGCGACCTAAAAATGCTCTTTTTGGCCTTTTTAGAATCGGATGAGCTTGTAAATAAATTGTTTAATCATAACCTTGACAAAAAACAAGGTTTTTTGAACTGCGTTAAGGTGGTTCTTGATGACATTGAAAATTTAACCGATGAAAATGTTCCCGATATTAATGACACAAAATGGGAAGATGGTATAACACACCTAAAAACAACGGTGAATTTTTTCCCATTTGCTAGGGATAGGTTAGGCGAAACCTTTATTTCAAAGGTGGCTGTTCATTTTTCGAAGCTTAAGAAATTTGACCGTTATATGCCAACATACTCTATCCAAAAAACTATTGAAGACGAAGAACTTCAAATTTCCGTTGGAGAGTTTGTGGAACATTGTGTTATCCAAGAAGCCACTGTTGTCACTCAAGATAAAACCCTTTGTTTTTGCACAAAGTCATACGATGAGTTTTTAAAAGGCGTTAAAGCGTATATAGGAATTTTAACAAAGGCTAAAGAGAAAAAGCAAAAAAGAATTCTCTGGATGAAGATAGCTGTTATTGTAATGGCGATAATATTGCTCTTCCTTTCGGCTTACATATCGAATTCTATAACAAGAAGCGTCTTGAAAAACGACAAATCACAAACATCTGATGAAATAGCATCATCTATGAATGATGAAGGTTTTGATATTTCGTCTACAAATAATGAAAGTTCGGAACCTTCCACTTCTTCTGCCGATTTAGTTTTATCCGAAACATCTTCGGTAACGGATAATACGATTACATCGGAGCCTTCAACCGTTACCTTGGATGTCGTTACCACAGTTGATGAAAACGGCCGTGTAACCGTTGTTTCAAACGCTAAATATCGTTATAAAGATGGTGGAAGCTTTGACGGGGACTATATTGAGTATAGCACTGCTGTTAAAGATGCGATTGGGGTTTACATGGAGCCATATAAATACTATTTGACCGGCAACCAGCCAGATGTAACCTTTTACATTGAAAACAATACGGATAATATGATTAGAAATATATCCTATGAATTGATTGTTTATGACGAAAACGGCAATAAGATTTTTTCTCATACCGAAACTAAGGTTATGAAAAATGGCGCTACGGTTAGTATAGCAAATGAGAGCAATCATTATTATAATATAGAACTTTCTGCAGGTGATTTACATAGTAAAGATGCAGATTTAGGCTTCACAAAGGTATATTCAAAGGTTAGTTACGATATAGTGGAACAGTAAAGATTAAAGGCCCAAGGGAGGAAATGTTATGAAATTAGCAACTACAACCGGTGATTTCAGGATACACGCAAAAGACCAATTTGAGGCTATCGATTATATTGCGCAGTCGGGATTTAAGTATATTGATTACAATTTTGGAATGGATTTGCGCAATAAAACCGGTGTCTTTTCGGATGACTGGAAATGTTATATTGAAAAGCTTAAAAACTTTGTTGAAAGCAAGGGATTAAAGTTGGTGCAAAGCCATGCGCCAATGGGACAACCCTTCACCGACGGCGAAGCATTTATTGATGTTAATAAGCGCTGTATTGAGGCTTGTGCAATGCTCGGCATTGACAATACTGTCGTTCATTCGGGTCATTTAAAGGGAATTTCCACAAAGGAAGAAAGCTTTGAAAAGAACAAGGAGTTTTACAACAAACTTTTGCCCTTTGCTGAAGAAAAAGGGGTTTATGTTTTAACCGAAAATTTCAACAAAATGTTTGACCCTAACTGGTTTTGGGCTGATGATGCTCAGACTGTTTTAGAACTTGTTGAATATATCGACCACCCAATGCTTAAGGTTTGTTGGGATACAGGTCACGGAAATATGAAGGATATACCACAGCACGAGTCTTTAAAGCTTTTGGGTAAATATGTTCACGCTTTGCACGTTCAGGACAACTGGTCTAACGGCGACCACCATATAGCACCTTTCTTTGGCACAATGAATTTAGACTCTCTTATGCATGGACTGGGCGAAATCGGCTATAACGGTTATTTCACCTTTGAGGCTGATGCAATGTTTATGCCACCCCATCGCAGACGCCCCTTTGAAGAGGATAAGCGCCTTTTATGTGTTCCCCTTGAAATTATGATTAAGGGCGAAAACCTGCTTTATGAAATTGGCAAATACACCCTAAAAGCATACGATTGCTTTGAAGAATAAAACAAAGGACTTGGGAATTTTCCCAAGTCCTTTTTCGTTTTACAAATTGAATATTTTTTTAAGTACGGGTGCAATGGCATCACCCATTGATGCAAAGCCTAAATCGGTGGGGTGGCAGTTGTCAACAGTGCCTTCAAATCCGGCCTTTTCCATTAGCACCGTTCCTTTAATAATGTAAACATTATTGTCGCCATTTGCTTTGGCATTTTTATAGGTTTTCTCGATAATTTCGAACCTTTTTTCTTCCTCATCAGTCAGTTTAAACTTAGGGCGAGATAAAATAACGATTGGCAAATCGGGATTTTTTTCACGAACAATTTTGAAACATCTTTCGTGGGTCTTTTCCAATTCTTCTAAAGAAGGGGAGTTATAGTCATAATCGTAAACAAAGCATGACATTTGAAGTCCTGCAATATATTCGGCAATGGCATCTTCGCCTCTGGCACTACCCGAAAACCCCAAATTAATGTAATCGGCATTTAACTCTCGGGAAATTCGCGCAGTATAACAACTGCCCGGTCTTGAAGCACATCCTCCTTGGGTGATAGATGAGCCGTAGTAAACGATGGGTGTTTTAATAGCATATTCTTCGGGCTCGAAAACTTCAGCATCTTGGCTTAAACCAACATATATTTCGCTGACACTACTATACAAAGGCATATCGATAGTAATTTCTTTAAGATCATTGTTTCCAAATTCGATAACGCTTTCGTAACCGTCCTTCATACTAAAGGGAGGAACAAAGGAACGGAAATATCTATCTTTACCATTTTCATTTATATACAAATCAAAACCTGAAGAACCGGTAAGTGCAAAGTGGGGCATTTGACCGATATGGGGCATTTTTGTATTAATTGCAACATAGGGGCTGGTGGTTTTAAAACGTATTCTGCCACCTGCAGTGTGTTCGTGAAGACCTGCCACGCCATCGTTGACGGTTTTGGCTATGGCTTTGGGCATTCTGCGAAATCTCTCATCCTCGTAGAACACGCCGTAAATTTTAAAGGGTGCTTCTTTTGCATCATAGAATTTTATATCGGGAATATTAATATTGCTTTCAACTATAAAGTTTTTATCTACTTTTGTAATATCCATTTTAAACCCACTTTTCATATAAGTTATAATTAATTATATACATACATATATATAATAGTCAAGCAAAAGACAAAAAGAAACGGCTCAAGAATTTTTGAGTCGCTTGGTATTTAATAATTTTCAGAATATGTAAGGGAGGGGTCCATTCCCTCCTGCTTAAATTTATATTGATTATAGAATATATGCAAAAAATGAAGAGGACTTGACAATTCTCAAGTCCTTTTTTGTATTCAAATTGCATTGCATATAAATTTTTCGGTTGCTTTAACTAGCAACTCTCCGTCCTTCGTATCACAGTCAAGATTATTTACGTTTACGTTGCCTCCATCCGACCATGTTTTAATAAGGGCATTGCCTTTATAGTTTGTGATTTTAACATTATGGAGGTTGATATTATCAAAATGCGCCATCTTAAAAATCGGCTCTTGTTCACTGCCTTCACGAACTGAATATTCAATGTTTTTAAGATTAAGGGTTATGGGCACAATGCCATCGCCATAACAGTAAACACCCATAGATATATTTTCGGCTTTTATGTTTTCAAAGGTAATATCCTTTGGTGGATGGCCTACCTGCCACGCTTCATTACCCGATAAATTGAGATGTAAAAATCTATCGGCATTTTCTACACAGCAGTTTTTGAATACAATTCTACCGGGCGCATGGCGTGCGGGTAAATCGGAAGTTACAAAGTTGGTAAGTAACGACAGCATATTGTTACGTGCTTTTGAAGAAGACGAAATAAGAGCACCCGAAATTTTTTCTTCATGGGTAAAACTGCCTCTGAATTGGTATTGGCAGGGACCGTAAATGTGGCAATCCTCAACCAAAATGTTATAACCACCGTATCTGAATGCACTGCAAGCAGAACTAATTTCACAATCTTTAACATGAACATTTATGTTATCAAATCCTGCAATACAGTCATCGCCCGTAATCAATTTACAGTTGTATATTTTAACATCACTGCAAGTCCTTGTATGCAGAGCATCGTGGCCTGCTAAAACAGTGAGATTTTCAAAATGTATTTTTTCTGATTGAAAAATTGCATGAGCCCAGTTGGAACTGTCCTTAACCGTATATCCTCGCAACTTGACGTTTTTGCAAAAATGAATATTTATTGCGTGTGGTCCACGATAGTTTTCTTCGCCTTCGGGGTCGTAAACATTATTCCCATCAATTAAACTGCCCTTTTCACCAATTAGAGCAATATTTTCAGCAAAAACAGCGCGTATAATACCATAATTCCAATAACTTCCTGCAGTATATAAGTGAACCTTAAAGCCGCCACCCATTTTTATCCATTCAAAAGGGCCATGCCAATGTGCATCGGTTGCCTGTTCTGTAGGCAGGGGTTCTAATTGGTCTTTTAAAATATTGCGATAATCTTTAGGGTTTTTACTCCCCTTTAAAACTGCATTTTCAAGTAAATGCAGTGTGGTGTTGTTCCTTATTCGAATGTCGCCTATTATATATACTCCGCCAGGAACCTCAACCTCGCCGCCGCCGGCTAAAAAGCAGTGGTCGAGAGCCTTTTGAAAAGCCTCGGTCTGTACGGCATCGCTGTTTGCCACAGCACCAAAATCAGTTACTGATACTAATAGTTTTTTTGCCATATTGATTTCTCCGTTAAAGAAGATTTTTAATGTTTTAACTATACATTAGTTTTTTCACAGTGTCAACATGCAATGCTGATTGTAGTTGATAAGTAATTCGTATTGCAAAATCAAAGGACTTGAGATTTCTCTCAAGTCCTTTTTCAATAGTATCAAATTAAGCTGTTTTTGGCTTAATAACCGTTTGAAGAATAAACACAAAACCTACAAGGGCAATACCTACAATATCGGTAACAAGACCGGGGAAGATTAAGCAAAGACCACCGATAGCCGAAATGATACGTTCATACCAAGACATCCGGTGCAAGAAGTAGCCTTCAAGGGCTGCAGATACGCCGAATATACCGATTATTGAGGTTATGCAAATTAAGATAACATCAAATACGCTTGTATCAACAAAAAGCATTGCAGGGTTAAGAGCAAACACATAAGGAACAATGAATGCGCCGATTGCAAGTTTGGTTGCAGTAAAGGCAGTTTTCATTGGGTTTGCTTGGGCAATTGCTGCGCCTGCGTAAGCTGCAAGGGCAACAGGGGGAGTAAGGTCGGCAACAATACCGAAATAGAAAACAAAGAAGTGAGCTGCAATATCGGGAACGCCCATCTTAATAAGAATAGGAGCGCAGGTTGCAGCCATAATGCAATAGTTGGCAGTGGTGGGAACACCCATACCAAGAACGATACAGCAAAGCATTGTTAAGAATAATGCAATAATAACTTTACTTCCTGCAATAGCAACGATGCCGTTGATAATGATATTAGCAAGACCTGTCATAGTGATGGTACCGGCAATAATACCAGCCACACCACAAGCAACAGCAACGGTAATCATACCTTGACCACCGGCAGCAAGTGCTTCAAAAATACGCTTGGGAGAAATGCGATTTTCCTTGTTGAATAAACCAACGATGATGGTTGCAATAATTGCGATGGCAGCAGCGAAGGCAATAGAGTTTCTACCTGAGCTAACCAAAGCAATTAACAAAATTAAGGGTAAAAGCAAATAGGATTGTTTTAAAAGGGGGAAGAATCTTGGCAACTCTTCTTTGGTAAGGCCGCGAAGACCCTCTTTTTTAGCCTCCAAGTGAACGGCAATGAATACGCCGAGGAAATAAAGAACAGCAGGCAGAATTGCGCGAACAACAACGTCGCTGTAGGTAATATCAGGAATGTTTTCGGCCATAAGGAATGCAGCAGCGCCCATAATTGGGGGCATAATCTGACCACCGGTTGAAGCCGAAGCTTCGGCAGCAGCTGCAAACTCAGGTTTGTAACCGGTCTTCTTCATAAGAGGGATGGTAACCGAACCGGAGCCAACAGTGTTAGCAACCGATGAACCCGAAACCATACCTTCCATTGCACTGGCAACAACGGCAACCTTTGCAGGACCACCCGAGAAACCACCAACAACCGAGTTGGAAATTTTAATAAAGAAATCGGCAATTCCGGTTCTTTCAAGGAAAGCACCGAAAATAATAAATATTGCAATAAATTTAGAACAAGTACTAATGGGAGTAGATAAAACACCTGCTGTTGTTGAATAGAACAATTGACTAATCAAGGTTTCTATTCTTCTTAACATATCAGGGTTGGGGAGACCCCAAAAGATAGCATATACAATAAATGAACCTGCAACAATAAGAATGGGAAGACCCACACATCTACGGCAAAGTTCGGCAAGACAAAGAATACCGATTACACCGATTATAATTTGATGGGTTTCAAAGTTTCTACCTTGCTTGATAATTGTTAATGCATCAAAGGTGTAATAAAAGAATGAACTTGAACCTAAGAACATTAAAATAATATCGTACCAAGGCATGGAATTTACCTTTTGTTCGCCCTTTTTAATTGGGTAAAGTAAAAATCCTGCAAGCACGATGCAACCCATGAAACTTGAAAGGATTATTTCTTGGGGCCATGTTGCAAAGAATGTTACATATATGCAAAACAGAGAAAATAAAGCTAAAATGCTGTTTACAATAATTTTTGGAGCACCTTCCCAAATTCTTGTGTTAGATTCTCTGTCAAACTTTTTCATTACCGCATCCAAGTCCATGGGACTTATGGGTTCGGCAGTTTTCTTTTTTGAGAATAACAAAACTTTAACCTTCCTTTTAAGCATTAAAATAGCTGCAGCTTAAAGCCGCCACAGCTATTTTAAGATTAATATACTGAATTATTTTGTAGCTACTTCGATGCCTTTTTCTTTGAAGTATTTAGCAGCACCTGCATGGAAAGGAACGGTTAAACCTTCGGTTGCGTTTTCGAGGCTGAGCTCAGCACCCTTAGCGTGTTCCTTAGAGATGTCAGCAATATTATCGAAAATTGCCTTTGTGATGTTATATACATCATCTTCGGTAGCATTAGCATCTACGATTAAGGTAGCTTTAACGGTAACAGTTGTAATCTCTTTGGTTTGGTTTTTGTAAGAATTTGCGGGGATTTTGTAAACCGAGTAGAAGGTGTTATCCTTCATAAGTTTTTCAGCAATGTCACCATCGATGGGAACAATTCTTGTTTTTGCATTGGTCATGCAAAGCTCGGTGATGGCAGGTGTGGGAGCACCGGCAACGATAAACGCAGCATCGATTTTGCCATCCTTCAAAGCATCAGCGCTTTGGTCAAAGTTTTGATATTGAGGATTAATGTCCTTCTCGCTAAGACCTGCAGCCTTGAGAATATCAATTGCATTGAAGTAAACACCGGAGCCGGGAGCACCGATAGAAACCTTTTTACCCTTAAGGTCAGCAACGGTTTTGATGTTTGCATTTGTTGTTACAAGTTGAACAGCCTCAGCATAAAGACCTGCAACGGTACGGAAGGTGGTGATTTTGCCATCTTCTTCAAAAGCACGGGTGCCGTTCCAAGCATAGTGCATAACGTCGGACTGAACAGTACCTAATTGATAGTCGCCAACATCGATACCTTGGATGTTGTCCTTGGAACCACCGGTGGAAACAACGTTAACGCTGATGCCGGCATTGTTCTTAATGTACTGACCGATAACGCCACCGTAAGCATAATATGTACCGGTGGGGCTTCCTGTACCCATTGACATTGAGGTAGCGCCCTTAGGAGCATCAGGATCGCTGCTTGTAGAAGCAGTGCCACAAGCTGCTAAAGAAAGCATTAAAACTAAAGATAAAATGATTGCTAAAATACGTTTCATCACGAAACCTCCTATAAAATATTATTAATAATAAATCTATTAATTAATATTATATATTAACATATACATATTTTCAAGTATATATTACATAAAAATAGAAAAAACCGACCATTTTTCAGGTCGGCTTTTATGATTATTTAACTTTTTTTAAAATATTTTGAGCTTCTTTGTACACTTTAGCGGCTTGTTTATCATTTTCTAAAAGAGTGTTAGAAATCTCACGGGAAGAAATTTGAAGTCCTTCGGGGAGATTGCTTTGTTTACAAGCCTTGTAAAAGTTATCATTTAATGGTAAAGGCTTATCTTTGAAAAAGTTTTTAAAGGTATCGGTGGAGAAAAATTTTATTGACTCCGTATCGGTTATGAATAAAATAGCTTTAGGCTCACTTGCGATAATGGCTTGAAGTTTTGTGAGTTTTGCCTGGTCGAATTGAACATCATATTTATTGGTAGAAAGACTGCAGTTAACAACGGCTATATTAACCTCGCCATCACCGTTTAAATCTTTGCACTGTCCTTCAAAATAATCGGCTACAGCCTCTAATTGTTCATCTAAAACAGGGGAGTAGGTGAAATACACAATTTGCATATCCCAATCGGTTTTACCCATACACTGGCTTATAGTTACAGCTAAAATTGCAACTAATGTAACGGTTGCAATAACCTGCCACTTTGTGTGGTACCAAAAGTTTTGCCATTTTTCCTTTGGAGTGCTGGGTAAAACTTCTACCTCGCTGGGTTTTGGTGGGGGAGCGACCTCTCCGTTTTGCATTTGTTTGAGTTTTAAAAATTCCGCACGGGCTTTTTTTTGTTGAGAAATAGTCTCACTTTGTCGTTTTTTTGCCATAAAAATCACCATTTATTATAATAGAATAATTTTATCACAAAAAAATTACTAATTCAATAAAATTTTACTTGATTTTTGTTTTAGGTAGTGGTATACTAGCATACATCTTAATAAAATTACCTACAAAAATCTGTGTAACAGAGCTTTGGAGAATCCTGTCTCGAACAGGTGCCGAAGGTGTAAGGCTTTTTAGAAATAAAAAGACGATCTCTCAGGCAAAAGGACAAAGTTTTAATTTAAAATGCTTTGTCCGAACCAATTATTTGGCTCGGATTTTTTTATTGGTAAAAATGAAAGGAAGTAAACAAAATGGAACAATTCTTAGCTAACGTTTTGAAATTTGTTCAAACAGTTAACGCATACTTGGCTGACTATGTGTTAATTATTCTTTTGGTAGGTGTCGGCTTGTTATTCTCATTTAGAACTCGCTTCGTTCAGGTGCGTTGTTTTAAAGAGGGTATGAAGAACACTTTTGGCGGAATTAAACTTTTCGGCAAAAAACAAAAAAACGGTATGTCCTCTTTCCAAGCGCTTGCAACTGCTATTGCAGCACAAGTAGGTACCGGTAATATCGTTGGTGCTTCGGGTGCTATTTTAACCGGTGGTCCCGGTGCAATTTTTTGGATGTGGATTATTGCTTTCTTAGGTATGGCTACAATTTATGCCGAGGCAACTCTTGCTCAAGATACTCGTGTAATTGCCGAAAATGGTGAGGTACAAGGTGGACCGGTATACTACATAAGAAAAGCATATAAGGGCGTTTTTGGTAAAGTTCTTGCTGTATTTTTCTCTATCGCAAGTATTTTGGCTCTCGGCTTTATGGGTTCTATGGTACAATCTAACTCTATTGCAGAATCTTGCAATACTGCTTTTGGTGTTGATGGTTGGGTTGTAGGTCTTGTTTTAGCAATTGTTTCCGCCTTCATTTTCATTGGTGGCGTAAGCCGTTTGGCAGCTGTTACCGAAAAATTAGTTCCCTTAATGGCAGCAGTATTTTTACTTGGCGGTATTGTTGTTTTAGGCATTAGAATTCAATATATTCCTGCTACATTTGGTATGATTTTTAAATATGCATTTACTCCTTCTGCACTTATCGGTGGTGGTATTGGTTATGCACTTAAAACTGCTATCAGCCAAGGTGCTAAGCGTGGTCTTTTCTCCAACGAAGCAGGTATGGGTTCAACTCCACACGCTCACGCTCAGGCAAATGTTGAAAAGCCCCATGACCAAGGTGTAACTGCTATGGTCGGTGTGTTTATCGACACATTCGTCGTTCTTACAATGACTGCTTTGGTTGTTATTTCTTGCTTATTTGTAGGTGATGGTCCGTTGTCGGCTGCAAATGGTACAAACTATGCAGAAATTTTAGCAACATCAGGTATTAGCAAAACAAATGCAATGCAAACTGCTTTTGGTAATGCTGTAGGTAATAGCACTGTTGGTAATATATTCGTTGCGGTTTGTCTTTTATTTTTTGCTTACTCCACCGTTATTGGTTGGAATTTCTTTGGTAAAATTAATGTTCAATACCTCTTTAAGAATAATAAAATCGCTACTGTAATTTATTCTGTAGTTGCTATTGTGTTTATTTTCTTAGGAACACTTCTTTCCAACGATTTGGTTTGGGAACTTACCGACTTCTTTAACTATCTTATGGTAATCCCCAACGTTTTAGGTCTTATTCCTTTAGCAGCAATAGTTTCTAATGCTTCTAAAAAAGAAAGCCCTTTAAAATAATTTTCCCTTAGTTAAAAACCGTCTTGAAAAAGGCGGTTTTTTTATATTTTCCTTATATTAACAAATACTATTTTAAAAAGTATTTGGAGGAAATTATGAAAGAGTTGTGGATAAATACTGCAGAGAAACCTAAGTTTGAATCTTTTAAAGGTTATAAAAAGACAGATGTATTAATTATCGGTGGTGGAATGGCAGGTATCTTGTGCGCCTTGGAACTTCATAAAGCAGGGGTGGATTATATTCTTCTTGAAGCCAAAACAATAGGCTCGGGCATTACTAAAAACACCACTGCTAAAATCACCTCACAGCACGGGTTGATTTACAGCAAAATTGCAAAGCATTATGGGTCGGAAACTGCCAAAATTTATTTAGAGGCAAATCAAAAAGCTGTGGCTAAATATAAAGTTTTAAGTGAAAATGTAGAATGTGATTTTGAAATTAAACCTTCATTTGTCTTCTCAAAAACAAATCGAGAAAAAATAGAAAACGAAGCAAAAGTTTTGGATAATATAGGATATAATGCAAAATTTTGCAAGAGAACCCAATTGCCCTTTGAGGTTGCAGGTGCTGTTTGCTTTGAAAATCAAGCGCAGTTCAATCCACTTAAATTTTTATATACGGTAGCTAAGGGACTTAATATTTACGAAAACTCGGTGGTTAGGGATTTGCTTGATACCACTGCAATTACCGATTTCGGAAAAATAACGGCAAAAAAGGTTATAGTTGCCACCCATTTTCCCTTTATAAATAAACACGGACTTTATTTTATGAAAATGTATCAGCACCGTTCTTATGTGTTGGGGCTTTCAAACGCACCTTTAATAAACGGAATGTATATTGATGAAGATTTGAAAGGACTTTCCTTTAGAAATTACGGAAATTTGCTACTATTGGGTGGTGGTTCGCACCGAACCGGAAAGAAGGGTGGCAATTATACCGAACTGAGAGAATTTGCGAAGCATTATTACCCTGAAGCGCAAGAAAAATATCATTTTGCAACACAAGACTGCGAAACTCTTGACGGTATGCCTTATATAGGAAAGTATTCAAAACACACGGAAAATCTATATGTGGCAACGGGTTTTAATAAATGGGGTATGACCTCATCGCTGGTGGCGGCGGAAATTTTAAAAGATGAAATTTTGGGAGTAAAAAACGATTATGCCGAAATTTTTGACCCTTCAAGAAGTATGATGTTTAAGCAGTTGGGGATTAATGTTTTTGAGTCGGTGTCGGGTATGCTGACACCAACAACCAAGCGTTGTCCTCATTTAGGTTGTGGGCTTAAATGGAATAAATATGAAAAAACTTGGGATTGCTCTTGTCATGGCTCCCGTTTTTCGGATGTGGGAGATTTAATAGATAATCCGGCAAATAAAAATTTAAGAAAATATTAATTTTTTTAAATCGGTTGAAAAAAGGTGAGTACTATAATATAATTGATAATGTAAACCGTTAAAAAAGGGAGGATGAAAATGAAAAAACCGATTGTGGATTATAGGGGATTTTCTTTAAGAAAATTAAATGACCCTCATTTTTCCCATTTAAAGTTGTTGCTTGGATGGGTGGTTTATTTTATTTTTTATTTCTCCTTGGAATATTTTGTTCCAAACAACACCGGCACTGCAATTTATTGCGCTTTGGATTATAAAATTCCTTTTTTGGAAGTGTTTATAATACCTTATGTGACTTGGTATGCACTTATTGTATTTTCACTTTTGTATTTTATGTTTTATAATGTGGAAAATTTTATAAGGCTTCAAAAATTTATAATTGTAACTCAAGCAGTGGCTATTATAGTTTATATTGTCTTTCCGAATTTTCAGCCTTTAAGACCTGAAGTATATCCGAGAGATAACTTTTTAACCGATATGGTGGCATCTTTACAGGCCTTTGATACCAACTCAAATGTTTGCCCATCTTTACATGTGGCATATTCTATCGGTATGGCATCCATTTGGCTAAAAGAAAAAACTGCCCCTTGGTTCGGCAAGGCAGCAGTTGTAATATTTTGTATTTCGGTTTGTCTTTCCACCGTTTTTATAAAGCAACATTCGGTAATTGACGGTGTGGCAGCAATTCCTGTTTGTGCTTTGGCCGAATTTATATCCTGTGGTGGATATTGGAAAGAAAAGTTCAAAAGAAAAACTTAAATTTCGAAGGGGGAAATGGTTTTATCCGTTTCCTCCATTTTTAATTTGCCCGAAAAGTTTTCGGTTAAATTATGCTCAAAGTCGGCAATATCGCCATCCTTTAAAACAAGATTCAAGGTAACGTTTTCGGCAAACTCCGTATTTAAAAGGTTTGCATTGCTGTTTTCAACAAGTCTTAAAAGGGAAGGGTGTTCGCTGTAAGAACAGGTTATTTTAAAAAGGGTACAGGGGACCATTTCCACTACGGTTGCGTTTTCTAAAGCATCTTTGGTTGCTGTGGTGTATGCACGAACAAGTCCACCCGTTCCCAAAAGAACGCCACCGAAATAACGGGTAACCACCACCAAAACATTAACAAGCCCTTTGGCTGTAATAACCTCCAAAATGGGTTTACCTGCTGTGGAGTGGGGTTCGCCATCATCCGAGAAACGAAGGGTGCGACCTTCATCTACAACAAAAGCGTAGCAGTTGTGTCTCGCATCCCAGTATTTACTTTTAAGATTATCAATGATTTCCAGGGCTTGTGCTTCGGTTTCGCAAGGGAAAGCCACGCCTAAAAATTTAGAACGCTTTTCAATGTATTCACTATGACCTTCGTTTTTAATGGTTAAGTAACCTGACACAAAATCCCCTCCTTAAAGTAAAATAAAGAAAAATAAAAGACTGTCTTTTCGGACAGTCTTTTTAATTCGTAATCTAAGATTAACCGTTGAGATTGAAACGTTTGTTGAATCTATCAACACGTCCGCCGGTATCTACCAATTTCTGTTTACCTGTGAAAAATGGATGACACTTTGAACAAATATCCAAACGAATGTCCTTCTTTGTTGAACCGGTCTCAAACTCTGCACCGCAAGCGCACTTAACGGTTACCTTTTCATACTGCGGATGAATACCTTCTTTCACTATTGTCACCCCTTTCAAAAATACTGCAAAAATGATAATACCACACTTGTTCTCAAAATGCAAGTATTTTTTTTAAAAATATAATATTTACCAAATTTCTTTTTTGCTGTGGGGATTTTGACGGTCGGTCTTCACTTGTTTTTTGTTAAAACCTTGGGCTACCAAAGGGTAGGTGTTGGGTGTGTCGGCAGTTTTTTGAATTTCATAGGTGCCATAGAAATTAACCATATCAAATGCAGTGTCAGGTTGACCGTTGGTGGTATGCGGATTACTCATATTTGACATTTTCTTTTTATTTTTCATTTTTTCACCCCTTAAATTATTTTTGTCTTAAATTTTCAAATAATTTAAGGAAAGTTTTGAATAAAAAATCCCCTACTTTAAAGCAGGGGATTTTAAAAGTTTTAGATTTTTTTGGTTTCAATTTCCTCTACGGCGAGGTTAATATAAGCCTCAACCGACATAGCGCCAAGGTCGCCATCTTCGCCTCTGCGACGAACCGAAACTTCACCCTTTTCAACCTCATTGTCGCCAACGATAAGCATATAAGGGACCTTTTGAAGTCTGGCTTCTCTAATCTTGTAACCGATTTTTTCGTTACGGTCATCAAGCTCAACCCTAATGCCCTTTTCCTCAAGTTTGCGCTTAAGGTCGTAAGCGTAATCAGCGTGACGGTCAGCGATGGGGAGAATTTTAACCTGAACGGGAGCCAACCACATGGGGAATGCACCTGCATATTTTTCAATAAGCAATGCAAGGGTTCTTTCATAACAACCGATGGAGGTTCTATGAATGATGCAAGGAGTTTTCTTAACGCCATCTTTATCAACATATTCCATACCGAATTTTTCAGCAAGCAATTCATCAATTTGAATGGTGATAAGGGTGTCTTCCTTGCCGTAAACATTCTTAATTTGAATGTCAAGCTTGGGTCCGTAGAATGCAGCCTCACCAACGCCAACCTTGTAAGGGATTTCAAGGTGATCAAGGATTTTAGCCATCATATCTTGGGTCTTGTTCCATTGTTCGGGAGTGCCGATGTACTTTTCGGTGTCAGCAGGATCCCATTGTGAGAAACGATAGGAAACATCTTCGTAAAGACCTAAGGTTTTAAGCATATAAATTGCAAGTTCTAAGCAAGAACGGAACTCATCTTCCAACTGCTCGGGAGTACACATTAAGTGACCTTCGGAAATTGTAAACTGGCGAACACGAATAAGTCCGTGCATTTCACCCGACTCCTCGTTTCTAAAGAGGGTAGAGGTCTCGTTGTATCTTAAAGGTAAGTCTCTGTAAGAACGAGCACGGTTTAAATATGCTTGGTATTGGAAAGGACAGGTCATGGGGCGAAGAGCAAAGCATTCTTTTGACTCATCATCAGGGTCGCCCATAACAAACATACCATCACGGTAATGATCCCAGTGGCCTGATACTTTGTAAAGTTCTCTCTTTGCCATGTAAGGAGTTTTGGTAAGTTGCCAACCACGTTTGTACTCTTCATCTTCAACAAAACGTTGGAGGGTTTGAATGATTTTTGCACCCTTGGGGAGCATAATTGGTAAACCTTGACCAATGGTGTCAACTGTTGTAAAGAGTTCTAGTTCACGGCCTAATTTATTATGATCGCGTTTCTTTGCTTCTTCAAGCATTGTAAGGTGTTCTTCAAGCATTGAAGCCTTTGGGAAGGCAGTACCGTAAACACGGCAAAGCATCTTGTTATCCGAACTTCCTCTCCAATAAGCACCGGTTGCAGAGGTGAGTTTAAATGCCTTAACCAAACCTGTGCTCATAAGGTGAGCGCCGGCACAAAGGTCGGTAAAATCGCCTTGGGAATAGAAACTGATTTCTTCTCCATCGGGGATAGACTCAACAAGTTCTACCTTGTAAGGCTCGTTTTTTTCGGTGAAGTATTTAACAGCCTCTTCCTTGGACATTGTAAATCTTTCGATTTTAATATCCTCTTTAACGATTTTCTTCATTTCACCTTCAATTTTCAAAAGGTCGTCGTTGGTGAAATTGGTTTTAACGTCAAAATCGTAGTAGAAACCATCCTCAACAGCAGGACCGATTGTAACCAAAGCGTCGGGGAATAAGCGCTTAACTGCCTGTGCTAAAATATGGGATGCAGTGTGACGGAAGGTCCACTTACCGTAATCGTCATCAAATGTTAAAATTTCTAAAGCACAGTCCTCGGTAAGTTCGGTTCTAAGGTCCTTGTTTTCGCCGTTAATTCTAACAGCACAGGCTGACTTGGCAAGACCCATGCTAATTTCTTTTGCAACTTCGTAAGCAGTGATGCCGGATTCAAATTCCTTAACAACATCGCCTTTTAGTGTTACTTTAATCATAATTTTTCCTCCAAAAAAATAAACTTCGCCTCGAAAGACTATTTTGTCTTTCGGGACGAAGTGATAATTCTCCGCGGTTCCACCCGTATTCTCGGCAAAGCCGAACACTTTTAAAACCCTTAACGCGAGTTTCACGGCCAAGTTGCAACCCTTGGCGCTCAAAGGTGGTTTCGTTTTGCCCTTTTCTTATGCAGGTTTTCAGCCCTTGACCCACACTCTCTAAAAGAACCAAAGCAAACTTACTTGTCCTTATCAACGCTTTATATTGGTATTTTACATCTCACACTATTTTTTGTCAAGTTTTTTTGAAAACTGCATAATTTTATGCATATTATCCTTGAAATTATGCATATTTCATTGTATAATTAATATAATTATAACCTTAAGGTGAGAGAGGTGCCTTTATGACAAGAAAGATGGCAAGAGAAGAAACGTTTATCCTTATTTTTGAAAAGGTGTTTTCAAAGGAAAGCGTTGAGGATATTTTGGATTTGGCTTTCGAGGCTAGAGACCTTGTGCCTGATGAATATATTAAAACCGTTTTTACAGGTGTTTATGAAAAGGTTGAGGAATTAGATAGCATTATTTCCGAAAATGCTGTTGGTTGGAAGATTGAACGCATTTCTAAAACTGCTCTTTGCGTTTTGCGTTTGGCAATTTTCGAAATGCAAAATATGGATGATATTCCGGTATCGGTTTCCATTAACGAAGCAGTTGAAATATGCAAAAAATACGCTACCGAAGCCGATGCTTCCTTTGTAAACGGAATTTTATCCACCGTGGCCAAAAAGGGTTAATATGCCTAGTAGTACACTTAGTGTTAAGCAATTAAATTTTTATATCAAGAATTTAATTGAAGGGGATCCGAGACTTTCCCACATTTCCGTTTTGGGCGAGATTTCCAATTTAAAAAATCATTACAGTAGTGGGCATATTTATTTCACGTTGAAGGACAGTGAAGCCACTGTTAATTGTGTAATGTTTCGCTCCTTTGCAAGTCGTTTGAAATTCGATTTAGAAAACGGAATGCAGGTCAATGTAACGGGAAGGGTTTCGGTTTATGAAAAAGACGGTGGATACCGAATTTACGCCGAAAATATTGTTGATGCAGGTTTAGGGGATATTGCAAGAAAATTTGAGCAAACCAAAGCTAAACTTGAAAAAGAAGGTTTATTTGACCCTGAAAGCAAAAGACCTTTGCCCAAGTTTCCTAAGAAAATTGCAGTTGTAACTTCGGGTAGCGGCGCAGCTGTTAGAGATATTTTAAATATTCTTTCTCGCCGTTGGCCTGTGGCCGAGGTGCTTATGTGTCCCGTTTCGGTGCAGGGTGATTTTGCCGTACCTGAAATGTTGTTGGCCCTTGACAAACTTTACACTTTAGAAGATATTGACCTTTGCATAATTGGTCGTGGTGGTGGCTCGGCCGAAGATTTATGGGCCTTTAACGATGAAAAATTGGCCTATAAAATTTATGAGGCGCCTTTCCCTGTAATTTCGGCAGTAGGTCACGAAACCGATTTTACCATCAGTGACTTTGTGGCTGATTTACGAGCTCCAACCCCATCGGCAGCAGCCGAGTTGGCAGTGCCCGACCAAGGAGAAATCTTAGGTTTGGTTGAGGCTTATAAAAACCGACTTTCAAATCTTTTAAAGGGCAAACTTGAAAACAGTAAACTCAGGTTTGAAAAGGTGGCTTTATCTCGTGAAACTGCCCTTGAGTTTATTAGTTTAAAGGCTGAACTTATTGATAGGTTGAGTGACAGTTTGAGTTTAGGTTTAAAAGAGAAAATTAATAATTGCAAATTAAGTTTGGGTGAAAACGCAGGTAGGTTAGATGCTTTAAGCCCACTTAAAACCTTATCAAGAGGTTTTGCTGTGGCAAGCAAAGGTGAAAAATTGGTGCTTAGCGCCAAGGAACTTAAAACTGATGACCTAATTGATATAACCTTTGCTGACGGTAAGGTTAAAACCCAAGTTAAAGAAATAAAGGTGAATTAGTATGGCAGAAAAAATGGATTTCGAAACTGCTTTAAAATCCTTGGAAGAGGTTGTAGAAAAACTCCAAAATGGTGACTGCACTTTGGAGGAGTCAATCGCCCTTTTTGAAAAGGGAATGGCAAATGTTAAGGATTGCCGAAATGCTTTAAAGGAAGCTGAAACTAAAATTACAGCTTTAAGCGAGGTTGAATAATGGATTTAAACGCACTTTTAAATGATTACAAGGAAATTGTGGAAAAAAGAATAGACGAACTTTTTCCTTCTTGTGATGTTAAATATAATAAGGTTATTGAGGCTGTTCGTTACAGTTTACAGGCCGGTGGGAAAAGAATAAGACCTGTTATCATGATGGAGTTTTGTCGCCTTTGTGGTGGAAATCCTGAGGCTGCCCTTGATTTTGCAGTGGCACTTGAAATGATACATACCTATTCTTTAATTCATGATGATTTGCCCTGTATGGATAACGATGATATGAGAAGAGGTAAACCATCTTGCCATAAGGCTTATGGCGAGGATATTGCATTACTTGCAGGGGATACTTTACTTACCGAGGCATTTTTCATTTGCGCTAATGCTCCTGTTAGCAGTGATAAGGTATTAAAAGCCATCTCCTTTTTAAGCAGTAATGCAGGTGTTCACGGTATGATTGGTGGTCAGGTTTTGGACCTTTCTTTTGAGGAGAATAAACCTGACGCTATGGACCTTCAGGATATGTATATGAGAAAAACGGCTGCATTACTTATTGCTGCTGCTTCTGTCGGATGTATAGCTGCAGGTAAAGATGATGAGGAAACCCTTAAATCGGCAGCAAAATACGGTTACAATTTAGGTTTGGCTTTCCAAATCATTGATGATATTTTAGATGTTACTGCCAACGAAAAGGTTTTAGGTAAACCGGTTGGTAGCGATGATAAAAACAACAAAACAACCTTTGTGTCTCTTTATGGACTTGACAAGGCATTTGCCATTGCAGCCGAACTTTCTAATATGGCTTTGGATGCTTTGGATGAAATTGGTGGAGATACCGAGGTACTTTACGAAATAACAAATTATTTACTTGATAGAAACAGTTAAGGGATGTTGAAATTTGGAGTATCCAATTTTAGGCAAAATTAGTTCACCTGATGATATTAAGCAGTTGAACGAAATGGAACTCGCAAATCTTTGTGAGGAAATAAGAGGAAAGATAATGGAAACCGTTTCCCAAAACGGTGGTCATTTGGCTTCCAATTTAGGTGCGGTGGAGCTTACAATTGCTTTACACCGAGTTTTCTCATCCCCAAAAGATGCAATTTTGTTTGATGTGGGTCATCAATGTTACGCCCACAAACTTTTAACAGGCCGATTTGACCGATTTGACACACTTCGCAATAAAGATGGTCTTTCGGGCTTTATGCGACCTTCCGAGAGTGAACACGATCCCTTTGTTACGGGTCACAGCAGTAACTCTATTTCGGCAGCATACGGAATTTATAAGGCCAAGAGTATTTTAGGCGAAGATGGAACAGCCGTTGCAGTTATTGGTGATGGCGCCCTAACCGGTGGTATGGCTTATGAAGGCCTTAACAATGCAGGTATGGGCAAGAGCAATTTTATCGTTGTGCTAAATGATAATAAAATGTCTATTTCAAAAAATGTTGGCGCTTTGGCTCGTACTTTAACCAAAATGCGTAACCGACCCCGTTACCATCGTTTTAAGGATATTTTCGGTCAGTTCCTTTTAAAAATTCCCTTTGTTGGTAAAATTCTTTATAGAGTTGTCTATAAAATGAAAGAGGGCTTCAAAAATGCCCTTTATCGCAGTAATCTTTTCTCAGTTTTGGGCTATAACTATTTAGGTCCTGTGGACGGTCACGATATTAAGGGTTTGGAGTCTATTTTGAAGATTGCTAAAAATTACGATAAACCTTCCTTGGTGCATATTGTTACAACCAAGGGTAAGGGTTATAAATTTGCCGAAACCAGCCCAAAAAATTATCACGGTGTTTCGCCCTTTGATATTGATGAGGGAGCGCAAAGTGGTGGCAAACTTAATTTCTCGGCAGTTGCCGGTAAAACCCTTTGTGAATTGGCTGAAAAGGACAGTAAAATATGTGCTATTACGGCAGCCATGACCGAGGGTACAGGTTTGGATGAATTTGCTAAAAAATATAAATCAAGATTTTTTGATGTGGGTATTGCTGAAGGACACGGCGTTTGTTTTGGCTCAGGTTTAGCATCCAAGGGACTTAAACCTTACTTTGCAGTATATTCCTCCTTCTTGCAAAGAGGATTTGACCAAATTATCCACGATACTGCAATTGGTAAATTTCCTTTGAGACTACTTGTTGACCGTGCAGGTATTGTCGGTGAAGATGGAGAAAGCCACCAAGGTCTTTTTGATGTGTCTTATCTTACCTGCATCCCTGATGTGACAGTTTTCTCACCTTCAAGTTACAGTGAACTTGAATATAGAATTAAATACACTGCCGATAATGATGGCATCTTTGCAGTAAGATACCCAAGAGGTTGCGAAAAACCTTGTGGCGATGTGGACTTTAAGTCTGATTTCTCGGTAGTTGCAGGAAAGGGGAAAAAGGCTGTTGTAACCTATGGCCGACTTTTCAGCGAGGCTTTAGAGGCTAGTCAAAAAACCGATATCAACATTGTTAAACTTAATAAAATTTATCCTTTGAGTGATGATTTGGCCGAAACCTTAATGGAATTTAGCGAGATTTATGTTTTTGAAGAAACGGTTAAAAGGGGAGGAATTGGCGAACACCTTTCTTCCTTGTTGCTTCAAAAAGGATTTAAGGGTAAATTTAAGATTTGCGCTGTGGAGAATGAGTTTATTCCTCAAATGGATACAACCGAAGCGCTTGAAATTTGCAAATTAGATGCTAAAGGAATTATAAACGAGGTAAATAATGGCTAAGGTTAGATTAGATGTGGCTTTGGTGGAAGGTGGTTTCGCCGAAAGCCGTGAAAAGGCAAAACGCCTTATAATGGCCGGAATTGTATATGTTAATAATCAAAAGTCGGATAAAGCAGGCAATACTGTAAAGCCGGATGATGTTATTGAGGTTAGGGGTCAGGCGTTAAAATATGTAAGCCGTGGTGGTCTTAAACTCGAAAAGGCTATGACTGTTTTCCCCATAGATTTAAGTGGGTTTATTTGTGCCGATATTGGTGCTTCCACCGGTGGCTTTACCGATTGTATGCTTCAAAACGGCGCTAGCAAGGTTTATGCTATCGATGTTGGTTACGGTCAACTTGACTGGAAACTCAGGACCGATGAAAGGGTTGTAAACCTTGAAAGAACTAACTTTAGATATGTTACCCGTGAACAAATCCCCGAAGAATTAGATTTTGCATCGGTGGATGTTTCCTTTATTTCCTTGTCCCTTATTTTACCCGTTATGCGCACCCTGTTGAAAGATGGAGGCAGTGCAGTTTGCCTTATTAAACCTCAGTTTGAAGCAGGTAAAGAAAATGTGGGCAAAAAGGGTGTTGTTAGAGAAAAGAGCGTTCATATTGCAGTTATCGAAAAGATAATTGGATTACTTGAAGAAAATAAATTTTCACTTTTAGGGTTAGATTTTTCACCCGTTAAAGGTCCCGAGGGAAATATTGAATACTTATGTTATATAAGAAAAGAAGAAGATTTCCAAATCGGCGATTTTTCAGCCGAGGAAGTTGTTGAAAAATCATACGAAGCGCTAAATTAAGAAAGGAGAAAACTTATGACTGTTGGTATTTTACCTAATTTAGACAAACCTGGTTGTAGCGAGGTTGTGGAAAAACTTGCTGTTATTTTGAAAAATGAAGGCATAACTGCTTATATTCCCGATACAATTGTTGCTGCAGGTTTTATTCCAACTGCCGAGGAAGAACTTTTCAAAATTTCGGATGTTATAATCACTATTGGTGGCGATGGAACAATTATCAGATACGCTAAAATTGCTGCTAAATACGATAAACCTGTTCTTGGAATTAATGCAGGAAGAATGGGATATCTTGCAAATTTGGAGCAAAACGAGTTAGAGTTAATCTCCAAACTTAAAAGCGAGGATTACTTTACCGAAAGAAGAATGATGTTAAATGTTTCGGTAATGGAAAACGGAAAAACAATTGGCGAATATGTTGCTTTAAACGATGCAGTTATCACCAGTGGTTTTATTTCCCGTATTATTGATGTTTCGGCCAATGTGGCAGGGGACAGTATTAATTACAGAGCCGATGGACTTATAATCTCCACGCCAACAGGCTCTACTGCATATTCTATGTCGGCAGGTGGACCGATTATCGACCCACTTATGCAAAGTATGTGTATTACCCCCATTTGCTCCCATTCCTTGGCGGCAAAACCAATACTTATGTCGGCCAATTCCACAATTAAATTAAAGGCCTTTTCCAAAAAAAGAACCGAAATTTATCTTACAATTGATGGCCGAAAGGTTTGTGCAGTTAAACCTTTTACCGAAATTTATATAAAAAAATCTCCCGATTTTGTAAAACTTATAAGACTTAATAACCGTTCATTTTACAAGACTTTATCTTATAAATTTAAAGACACAAGGAGTATGTAAAGTTGAAGCAAACAAGACAACAAAAATTATTAGAATTAATTGAAAATAATATTCTTTTAACCCAAGAGGAACTTCAACAAGGTTTGGAGGCTTTAGGTTTCCAAGTTACCCAATCAACCGTTTCTCGTGATATTAAGGAACTTAAAATTATAAAGGGTAGAGATGCGAAGGGCAATTACAGATATTTAAGCCATCGCATTCCTTCCGATACTCCTTCAAGTAATCTATATGTTAAGATGTTTATAGACGGAGTAAAAAGTTTTGACTTTGCACTTAATAATGTTGTTATTAAGTGTTACCCCGGTATGGCTTCAAGCGCTTGTGTTGCTGTTGATGCCCTTTTTGGTAATATGATGTTGGGCTCACTTGCAGGGGATGACACTATTATTATTGTTACCCACTCCGAAGCTGAGTCAAAAAACCTTATTTCTGAATTAGGAAAGATAAAAAATGCTTAAATTTTTACATATTGAAAATATAGCAGTTATTGAAAAATGTGATATTGAGCTAACCGAAGGTTTTAATGTTTTAACGGGTGAAACCGGCGCAGGTAAATCTATTGTTATAGATTCTATTAATGCAGTTTTGGGTGAACGCACCTCTAAAGATTTAATTAGAAGTGGATGCGACTCGGCCGAGGTTACTGCCCTTTTTGGGGATTTAACCGAGGAGAACATACAAATCTTAAAGGAACAGGATATTGTCCCCGATGAAGACGGCAATGTGCTTGTAACAAGGAAACTTAGTCTTAGTGGCAAGGGTTTAATTAAGATTAACGGCAAACCTTTTACTGCTTCTGCCTTGCGAGAGGTGGCATCCGGTTTAATTAACATTCACGGTCAGCATGATAGTCAGGCATTATTAGACCCTGAAAAGCATTGCGCTTTTATTGATGCTGTTGCCGAGAACAAAGACTTGGTGGAGGATTATTACAGCGAGTTTAAAACCCTTAATAAAATCCGAAAAGAATTATCAAGCCTTGAAATGGATGAGGATGAAAAACAGCGCAAAACCGATCTTTTAAAATATCAAATAAACGAGCTTGAAACTGCTAATATTAAAATCGGCGAAATTGATGGTTTAAAGGAAAATTTAGACCTTGCTGAAAACTTCGAAAAGAATTTAAAGGCCTTTTCTTTCACTTCTCAAATTCTTTCGGGTGATGATGACAGCGACGGTATTATTACAAGACTTAAAACTGCCTCGAAACTTTTGGGCTCATTGGAGACTGAAAAGGCTAAAAAAGGTTTTTCGGATATAAACGATTTAATTTCAAAGGCTGAGGATATTTTGGCCGAGGTCAAGGAATATTCCGACACTTTAGGTGAAAATTATAAAAATCCCGATGAAATTAATGCAAGACTTGATTTTCTCTACCGACTTATGGTAAAATACGGCAATAGTGAAGAGAAGATGCTTGAATTTTTGGAGTCGGCAAAGGAAGAACTTCAAAACATCACCTTCTCGGACAAGAGGGCAGACCAGTTGGCCGATGAACTTGAAAAGGCAAAAGAACGCCTTGTTTCAAAGGGCGACGCCTTGAGTTTAAGCCGTAAAAAGGCAGCCGAACAGTTCTCCCAAGATGTATGTGGCACCCTTGAATACCTTAATATGTCGGGTGTTAAATTTGTAACCCAAATCGAAAAGGGAAGATATTCCTCAAAGGGTTGCGACAATGTGGAGTTTATGATTTCGGCCAATAAGGGTGAAAGCGTTAAACCCCTTTGCAAAATTGCATCGGGTGGTGAACTTTCCCGTGTTATGTTGGCGATTAAAAGTTCCCTTGTGGACAAGGATAATATACCTACAATGATTTTCGATGAAATCGATGCAGGTATCAGTGGTTTTGCTGCCGAAAAGGTGGCCCATGAACTTAAAAGGGTTGCAAGTAAAAGGCAGGTTATTTGTATAACCCATTTAGCCCAAATCGCAGCCAAGGCAGATAATCATTTGTTGATTGAAAAATCGGTAAGTGGTGACCGTACCAAAACAACTGTTACACCTATTGACGGTGATGATAGAATTAAAGAAATTGCCCGTATAATGTCGGGACAAGAAATTACGGAAAATATTTATAATTCCGCTAAGGAATTATTGGATAGGAGCAATATTTAAATGAAGATTTATGACGAGTTAGTTGCCCGTGGACTTATTGCACAGGTAACCGATGAAGAGGAAATTAGGGAGCTTGTAAACAACGGTAAAGCCACATTTTACATCGGCTTTGACCCCACTGCTGACAGTCTCCATGTAGGTCACTTTATGGCCCTTTGCCTTATGAAGCGTTTGCAAATGGCAGGAAACAAACCCATCGCCCTTATCGGTGGTGGTACCGGTCATATCGGCGACCCTTCAGGCAGAACCGATATGCGTTCCATGATGACAAGTGAGCAAATTCAACACAACTGCGATTGCTTTAAAAAGCAAATGAGCCGTTTTATTGAGTTTGGCGAAGGCAAGGCTCAAATGGTTAATAACGCTGATTGGCTTTTGAAACTTAACTATATTGATATGCTTCGTGAAGTTGGCGCTCAATTCTCGGTTAACAATATGTTAAGAGCCGAGTGTTATAAGCAAAGAATGGAAAAAGGCCTTTCTTTCCTTGAGTTTAACTATATGATTATGCAAAGTTACGACTTCTATCATTTGTTTAAGTAATATGGTTGGAATATGCAGTTCGGTGGAGTCGACCAATGGAGTAATATGCTTGGTGGTACCGAACTTATCCGTAAGAAACTTGGTAAAGATGCTTATGCAATGACCATCACATTGCTTCTTAACTCCGAAGGCAAGAAGATGGGTAAAACAGCAAGTGGCGCTGTTTGGCTCGACCCTGAAAAGACATCTCCTTATGAGTTCTATCAATACTGGAGAAATGTTGGCGACGGTGATGTTTTAAAATGTATCCGTATGCTTACCTTCTTACCACTTGAAGAAATTGATAAGATGGATGCTTGGGAAGGCAGCCAACTTAACACTGCTAAAGAAATTTTGGCCTTTGAACTCACAAAGTTGGTTCACGGCGAAGAAGAAGCTACCAAGGCTCAAGAAACTGCAAGAGCAGTATTCGCAGGTGCCGGCTCCCACGAAAATATGCCTACCACTTCTATTGCTGATGGCGATTTCGTTGATGGAAAAATCGGTATTCTTGATTTAATGCTTAAAGCAGGACTTACTGCATCCAAGGGTGAGGGCAGACGTTTGGTTCAACAAGGTGGCGTTAGCGTTAACGACCAAAAAGTAACCGACCCTGCAACTATGTATGAAAAGGCTGACTTTGAGGCTGATTTCATTCTTAAAAAGGGCAAAAAGGTTTACCACAAATTTATTGCTGAATAATTTTAAAGGGACACGTAAGTGTCCCTTTTTTTATGAATACATATTATTTTTAGACATATAGTCGTAGATATACTTGCCGTGTTCTTGTTCTTCTTTTTGAATGTGGTTAAGGGTGTCACGAAGAGTTTTCTCCTTAAACTCAAAAACGCAGGTATCGTAAAGGTGGGAAGCGTGTTTCTCGGTAGCCAAAAGGTCACTGCACAAATAACAGTCGGCCTGTTTGTCGGGTGTGTCGCCCATACCGTAATTTTCATTAAAGGTGGAGTTAATGGTTTGTCCTCCGGATGATGTGTTTGGAGTGGCGCCTTGTTCCATTTGGGTAATGGTGTTTAAATGACCCTGCTCCACATTGCCAATTTGGGTAAAAAGTTGTTTTAACTGTGGGTCAAGGGCCTGGGATGCTGCTTTTGTGTACTTTTCAACACACAATTTTTCCTGACCTTTTAGGTCCTTTAATAAATTCATTTCTTTTTGTGTTAGTTGCATAAAAAATCACCTCGGGAATATTTTTACCCGAGGTGTTAAATTTATGCAATGCTTTGAGCCAGTGTGATAATAATTGGCATTGTAAGTATTGAAATTATTGTGCTTAATGAAACCATGCTAACCGAAAGGGTGGTATCGGCGCCGTATTTAGATGAGAACATGGTGGTAATGGCAGCAGTGGGAGCCGAAGCCGAAATGGTGATGGCTACCAAAACCTCGCCCCTTATTCCACAAAGGTACATTCCAAACAATGTTAAAAGTGGGAATATAATAAGTTTAAGTCCCATCGAGAAGATACTTTTATAATTCTTTATAGCCGATAAAAGTTTACTGTTAGCCAAATGATAACCAATAATTATCATAGGTAGTGGGGTGTTAAGCCCTGCTAAATACATTATTGGCTCGGAAATGATAGGCGCTTTGTGGATGGGTATATTCAAGAAGAAAATACTAAGACCTATAACAATACCGATAATTCCGGGATTTATGACTATTTTCTTAAGGGATAAATCCTTACGGTTTCCACTCATAAGGAAAACACCGTAACTCCAAACTATTACATAGAAAATTGCCAAATAGGATGTGCCGTAGAAAACACCATTATCTCCTAAAATTGCCTCTAAAAGGGGAATTGACATAAATCCACAGTTGGAAAAGATGGCAGCAAATCGCATAACCTTTTCTTTTGCCTTGTCATTATCGTGGATGAATAAATGACAAATAACAATATATCCGATATGTACTATGATGGAAATTAAAAAACTTACAAGTAATTTTTTAGTAAGGGCAGGGTCAAATTCTCTTACAAATGATTTAATGATTACGCAAGGACTAACAATTGTCAGCACAAAATCGGTCATTTGTTTAATGGCGTTTTCGCCAAGCATTTTAACCTTGGCAAGTAAAACACCCAAGAGAATTAGAATAAACAATACACAAACTTGTGTTAAAACATCAATAAACATTATTTCACACTACCACAGAATTTAATAAATGCTTTTTTGCCATCTTCGTTTCTCTTATAAACACCGGCATGCTCCAAAACTTTAGCAAATACAATACCGATTTCTTTTTCTATAATCTCGTCAATATTGTCAGCATTAATGGTATGTTTGGCAGAAATTTCATCTACCCAATCAGCGTGTTTTGCGAGAACTTCATCTGCTCTTAAATCCTTGCCTTCCAACATAGCAGTTTTAAGAAGTGCCATTTCACCCTTTAAACGAGCAGGGAGAACGGCCAAGCCCATAACCTCAATAAGACCGATGTTTTCTTTCTTGATGTGGTGAAGTTCGGCGTGGGGATGATAAACACCCATGGGATGCTCTTCGGTGGTGATGTTGTTGCGAAGAACTAAATCAAGCTCAAAGTTCTCGCCTTTTTTACGAGCGATGGGGGTGATGGTATTGTGGGGTTCGCCGTCGGTTTCGGCAAAGATGAATGCATCAGCGTCGGTGTAGCTTCTCCAAGCATCTAAAATCTTACAAGCAAGGGAGATTAAACGGTCGGGGTTGGGGTTAGATAAACGAATAACCGACATAGGCCATTTAACAATTCCTGCATTTACATCTTCAAAGCCTTCAAAGGTAAGGGTTTCCTCAACGGGAGCCTTAGCCATAGCAAAGGTGTAGTTACCACCCTGGAAATGGTCGTGGGAAAGAATTGAACCACCAACAATTGGAAGGTCGGCATTTGAACCAACAAAATAATGGGGGAAAAGACCAACAAAATCAAGAAGTTTCTTGAAGGTTTGGTGGTTGATGGACATAGGACTATGCTTAGAATTAAACACGATGCAATGCTCGTTGTAATATACATAAGGTGAATATTGGAAGCACCAGTCACTATCATTAATGGTGATAGGAATAATTCTGTGGTTTTGACGGGCGGGGAAGTTCATTCTTCCGGCATAACCTTCGCACTCTTTGCAAAGCAAACATTTTGGATAACCACTTTGAGGAGCAGCTTTTTCGGCAGCAATTGCTTTGGGGTCTTTTTCGGGTTTTGAAAGGTTAATTGTAATGTCAAGGTCGCCGTATGCTGTGGGAGCGATCCACTTAACATCCTTCTTTATTCTATAACGGCGAATGTAATCACTGTTGCAACTAAGATTATAGAAATAATCGGTTGCAGCCTTGGGGGATTGCTCGTTATAAATTTCATAGAACTTGTTGGTAATTTCGGAAGGTCTCGGCATTAAAGCGCCCATAAGTTTGGTGTCGAATAAATCACGGCTGGTGATGTTATCCTCAATAAGACCTTTCTCGGTTGCAAAGTCAAGAAGTTCCTTTAAGGTTGTTTCTAAATCTATATCACCGAAATCTTCTTCACAATCAAAACTGTCAAGATTTAAGATTTCTAAAACACGGTTGGTAACAAAGGCTTCATCTCTAAGGTCAAAAAGCCCTTTTTCCTTTCCGTAGCAAATTAATTTTCTAATACTCTTGTCAATCATTTTATCATCTCCATAAAAAATTAAGACCGATTTACATCAGTCTTAATTATATAATATATTCATTATATTGTAAAGTCAAAGATTTCGGCCTCTTTTAAGTTTTTCTTTGCCGAATTTTTTTCGCAAATCGTAAAGGGATTTGTCGGCCTTTTCGGTTCCTAAATCGGTCTTTATTTCGCCGAATAAATCAAGTTGTCCACCCAAAGGTTCGGTTTTTAAATTAATGGCCCTAAGTCCCACCGAGCGTAAGGGTTCGGAAAAGGTATAATTTTCTTTAAAAAGTTTAAATCCTCGCTTTGCAATGGTCATGGAACAGTTGGTGGCATCGGGGAAACTTCGGCTAAATTCTTTTACCTTTAAGGAGGCTGTTCTAATATGCACCTGAACGCCCGAGGCATAAAGCCCTTTTTCTCTGAGGGTTGCGCTTAAGGTTTCGGCAAAGGAAAGAAATGCCGTCCAAACCTCCTCCTCGGTTTTAAAATCTTTTCCTGTTGTAACCGATTTGCCAATGCTTTTTGGCTTGTCATCAGGGGTGGGAGTGACAACGGGGGAGTGGTCTTCGCCCAGGGCAAACTGTTTTAAATCAATCCCGTTTTTGCCGAGCAGTTTTTTAAGACTTTCATCACTGCAAAAGGTGATTTCTCCAATGGTTCTAACCCCAACACTTTTTAACTTTTCTTTGGTTTTGTTTCCAACAAACAAAAGGTCGGAAATAGGCAGGTTCCAAATTTTTTCTTTAAAGTTTTCTCGGCTTATCACCGTAACGGCATCGGGCTTTTTCATATCCGAGCCCAGTTTTGCAAACACCTTATTAAAACTAACACCCACCGAAGCAGTAATTCCAAGTTCCTTTTTAATGTCGTTTTTAATCTTGTGGGCAATTTCTTCTCCACTGCCGAAAAGCATAACGCTTCCCGTAACATCAAGCCAACATTCATCAATACCGAAAGGCTCCACCATATCGGTATAACGGCGATAAATTTCTTGGGCTTTTTTGGAGTATTCCTCATATTTATCATAAATAGCAGGTAAGGTTACCAAATCGGCACACTTTCGCTTGGCTTCAAAAATCGGCTCGGCTGTTTTAACCCCAAACCTTTTGGCAATTTCGTTTTTTGCAAGAATAATTCCGTGGCGATTTTCCTTGTTTCCGCAAACGGCAACCGGCATATCCTTTAAAGTGGGGTTAAAAACAAGGGATACCGAAGCAAAGAAATTATTTAAATCACAATGCAGTATAATTCTGTCCTTCAAAACACCCCTCCTCAAACACTTGTTCGGTTATATTTTACCCCTTTTAATCCAAAATGTAAAGAGGGAAAAATTACATTTTAAATTTATCTAATGCTTTTATGTGCAATCTTTCAATGTGGCGAGTGCTGTAATTTAAAACTTCGCCAATGTCTTCAAGGGTTTTGCCGAATATGTATTTTTGAAACAAAACCTCGCTTAAAATACTTTCGTCCACTTCGGAAATTTGCTTTTCGATTTTCATTCTTAAAAGCAGGGCGTTATTTAAAGCATCGGCATATTCAAGTTGCATTTCGGGATTTAGGTCGGCCATTTTTCTTAGTCGGTTAATTTTGGTTTCTTGTAAAAGATAACTGCTTAGGTATTCTTTTTTCTTTTGGCGCATTTTTTGCCCTCCTTTAAAAGTTTTGGTCTGATTAGTGCAACATACTGGCCGTAACTGTACCTTGTACCGTGGGTTGTGTTATATATGGCACATTCTTTTACAAGCATTTTTAATGGGTCTTTAAGTTCGGCTTGTCTTTTTTTAAGTTCCTTTCTCCACATTCTTTCGCCTTTAGCCTTGCAGGATGGACTGCAATATTCGGTGGTGCCGCTTGGAAGTCGGCTTCCACAACAACGGCAGTGGGTTAAATTTTTAAGGTGAAAGTTTTGGCTTTTGCAGTTAGGACATATATAAATAAGCTCAAATGGGGGATGACTTAAAAGATGTGTCTCATAACTTTTCTCAGGTTTTTCAAATTCCTTTCCACAATTTTTACAATAGTACAAATTAATAGGCTCCTTTGCTTGACAATTACGAAATAATGTATTATAATGACTAAAATTACTGAATTTCGTATTAATGCCGATTATAATACTGAAAAACGTATTTGTCAAGGACAAAATTACGGAATTTCGTAAAAGGAGAGTAAAATGATTTTTGTTTACGATTTAATTGAAGAACTTTGCATTAAAAAGGGCGTAAATGTTACCACTCTTTGTAAGGACTGCAAAATTCCACGCTCAACCTTGACCGATTATAAAAAGGGGAGAATTAAAAGTTTATCGGCCGATACCCTTTGCAAAATTGCCGATTACTTTGGCGTTACTGTGGGATACCTTTGTGGCGCACCTTTAGAACCTGCAAACGAGGATGCTTTAAAGGCTATTCTTTTCGGCGCCGGCACAGTTGTTACCGACCAAATGTGGCAGGAAGTTAAAGACTACGCAAACTTTGTGAAAAGTAAATATGTTAAGTAGAAATTTTAATAAATAAATTGTAAGAAAAAACCTTGACAAACAAGGTGGCAATAGATATAATATCATTTGTGACATTAGAGGTGGTAGTATGGTTATTGATTTAAAACATATATTTGTTACCGATAATTCTACTTTGCCTTTAAAGTATGCTTTGGATTTATCCGACCTTGATTATATGGGTGAATATCCGCTCAAAAAGCCTGTAGAAATTGAGGGGGAAATCACAAACAAAGCAAGTCTTGTAAGGTTAGAGGCTGAAATTTCTTTTGAATTTGATGCTTCGTGTGACCGCTGCGGTACCCGAACCGCCAAAAGGCATTCCTTAAAGGTTTCAAAGTCTTTAGCAACCTCTATTGAGGGTGAGGACAGCGATACCATTATTACAGTTCCGAATATGAAACTTAACTTGGACGAGTTGTTGTATACGGAAACCGTAACAAATCTTCCTATGAAGCATTTGTGCGATGAAAACTGTAAGGGAATTTGTTATAAATGCGGCAAAAACCTAAACGAGGGTGAATGTGGGTGTGTTAAAAAGGAAATTGACCCCCGACTTGAAGCCCTTGCCCAACTACTTAAATAATTAATTTGTATTATACTTTAAGGAGGTGCCGACAATGGCAGTACCAAAGAGAAAGACTTCTAAAGCAAGAAGAGATAAGAGAAGAAATAATTTATGGAAGCTTACAGCTCCTACCTTGGTTAAGTGTGAGTGTGGTGCTTACAAGCGTCCCCATAGAATTTGTCCTACCTGCGGAACCTACAACGGCCGTACAGTTATTGAGGTTGGCGAATAATCTTTAAAATTTAGGGTCAGAGGAGGAAGGTAAATTTCCCCCTCTGATTTTTTATATGTGAGGTGAAAAACGTGTCGGTAATAGTTAAATCGGTGGCAAAGAAAAGTCCTGCATACAAGGCAGGAATGCGAGAGGGTAATATCCTTATAAGCATTAGTGGTAACAGCATAATGGATGTGCTTGACTACCGTTTTTATCAAAATGATGTTAAATTGACCCTTGAATATATAAATTCCAAGGGCAAAACGGTTACCAAAAAGGTTAAGAAAAAGGAATATGACGAGTTAGGACTTGAGTTTGAAACCTATTTGATGGATAAAAAACATTCTTGCCGTAATAAGTGCATTTTTTGTTTTATCGACCAACTTCCAAAAGGTTTGAGGGATAGTCTTTATTTTAAGGATGATGACTCCAGGCTTTCCTTCCTTTTCGGAAATTACATCACCTTAACAAATATTACCGAGCACGAGGTTGAGCGCATTATTAAAATGCATATCAGTCCTATTAATATTTCGGTGCATACAACCAACCCCGATTTGCGTGTTAAAATGATGAATAACAAAAATGCAGGTAAGGTTTTGGATATTATTTATCGTTTCAACGAGGCCGGAATTAAACTTAACTGCCAGCTTGTATTGGTGCCTGATTACAACGATGGGGAAGAACTTGAAAGAAGTTTAAAAGACCTCACATCACTCGAAAATGTGGAATGTGTTGCTGCTGTTCCTGTTGGAATTACCAAATACCGTGAAGGCTTATGCCAAATTTCACCCTTTAATAAGGAAAGGGCAGCAAAAACCATTGATATTTTGGAAAAATACAGTGATTTAACCTTAGAAAAATATGGCGAGCGCCGTGTTTTCCCTGCCGATGAATTTTACATTTTGGCCGAAAGGGAATTGCCAAAGGCCGATTATTATGAAGAGTTTTTGCAACTTGAAAACGGCGTGGGACTTGTTCCTTTGCTGTTGAAGGAAAGTGATGAGGCCTTAAATTTATGTGATTATAAACTTGAAAACAAGCGCAAAATCACTATGGTAACGGGCGAGGCTGCCTATCCTTTTATAAAGTCTATAGTTGACAAAGTATTGAAAAAATGGGATAATTTAGAATGTAATTTGGTGGCTATTAAAAACAACTTTTTCGGTGGCGAAATTAATGTTACCGGACTTATAACTGCCACCGATATTGAAGCTCAACTAAAAGGCATGGATTTGGGCGATGAGTTGCTTATTCCTTCGGTAATGCTTCGTGACGGTGGGGATATGTTCCTTGATAGCGTCACCTTGGAACAACTTTCCCAAAAACTTGATGTAAGTATTACAACAGTTGACAATGATGGATATATATTAATTGATAAAATTTTAGGAGTAAATGAGTAAAATGGCAAAACCGATAGTTGCTGTCGTTGGCAGACCAAATGTGGGCAAATCCACACTTTTTAACAAAATAATCGGTAAAAGACTTTCCATTGTGGATGATACCCCCGGTGTTACTCGTGACCGTATTTACGGTGATGCTGAATGGCAGGGCAAAAGTCTTATGCTTATTGATACAGGTGGTATTGAACCCAAAACCGATGATATAATTTTAAGCAGTATGAGAAATCAGGCTAAATTGGCTATTGATACTGCTTCGGTTATCATTTTTGTAACCGATTTAAAGTCGGGTGTTACTGCTGCCGATATGGATGTTGCTGCAATGCTTCAAAAGAGTGGTAAACCCATTGTTCTTTGTGTTAATAAGTGCGATAAAATTGGTGAGACTCCTATGGAGTTTTACGAGTTTTACAATTTAGGTCTTGGAGACCCCATTGCTGTTTCTTCGGTTCACGGTCATGGCACCGGCGACCTTTTGGATGCAGTTATGGAGCATATTGATGATGCTGAATTTGAAGAGACCGATGAAGATGTAATTAATGTAGCCGTTATCGGCAAACCTAATGCAGGTAAATCCTCGCTTATAAACTTCATTTCGGGTGAGGAACGCTCCATTGTTTCTAACATTGCAGGTACAACCCGTGATGCTATTGACACCAAGGTTACCAAGGATGGAGTAAATTATAACTTTATCGATACTGCCGGTCTTCGTCGCAAATCAAAGGTTGAAGATAATATTGAAAAATACAGTGTTTTACGTGCAAAAATGGCTATTGACCGTGCCGATGTTTGCGTTATTATGATTGATGGTGTTGATGGTTTTACCGAGCAAGATTCCAAGGTTGCAGGTTTGGCTTTGGAAGAGGGTAAGGCTTGTATTATTGCCGTTAACAAGTGGGATGCTGTTGATAAAGACGGTACCACAATGGACGCTTATCGCAAAAAGTTGATGGTAGATTTCTCCTTTATGCCTTATGCTCCCATTATCTTTATTTCGGCAAAAACAGGTCAGCGTGTGGATAGACTTTTTGAACTTATCAAATACGTTAACGAGCAAAATACCATGCGTATTTCTACAGGTATGCTTAACGATATTTTGGCAGATGCTACTGCTCGTGTTCAACCACCCACAGACAAGGGAAAGAGACTTAAGATTTATTATATGACTCAGGCTTCAACCAAGCCACCCACATTTGTTTGTTTTTGTAACAAGGCTGAACTTTTCCATTTTTCTTATCAGCGTTATTTGGAAAATCAAATTCGTTCAACCTTTGGACTTGAGGGTACACCCGTCAGGTTTGTTATTCGCGAAAGGGGAGACAAATAATGGCTATTGCTGCTATTGTTGTTTTGGCTTATTTATTAGGAAGTATAAATTTTGCTGTAATTTTCAGTAAGATTTTTATGAAAAAGGATGTTCGTGAAGTTGGAAGCGGAAACGCAGGTACTACTAATGTTATGCGTAGTGCAGGTTTTGTCCCCGGAGCATTAACCTTTTTGTGCGATGCTTTAAAGGGCTTTGTGGCTTGTTATGTCGGAAAAATGGTGTTCCAAACTTTAAGCGATGTTCGTGGTGATGATTTAGGAGTTTTGGGCGCTTATATATGTGGTTTACTTTGTATGATAGGCCATGTGTTCCCGGTATTCTTTAAATTTAAGGGTGGTAAAGGCGTTGCCACAAGTGTTGGCATTTTCTCCGTTTGTGCGCCTATTGCCATCGTTTTGGGACTTGCTGTTTTTGCAGTTATAACCTTAACCACAAAATATGTCTCCTTGGCTTCTCTCAGTGCAACCGTTGTGGTTGTTGTGACTTCGGTTATATTCAGACTCACCGATGGATATTTGGTTTGGCAAATTGTTTTGGCTGTTTGTATGGGACTTGTTGTCTTTTTAAAGCACGGTGACAATATTAAAAGACTTTTAAACGGTACCGAGAACAAGGTTGGAGGTAAAAAGCATGGCTAAAATAACTGTTTTAGGTTCAGGTGGTTGGGGCATGGCCTTGGCTATGTCTGCTTTTGACAAAGGTTGCGATGTTACTCTTTGGTCTCCTTTCAAAGAGGAAGTTGAGAATTTAAAGAGTACTCGTACCAATGAAAAACTTTTAAAAGGTATATATTTGCCCGAAGATATCAATATTACTGACGATTTATCGGTTGTTGAGGGAGATACTTTAACTATTATTGCAACTCCATCAACGGCAGTTCGTGAAGTTGCGAGAAAACTTAAAGAATATAAAGATTTTGGAATTGTTGTCAATGTTTCAAAGGGTTTTGAAAAGGGAAGTTTGAAAAGACTTTCCGAAGTTGTTTCGGAAGAAATCCCCGATACTCCCATTGTTGCACTGACAGGACCTTCCCACGCCGAAGAAGTGGCAAGAAAAATGCCCACATCCATCGTTGCAGCGTCTAATTCTTTGGCTGCAGCTCAGGTAGTTCAAAACATAATGTCAAGTCAATATCTCAAGATTTACACATCGGGAGATATTATCGGCGCCGAACTTGGTGGAGCGCTTAAAAATATTGTTGCCATTGCTGCCGGTGTTTGTGGTGGTTTAGGTCTTGGCGATAATACAAGGGCTGCCTTAATTACAAGAGGTATGACCGAAATGGCAAGACTTGGTGTTTGTATGGGCGCTAAAGGCCAGACTTTCACAGGTCTTACCGGAATAGGTGACTTGATAGTTACCTGTATGTCTGACCACAGCCGTAATAACCGTTTTGGAAAGAAACTGGGTCAAGGTGTTTCGGTTAAGGATGCTCTCGAGCAGGTTGGAACGGTTGAGGGATATTATGCTGCCGAAATGGCGCATAATTTATCTATAAAATATGGCATTGAATTACCGATTATAAGTGCTTGTTATAAGGTAATGTATGAAGGCAAAGATATTAAACAAGCCTTGTTTGATTTAATGGAACGCCCCGGAAGAAGCGAACATTAAATTTTTTAAAAAAATACTTGATTTTTGATACTCTTTGTGGTAATATAGTTTTTGCTATGCGACCGACGGGTATAAAAATCGTAAGGTACGCAAAACAAAAGGAGGTGCAGACCATGGCTAAATGTGATATCTGCAACAAAGAAATTGCTTTCGGTATTAAGGTTTCTCACTCACACAGACGTAGTAACAGAACTTGGAAGCCAAACGTTAAGAAGGTTAAGGCAATCGTAAACGGTTCGCCTCGCCGTATCAATGTTTGCACCCGTTGTTTACGTTCAGGTAAGGTTACCAGAGCTATCTAATATTTCTTGCAAAATGACCCTCAGCTTTGGCTGGGGGATTTTTGTTTTAAGAAAGGATGTTTAAAATGATAAAAGCCTTATTGTTCGATTTGGACGGAACGCTGGTTAATTCTCTTTTCGATTTAAGTTGCAGTACAAATTTTGCACTCACTAAAATGGGCTTCCCAACCCACGAAACCGAAAAGTTTAAATATTTTGTTGGGGACGGTATGTCCAAACTCATAGAACGTGCCTTGCCCGAGGAAAAAAGGAACAACGAAACCATAAAAACCACATTGGATATTTTTATGGACCATTATAGAGAACATTTTGTTGATAAAACTGTGGCTTATGATGGAATTTCAGAATTGCTCGATAGCTTATCCGATTATAAAATGGCTGTGGTTTCTAACAAAATTCAGGAAATGGCAACCGTTGTAACCGAAAAACTTTTAGGTGATAAATTTCAAATAGTTTGTGGCAAAAGGGAAGGCTACCCCACAAAACCCGACCCCACACTTACCCTTGAAATTATAAACGAGTTGGGTGTTAAGCCCGAAGAATGCTTGTTTATCGGCGATTCGGGAATGGATATGGCAGTGGCAAAAAACGCATCTTGCGTTGGCGTTGGTGTTCTTTGGGGATTTAGAAAAGAAGATGAATTGCGTGAAAACGGCGCCGATTATATTGTGTCGGCTCCTTATGATATACTAGGCATTTTAAAGGAAATTAATAATGAAAAATAATTTTCGCATAACAAAATTTGTTTGTTATATCGGTTTTGTTGTTCAGGCCATTATCAATAATTTTTTACCCATACTTTTCGTTTGTTTGCAGGATAATTATGGACTGAATTATGAAAAGTTGGCTCGACTTATTGTTGTGAATTTCGGCGCTCAAATGGGTGTTGATTTGCTGACCCCTAAAATCACAAAACATTTAGGATACAGGGCAACGGCCTTTCTTTCACAGTTTACGGCAGCCATGGGTCTTGTTATGATGTCTGTCTTGCCTAATGTTATGGTGAATAAATATCTTGCCATAAGCATTTCGGCAGTTATGTACGCCTGTGGCAGTGGCCTTATGGAGGTTGTTTTAAGCCCTATGGTGGAAATCTTGCCTTCGGATAATAAGCGTGGAAGTATGCAAATTCTTCACTCGTTTTATTGTTGGGGACAGGCCTTTACGATTATCGGAACAACCATTTTAATAGGTCTTTTAGGTTCAAAAAACTGGAGTTTTGTTCCACTTGTTTGGGCCATAATTCCATTTGTTAATGCCTTTTGTTTCTTAAAGGTGCCAATAATAACACCACCTGCCGACCAAAAGTTGGCAAGTCTTGGCAGTCTTTTGAAAAGAAGACAGTTCAGAGGATATATGATAATGATGCTTTGCGCCGGTGCAGCCGAGGTTACCATGGCTCAGTGGGCCTCCCTTTTTGCTCAAAGAGGTTTGGGAGTTAGCAAGGTTATAGGCGATTTAGCAGGTCCTTGTGCCTTTGCTTTGTTTATGGCATCGGGCAGGGTGATTTACGGCATTAATGCTAAAAAAATTGACTTTAAAAAGGCAATGCTGACCCTTAGTATTTTTTCGGCTGTTTGCTATTTAGGTGTTGCTATCACACAAAACGCAATACTTTCTTTGTGTTTTTGCGCCCTTTGTGGTTTAACGGTTAGCATTTTTTGGCCTGCAATTTATTCCCAAGGTGCCATTGATTTTAGCGATGGTGGTATGGTAATGTATAGCGTCTTTGCCATGTGTGGAGATGTGGGATGTGCGTTGGGTCCTTGGATTTTAGGAATTGTTGCCGATAGTTTCGGTTTGAACTTAGGTTTTGGTGTAACAAGTGTATTTTCAATTTTGATGTTAATTTGCACCCTTACCTTTGTGAAATCAAAAAAATATTGCAAATAGACAAAAAATAATATAAAATACCTTTATGAGGTGAAGAATATGAAGAGACAGGAATATTTAAGTTGGGATGAATACTTTATGGGTATTGCCGTTTTGTCGGCAAAAAGAAGTAAAGACCCTTCAACCCAAGTTGGCGCTTGTATTGTAAATAAGGATAAGAGAATTTTATCAATGGGTTATAACGGAATGCCCCGTTGTTGCAGTGATGATGAATTCCCTTGGGATAAAAATGATAATCCTTTGGATTCTAAATATCTTTATGTTTGCCACGCTGAACTTAATGCAATTTTAAATTGTGACCGTGGAAATGTTAGAGATTGCATTGTTTACACAACCCTTTTCCCTTGTAACGAATGCGCTAAAGCTATTATTCAGTCGGGTATTTCCGAGGTTGTTTATATGGAAGATAAATATTCCGATTCTGACAGTGTAATTGCTTCTAAAAGAATGTTTGACACTGCAGGTGTTAAATATCGCCTTTATAATAAAAGTGATAAAAAGTTGGAAGTTTCTCTTTAAAAATTGTTTACAAAATTTTCCTTGCATATTTTTTGAGGATGTCATATAATATGATTAATAAGGGAGTAGTCGGCAAATTTATTTGCGATGGTATCAACATCAAGTGGCTTATCCACTGGTATCATATGAAACGGCGAGACTTATCGAAATTTAGGCGATAAGTCTCGCTTTTTGATTTAGGAGTTGTTTTATGAAAAATTTTGCAAAACCCCAAGACGAACTTTTAAAAGAGTTGTGTGTTGACCCTAAGGTTGGTTTAAGTGCCACTCAGGTTAAGGAAAGACTTGAGAAATACGGCGAAAACCGATTAAGGGAAAAGAAAAAGAAGAGCGCTTTGGCTCGCTTTTTCGACCAATTTAAGGATGTAATGATTATTATTTTAATCATTGCTGCAATCATTTCTTTTGCAGTGGTGGTTGTGGAGAAAAATTGGGGCGAACTTTTTGAACCTGCCCTTATTTTGCTGATAGTAATTTTAAATGCCGTTATGGGTGTTTACCAAGAAGGTAAGGCCGAAAAGGCCCTTGATGCCCTTAAAAATATGTCGGCGCCCCACGCCCGAGTTTTGCGTGATGGTGTTGAGACTGTTATAGATGCTTCCCAGTTGGTTGTGGGTGACATTATTCGCCTTGAAGCAGGTGATTTTGTTCCTGCTGATGCCCGTTTGCTATTCTCGGCAGGTCTTAAAAGCGAGGAGTCGGCCTTAACAGGTGAATCGGTGCCAAGCGAGAAAGATTACTCGGCCCAGATTGATGAAAACGCACCTTTGGGCGACCGTAGCAATATGGTATTTTCGGGTTGTAGCATCACTTACGGTACTGCAACTGCTGTGGTAACTGCTACCGGTATGGATACCGAAATGGGTAAAATCGCCGGTCTTTTAGAGGGTGAAAAAAACACCCAAACCCCTTTACAGAGAAAGTTGGCACAACTTGGTAAATACTTAGGTATTGTGGCTTTGGGTGCTTGTGCGGTTATCTTTGTTGTGGGTCTTTTAAATGATATCCCACCCCTTGAAATATTTATGACATCGGTTTCCTTGGCTGTGTCGGCAATTCCTGAAGGTTTGCCTGCAATTGTAACCATCGTTTTATCAATCGGCGTTCAGCGTATGGCATCTAAAAATGCCCTTATTCGCCGTTTGCCTGCCGTTGAAACTTTGGGTAGCGCATCGGTAATTTGTTCCGATAAAACAGGAACACTTACTCAAAACCGTATGACCTTAGTTAAGGCTTATGTTGAGGGTGGAGAAGTGGAAGAAATCACCACTGAAAACTCGGCTAACATTAGAAAACTCCTTGACTTTGCAACCCTTTGTTGCGATGGTAATGTTATCTTTAGCGATGAGGGTGAGGAGCATATCGGAGACCCTACTGAAACTGCAATCATCGTGGCATCCCACAAAAACGGTAGTGAAAAGTCGGCTTTAAATGAAAAATATCCCCGTTTGGGTGAAATTCCTTTCGATTCCGACCGAAAGTTGATGACAACGGTTAATAATATTGACGGTAAAATTACCGTTATCGTTAAGGGTGCATTTGATATGCTTGCCGACCGTTGTGTTGCAGGTGATATGGCAAAAGCCAAAGAAATCACCGAAAATATGAGTGCCGATGCATTACGTGTTTTGGCAGTGGCTTATAAAATTATTGATGAAGTACCTTCCGAATTTGCAACCGAAGATTTGGAAAAAGACCTTACATTTGTGGGTCTTATGGGTATGATAGACCCTCCGAGACCTGAAGCTAAAAAGGCCGTTGAGGAGTGCTTAAAGGCCGGTATTAAGCCTGTTATGATAACCGGCGACCACGTTATTACTGCTTCGGCTATTGCTAAGGCTTTAGGCATTATGAAGGATGGAGATATGGCTATTACAGGCGCCGAACTTGATGCTATGAGCGATGATGAGTTAGACTCGAAAATCTCTAAAATTTCGGTTTACGCCCGTGTTTCCCCCGAAAACAAAATCCGTATTGTAAAGGCTTGGCAAAGAAAAGGTCAGGTTGTTTCAATGACGGGTGACGGTGTTAACGATGCTCCTGCATTAAAGGCAGCAGACATTGGTTGCGCAATGGGTATTACGGGTACCGACGTTGCAAAAAGCGCTTCGGATATGACCCTTACTGACGACAACTTTGCAACAATTGTTGATGCAGTTAGAGAGGGTAGAGGTATCTACGCTAACATTAAAAAGGTTGTTTCTTTCTTGCTTGGTACAAACATCGGTGAGGTTATTACTGTGTTTGTGGCAATGCTTTTGTGGCATAAAACACCTTTACTTTCAATGCAACTTTTATGGATTAACCTTGTAACCGACTCGCTTCCTGCAATTGCTCTTGGTATGGAGCCTGTTGAAAAGGATATTATGAACTACAAACCTCGTCCCAAAACCGAAGGAATTTTTGCTCACGGTTTAGGTATTAAGGTTGTTTTACAGGGTATGATGTTCGCCCTTTTAACCTTGGTTGGCTTTAAATATGGCGAAGCCGTTACCGGTAGTTTGGCTGGTGGTCAAACCATGGCGTTTATCGTTTTGGCACTTTCTCAGGTTATTCAAAGCTTCAATATGCGTTCTGATTACTCGCTTTTCAAAATCGGTGCTTTCACCAACAAAAAGTTAAACGGAGCAGCAGCAATTTCTACTTTACTTGTTTTACTCGTATTGTTTACTCCTGCTCGTGTAGCATTTGGTCTTGAACTTTTACCCTTGGGACTTTACGTTATGGCTTTAGCCCTTGTTTTTGTTCCCTTGGTTGTAATGGAAATTGCAAAACTTATCGGTTCTAAAAAGAATTAAAACCAATAAAAAAGAGTAGCTTTCGCTACTCTTTTTTGTTATATTTCGGGTTTGAAACTTGGCATTAATTCAAGTTTAAATAGGTTTGCTTTGTGTTTTTTATCAATAAGTTCTTTTGTTTCAGGGTCATCGCAAATGCCTGTGCGAATGTATTTATCAAGGACAGCGTAGGTGAAACCTAAATTTTCTTCATCGGTCTTGTCGCAAAGACCGTCAATGGGAACCTTTTCAACTAAATCTTGGGGCAACCCTAAAATATGGCCGATTTGTTTTACCTCGGCAACGGTTAAGTGTGAGAGGGGAGAGAAATCGCCCACCGAGTCGCCGTAACGGGTGGAATAACCAACCCAGTCCTCGGACAAGTTGCAGGTATTAACAACACGTCCGTTGTTACTTTGGCTGATGGCATAAAGAACGGTCATTCTAACCCTTGGGGGAATGTTTGTAACCGTTTGGGTTGTAATCTCCATACCCTCGGGTAAAGCGGCCGTTAAAGCCTTAATTGTTTCCTCAATATTTACAGTGTAATTTTTAATTCCGAGATGATTTACAAGTTTAATCGAACAGTCAATATCGGCTTGTTTTCCTTTTGGCATAAGCACACCGATAACTCGGTTTTTGCCTAAAGCTTCAACACAAAGAGCAGCAGCAACCGAACTGTCCTTACCACCCGAAATGCCGATAACTGCGTTGCAATCGGGACCACTTTTTTCAAAAAAATCTCTAATCCATTTTACACAATCATTTTTAATTTTTAATGCGTCAAACATATTAAACCTCCGACTTGGGATATGTATATTTTAAGGCTTTTTTAAATGTTTGTCAATCTGTTAAAAAATAAATATATTTGCTTGAAAATTTGGGTCATTTGTGGTACAATAAATCAATAATGGCGTTGTTATGTTTTAAAAGGAGAATAACACTTGGAAAACCTTGAATTTAGCAATATTTTCCCCCGTGTTCAATGGGATTATATACACAAAATTTCAGCCCTTTTACCCTCGGTTTACGGGGATAATCCAAAGGCTTGTGTGGTAACCTTCGGCTGTCAGCAAAATGTCAGCGACTCGGAGAAATTAAAGGGTATGCTTTTTGCCTGCGGTTATACTATTACCGAGGAGCGACAGGAAGCAGATTTTATAATTTTCAACACCTGCGCTGTTCGTGGCCATGCTGAAGATAGAGTGTATGGAAATATTGGCGAAATTAAAGCCTTGAAAAAGGCAAACCCAAACCTAATTGCTGCCATTTGTGGTTGCATGGCGCAACAACAAAGCGTGGCCGATAAAATTAAAAAAAGTTATCCGTATATGGATATTGTTTTTGGAACCCAAATGTTCCACCGTTTGCCCGAGTTTATTTATAAAAGATTAACGGGCAGTAAACGAATTTTTGAACTTTCCCTTGAAAACAAACCCATTATTGAGGAAATTCCGGTTAAAAGGGATAGGGTAACTACAGGATGGCTTCCCATAATGTACGGTTGCAACAATTTTTGCACCTACTGTATTGTGCCTTATGTAAGGGGCAGGGAACGTTCCCGTGCACCCGAAAAGGTTTTGGCCGAGGCTCGGGAAATGATAGCAAACGGTTGCAAAGAAATCACCTTGCTTGGTCAAAATGTTAATTCCTACGGTAAGGGAGAAGCCCACGGCGTGAACTTTGCAAAACTTTTAAGGCAAATTAACGACCTTGAGGGTGATTTTGAAATTAAGTTTATGACCTCCCACCCAAAAGATTGCAGTTTGGAATTGCTTGATGCTATTCGTGATTGCAAAAAGGTGAGCCGTCATTTGCATTTGCCCTTCCAGTCGGGTAGCAGCCGAATTTTAAAACTTATGAACCGCTACTACGATAGAGAACAGTATTTGGAATTGGTGCGTGAGGCTAAAAAACGAATTCCTGACATTAAACTTACAAGCGATGTTATTGTAGGTTTCCCGGGTGAGACTTATGAAGATTTCAAAGAAACTTTAAGTTTGATTAAAGAGGTTGAGTTTGAATCTTTATTCACCTTCATCTTCTCTCCAAGAGGGGGAACTCCGGCAGCCCAGATGCCCGACCCCATATCCCGAGAAGAAAAAGGAAAATGGTTTGATGAGCTTTTAGAGCTTCAAGATAATATACAAAATAAAAAAAGAGGTATTTAAAATGGATGTAATTAAGGCTGTTAGAGAACTTGGCAAAGCAATTCAACAAGATGAACGTTTTATTCGCTATGCTAAGGCTCGTTTAGAAAATGATAATAACGAAGAACTCCAAGCTGCTATCGGTAAGTTCAATATTATCCGTATGGATATGGATAGAATTATGAACTCCGAAGACAAGGATGAAAACAAGATTAAGGAGTTAAACGAAGAACTTCGCCGTGTTTATGGTGAAATTATGTCGGCTCCTGCAATGGTTGAGTATAACACTGCAAAGGTTGACCTTGACCAGATGATGAGCGAAATTAACACAGTTATCACAAAAACATTAGAGGGCGAGGACCCCGAAACTTGTGAGACTGCTGCAGCTTGTACCGGCAGTTGCTCCACTTGTGGTGGTTGCCACTAATTTTAAGTAAAAAACTTTAAGGAGGTTTAAAAATGGCAGAATTGTCCCCAATGATGAGACAGTATTTTGAAATAAAATCACAAATGGAAGATAGTATTCTCTTTTTCAGAGTGGGCGATTTTTACGAAATGTTTTTCGAAGATGCCAAAATATCCTCCGAAGAGTTAGATTTGGTTTTAACGGGTAAAGATTGTGGACAGGCTGAACGTGCCCCAATGTGTGGCGTACCTTTCCACAGTTGTGATGCTTATATAAGCCGATTGGTTGCCAAGGGTTACAAGGTTGCAATTTGCGAACAGGTTGAAAACCCTGCCGAAGCCAAGGGAATTGTAAGGCGTGAGGTTGTTAGAATTATCACCCCCGGTACCGTTATTGAAGATAATATGCTGGATGAAGGTCTTAACAACTATTTGGCTTGTTTGTGCGTTGCCGATGGGAATTACGGTTTTTGTTTCACCGATGCTTCAACAGGTGAGTGCTTTGTAATTGAGCTTGGTGTTGAGAATGTCCAAAATCGCATTATCGAGCAAATTAACCGTTTCAAGCCCAGCGAACTTCTTATAACCGAAAATCAAATTAAAACCCATAAAGGTTTGGATTCCTTCTTAAAGGAAGGTTACACAGGAACTGTAACCGTAAGGGCTGAGAATGCAATTTCTCCCGAATATACCCGTGAACTCATATTAAAACATTTTGCCGTTGTCAGCACCGAGAATTTAGGACTTAGAGAAAACAGTGCCGTTGCAGGTGCTTTGGGTGGAATTATAACCTACCTTTACGAAACCGGTGTTAGTGGCAATATTTCGGTTAAAAAGGTTGACATTTACTCCGAGAGCGAATATATGCGCCTCGATATGACTGCTATCAGAAATCTTGAACTTACCGAAACAATGCGTTCGGGTTCTAAAAAAGGTTCGCTTTTGTGGGTTATGGATAAAACCCGTACCCCAATGGGTAAAAGACTTCTCAGAAACTGGATTGAAAAGCCTTTGCTTTCAATTCCTCAAATAACCCTTCGCCAAAATGCAGTGGATGAACTTATTTCCAACGAAATTTTGCTTGGTGAACTAAGAGAAGCTTTAAGTGGAATTAAAGATATTGAGCGCACAATGACCAAGGTGGTTTACGGTTCGGTTAAGCCAAGAGAACTGAATTTACTTGCCGAAACAATATCTCATTTTCCTGCAATAAAGCAGTTGCTTTCAAACAGCGAGTGCCGACTTTTAAAGGAAATCTACCGAGATATTGATGAACACGCCGAGGTTCGTGAATTGATTGAAACTGCAATTCACGACAGTCCCAAAAATACCGTTCGTGAGGGTGGTATTATTAAGGATGGTTACAACGAAGAACTTGACAAAATAAGAGCCTTAATGCAAGGAAGCACCGATTTCCTTTCGGAAATTGAAGCAAGAGAGAAAGAAAAAACCGGCATTAAGACCTTAAAGGTAAAATATAACAAGGTTTTCGGTTACTATATTGAGGTTACAAATTCCTTCCTCGATAAAGTGCCAGAAGATTATGTAAGAAAACAAACCCTTACCAATGCCGAGCGTTTCATCACCGATGAATTAAAAGAAATCGAGCGACAAATGCTTTCGGCTAAAGACAGGGTGGTAACCCTTGAGTATCAACTTTTTGATGAGGTAAGACAAAGAACGGCTGCCGAAATTGAACAGTTCCAAAAAACTGCTTCGGCTATTGCTAAACTTGATACCCTTTGTTCCTTAGGTTTGGTAGCAGTAAACAATCGTTATTGCCGACCCTTGGTTGATACAAGTGGATGTATTAACATTAAGGATGGTCGCCATCCCGTTGTTGAACAAATTAGCAAAATGCCCTTTGTGGCTAACGATACTTTGCTTGATATGAAGGCAAACCGTTGCGCCATTGTAACAGGCCCTAATATGGCAGGTAAATCAACATATATGAGACAAACTGCCATCATAACCCTTTTGGCTCAAATCGGTTCCTTTGTTCCTGCAACAAGCGCAAAAATCGGTTTGGTAGATGCAATTTTCACCCGTGTTGGCGCTTCGGACGATTTGGCTTCGGGTCAGTCAACCTTTATGGTGGAAATGAGCGAGGTTGCCGATATTTTGAAATACGCAACCAAAAAGAGTTTGCTGATTTTAGATGAAATCGGTCGTGGAACATCCACCTTTGATGGTATGTCTATCGCCCGTGCAGTACTTGAATTTGTTGCCGATAAGAAAAAACTTGGCGCAAAATCACTTTTCGCAACCCATTACCACGAGTTAACCTCAATGGAAAACGAACTTGACGGAATTAAGAATTATAACATCGCCGTTAGAAAAAGAGGGGATGACATTACCTTCTTACGTCGTATCGTTCCCGGTCCTGCCGATGACAGTTACGGTATCGAGGTTGCAAAACTAAGTGGTATTCCCGATTCGGTTATCGAACGTGCAAAAGAAATTTTAAAACAAACCGAGGAAGAGGGAATTGTAACCTATAAATCGGTGGAAAGTTCTGATATGCAAATGCCTTTGGAAATGCAAAGTGCAGGGGATATCTTAAAGGAACTTCAAAGTGTGGATGTGAACACACTAACGCCTATCGAGGCAATGCAAATCTTGTTTGATTTGTGTAATAAAGCAAAAAATTAATTAAAAGGGAGGGAACAAGATGCCAAGAATTAATCTATTACCAAAAAATGTGGCCGAATTAATTGCTGCAGGTGAGGTTGTTGAACGACCTGCTTCGGTTATAAAGGAACTTGTGGAAAATTCCATCGATGCCAAGGCCACACAAATCACTGTGGAAATTCAGCGTGGTGGTATTACATATATTCGCATTACCGATAATGGTATTGGTATTGAGGCAGAAGATGTTCCCACTGCCTTTTTGCGCCATGCCACCAGTAAAATTAAAACCCAAGTAGATCTTGACAGTATTGCTACTTTGGGCTTTAGAGGTGAGGCTTTGGCTGCCGTTTCTTCGGTTGCAAGGGTTGAAATGTTAACCTGTAGCGAGAATAGCAACGAAGGCACCCATTATGTTATCGAAGGCTCTGAGGAGAAACTAAATGAATTTGCAGGTTGTCCAAGGGGCACCACAATTATAATCAGGGATATTTTTTACAATACCCCTGCTCGTATGAAATTCCTTAAAAAGGATGTTTCTGAAGGTAATGCTTGTGCATCGGTGGTGGAAAGAATTGCCCTTTCTCACCCTGAAATCGCTTTTAGGTTAATAAGGGATGGAAAAACCGTTCTTACCACATCGGGTAACGGAGACACTAAGGCTTGTGTTTACTCGGTTTTGGGTAGAGATTTCTCCAATTCCTTAATTGATGTAAAAGATGAAATTAACGGAATTAAGGTTTCGGGGTTGACCTGCAAACCCTTTGCTTGTAAAGCCACAAGAAACGGACAATACACCTTCCTAAACGGCCGTTTGGTTCGTTCGGGTACCGTTATTGCTGCTGTGGAACAAGCCTATAAAAACAGTGCAATGGTTGGCAAATTCCCCGCCTTTGTGCTTTATTTGGAAATTCCTTTTGATACGGTGGATGTTAACGTTCATCCTGCCAAGACCGAGGTTAGATTTTCCGATGAAAAACGCATTTTTGATGCAGTTTATGCTTCGGTTAAAAACGCCTTGGCTGCAGGGGATACACGCCCCGAAATTAAAATGAATAAGGCTCCTTTTAATCCTTTCCAAAGGGTGACGGCCAGTGAATATCGCCAACAGGCTATAACCGAGCCTGTAATTCAAAAAACCGAGCCCGTTAAAACAGAGCCGGTTCAAAAACCTGTTATTATTCAAAAAAGCGAACCTGCTCCCATAAAGAAGGAAACGGTGCTTGAATCTAAGCCTGATTTTGAGTTTATGGATAGATATGCCTTGGCAAATGAAAAGGGAGAAAAAGTGGAACCCACAGCCCAAAAGAAAACCGATTTGGACGTGGTAATTGAGGTGGAGGAAACAAAACCCCAACCCATAATTTCGGATGAACCTGAAATTATAATTATCGGCGAGGCTTTTTCAACCTATATTGTGGCTCAAATGAAGGACAGCGTATTTATGATAGATAAACACGCAGCCCATGAGAGAATTCTTTTCAACAAACTTAAATCGGAAGAAAAAACCGAAATCCAAGCCTTGCTAACGCCCATCACCGTTACCCTTTCAAGTGCTGAGTATGATGGCATTATAAACCACTTGGAATTACTCGAAAAAAGTGGTTTTGAGGTTGAGGATTTTGGGAATTCAACCGTAATTGTTCGTGGACTCCCCACATTTTTAACGGGAGAAAATATAAACAATCTTTTATCCGAAATCGCCGAAGGTTTAATCACAACCGGCAAGGTTTCGACTGCGAGAGAGGATAATGTTTTTCACACTGTTGCTTGTCGTGCTGCCGTTAAAGCAGGCAACAGCATCAGCCGTTTTGAAATGCTTGATTTAGCCAAAAAGGTATTGCTTGATAAAGAGGTAATGTATTGTCCTCACGGTCGCCCTGTGGCTTTTGAGATTAAAAAACGGGAACTTGAAAAACAGTTTGGTAGAATACAATGAGCAAAAAGGTTGTTTTTATTGTAGGTCCTACTGCCTCGGGTAAAACTGCTTTAAGCATTTCTTTGGCAAAGAAATTCGGGGGAGAAATTATTTCGGCCGACTCAATGCAAATTTATAAAGGTATTCACATTGCTTCGGCCTGTCCCGACAGGGAAGAGATGGAGGGAATACCCCACCATTTGCTTGAATTTTTGGAACTTGACGAACAGTTTTCGGTTGCCGATTATGTTAAATTGGCAAGGGAGAAAATTGAGGAAATATCGGCCCGTGGAAAATTACCTATCGTGGTCGGTGGAACAGGTCTTTACATTTCGGCATTGATGGATAACACCAAGTTTACCGAAATAGAAACCGACCAAGATTTGCGCAAAGAATTGGAAGAGGAATTTGACCGTTTGGGCGGCGAAAAAATGTTGGAACTCTTAAGGGAGTTTGACTCTGAAAGCGCCCAAAGACTTAAAGCCGCCGATAAGCGAAGAATTGTTCGTTGCTTTGAAATTTATAAACTAACAGGTCAAACATTAACCGAGCAAAATGCTTTGTCCCACCTTGAAAAGGCCGATTTTGAAGTCTTGTGCCTTGGGGTGAATTACCTTGACCGTGAAAGGTTATACGAAAGAATAAATAAACGTGTGGATATAATGCTGGAAAACGGACTTTTGAAAGAAGCTCGTGAAACCTTTGAAAACCAAAATGGCAAAGGTGGTTTTCAGGCAATAGGCCACAAGGAATTATACGGATTTTTTAAGGAAGAGTGTTCTTTAGAAGAAGCTACCGAAAACCTTAAAAGACAAACAAGGCGTTATGCAAAGCGCCAACTTACTTGGTTTAGGAGAGACCAAAGAATTAATTGGATTTATGCCGATAGTGACCTTGATGTTATCGGCGAGGCAACCAAATTAACCGAGAGTTTTTTATAAAAAGGAGGGGAAACAGGTATGAAAAGTTCAAAGGCAATCAAGATTATTTTAGGATTAATAGTTGCGATTTTTATAATTAATCAACTTGTTTCCTCTTTGTATATGCCCATAAAGACCGAGAACGCAGTTTTCTTTACTGCTAATGATGGTTTTAAAATCACAGGTCATATTATTCGAAATGAAACCTATGTTACTGCTAAAACCGATGGAGTTTTGCATTTCGTTACCGAAGATGGTTCTCGTGTTGCTAAAGATGGTGTTATTGCTAACATTTACGGGAATGCAAACGCTTCTATTACCGTTTCGGAAATAGAGGTCTTAAAATCCCAAATTGCCGATATTGAGGATATTTTGAGTTATAACGATATTGAGGCGGCAAACTTAGACCTTATAAATTCCAGGATTTCAAACAACTTAGGCGACTTCATTTTTGAAGGTGCTTCGGGCAATTTTGAAAATGCAGATGAACTTTCTAAAGAATTACTTGCCGCAAACAACCGTAAACAGGTGGCTTTGGGTGTGGCAACAGGTCTTAGCGAAAGATTAGAAGACTTAAAATTAAAACTCGCAAAACTTGAAAATTCTTTACCTTCGGTTAAGGGTAGCATTTCAGCCACCCAATCGGGATATTTTGTTTCCAAAACCGATGGTTACGAAAATGTGTTCCCAAATGATGATTTAAACCAAATTACACCCGAATTCTTGTCTTCGGTTAAACCCAAAGAAAAGGGCAAGAACGTAATTGGTAAAATTGTTTCGGATTATGAGTGGTATATAGCAGCTGTTTTACCTCTTAACGATTCTTTAAAATACAAAGAAGATCAAGAATTAAAACTTTTAACCACAATAAAATCTTCTCCCACACTTTCGGTTACGGTTAAACAAATAAATATTTCGGAAGAAACCGAAAATGCAGTAATTATTTTTGCTTGTAACGATATGAATAGTGAATTGGCAACCATTAGAACTGCCAGTATGACGGTCGTTGACAAGGAATATAGCGGTTTGAGAATACCTAAAAAAGCTTTGCGTGTTGTGGATTCTCAAAAGGGCGTTTATGTTCAATCGGGAATGCAAATCAGTTTTGTTCCGGTTCAAATTGTTTATCGACAAGATGACTATATTATTTGCGAAAAGAAAAACGAAAACGGCAACTTCTTGAAACTTTACGATAAGGTTGTTGTGAAAGGAAAAAATCTTTATGATGGAAAAATTGTCGGCTAAGGAGTTTGACACTAATTTAGCCGAAGTGACAAATCGCCTTGAAAACGCTTTGCAAAAGGCAGGCAAAAAAAGGGAAGATGTTATTCTTCTTGCTGCCACTAAAACGGTTGATATCGAGACTATTAATTATGCCTTGTCTAAGGGAATTGATTATATTGGTGAAAACAAGGTGCAGGAATTTCTTTCCAAGGAAGAGGGAATCGGTTCTTGCCATCGCCATTTTATCGGTCATCTTCAAACAAACAAGGTTAAGGATATTATAAACCGTGTGGAAATGATACACTCGGTAGATTCTTTAAAACTCGCAAAAGAAATTTCTAAACAGGCTGTTAAAAATAATAAGACAATGGAAATTCTTTTGGAAATTAATGTGGGTGATGAGGAGTCTAAATGGGGATTTGAAGCCGAGAATTTAGAGGAAAATTTAAGGGAAATTGCAAAACTTCCCAACCTTAAAATTAAAGGTTTAATGGCAATTCCACCCATTTGTGAAAAAAGCGAAGAAAATAGAAAATATTTTAAGGAAATGAAAAAACTGTTTATTGACATTAGCCTTAAAAACATAGATAATGTAAGTATGGATATTCTCTCAATGGGGATGTCGGATGACTTTGATATTGCTGTCGAAGAAGGTGCCAATTTAATCCGTTTGGGAACGGCGCTTTTCGGCAAAAGAATATATATTTAAAAGGAGAATTAAAATGGGAATTTTCGACAATTTAAAGGGTTATTTTAATGCTTTCGATGAGGAAGAAATAGAAGAAGAGCTTTTCGAAGAAGGAAATGAGAAAAAAGAGGTTCGTCGTGAGGAACCTAAAAAGGTGGATACATTCCCCAAAATTATTCCGGGTAGAGCAAAGACTACCACTTCTACTCCTGCTCAAATGCAGGTTGTGTTGGTTAAGCCTGAAAGATATGAGGATGTTACCTCTATTGCTGACCACTTAAACGATAAAAAGACTGTTGTTTTAAATCTTGAATCGGCCGATAGAGACCTTTCTCGCCGTATTGTTGACTTCTTAAGTGGCGCTACATACGCTAACCACGGCAACATTAAAAAGATTTCTAAAGCAACCTTCTTGATTGTACCCAGTGGTGTGGATATGATGGGCGAATTAATGTTAGAGGATTTTGAGGAAGGCAGAATGTACTTCTAATGGAAATCGACCTTTTAAAGGACAGGGTTTTTGATACGGTTGGGATTTGTCAAAAAACTGACCGACCGAAATTCTTGGGATTTTTATCCCTTGAAGAAACTGCCTTTGTGGAAAATACAGTTTCTAAACTCAAAGCAAACTATAAATTTTTCGGTGGATACGAAGATGCTCAAAGGGTGATTTTCGGTTGCTTTCCTGAATGGGAAAGTGAGTGGGAATTCCCGATTTCGGGAGTGACTTTAACCTTTCGGAAAAGTGATAGTTTAACCCATAGAGATGTGTTAGGTTCCCTTATGTCTTTAGGGCTTAAAAGGGAAGCCGTTGGGGATATACTTGTTGAAGAGGCAAGAGCAGTTGTGTTTTTAACCGATGAAACCACCGATTATGTCTTAAACCAAATCACAAAAGTTGGTCGTGTTGGGGTGGAAATTACCAAAGGTTTTAAAATGCCTTTGCCAATCGCCGGTGTTTTATCCGATTTCAGTTCAACCGTTTCAAGCGAACGGCTTGACTGTGTGGTTGCTGCTTTAATAGGAGCGTCTAGGAAAACGGCCTGTGAAAAAATTGAACAAGCCTTGGTAACGGTAAACTCGGTTATCTCGCAAAAACCCACCCTTAAAATTAAGGCAGGGGATGTTGTGACCGTTCGTTCAAAGGGCAAGTTTATAGTCCAGTCTATTGAAGATAAGACTAAAAAAGACCGATTAATATTACGATATAAAAAATATGTTTAGGGGGATTTTTATGTTAAGCATAGCCGAAATTAGAGATATTAAATTCTCAAGAGCAGTTGGTGGCTATAAACCTGATGATGTTGATGTATTTCTTGATAAAATCGAGGCTGATTACGCAGCATTTGACCGTATTATTAAGGAATACGAATTAAAGGTTGAAACCCTTAATTCTGAAATTGAGGGCTTTAAAAACTCCCAAAGCAGCATACAAAGCGTACTTGTTAGCGCTCAAGGTTTGGCCGATAGAATTGTTAAAGAAGCCAAGGAAAAAAGCGAGGAAATTATTAAACAGGCTCAGTCTAATATTGAGGCTATCACAGCCCACGAAAAAGAGCTTTCCACTGCTTTTGAACTAAAAGCGCAAGAGCAAAAGAGTGCTTTGGAAAAAGAACTTAAAAGTATGATAGAAAATGCAAAGAAAAAGGCTGACGATATAACAGCAGTGGCCGAAGAGCGAGTTAAACATCAACAAATGTTGTTTGACAAATTAAAACTTGAAATCGCTGCTTTTAAATCTGATGTTTCGGCAAAATATAAGGAACATTTGGAGTTGTTAACTAAAATTCCTGATAGTGTTCCTGCTTCTCCCGAGTATGTGGCACAGGTTTTGTCGGCTTCTTATGATAAGATTGAGGCAGCAGTTAGCAAAACTCAAACTGAAGATGTTTCTTCCACATCCGGTGAGTCAAAAGAAGGCTTTGTTGTTGAAACGTCTGAAACCGAGGAGGATGAATAATTGCTTTCATATATCTTGGCAATTATAATTTCGGTTTTAACCCTTTTGGCTGATCAATATACAAAGTATTTTATTTCATCGAATTTCCGGTTGGGTGAAGGAACAAACTTTTTAAAAGGATTTATTGACATTGTTTATATACATAACACGGGTGGCGCTTGGGGACTGCTTAGTGGAAGCACCTATATTCTTTTAGGGCTTACCTGTGTTATAATAGCCTTCTTAATAGTTTATTTTGTGAAGTACGGGCGAAAAAGTAAACTGCTTTTTTGGGCAATAAGCCTTGTAATATCAGGTGGACTTGGCAATATGATTGACCGAGTTTTCAGAGGTGGCAAGGTTGTTGATTTTCTTCACTTTGAATTTTATCCAACCTTCCCGGTTTTTAATGTCGCCGATATTGGGGTAGTTGTTGGAGCAGGACTTTTGATTTTGTATTTTGTTTTGGACACACTCAAGGATATTAGAAAGGGTGCTGCCAAAAATGAATAAATTCGAGTTGGAATTTTGCGAAACTTCCCCCAAAAGAATGGATACTTTTGTGAGCCTTGGGGCTGAGGTTTCAAGAAATAGAGCTTGTGAACTTTTGGAAGAAGGTTTGGTGCTTGTAAATGGCGCCAAAGCCACCAAAAAAACCAAACTTAAAATAGGGGATAGGGTTGAGATTACTTTACCCGACCTTGTGGAATATGAGGCTTTGCCTCAAGACATCCCACTTGACATTGTTTACGAGGATGACAGCCTTTTGGTGGTAAACAAACCAAAAGGAATGGTGGTTCATCCTGCTGCAGGTAATTATACCGATACATTGGTAAACGCTTTGCTTTTTCATTGCAAGGATAGTTTATCGGGTATAAATGGTGTAATGCGACCGGGCATCGTTCATAGAATTGATAAAAACACCAGTGGTCTTTTAATGGTGGCTAAAAATGATAATTCCCATAACTTTTTAGCCGAGCAAATAAAGGAACATTCTTTTAAAAGGGAATACGAAGCTGTGGTTTATGGCAATGTTAAGAACGATTCGGGAACCGTTAACGCTCCCATCGCCCGTCACCCTGTTAAACGCAAACAAATGGCAGTGGCTGTGGGTGGAAGAGAGGCTGTTACCCATTACGAGGTTTTGGAAAGGTTTGACGGATTTACCCATTTGAAATTAAAACTTGAAACGGGTAGAACTCATCAAATCAGGGTGCATATGGCTTATATGGGGCATCCCGTTGCAGGTGATGATGTTTACGGTCCTAAAAAGGTTATAACCTCCTTAAACGGTCAATGTCTTCACGCCAAGGTGTTGGGATTTATTCATCCCGATACCAAGGAATATATGGAATTTGATTCTCAGTTGCCTGAGTATTTCAAAGGATTTTTAAAAAAACTTAAATAGTTAGCAATTGACTTTGGTCATTAATATAATTATTTCGAAAGGAATGGTAAAATGGACGCAGCAATTATTAAAGAGTTGCAAATTACTGCTTGTAAGGCAAGAATTAGTATTATTGAGGGGGTACATGCTGCAAAGGCTGGACATCCGGGTGGTTCACTTTCTTGCGTTGATATTTTAACATATCTTTATTATAAAGAGTTAAATGTTGACCCCAAAAATCCCGATATGGAGAATAGAGACCGTTTTGTTCTTTCAAAAGGTCATGCAGCACCTGCACTTTATGCAGTGTTGGCCGAAAAAGGATTTTTCGATAAATCTTTAATCAAAACCCTTCGTCAAATCGGAAGCATTTTACAAGGACATCCCGATATGAAGAAAATCCCCGGTGTTGATATGTCCACTGGTTCTTTAGGTCAAGGAATTTCTTGTGCTGTTGGTATGGCACTATCTTCCAAACATTTTGGCTCAGGCTTTAATGTTTATACCGTTTTGGGTGACGGTGAAATTGAGGAAGGTCAAGTTTGGGAAGCTGCTATGTTTGCAGGCAACAAAGGTCTTTCTAATTTAACTGCGTTTGTTGATTACAATAACCTTCAAATTGACGGAACTGTTGAAGAGGTTAACTCTCCTGCTCCTATTGACAAGAAGTTTGAAGCTTTCGGTTGGCACACCATTATTATTGATGGTCACAACTTCGAAGAAATTGAAAAAGCTTTAGCTGAGGCTAAAACTGTTGATAAGCCTGTTTGCATTATTGCAAAAACCGTTAAAGGTAAGGGCGTTTCTTATATGGAGAACGCTGTTAACTGGCATGGTGCTGCTCCTAATGATGAGTTGGCAGCTCAGGCTTTAGAAGAATTAAAACAACAACTTAAAGAACTTGAAGCGTAAAGGGGAGGGAATAGAAATGTCAGAAATTAAAACAGTTGCAACCAGAGTAGGTTTTGGTACTGCACTTAAAGAATTAGGTCACGAGCGTGAGGATTTCATCGTAATGGATGCTGACCTTGCTGCTGCTACCCAAACCGGTTCTTTCAAAAAGGAATTCCCCGATAGATTTTATAATTGTGGTATTGCTGAGCAAAATATGATTAGTATTGCTGCCGGTATCGCTGCTACCGGTAAGAGAGTAATTTGTAGTTCTTTTGCTATGTTTGCTGCAGGCAGAGCTTTCGAGCAAATTAGAAACTCTGTAGGCTATCCTCACCTTAATGTTATTATCGGCGCAACCCATGCCGGTATTTCGGTTGGTGAAGACGGTGCTACCCATCAATGCAATGAAGACATCGCTGTTATGCGTACCATTCCCGGCATGACAATTATCAATCCTGCCGATGAAACCGAGGCTAGACTTGCTGTTCATGCTGCTATGGATCATGATGGTCCTGTTTATATGAGATTTGGCAGACTTGCTGTTCCTGTTGTTTTCGGTGACGATTACAAATTTGAAATCGGCAAGGGTGTCGAACTTAAAGAGGGTAACGATGTTACCATTATTGCTACCGGTCTTATGGTTAACGAGGCTTTACAAGCTCACGAATTATTGAAGGCTGAAGGCATTAATGCCAGAGTTATTAATATGGCAACAATTAAACCCTTGGATGCTGAAATTGTTATCAAGGCTGCTAAGGAAACCGGCGCTATTGTTACTGCTGAAGAACACTCGGTTATCGGTGGTTTAGGAAGTGCTGTATCCGAAGTTTTGGCTGAGGAATATCCTGTTCCTGTTGTTAAACTCGGTGTTAACGATGAGTTCGGCCATTCAGGTCCTGCTGTTAAACTTTTGGACGAGTTTGGCTTAAGAGCAGTTAACATTGTTGAAAAGGTTAAAAAAGCAATTTCTCTTAAAAAATAAATGTGACTTTGGATGCAAAAATTGTAGAAAAAGTTGATTTTATAATTGAAACTTGAACGTTTTTTGGGATATTGTTAAATTTTTCTCAATATTTCAATAAATGTGTTGCTTTTTAACCGATTTTAAGATATAATATATCAGGAAAATTCAGATTTTATAAAGGAGAAAAGTAAAATGACCAAAAACCCTACTTTGATTAAATGGCTTGAAGAAATGCAAGCACTCTTAACACCTGATAAGGTTGTTTGGATTGATGGCAGCGATGAGCAACGTGAAGAGCTTCGCAAATTAGCTGTTGAACTCGGCGAGTTGACCGAGCTTAACCAAGATGTTCTTCCCGGTTGTTACCTCCATCGTACAAACCCCAACGACGTTGCTCGTGTTGAGGACCGTACTTTTATTTGTTCTAAAACAAAAGAGAATGCAGGCCCCACCAACAACTGGTGTGATCCTGATGAAATGTATGAGAAACTTTACAAGATTGCAAGAGGCAGCTACAAGGGCAGAACCATGTATGTAATTCCTTACTCCATGGGCCCCATCGGTTCACCTTTAGCAAAAATCGGTATTGAGATTACCGACTCTGTATATGTTGTTCTCAACATGCTTATTATGACAAGAGTAAGCACCAAAGTTCTTGAAGTATTAGGAGATAGCGATGACTGGGTAAGAGGTTTACACTCTCGTTGTGACATTGATCCCGAAAATCGTTACATCTGCCACTTCCCTGAGGATAACACCATTATCTCTGTTAACTCCGGTTACGGCGGAAACGTACTTTTAGGTAAAAAATGTTTCGCTCTTCGTATCGCTTCTTACCAAGGTTGGAAAGAAGGCTGGATGGCTGAGCATATGCTCATCTTAGGTTTAGAGAATCCTAAGGGCGAGGTTAAATATGTTGCTGCCGCTTTCCCCTCTGCTTGCGGAAAGACCAACTTGGCAATGCTTATTCCTCCCGAGTATTTACGCAAGAAGGGTTATAAGATTTGGACCGTAGGCGATGATATCGCTTGGATGAAGATAGGTCCTGATGGCAGACTTTATGCTATCAACCCCGAAAACGGCTTCTTCGGTGTTGCTCCCGGTACCAACGAGCACTCTAACTTCAATGCTTTAGAGAGCACCAAGAAAGATACCATTTTCACCAACGTTGCTTTAAATCTTGACACTAACACTGTTTGGTGGGAAGGTCTTGATAAGAATCCTCCCGAGAACGCTATTGAGTGGAAGGGTAATCCTTGGAATCCTTCGATGTTTGTTAAGGCTGACAAGTCCACCTACGCTGCTCATCCAAACTCTCGTTTCACAGCTCCTGCTGAGAATTGCCCCTGCATTTCTGACGAGTTTAACAAGGGTGCAGGCGTTCCCATTAGCGCTATTATCTTCGGTGGCCGTCGTGCTAAGTGTGCACCTCTTGTTTACCAATCAAAAGATTGGGTTAACGGTGTGTTCGTAGGTTCTGCAATGGCTTCTGAGACTACTGCTGCTGCTGCAGGTGCAGTTGGTGTTGTTCGTCGTGATCCTATGGCTATGCTTCCTTTCTGTGGTTACCACATGGGCGACTACTTCAAGCACTGGCTTGAAATGGGCGAGAAGCTTGGCGACAAGGCTCCTAAGATCTTCAATGTTAACTGGTTTAGAACCGATGATGATGGCAACTTCTTATGGCCTGGTTTCGGCGACAATATGAGAGTTCTTAACTGGATTGTTGACCGTTGCGAAGGCAAGGCTGATGCTACCGAAACTGCTATCGGTTATGTTCCAATGCCTGAAGATATCGACCTTACCGACTTAGATATGGATATGGATACCTTGAAATCCATCCTTAAGGTTGACAAGGATGTTTGGACCAAGGAAGCTGCTGAAATCGAAGAGCACTACAAGAAATTTGGCGACAGATTACCTGATGCTCTTAAGGATCAACTTGCTACTCTTAAAGAAAATCTTAATAAAATGTAATCATTTTGAAAGCCACCTCGTATGAGGTGGCTTTTTTATTGCAAAAATATACAAAAATTCATAGCAAAAACTGTCACTTTTTTTGTAAAAAGTGTTTCCAAATTTGGACAAATGTGCTATAATATAAGAGTATACGTATATCCCTATAAATGTATGAAGATTTAGAGGATATAAGTTAGAAAATTACAGGAGGAAAAGATTAATGCAAAAGAAAATCAGTAAGCTTCCCTTTAAGGGTACTGCCGAGCAGGAGCAACAGCTCAAGGAAATAATCGCAAGCAGCAAGCACGATAAAAGTTTGCTTATGTCTGTTATGCAACAGGCTCAAGATATTTATGGTTATCTTCCTATTGAAGTGCAGACTATGATTGCTGAGGGAATGGAAGTTCCCCTTGAGAAGGTGTACGGTGTCGCTACCTTCTACGCTCAGTTCTCACTTTCTCCCAAGGGCGAGTATAACATCTCGGTTTGCTTGGGTACTGCTTGTTACGTTAAAGGTTCAGGCGATATTTTCGATAAGTTTAGCGAAAAGTTAGGCATCGGCGCTGATGAATGTACCGAGGATGGTAAGTTCTCTCTTACTGCCTGCCGTTGCATCGGTGCTTGTGGTTTGGCTCCCGTACTTACAGTTAATGAAGAAGTATATGGAAGACTTACCGTTGACGATGTTGATGACATTTTAGCTAAATATATGTAACCAAATTTTGTCCGAAAGGATAAGTTGAGTTTATGAAAATCAGTACTATTAAAGATTTACTTAAAGCTGAGGTTATTTGCTGTGAAGACAGTATAGGCCTTCACGTATATTCTGCCTGTGGCAGTGATATGATGAGTGATGTTTTGGCCTATGTTAAAGACCAAGCCGTTTTACTTACAGGTTTGGTTAATTCACAGGTTATAAGAACAGCCGAGATGATGGATATGAAATGTATCGTCTTTGTTCGCTCAAAAATGCCTACTGCCGAAATGATTGAGTTAGCAAAGGAAAGCAATCTTGTTTTACTTGCCACTTCAAAAAGAATGTACGAGGCTTGTGGTATTTTATATAGCAACGGCCTTGTAGGAAACAGGGTTAAAAATGGCTGAGGCGCTAAGCTTTAAGTTTGATGTTGACGGCGAAGATTTTACCTGCGCCGGACAGGCATCGGTTATTGTTAAGAAAAACCTAAGGCAGTTAGGTTTACCACCTGAAATTATAAGACGTGTTTCTATCGCCATGTATGAAGGTGAAATTAATATGGTTATTCACGCCGGTGGAGGCACAGCCGAAGTTAAGGTATATGAAGACTGTATTGAAATCATACTCATCGATAAAGGCCCCGGAATTAAGGATATTGAACAGGCAATGCAGGAAGGATTTTCCACTGCTACCGACACTATCCGTTCCTTAGGCTTTGGCGCAGGTATGGGTCTTCCCAATATGGATCGTTATACCGACTATATGAACATAGAATCTCAGGTTGGTGTGGGTACCACAATTACAATGAAGGTCAATTTGACTTAAATAAAGTAAGGTTGATTTTATGAATACTTACGAGCATTCGGTATATTTAGATGTTGAAAAATGTAACGGATGTACTACCTGTCTTAAACATTGTCCCACAGAAGCTATCAGAATTCGCAACAATCACGCTGTTATAAATCAAGAGCGTTGCATTGATTGTGGTGAATGTATAAGAGTTTGTCCCCATTCGGCAAAAAAAGCAGTTTGCGATAAATTGTCCGATATGGATAAATTTAAGTACAAAATAGCTTTACCTGCTCCGACACTTTATGGTCAGTTTGATAACCTAGATGATGTTGACTATGTTTTAAACGGACTTTTAAAATTAGGATTTGATGATGTTTTTGAAGTTTCTGCTGCTGCAGAATTAGTTTCGGTTTACACTAGAAACTACCTTAAAAAAGAAGGCATTAAAAAACCACTTATAAGCTCGGCTTGTCCGGTTATAATGCGCCTTATTTGTTTAAGGTTCCCCTCTTTGAAAGAGAACATAATCCCAATGCTTCCTCCAATGGAGGTTGCAGCACGATTAGCTCGTGAAAGGGCACTTAAAAATCATCCCGAACTTTCGCCCGAGGATATAGGCGTTTGCTTTATAACTCCTTGCCCTGCTAAGAGAAGTTATGTACATAACGGTTTTGCAGGTTACGAAAGTTTTGTTGATGTGGTTGTATCCATAAAGGATGTTTACTTTAAGCTTATTTCGAAAATGAAATACGGCGAAGAAATGCAAAGCCTTTCTTCTTCGGGTATTATAGGCATTGGTTGGGCTTCTTCGGGTGGCGAGTCAACTGCAATTTTTAATGACAGTTACTTGGCTGCCGATGGAATTAACAACTGCAATAAGGTTTTAGACCAAATTGAAAACGGCAATATACCACCGTTGGAGTTTATTGAGCTTAACGCTTGTACCGGTGGTTGCGTTGGTGGAGTTTTGACAATTCAAAATCCCTTTATCGCCAAGGCTCGTCTTCAAGGGTTGAGACATTACTTGCCCATTTCTTTGAACTTTGTTCCTAAAACGGAAGAACAGTTGCCTGACAGTGTGATGTTTAGTGATATGCCTGAATATAAGCCGATTTCCAGACTTAGCGACAGTATGGCTGAATCAATGCGAATGCTTTCGGAAATTCAAAAGCTTAAAGCTGAACTTCCGGGTATTGACTGTGGCTCTTGTGGAGCACCAAATTGCCGTGCCTTTGCTGAGGATGTTGTTAAAAAAGAGTGCGACTTGGAAAATTGCCTTATAAGACAAAGATACAAGAAGGTGAGTGACAGTAATGACGGTTAATGAAATTTCAAAGGTTAACGGTTTTGAGTCTGTTATTTTGCCCGATGGTGACCGTGAGGTTACAGGTGTTTACATAGGCGATTTGCTTAGTTGGGTTATGGGAAAAGCAAATAGTGGCGATGCGTGGATTACCATTATGTCTAATATTAATATTTTGGCAGTGGCTTCGCTTACCGATTGCAGTTGTATCATTTTAAGTGAGGGTGTAACCCTTTCGGAAGATGTAATATCCACTGCAAAGGATAAGGAAATTAACATCCTTGCCTTTTCGGGTAGCAGTTATGATGCAGCCGTTTGTTTGAATGGTATAATATGAAAAAGTATTACTACGATTTGCATATACACTCGTGTCTTTCTCCTTGTGGAGATGATGACTCAACTCCAAATAGTATTGCAGGTATGGGGGAGTTGAACGGGCTTCAAATAATGGCCCTTACCGACCATAACACCTGCAAAAACTGTCCTGCTTTTTTTAAGGCCTGTAAAAACCACGGGATTTTACCTGTGGCAGGAATGGAACTTACAACTGCTGAAGATATTCACGCTGTGTGTTTATTCCCGAATCTTGAAAAGGCAATGGAGTTTGACGAGTATATAACTTCAAGGCGAATACTTATTCCAAATAGAGTGGATATTTTCGGTAATCAGCTGATTTGCGACAGTGAAGATAACGTTATTGGGAGCGACGAATATTTGCTTTCTAACGCTACCGACATTTCTATCGATGAAGCGCCAAAACTGATTGAGAGTTTTGGTGGGATTTGTTTCCCGGCTCATATCGACCGTGATTCTAACGGAATAATCGCTGTTTTGGGTACTTTCCCCGAAACCCCGATTTTCACCACGGCAGAATTTCACGATGGCGCAAAGATAGATGATTACACCGAGAAATATTCCTTGGAAAACAAGTTTAAAATTATAGACTCCGATGCTCACTTTTTGTGGGACATTAAGGAGGCTACCGATTTCCTTGAGTTAGAGGAAATCACAAACCCTGACAAAACAGGGGAGAGCATAATCAAGTTTTTGAGGGAAGGCAAATGAAAGAATTATCACTTAATATTCTTGATATTGCAGAAAATTCGGTTAAGGCAAAGGCAAGTTTGACCGAGATTTCTATAGAAGAAACCGAGGACAAATTAGTCCTGACTTTTACCGATGACGGAACAGGTATGACCGAAGAAACTTTAAAAACCGTTACCGACCCATTTTACACAACCCGAACAACCAGAAAGGTTGGAATGGGTTTGCCACTACTTAAGTTAGAGGCTGAAATGACCGGTGGCAGTTTGGAGGTTACTTCGAAACATATCAGTGAAGATAGTGTAAATCACGGCACGACTGTTCGTGCAGTGTTTTATAAAAACCATATCGATTTTACTCCCTTGGGGGATGTAATTGAGACGGTTGCCACTTTAATTCAAGGTCATCCCGATACCGATTTCCTTTTTACCCACAAGATGGAAAACAAGGAAATCTCGCTTGACACAAGAGAACTTCGTGTGGTGCTTGAGGGGGTTCCCCTTAACACTTATGAGGTAATAAAGTGGATTAGAGAGTTTCTCAAAGAACAGTATATAAATTAGATTGAAATAGGAGGAAAAAAGATGAAATCATTGGCTGAATTACAGGCAATAAAGGACAAAATGAAAAACAAGGTTGTTCTTCGTGAGGGTACCAACGAACTCCGTATAGTTGTTGGTATGGCTACCTGTGGTATTGCTGCCGGTGCACGCCCTGTGCTTAACACCATTGTTGAAGCCGTTAACGAAGGTGGCCTTGCTGATAAGGTAACCGTTTCTCAAACCGGCTGTATTGGTCTTTGCCAATTTGAGCCTATCGTGGAAGTTCACGAAGCAGGCAAAGAAAAGGTGACCTATGTTAAGGTTGATTCCGATAAGGCAAAACGCATTATTGAGGAACATATTAAAGGCGGAAAAGTGATTGCTGAATTCACTCTTTCTGACTTAAAGTAATATTGGAGGATTAGTTTATGGTTCGTTCACATGTATTAATATGCGGTGGTACCGGCTGTACTTCTTCCGGTAGTGTTGCAATTCAAGAAGCATTTAAAACTAATATCGAGGCTTTCGGTCTTGGTGAAGAAGTTAAGGTTGTTGAAACCGGATGCTTTGGTCTTTGCGCATTAGGGCCCGTTGTTATCGTTTATCCTGACGGCACTTTCTATAGCCGTGTTACTCCTGAAGATGTTAAAGAAATCGTTGAAGAGCATCTTCTCAAAGGCAGAAAGGTTGAGCGTTTAATTTACAGCGACACAGGCGAAGAGGTTGCCGATGTAACTGCAGTAGCACTTAGCGATACTGCTTTCTACAAATCTCAAAACCGTGTTGTTCTTCGTAACTGTGGTGTTATCGACCCCGAAAGCATTGACGAGTATATCGCAATGGATGGTTACGAGGCTTTAGGTAGAGTTCTTACCGAAATGACACCTGAGGATGTTATTAAAATCGTTTCCGACTCAGGTTTAAGAGGCCGTGGTGGCGGTGGCTTCCCCACAGGCTTCAAATGGTCTTTATGTGCTCCTAATAAGGCAGACCAAAAATATGTTGTTTGTAACGCTGACGAAGGCGACCCCGGTGCATTTATGGACCGTTCCGTTTTGGAAGGTGACCCCCACTGCTTAGTTGAAGCAATGGCTATCGCTGGTTACGCTATCGGCGCTACCGAAGGTTACGTTTACGTTCGTGCTGAGTATCCTATCGCTGTTAAGCGTTTGCAAAAGGCTATTGACGATGCTCGTGAGTACGGTCTTTTAGGTAAAAACATCTTCGGTTCAGGTTTTGATTTTAATCTTCACATTCGTCTTGGCGCAGGTGCTTTCGTATGTGGTGAGGAAACAGCACTTATGACCTCTATCGAGGGTAACCGTGGTGAGCCCAGACCTCGTCCTCCTTATCCTGCTGTTAAGGGTCTTTTCGGCAAACCTACCGTTGAAAACAACGTTGAAACCTTCGCAAATATTCCCCAAATTATTCTTAGAGGTGCCGATTGGTTCGCTTCCATGGGTACCGAGAAATCTAAGGGTACCAAGGTATTCGCACTAGGTGGTAACATTAACAATACCGGTCTTGTTGAAATTCCTATGGGTACAACTCTTCGCCATATCATTTATGATATTGGTGGCGGTATCCCCGGTGGCAAGGCATTCAAGGCTGCTCAAACAGGTGGTCCTTCCGGTGGATGTATCCCTGCATCTTTAATTGATACCGAAGTTGATTACGATAACCTTACTGCTATCGGCTGTATGATGGGTTCCGGTGGTCTTATCGTAATGGATGAAGATACCTGTATGGTTGATATGGCTAAATTCTTCCTTGAGTTTACCGTTGATGAGTCTTGTGGTAAGTGTACTCCTTGCCGTGTTGGTACCAAGAGACTTCTTGAGTTACTTGATGATATTACTAAGGGCAAGGGCACATTAGAGGATATTGACCGTCTTGAGTGGCTTTGCAACTATATTAAGCAAAACTCACTTTGTGGTCTTGGACAAACTGCTCCTAACCCCGTTCTTGCAACACTTAAGTTCTTCCGTGAGGAATATGTTGCTCACGTTGTTGACAAGAAGTGTCCTGCAGGCGTTTGTAAGGATTTACTTACCTTTACAATTGATAAGGATAAATGTATCGGTTGTGGATTGTGCGCTAGAAACTGTCCCGTTAACGCAATCGTTAAGACCGATTACATTGCTCCCGGCCACAAGTTGGCTTCTTACACCATCGATGCTGAAAAATGTATCAAATGTGGTGTTTGTATGGGTAACTGTAGGCCTAAAGCAATTGAGAAGATTTAAGAAAGGAGCCTAGTATAATGGATATGTTAAATGTAAAAATTAACGGTATTTCCGTAAGTGTACCCAAGGGCTCTACTGTTTTAGATGCTGCCCGAAAAGCCGGTATCGAAATTCCTACCCTTTGTTTTATGAAAGAAAAGAACGAAATCGGTGCTTGTAGAATTTGTATGGTTGAGGTTAACGAGGGAAGAGGTTTCCGTATGGTTACTGCCTGCGTTTACCCCTGCTCCGAAGGTATGGAAGTTTTAACCAATACCGAGAAGGTTCAAAAGTCAAGAAGAACAACCTTAGAGCTTATTCTTTCAACCCATGAAAAGAAATGTCTCTCTTGCGTTCGTTCAACCAACTGCGAGCTTCAAAAACTTTGCCGTGACTACGGCGTTGAGGAATCTGCTTTCGGTGGTTTCAGACCCGAGTATGAGCTAGACAATTCCACACCTCACCTTGTGAGAGATAATAACAAGTGTGTTCTTTGCCGTCGTTGTGTTGCTGTTTGTGAAGAACAGTATGTAGGCGTTATCGGCGCTAACAACCGTGGTATTGATACCAATATTGGCACTCCTTTCGAGGTTGGCCTTTCCAAAGTTCCTTGTATTTCTTGTGGTCAATGTACTGCTGTTTGTCCCACAGGCGCTTTGGTTGAAAAGGATGACACTGCTAAGATTTGGGAAGCTTTGGCTGACCCCAGCAAGCATGTTGTTGTTCAAACTGCTCCTTCTATTCGTGCAACACTCGGTGAGTGTTTCGATATGCCTATCGGCACCAATGTTGAGGGCAAGATGGTTGCTGCTTTAAGAAGACTCGGTTTTGACAAGGTATTTGATACCGACTTCTCAGCCGACCTTACCATCGTTGAAGAAGCAAACGAATTGGTTGAGCGTATCAACAATAACGGCGTTCTTCCTATGATTACTTCTTGCTCACCCGGTTGGGTTAAGTTCTGTGAGTACTATTATCCCGATATGTTGGCTCACTTATCTTCTTGTAAGTCTCCTCAACAAATGGCAGGTGCTGTAATTAAGACCTACTATGCTGAGAAGGCTGGCATTGACCCCAAGGATATCGTTTGTGTATCCGTAATGCCTTGTACTGCTAAGAAGTTCGAAATTGGTAGAGATGACCAATCTGCTGCAGGTGTTCCTGATGTAGATATCGCAATCACCACCCGTGAACTTTCTCGTATGATTATGCGTGCAGGTCTTAACTTCACTGCTTTGCCTGATGAAGAGTTTGACTCTCCCTTGGGCGAGGATACCGGTGCTGCTGTTATCTTCGGTGCTACCGGTGGTGTTATGGAAGCTGCTCTTAGAACTGCTAACGACTGGCTTACCGGTAAGGACAATACTGAAATTGACTTTACTGCTGTTCGTGGCACAATGGGTCTAAAACAAGCTACCGTTAATATTAACGGCGCTGACATTAAGGTTGCTGTTGCCAGTGGTGCTGCAGCTGCTAAGGTTGTTATGGATAGAATGAAGGCTGGCAACCCCGACGGTTGGACCTTTATTGAGATTATGGGATGCCCCGGTGGTTGTGTAAACGGTGGTGGCCAACCCATTCAACCTCAGAGCGTTCGTGATACCGTTGACCTTAAGGCTGTTCGTGCAAAGGCTCTTTATGACCAAGATGCTGCAATGACCTTGAGAAAATCTCACGAATCTCCTGTTGTTAAGAAGCTTTATGAAGAGTGGTACGATGGTTTCGGTGGCCATAAGGCTCATCACGACCTCCACACAAGCTACGTAGCAAGAGAAAAATATTCTAAATAAGAATAACAAAAGGGCTTACCGATTTTTCGGTAAGCCCTTTAAGTTTTGTCATATATATTTGAACTTTTACATATTAAATCACACCAAGGTGTGATTGTGATTTCGGTTTGAATAAAACAAAGCATTGCGAAAGCAATGCTTTGTTTTTGGTGGAGGTGGGGGGAATTGAACCCCCGTCCGAAAATCTATTCATATAGGCATCTCCGAGTGCAGATGTTCTTTTAAATTCCCTCAATATTCGCCGAACATCAGGCTAACATATTGGAAAGTCCCTACTGCGTGACCGAAAAGGGGACAATTCTCAGTTCACGTTCACCGCTAAAATGACACCCGTATCGGCTCGCGGTACTGCCGACTTGGATGAGCAGCCAAATTAGGCTGCTAAAGCAACTTTATTGTTGTTAGTTAATTTTTTATGCAGATTTTAAAGTGGTTCTGCACCACTACTCGCTTCCTATACTGCAAAATCCCCGTCGAAACCTTTACACCCCCATATATGAAGTAAGAAGTAAAAGGGAAGAGGTAAGAAGTTAGCGGTTTTGTTCCTTCATTGCCCTGTCAATAGTGCGCATTGCATCACGCTTTGCAGCAGTTTCACGCTTATCGTGAAGCTTTTTACCTTTGCAAAGACCAAGTTGCACCTTAACAAGTGAACCCTTAAAATAAAGGGAAAGGGGAACAAGAGCCAAACCTTCTTGTTTTACTGTACCCAAAAGTCGCATAATTTCTCGCTTGTGGAGTAAAAGTTTGCGATTTCTCATGGGTGGTTTGTTAAATCTATTACCGTGGTCATAAGGGCTGATGTGCATTTGTTTAATAATCATTTCGCCATCATCAATGCTGCACCAAGCATCCTTTAAATTCACCCCACCTTGTCTGATAGACTTAACCTCAGTACCCGAAAGGGCGATTCCACACTCAAAACTTTCAAGAACAAAATATTCATGAAAAGCTTTTTTATTTGTTGTAATGTTCTTAATGTTTTCCACGAAACCACTCCTTTCAATAGTTTACCACAAGGTGTTTAAAAATAGTGTCGAAAAAAGGTGCCATTACTCGAGGTAAAGGCACCGCTTTTTCATCTTAACAGGATTGTTAATTAGTCCTCAACGATAGCCTCAACGGGGCAACCGCTAGCACAAGCGCCACAGCTGATGCAAGCATCTGCATTAATCTCGAATTGAGTATCACCCTCAGCAATAGCTTCTACAGGGCAAGCACCTGCACATGCACCACAGCTGATGCAAGCGTCAGTAATTTTATAAGCCATCTAAAACACCTCCATAATACGGAATTTTAAGCTTACTGCTTATTTCTCATTGTATCACAATTTATCGAAAAAGCAAGTAAAATATTAACTATTGTTAAAAATAACATTTTTAGTCTTGATTATTGTTCTTGAAATTTTTCCCTTTGTAACTTAAAAGTTTAACATCATCACGATGAACTTTGAAGGGCATAGACTCGGTATCGGTGAGTTTTACAATGAGATTTCCACTAATAAGATTAGAGTCAATAACGGTAGCCTTGCCATCACGAGTCTTAACAATTGCGCCTACACGAGGGGTGAAGGAAGCCAAATGCTCGTAAGCGTCCTGCTCGTATTTAAGGCAACACATAAGTCTTCCACAACTGCCCGAAACCTTTGTGGGATTAAGGGAAAGTCCTTGTTCTTTAGCCATTTTAATCGAAACGGCCTCAAAATCGTTTAAGAACTGTTTACAGCAATAAGGCTGACCACAAATTCCAATGCCACCAAGCATTTTTGCTTCATCACGAACCCCGATTTGGCGAAGTTCGATTCGGGTGTGGAATTCGGCAGCTAAGTCTTTAACAAGTTCACGGAAATCTACACGGCCATCGGCAGTGAAGAAGAAAACGATTTGACTTGCATCAAAAGAATATTCAACCTTGGTGAGTTTCATGTCAAGATTATGCTCGGCGATTTTTTTCTCGCAAACTGTGAAAGCTTCGGCTTCCTTTTTGCGATTTTCTTCAAGACGGGCAAAATCCTTTTGGTTTGCAAAACGCACCATTTTTCTTAAAGGTTGCACAATTTTATCTTCAGGCACCAAATGGTTATCTTCGCTAACGGTGGCAAGTTCTTTGCCTCGTTGCATTTCAACAATAACCTTATCGCCAATTTTAACCTTATTACCGTCGGGGTCGAAGAAATAATCTTTTCCACCACTTTTAAATCTGATTGATATAACTTCTGTCATATAAATCTCCATTCTGAAAAATTGCTAACTAATATATTCCTTTGCAGTGGCTGTAAGGTCGGCAAACAGCAAAGATAATGTAACGTTTGTTACAAGACTTTCTTCAAAGGATGGGAGCTTATTATAAAATTTAAGTAGGGAAGGTGCCCTAACCGATGAAGGATTTTTCTTAATTTCATTAGCAACTAAAATTTTTAAATCCTTTATAAGTCGGTCAGCCTCAATACGGCTGTTCTCAAAGGGAGTAAGGCAGGTAAGCATTCCCCATTGATCGCCAGACAGGGCAAACTTCAAAAACTCTTTGGAAGCCTCGCTAACCTTAGGCGTAGCATTTCCGTTTAAAAACATAAGTGCTCTGCCAATATTGTTGCGAGAATTTTGAAGAGCAGTTTCAATATCGTTTTTATCAAACTGACTGTTTTTCTCTAAATATTCCGAAGCCTCGGTGAAACTTGGAACATTAAGGCTTAAAACAACACATCTTGAAATAATTGTATCCAAAAGGGAAGCTTTGCTTTCGGCAATTAAGATAAACAAAGTGTTTTCAGGGGGTTCTTCTAAAACCTTAAGAAGTGCATTTTGGCACTGAGGGGTTAAACTTTGGGCAGGGTCGATTATGAAAACTTTATTCTTTGCTTGATGTGGTTTAATGTAAGCATTGTTTTTAAGTTCTCTAATTTGGTCAACAGCAAAGTTTTTCTTGTCCTTCTCGGGTGTTAAAAAACTAATATCGGGGTGATTTTCGGTTTGTGCCATATGGCAGTTGTTACACCTGCCACAAGGAATGTTATCATCACCACAAACCATGGCGCAAGCCAAGAAGTTTGCTAATGTGTGTTTTCCGGTTCCGGTATCACCGTCAATTAAAATTGCGTGGGGAATACGGTGCTCTTTTAAAGCATTTTCCAGTGAAGGCTTAATTTTACTGTTGCCGACAAGGGGAAATGTCATAGAACAAAACCAACCTTTTTCATAGCTTTAAAATAAGTTTTGCGTGCAATTCTTTCGGCCTTGCGAGAACCTTCACGATAAAGTTCCTCCAATGCCTTTTTGTCCTTAATAATCTCTTCGTAACGAGCCTTAATGGGAGCGAGCTCATCAGCAACGGCCTCGCCAACGGCAAGTTTAAAGTCGCCGTAACCCCTGCCTTCAAACTCTTTCTCGATTTCCTCTACTGTTTTACCGGTAACGGCCGAGTAAATGGTTATAAGGTTGGAAATTCCGGGTTTATCTTCGCTCATTCTAACTACCGAGTCGGAATCGGTAACAGCACGCTTAAACTTACGGATAATGGTATCTCTATCATCCAAAATTGCAACCCAAGCATTGGGGTTTTCATCTGATTTAGACATTTTCTTGCTGGGGTCTTGTAAAGACATAACCCTAGCACCGGTTTTTGGGATATAAGGCTCGGGGATGGTGAAAACATCGCCGTATTTGTTGTTGAAACGAACAGCGATATCACGAGCAATTTCCAAATGTTGCTTTTGGTCGGCACCAACGGGTACAAAGTCAGGATTATAAAGTAAAATATCGGCTGCCATAAGAACAGGGTAGGAGAAAAGACCAACATTTATATTCTCGGGGTGTTTTGCCGATTTGTCTTTAAATTGGGTCATTCTTGACATTTCACCAAACTGTGTGTTACAGGATAAAAGCCAAGAAAGTGCAGTATGCTCAGGCACATGGGATTGAATGAAAACAGTGTTCTTTTCGGGGTCAAGTCCCAAAGCTAAAAGCAATGCATAGGTAGAAAGAATTTGTTGTTTTAATTTTGCAGGTTCTTGGCGTACTGTAATAGCATGAAGGTCGGCTACAGCAAAGGTGCAGTCAAACTCATCCTGCATTTTAATCCAGTTTTTAAGGGCGCCAAGATAGTTGCCTAATGTTAGCATGCCACTGGGTTGAATACAACTTAAAACCCTTTTTTTATTTTCACAAATATTTTGTTCACACATTTAAATCAAGTCCTTAAACAGAATAAAATAATCATACCACAAAATCATATATTTTACAAGTGTTGTTCGTTGGCTTTCTTGGCATTTGAGAAATCAATCATTTCCTTGAGTAAGGTGTAAATTACAGCAACGGTAGGAACGCCGATTAATGCACCTAAAACTCCACCGATATTTCCACCAACCAAAACGGCACTAACCACTAAAACACCGGGTAGGCCCACAGCCTTTCCCACAACCTTGGGGTATATGAAATTGCCTTCGATTTGTTGCAACACAATAAAGAAAACAACAAAGAAAACGGCTTTGATTGGGTTGGTGATTACAATAAGTAAAAATCCGATTAAAGCGCCAACGGTTGGACCAACAATGGGCACTAAAGATGTAACGCAAACTAAAACCGAGATTATAAGGGCGTTGGGGAAACCGAAAATTTTCATACCAATAAAACAAAGGGTACCTAAAATTACCGATTCTAACAACTGTCCACCAATAAAGCGGGAGAAGGATTCGTTGGTTTTTTCGGCAATGTGGCTTATGAAAGAATTTGTTTTGGTATTCAAAAATGCACCTAATGCGCTTTTAACGAATCTTCCAATTTTTTCTTTACTTGCTAAGATGTAGATAGAAATTACAATGCTAAAAACTGCATCAAAAACGCCTGCGAAAACAGAGGTTGTAATATTAACTGCGCTGTCAACAAGTTTGCCCGAAGAACCTGAAATCCAAGCAATAATGGTATTGGCAGCAGATTTCCAGTTGATTGTAATATCGGGGATGTTGGCTTGTTCAATGTTAAAACGGTTAAGAAGATGGTCTAACCAATTTTTGGCATCCAACATAAACCCGGGCATTTTCTCAGCTAAATAGGAGATGGTTTCAACAATGTCAGGTATAATAACTAAAATCAAAAGGGAAACGATGCCGAAGGCCAAAATATAGGTAAGCAACAAGCAAACAGGTCTTTTTAATTTAAGAATAAATTTTTTCTTTGCTTTGTCCCAAAATTTAAAGACTTTAGTTTCAAAAGCAGTTAAGGGTATGTTTAAAACAAAGGCAATACAAAGGGCAGCGATAACGGGTGTAAAAAAGCCGATTACCGTTTTAATACCTTTAAAAACCAAACCTAAATTTTGAAAGCCGGTGAAAATAAGTGCTCCCAAAAAAATTATAAGTAAAATCTTTTTTATGTTTTTAGAATTAAGTTCCATATTTTTCTCCTTAAAAGAGATTAGAGAGTATAAACTCGCAAGTATATTATAATACATTTAGAGAGTTTAGTAAACAAATTTCTTATAAATTTAGTATTATTTACACTTAAGTAATATCTAATGAAAATTATAAGATATTTAGTTGACTTTACTCGGTGATTAATGTAAAATGTTTATAGTATATTATAGTGATAGGAGAAAGTTATGAAACCTATTTATAAGCGTTTATTACTTAAACTTAGTGGCGAGGTACTTGCAGGCGAAAAAGGTGTTGGAATCGATTTCGAAAAGGTGCTTGAAGTTTGCGAAAGCATTAAAGAATGTGTTGATATGGGCGTTCAAGTTGCTATCGTTGTTGGTGGAGGAAACTTTTGGAGAGGCAGAAGTTCCGGCAAAATGGACCGTACAAGAGCCGACCATATGGGAATGCTCGCAACCTCAATAAATTCTTTGGCTTTGGCTGATGCTTTGGAACAGTTAGGTGTTACTGCAAGAGTGCAAACCGCTATCGAAATGCGTCAGATTGCAGAGCCTTATATCAGAAACAAGGCTGTTCGTCATTTAGAAAAGGGAAGAGTTGTAATCTTTGGTTGCGGAACAGGTAACCCCTTCTTCTCAACCGATACTGCTGCTGCACTTAGAGCTGCTGAAATTGGTGCAGATGTTATTTTCAAAGCAACTAATGTTGACGGCGTTTATGACAGCGACCCCAAATTAAATCCCGACGCTAAGAAATATGACACACTTTCTCATATTGATGTTTTACAACAGGGACTTCACGTTATGGATAGCACTGCCGCTTCTCTTTGTATGGATAACGGCATTGAAATTTTGGTATTTAATCTTGATAACCCCAAAAATATTGTTTCTGCCGTTACAGGCGCAACCATCGGCACAGTAGTTAAGTAAGGAGAATATTTATGAACGAACTTATTAAGAATACAGAAGAAAAAATGAATAAAACCATTGCGGTTTTGGAAAGAGATTATAAGGCTGTAAGAGCAGGCAGAGCAAATGCTTCGGTGCTTGACAGAATTTCTGTTGATTATTACGGTGTTCCCACTCCCATTCAGCAGATGGCAGCTGTTTCCATTCCCGAACCCAGAGTTTTAATGATTCAGCCTTGGGACGCTTCAACAATTAAAGATATTGAAAAGGCAATTTTAATTTCCGATATCGGAATTAATCCCCAAAATGACGGTCGTGTTATTCGTCTTGCTTTCCCACCCCTTACCGAGGAACGCCGTAAGGAAATTGTAAAAGATGTTAAAAAACTTGCCGAGGAAAATAAAGTGGCAGTTAGAAACACCCGCCGTGATGCTTTGGAAAAACTAAAGGCACTTAAAAAGGCAAACTCTATTACTGAGGATGACCAAGCAAACGGAGAAAAGAAAATTCAAACCCTTACCGATAAGGCTTGCAAAGAAATTGACGAACTTTGCGCTTTCAAGGAAAAGGAAATTCTCGATATCTAAGATTTTACGCAGGCTCGATGGTACCATCGAGCCTAAATTCACATTTTGGGCGGTGGTTTAAATTAATATTTTTAAGAAAAAACCTAGAAACAGAATATTGCCTCAGCATATAGCAATTATTATGGACGGTAACGGCAGATGGGCAAAAAAACGCTCACTACCTCGTAGTGCAGGTCATGTTGCGGGGGCTAAAACCTTCAAGAATATTGCAAGATATTGCAACAAAATTGGACTTAAATATTTAACTGTTTATGCCTTTTCTACCGAGAATTGGAAGCGTCCTGCCGATGAAGTTAAAGGCATAATGAATTTGCTTAGAGATTATCTTAAGGATGCCGAAAACTTTAAGGATGAAAATATCTGTGTTAATTTTATTGGCGACCGCACACCCCTTGATGATGATATTAAGGCTTTGATGGAGAAGAACGAAAAGGCATCGGCAAATGCCACAGGTCTTACCCTTAATATTGCTATTAACTATGGTGGTCGTGATGAAATTAAGTCTGCCGTTCAAAAAATTGTAAGCTCAGGAATTAAGGCCGAGGATATTACCGAGCAAGTAATAACCGATAATTTATACACAGCCGGTATGCCTGACCCCGATTTTATTATAAGACCAAGTGGGGAGTATCGACTTTCCAATTACTTAATTTGGCAGTCGGCCTATGCTGAATATTGGTTTTCCGATATTCTTTGGCCCGACTTTACCGAAAAGCATTTAGAAAAAGCAATAGATGATTATAATCATAGAAACCGTAGATTTGGAGGAGTTTAAGATTTTGTTTAACAACAAAATCAACGAATAGTGAAAAGTGAAGAGTGAATAGTTAATGTGTCGGTTGTGCCGACAATATATCAAAACTTTCTATTCGGTTTTAAGGAATATATAATTTTGGAGTGATAAATTAATGAAGACACGAATTATTTCAGGAATTGTTATGGGCGCTATCGTAGCCTGTGTTTTAGCAGTAGGTTTTTTATGGAACACTGCAGTTATTACAGTGGCACTTGCTTTACTTGCTGCCGTGGCAATTTATGAACTTTTACACAACGCTGCAAAGATAGACTCGAAATACACACTTATTGGCGCCGTGGTTTATGTGTTTTTAAATACATTGTTGCCACTGGAAATACCCACATATATACTTTCAAGTTATTTATTACCTCCAAGCGTTTCTTATAAAAGCTTGGCGCTTGGTGTGCTCTACTTTATTTTTGCGGCTGTAGGCACACTTAAAAATAATAAAAACTTCTCATTGGGTCATATTTGCGCTTCATGCTTTGGACCTATGATTTTAAGCACTGCGTTTGTATTTTTGAACTTTGTAATAATATCTAGAGAGAGTTTATATTATTTACTACTCCTCTTTAACTTCTCATCAGTTTGCGATATGGGTGCATATTTCAGCGGTGTAACTTTAGGAAAACACAAGCTTTGCCCTTCGATTAGTCCTAAGAAAACTGTTGAGGGTGCAGTGGGAGGTATTCTTTCAAGTATTGTTGTAACCCTTATTCTTTCGCTTTGCTTTAAGAAAGCAATACTTTTGCCAATGCTTTTAACCGTTCCTTTCTGCATTTTAGGAATGATAGGCGACCTTTTTGCATCGGCAATTAAGAGAAGTGTTGATTTAAAGGATTACGGCAACTTAATCCCCGGTCACGGTGGAATTTTGGACCGACTTGACAGTATCTTAATGATTTCACCCTTGTTGGCCTTGGTTATGGCAATAGGTATTATCTAATGAAAGATTTAATCATTTTAGGTTCCACCGGTTCAATTGGCACCCAAAGTTTAGAGGTTGCTCGAGAACAGGGTTATTCAGTTTCGGGTTTGGTTGCAGGTTCTAATATTGACCTTTTGGAGAAACAAGCAAGAGAGTGGAAGCCCAAAACCGTTGCCGTTTTCAACGAGCAAAGTGCAAAGGATTTAAAACTTAGACTTGCCGACACTGATGTTAAAGTTTTGTCGGGTAGTGAAGGGGTTTGTCAGGTGGCTTCGGGCGAAGGTGACACTGTAATTAATGCTATTGTTGGTATTGCAGGTTTAAAACCCACTCTTTCGGCCATCGAGTCGGGTAAAACCATTGCCCTTGCAAACAAGGAAACCTTGGTAACAGGTGGCGAAATTGTAAACCGTAAGGCTAAAGAAAAAGGTGTTAAAATTCTACCCGTTGATAGTGAACACTCGGCAATTTTCCAATCTTTGCAGGGTGCTCCCGAGGGAAGCCTTAAGAAGATTTTGCTAACAGCTTCGGGTGGTCCTTTTTTTGGTAAAAAGAAAAGCGATTTGGAAAATGTAACCGTAAAGGAAGCCCTTAACCATCCCAACTGGTCCATGGGTGCTAAAATTACTATTGACTCGGCCACCCTTATGAATAAAGGGTTAGAGGTTATCGAAGCAGTGCATTTATTCGGTATCCCTGCCGATAATATTGAGGTTTTGGTTCATAGACAAAGCATAATCCACTCGGGCGTTGAACTTTCGGATGGCGCCGTTATTGCTCAACTTGGAACCCCCGATATGCGACTTCCAATTCAGTATGCTTTAACCTATCCCGAAAGAAGCAATTACGCTTTTGAAAAACTTGATTTATTCAAGGTTGGCACTCTAACCTTTGAGAAACCTGATACCGACACCTTCCGTTGTTTGCCATTGTGTATTAAAGCAATTAACGAGGGTGGTATTTTACCAACTGTGGTTAACGGTGCTAACGAAGAAGCAGTAAGACTTTTCCTTGACGGTAAATGCAAGTTCTTGCAAATTGCCGAACTTGTGGAAAAAGCCTTAAATTCAGTAAATAATATTAAAGATTTTACTTTAGACGATATCTTTGCTGCCGATAAATTGGCCCGTGAAATCGTCAGAAAAGGTGATTGATATTTTAAACTTTTTAAATAATGTTTGGCCATACGTTGTGGCAGTGCTATTATTTTTAATTCTCATTTTAATACACGAGTTTGGCCATTTCATTTCGGCAAAACTTTTGGGTGTTAGGGTAAACGAGTTTGCCATCGGTTTTGGTCCCACTTTGTTTTCAAAACAGGGCAAGGAGACTCTTTACTCCTTTAAACTTATTCCCTTGGGTGGTTATTGCGCCATGGAGGGTGAGGATGAAAGCAGCACCGATGATAGAGCATTTTGCAACAAAAAGGCTTGGAAAAGATTTATTATCGTTGTAATGGGAGCGATTTTCAATCTTTTACTCGGTCTTATTATTGTGGCTGTTATTTTGGCACCTTCAAAAATGTTTGCGACCACAACCATTGCCAAATTTGCCGAAAATGCTAAAAGTTATGAAAGTGGTCTTAAAGAGGGCGACACTATTCTTTATGTAGATGGCCGAAAGATATTTACCACTTATGATTTAAGTTATGCCTTTACAAATGTGGATGACGGCAAAATTGATATTACAGTTTTGAGAAAAGGCGAGAAAAAACTTTTAAAGAATGTGGAATTTGAATCGGAAACCTACGAAGGCATTAATTTTTTGAATGTTGATTTCAATGTTTATGGCGAGAAAAAGACGGTAGGTTCCTATATTAAGCAAACCTTTAAAACAGCCGTTTCCTATTGTGCTGTAATTTGGCGAAGTTTAATTGATTTACTCGCTGGCAAATATGGTATTAGCGCTGTTTCAGGTCCTGTGGGTGTTACCGTTACGGTGGCAAACGCAGCAAAACAAAGTTTGCAAAACCTACTTCCCATAATGGCACTTATAACCATAAATTTGGGAATTTTTAATCTGCTCCCAATTCCTGCTTTGGATGGTGGAAGACTTTTATTCATTCTCATTGAAATGATAACAAGAAAGCCGGTGCCCCAAAAATATGAATCGGTAATTCATACTGTGGGATTTGTGGCTTTGTTCGGATTTATGATATTGGTAATGTTTAAGGATATTTGGACACTTATTTTTTAAGGTGATATGATGTTTACAAATGATAAGACAAGAAAGGTAAAGGCAGGCGACCTTTATATAGGTGGCTCAAGTGAAATTTCGGTTCAGTCTATGTTGTCTGTACCTGTTCACGATATTGAGGGTAATGTTTTACAGGCCCGTCGCTTGCAGTCGGCAGGCTGTGATATTGTTCGTGTTACCGTACCCGATAAAGAGGCTTTAAAAACGGTAGAAGCGTTAAAGAAAAGCATAACCATCCCGTTGGTTGCTGATATTCATTTTGATTATAAATTGGCTATTGATAGCGTTTCGGCCGGTGTGGATAAGGTTAGAATTAACCCCGGTAACATCGGTGATGACGAAAAGGTAAGACTTGTGGCAAATGCTTGTAAAAATGCAGGTGTTCCCATTAGAATTGGCGTTAATTCAGGCTCACTTGAAAAGAATATCTTGGCTAAATACGGTGGCGTTACCCCCGAGGCTTTGGTGGAAAGTGGTCTTTACCATATTTCTCTTTTGGAAAAGTTTGATTTTGATGATATCGTTTTGTCCCTTAAATCATCCGACCCTCAAATAATGTATAAGGCCTATGAATTAGCAGCCGAAAAATGCTCCTATCCCTTGCATTTGGGCGTAACCGAGGCAGGCACCGAAAATATGGGTGTCATAAAATCCTCGGCTGCCATTGGTGGTTTGCTTTTAAGGGGAATAGGTGATACTATTCGCATTTCCTTAACCGATGACCCTGTTAAAGAGGTTGAGGCAGGAATTAAGTTGCTCAAAGCCTTGTCTATTCGCAAGGGTGGTATTAAATTTGTTTCTTGCCCCACTTGTGGAAGAACCCAAATTGACCTTATCGGTATTGCGAAAGAGGCTGAAAAACGCCTTGAAAATGTTAATAAGGACATAACCGTTGCAATAATGGGTTGTGTTGTAAATGGCCCGGGTGAAGCATCGGCAGCCGATATTGGAATTGCCGGTGGCGACGGCTGTGGCGTCCTTTTTAAAAAGGGCAAGATACTTAAAAAATTAAATGAAAATGAACTTTTAAATGCGTTGTGTGAAGAAATAGAAAAGATGTAATGGAGTTGTAAAAAATGTCAAAACCCAGTTACAGTGATATTTTCGGTAAATTCCCAGAAGCGGACATCGGAAATTTAATCGACAGCTGTACAGTAGTTAAATGTGCATTAAATATTGAAGATAGAATTATAGATTTAAATTTAGAGGCAAAGGAATATATTCCTTTGGCAGTTAGAAGACAGGTAGTAACCCACATAAAATCAACCTTGCAACTAAAGGATTGTAAGGTTTGTTTCACTTTTTCTAAAGATGCTTTTTGCGTACAAGCATTAATGGATGTATCCGAAGAAATCAGATATAAAAACACCTTGATTAACGGATATTTAAATGGCGCTGATTATCTCGTAGAAGGCGATAATGTTAAAATCTCACTAAAACACGGTGGCTTTAAGAAAACCTGTGAATGTGGATTTGAAAAGTTGTTTAAACTTCGTGTCAAAGAACTTTTCGGAAGGGATATTGTGTTGAGTTTTGATGGACAACTTGAGGATGTGGAAATGCCCCTTCCTGAGCCTCCAAAACCGGCACCTAAACCTGCGCCCAAAAAAGAGGCACCCAAGGAGACTAAAATTTCCTTTGAAAAGAGGGATGAAAGACCTCAAAACGGCATTGTATATTTAGATGACCCCAAACTTTTTTACGGTAGAAGAATTGATAACAACACTAAACCTATGATTGAGGTTAGTGATGAAGATACCGAAATTGTTTGTTGGGGTGAGGTTTTTGATACCGATAGCCGTACAATCAATACAAAACGTGGCGAAGCAGTTATTTTCAATTTTTCCTTTAGCGATTACACGAACTCATTGACTGCATCTATGTTTATGGACCCAAAACGAATGGGGGATATTGCGCCCATTAAAAAGGGTAGTTTCATTTTGGTTAACGGTGGTTATGAGTTCGATAACTATAAAAAAGAGTTTATCGTAAAACCCCGTTCAATCGCTTTACTTCAAAAATATACCGAGACCGATGATTATGAGGGTCTTAAGAGGGTTGAACTTCATTGCCATACCAATATGTCTTCAAAGGATGCCGTAAGTTCGGCTGAGGATATTATTAATCAGGCTTATAAATGGGGTCATAAGGCTGTTGCTATTACCGACCACGGTGTTGTTCAAGCTTATCCTGCTGCAGCAGGTGCTGTTAAGGGTATTCGTAAATCGGGTGGAGATTTCAAGGTTATTTACGGTGTTGAAGCCTATTTCGTGGATGATAGTGTTCATAAGGTTGATGGCTTGGGCGCCAAAGAACTTTCAAAACTTCGCCACCACCAAATTATCTTGGTTAAGAACCTTACAGGTCTTAAAAACCTTTATAAATTGGTTTCCGAAGCCCATTTAAAAGACTTTAAGGGCAAACCTTTAACCCTTCGCTCTAAACTTGAAGAATTGCGTGAAGGTTTGATTATCGGTTCGGCTTGTGAACAGGGTGACCTTTACCAAGCAATTATTGAAGAAAAGCCTCACGAAGAACTTGTGAGAATTGCTTCATTTTACGATTATTTGGAAATTCAGCCCCTTGGCAATAACCAGTTTATGGTTAGAGAGTCTTCGGCTCCTGATAGAACTGATAAGAAGACAGGCGCAGTTATACCAAACAAATTCCGTAAGGTAAAAAGTCTTGATGTTATTAAGGACTTTAATCGCAAGGTTGTAGAATTGGCTGATGAACTTGGCAAACCTGTTGTGGCAACGGGTGACGTTCACTTCCTTAAAAAGAGCGATGACATAATCCGTAAAATTTTAATGGCAGGTCAAGGTTTTGATGACTTTGACAATCAAGCACCTTTGCACCTTAAAACAACTGCCGAAATGCTTAATGATTTTGCATATTTTGGCGACCGTGCAAAAGAGTTTGTTATTGATAATCCTAATAAAATTGCCGATATGGTGGATGGGGATGTTATCCCTGTGCCCGATGGCAACTTCCCACCTGTGATTGAGGGTTCGGATGATTTACTTAGAGAAATTTGTTGGGATAACGCTCATAAGCGTTATGGCGAAAAGGTTCCCGAAATAGTTGAAAAGCGTCTTGAAAAGGAACTAAACTCAATTATTAACAACGGCTTCTCCATAATGTATATTTCGGCTCAAAAGCTTGTGGCTTATAGTGAGGAACACGGCTACTTGGTTGGTTCCCGTGGTTCGGTTGGCTCTTCCTTCGTTGCAACAATGGCAGGAATTTCCGAGGTTAACCCCTTGGCGCCCCACTATGTTTGTCCTAAGTGTCAGTATAACGAATTTTTCACAAAAGGTGAGGTAGGCTCAGGCTTTGACTTGCCAGAAAAGAAATGTCCTGTTTGCGGCGAAATGCTTGACCGTGACGGTCACGACATTCCTTTCGAAACCTTCTTAGGGTTTAAGGGCGACAAGGTTCCTGATATCGACCTTAACTTCTCCAACGAATTCCAAACCGAGGTTCAAAAATATACCGAAAGTTTATTCGGTAGCGAAAACGTGTTTAAGGCAGGTACAATTACAACTATTGCCGAGAAAACTGCCTTCGGTTTTGCAAAGGCCTATGCCGAGAAAAAGGGAATTACCTTGAGTTCAGCCGAACTTAACCGTTTGGCAAAACTTGTGGAAAAGGCAAAGATTAAGCAAACAACAGGTCAGCACCCTGCAGGTATGATTGTAGTGCCAAGAGATAAGGAAATTTACGATTTTTGCCCTGTGCAACATCCTGCCGATGATGTTAATTCCGATGTTATAACAACCCACTTCGACTTCCATTCTATCCATGATACTATTTTAAAATTGGATGAACTGGGTCACGTTATTCCTACAACATATAAGTACTTGGAAGAGTATTCGGGAATACCTGTAAGCAAGGTTTCCATGAGCGACCCCAAGGTTTATAGTTTGTTTACCTCCACCGAGGCTTTGGGCGTTACTCCCGAGGAGATTGAGTCCCAAACCGGAACCTACTGTATCCCCGAGTTTGGAACATCCTTTGTTAGAGGAATGCTTGCCGACTGTAAACCCAAAAACTTCTCCGACCTTTTGCAAATTTCGGGTCTTTCCCACGGCACCGACGTTTATCTTGGTAACGCGAAAGATTTGATTGATAACGGTACCTGTACCATTTCCGAAGTTATCGGTACCCGTGATAATATTATGGTGTATCTAATTCACCAGGGTATGGAAGAAGGTAGAGCCTTTAAGATTACCGAGACCGTTCGTAAAGGTTTGGTTGCAAAAGGCAAGGTTTCCAAGGAAGATTGGGAGGCAATGGAGGAAGATATGCGCAAGGTTGGTGTGCCTGAGTGGTATATCGGCAGTTGCTATAAGATTAAGTATATGTTCCCCAAAGCCCACGCTGCAGCCTATGTTACTGCTGCAATAAGGGTTGCTTGGTACAAGGTTTACAGACCTCTCGAATTCTACTGTGCGTACTTCACAGCCCGACCTGAAGATGTTGATGTTCCCGTGCTTATGGGTGGTAGAACGGCTGTCCAAAAATATCTTAGAGATATTAAGGCAAAGGGCAAAGAAGCCACCAAAAAGGAACTTGATGTATATGAAAATATGCTCATTTTCAACGAGATGATGGCAAGAGGAATTGAAGTATTGCCTATCGATATAAACAAATCCCACGCTATGAAATATGTGCCAGAAGATGGCAAAATGCGTTTGCCTTTTGGTGCTTTGGGTGGCGTTGGCGAAAAGGCTGCTTACTCCATTTACGAGGCGGCCCAAAAAGGAAACTTTGTTTCTAAAGAAGATTTCCAAATTGAAGCAGGTGTTTCCAAAACCATCATTCAAAATCTTGCCGATTTAGGCGCTTTGAATGACCTTCCCGATACAAACCAAATGTCTATGTTTTAGTTGACAAGAGGTAAAATTCGGTGTAAAATACAAGGGCTGACAGTTTCCTGTCAGCCTTATATTTGCCCGTATAGTTCAACGGATAGAATAAGGTCCTCCTAAGACTTAGATGCAGGTTCGATTCCTACTACGGGTGCCAAAAAACATCTATCACTTTTAATTTGGTGATAGATGTTTTTTATTTTCAAGTCTTAATTGACAAAGAATTTTTTCTATGTTACACTGTAGGTGGTTAAATTTTGGAAAGGGTTGATTGTGTGAAAATTGAAAAAATCAACTTATTAAATGAAAATACTGAACATGGATTTATGCCCACTCTTACGGCTTACCTTGTTGATGGGAATCCTGATGTAACCGAAATGCGCCCGGCAGTGGTAGTAATTCCCGGTGGTGGATATGGTTATGTTTCCTATCGTGAGGCAGAAAGAATTGCTTTGTTTTATAACGCTGCCGGTTTCCACAGCTTTATACTTGATTATTGCACTGCACCACATAAACATCCACTTCCCATAATGAATGCGGCAAAGTCTATTAAAATTATTCGTGAAAATGCAGCCAACTGGAAGGTTGACCCCGAAAAAATTGCCGTTTGTGGTTTTTCAGCAGGTGGACATTTGGCTGCTTCCATTAGCACCATGTGGAACGATGAAGAAATTTTTGGGAGTGACAAAGAAAAGAATTTGCTTCACAAACCAAATGCCACAGTTCTTTCTTATCCTGTTATCACTTCGGGTGATTATGCTCATAAGGGTTCTTTTAAAAACCTTATTGGAGAGCCTGAAAACGAACTTTGGGAGAAATATTCTCTTGAAAATAGAGTTGATAAGGACACTCCACCTGCATTTTTATGGCACACCTATGATGATACAGTTGTTCCTGTGGAAAATAGTTTGCTTTATGCAAGCGCTTTAAGGAAGTTTGAAATCCCATTTGAAATGCATATATATCCTGACGGTCAGCACGGAATGTCACGTGTTTCTAACGAAACATATTGGGCTGCACCTAAATACACAAGAAAATACCCTTGGATGGAAACATCGGTGGAATGGCTTTATTTGCAGTTTGGAATAACAAAATTTTAAATTTAAAACCCCTGAACAATTTCGTTCAGGGGTTTTCTTTATATATTCTTTTTTGAGAAATAATGGGAAGTGAAGGATAAAATAAATAATCCCAAAGCGAAAACAAATAAATTTCCCATAAGCGAAATGTGGGGATAAGCGCCAATTTTTGAAATGCTTATTACAATGTTTGGAACCGAAAAGGCAAAACAAAGAATAACCGAACTAAGGCCGAAGGATAAGATGTTTTTAAAACATTTATCGTTATCAATGCCGATATAAAGTTTTGAGTAATACAAGAAGAATATCATTGCAAGGCAATAGATTGCGATAAGTATTATATTATCCGAAATAAGCGCTAATTTTGAAATGGTTGTAAAGTCGCAAATGATTCGTGAGATTAGATAAAAAGTGGGAATTACCGAAAAAAAGGAAGAAATTTCGAACTTGAAAAATTGAGATGCTGCTAAAGCGAAAAGATACAAGCCAAACAACAAACTAAACACATTAAATAATAATAGTTGCCAAGGAAGTACCGAGTAATCGGAACTAAACACAAAGCGTTCGGCTAAAACGATTGTGCCTAAAATTATAGAAAAAACGGATGTAAGAATATTTTTCTTGGGTAAACTTTCGGGCCTTTTAAAACTTAAAGTTGCAAATAGTCCTACCGACAATGCGCAAAGCAAAATCAAACATAAAAAAGCTCTTCCGTATCCGATGGTGTAACTATGATAAAATCCGGTTTTGGCATCTATTGTAAAGTAAAGTTGCAAAAAGCGAAATATTATACATGCCGGAAGGGTTAAATAAAACAAAAACCAAATTCTGCCGAGTTTCATATTATATCTCCATACATTAAATCAAGGTTAATTTCATATAATTAATTGTATTACTATGCAATTAAAAAGTCAACAAAAAGGTGAGATTATGAGGAAAATGCTTGGTGTGGCTGCCATAATTACGGCATTTATGTTGTTGGTGCCTTTGGCAGTATTGGGAGAGGGAAAAGAAGAAAATGAAAAAGCTATTCAAACAGTAGTTTTGCAAAACAAAAAGGAAAAGAAAGAGGATATATTTAAAGTTTATAATCACGAAACTAAAGAAATTACCGAAATGAGTGCCGAAGATTATATTTTTTGCGTTGTGGCTGCCGAAATGCCTGCCTTGTATGAGGAGGAGGCCTTGAAGGCGCAGGCAGTTGCATCCTATACATACGCCTGTTACAAACGGGAGGAAAATAAAGGCGAGGAATACGATATTTCCACCGACTTTAATGCCGACCAAAGTTTTAAAACGCCTGAAAAAGCAAGGGAAGACTGGGGCGAAAATGCCGACCTGTATGTGGAAAAAATCAAAAAAGCCGTTAAAAGTGTAATAGGACAAAAAATCACATATAAAGGTGAAACAATTTTGGCAGTTTATCACGCTGTTTCTTGTGGAGAAACATATAGCGCAAAGGATGTTTGGGGCAAGGAGATAAAATATCTTCAAAGTGCCGATTCAAAGGGTGATGAAACGGCCAAGAATTATATGCAAACCTTTCAGTTTAAAGAAAGCGAATTGGCAGAAAAATTAGAACCCTTAATAACGAGCAAAAAAGGAAACACCCCACTTTTAGGTCAAATGGTCTTTAAGAAAAACGGTTTGGTGGAAAGTGTGAATATATACGGTCAAAAGGTGTCGGGCAGTGAAATTAGAACGGCTTTGGGTTTGGCTTCTTCAAACTTTAAGTTTGAAAAGATAGATGGTATATATGTTTTCACTACCTTGGGTTACGGACATGGGGTTGGTATGAGTCAAAAGGGTGCCGATTGTTTGGCAAAAGAGGGTATGAACTATAAAAAAATTCTAAAACATTATTATAAAGGGACTGCCATTACAAATTGAGGTTGTTAACAGATTGTTAAAAAAATGTTGTATTTAGTCGAAAAATATGGTAAAATACTAGTATCAATTATGAATTTAGGAGATATTATGAGAGCTGACGGAAAAAGATTAAAACATGTTGATCCTATGTATACAATCGTTCCTCATATAATGGATAAGCGTTATGATGCAATGAATATGATTACCATTGACATCCCTTATGATTCTGTGCAAAATTATTTGAATGAAAAGCGCAAAGAGGGAAGCCCAATGAGTCATATGGCTGTTATTATTGCAGCATACTTGAGAACCTGCGCTAAATATCCTGCTTTAAACCGTTTTATTATGAATAAAAAGGTTTATGCCAGAAATCATTACGCTGTTTCAATGGTTGTTTTAACTCCCGGTACCGATGGCGCTGAAACTATGTCTAAGATGTATTTCGAGCCTACCGATACAATTTTTGATGTTAACAACAAAATTAACGAGTTTGTTGAGAAAAACCGTAACGCACCTCAAGAGAATAATATGGAAAAGTTTATGAGTGCTCTTTTAAGTGTACCCGGTTTGTTGACCGTTGGCATTGGTCTTATTAAGATTTTGGATAAATGGGGCCTTTTGCCAAGATGGATAATCGACCTTTCTCCTTTCCATAACAGTATGGTAATTTCAAACTTAATTTCCATTAGAACCAACCATATCTACCACCATGTTTACGAATTTGGTACAACCGGTGTGCTTATTACTATGGGTAATTTCCGTGAAGTTGCAAAACGTAAGGGTGGCGAGGTTGTTTTTGAAAAAACAATTCCTTTGGGTGTTGTAATGGATGAAAGAATTTGCTCGGGTTACTATTTCTCAAAAGCATTTAGAGAATTGCAAAAATATGTAAAAGACCCAAGCCTTTTGGAAGTGCCACCCGAAGAGGTTGTAAAAGACCCTGCATTATAAAAATAAAACGCTCCTTTTGGGAGCGTTTTTTTATTTGAAAATTGTTTGAACACCGTCAACCATTTCGCCAACAGCCTTTACAAGTTTGGCCGAACCTTTGCTGATGTTTTTTTGGTCTTTTAACACCATTTTACCAACGGTTATAACGGCAGCGCCTGCAATCATACCTGCGCCCATACCTTTTAAAAATGACATTGAATTGTTTTGCATATTAATTCTCCTTAAATTTGGTTTGCAAAACTATTATGCCCCGAAAAAAATTAAATATAAAAAAGAGAGGTTTTAAAACCTCTCTTTTTTTATAATGGTTATGCTTAGTCGAAACATTCTTGTTTCGACACAAAATCTTTGATTTTGCAACAAATTTCTTTTGAAATTTGTTCATATCCATTGAAATGAATGTTGTGCAAAATCAAATCATATAATTTGATTTTGCCGAAGCCACTTGTAAAGTGGCTTGCCGAAGCGCCTTTCAGCGTTTCGACAAACCACAATCATTATTAGAATAAACCGGTTATTTTACCGTTTTCATCAATATCAATACGCTCAGCAGCAGGAGCTTTTGGTAAACCTGGCATAGTCATTATATCGCCTGTAAGAGCAACAATAAATCCTGCACCTGCAGAAATCTTAAGATTTCTAACGGTTACTGTAAATCCGTTTGGAGCGCCCAATTTTGTTTGGTCATCTGAGAAACTGTATTGAGTTTTAGCCATACAAATAGGACAGTTGCCAAAGCCCATCTCGGTAAGCTTTTGAGCCTGTTTCTTAGCGTTAGGTGTTAAAACAACACCATCTCCACCGTAAACATTTTTAACAATGGCATCAATTTTTTCTTCGATAGTACCATCCAACTCATAAGAGAAGGTAAAGTCGCCCTTTTCTTCTTCGCAAAGTCGAACAACTTCACGAGCCATCTCCTCGCCGCCTTTACCACCTTCGGCCCAAACATTTGAAAGAACAACATTAACGCCTAAGTCTTTGCACTTTTCAATAATGAAGTCAATTTCATTGTCAGTGTCGGTGGGGAAACGGTTAACTGCAACAACGCAGGGGAGTTTGTAAACATTTTTAATGTTAGAAACATGGCGTAAAAGATTGGGGATACCTTTCTCTAAAGCCTCAAGATTTTCTTCGCCCAAAGCCTTTTTGTCAAGACCACCGTGCATCTTTAATGCTCTAACGGTAGCGACCATAACAACGGCGCTAGGAGTAAGACCGGCCATACGGCACTTAATGTCAAGGAACTTTTCAGCACCCAAGTCAGCGCCGAAACCTGCTTCGGTAATAGCATAGTCGCCAAGCTTAAGTGCGAGTTTGGTTGCAGTAACACTGTTACAACCGTGAGCGATGTTAGCGAAAGGACCACCATGTACTAAAGCAGGGGTGCCTTCAAGGGTTTGAACCAAGTTGGGTTTAATAGCATCCTTCAAAAGGGCAGCCATTGCACCTGCAGCGTTTAACTGACCTGCAGTAACGGGTTCTTCATTAAAGGTATAACCAACAATGATGTTGGATAAACGCTTTTTAAGGTCGGCAATATCACTTGCTAAGCAAAGAACAGCCATGATTTCACTGGCAACGGTAATGTCAAAACCATCTTCACGGGGAACACCGTTAATTCTGCCACCTAAACCATCGGTAACAAAACGAAGTTGACGGTCGTTCATATCAACACAGCGTTTCCAGGTGATACGGCGAGTGTCAATTCCTAAAGCGTTTCCTTGGTGGATGTGGTTGTCAAGCATTGCAGCGAGAAGGTTGTTGGCAGCGCCGATAGCGTGGAAGTCACCTGTAAAGTGAAGGTTAATATCCTCCATAGGAACAACCTGAGCATAGCCACCACCAGCAGCGCCACCCTTGATACCGAAAACGGGACCCAAGGAAGGCTCACGCAAAGCAACACAAACATTTTTGCCAATTCTTGCCATACCGTCAGCAAGACCGATAGTGGTAGTAGTCTTACCCTCACCGGCAGCAGTGGGGGTAATGGCTGTTACCAATATTAATTTACCATTGGGTTTAGTATTTTCTTTAACTAGGGAAAGGTCAATTTTAGCTTTATAATTACCGTATTGCTCAAGATATTTACGGTCGATACCGGCTTTATCAGCAATTTCGGTAATGGGTTTCATTTGGCATTGTTGCGCAATTTCAATATCGGTTAAAAAAGCCATTTAAAACTTCCTCCTAATAATTATTTAAAGTATTTTACTGCAGATTTGAACATCTTAATGTCATAATCGCCGTAAACATTTTTATAAAGGCCGTTGTTCCAACGTTCACTGTGACCCATCTTACCAAATACTCTACCATCAGGAGAGGTGATACCCTCAATAGCATACATAGAGTCGTTGGGGTTAAAGTGAACATCGCTTGTTGCGTTGCCGGCTAAATCAACATATTGAGTTGCGATTTGTCCGTTCTTTGCCAATTCCATAATGAGTTTTTCATCAGCCAAGAAACGACCTTCACCGTGGGAAATGGGCACATTGTAAATGTCGCCAACATTTGTACTGCTAAGCCAAGGAGACTTGTTAGAAGCAATACGGGTTTGAACGATTCTGGATTGGTGGCGACCAATGGTGTTAAATGTAAGGGTTGGGCAGTTTTCATCGGTATCGATAATCTTACCGTAAGGAACAAGACCTAACTTAATAAGCGCTTGGAAACCATTACAAATACCACACATAAGACCATCTCTATTATCAAGAAGGTCGGTAACTTGTTCTTTAATAGCGCCGTTACGGAAGAAAGCAGTAATAAACTTACCACTACCGTCTGGCTCGTCACCACCCGAGAAACCACCGGGAACGAATATCATTTGAGCACCCTTAACCTTGTTTGCAAACTCTTCAACCGAACGGGCAATACCGTCGGATGAAAGGTTGTTAATAACAAAGATTTCAGGGTCGGCACCTGCATCACGCATAACCTTAGCAGAATCAAATTCGCAGTTGGTACCGGGGAATACAGGGATAAGCACCTTAGGAGTTGCAACCTTAATTGCAGGAGCAACACGGCTCTCGGCATTGTAAGAGAAGTTCTCCATAGGAGTCTTACGGTCTTCAATGTTGCACTTGAATACGCTTTCAAGTTTGTTTTCGTAAGTGTTAAGAAGGTCGCTTAAAGCAACGCTTTCATCACCTAATACTAATTTGCCACAATCGCAAACAGTACCGATAGCGATAGCATCTTCAACGTCTTCAGTAACCTCTAAAATAAAGCTACCGTAGTTGTAACCGAAGATGGCCTTGTTATCCATATTATCATCAAACTTAAAGCCAAATCCGTTACCGAAGCACATCTTCATAACAGCTTCGCCAATACCACCATAGGTGGGAGTGTAAGCAGCAAGAACCTTGCCCTCGCGCATAAGTTGGGTTACACGGTTGAAAATTCTGATTTGTGATTCGGGGTTGGGAAGGTTGGTGTCAGCATCATAAATGGGGCTTAAAAGAACAACCTTATTTCCGGCCTTTTTGAATTCAGGAGAAATGATGTTTCCAACCTTATCGGTTGTAACAGCAAAGGAAACGAGGGTGGGAGGAACATCTAAATCCTCGAAACTACCACTCATAGAGTCCTTACCACCGATAGAACCGATTGAGAAGTCTTTTTGAGCCTTAAATGCGCCAAGCAATGCAGACAAAGGTTTGCCCCAACGCTTGCCATCTTTACCGGGACGCTCAAAATACTCTTGGAAGGTGAGATATACATCTTCAAAACTGCCACCGGTAGCAACAAGTTTTGCAACCGATTCAACAACTGCCAAGTAAGCACTGTGGAAGGGGCTTCTCTCAGCAATGTAGGGGTTGTATCCCCAAGACATAAGGGAGCAATCATCGGTGTGTTTCTTTTCAACCGAGATTTTTTGAACCATTGCTTGAATTGGGGTTAATTGATATTTGCCACCGAAAGGCATAAGTACAGTGCCGGCACCGATGGTGGAGTCAAATTGCTCGGAAAGACCACGCTTGGAACAAGCATTAAGGTCATCGGCTAAATGCTCCATATTCTCCTTAAAGCCACCCTCAATAATTCTTTCATAATCCTTGGGAGCTTCGGGAGTGATATCAATGTGCTTTTCAGCACCGTTAGAATTTAAAAATTCACGGCTAATGTCAACAATAGTGTTGCCGTTCCAAATCATGGTAAGGCGAGGTTCAGCAGTAATGTCAGCCACCTTAACAGCCTGCAAGTTTTCAGCGTTTGCAAGTTCTAAGAAACGGTCAACATTTTCTTTCTCAACAACAACAGCCATTCTCTCTTGAGACTCACTAATAGCAAGTTCAGTACCGTCAAGACCGTCATATTTCTTGGGAACAGCGTTAAGGTCAATAAGAAGACCGTCAGCCAATTCGCCGATAGCAACCGAAACGCCACCTGCACCAAAGTCATTACAACGTTTGATTAAGAGGCTGGCTTCTTTGTTTCTGAATAATCTTTGAAGTTTTCTTTCTTCAGGAGCATTACCCTTTTGAACTTCAGCACCACAACTCTCTAAAGATTCTAAAGTGTGGGACTTGGAAGAACCGGTAGCACCACCACAACCGTCACGTCCGGTAGAACCACCAAGAAGAATTACAACATCACCGGGGCAGGGAACTTCACGGCGAACGTTTTCAGCAGGAGCAGCAGCAATAACAGCGCCGATTTCCATACGCTTTGCAGCATAGCCATCGTGGTAAAGTTCATCAACAATACCGGTAGCAAGACCGATTTGGTTACCGTAAGAAGAATAACCGTCAGCAGCAGTTGTAACAATCTTTCTTTGGGGTAATTTACCCTTTAAGGTTTCGCTAACGCTCTTTAAGGGGTTAGCAGCACCGGTAACACGCATAGCACCGTAAACATAACTTCTACCCGAAAGTGGGTCACGGATGGCACCACCGATACAGGTAGCAGCACCACCAAAGGGTTCAATTTCGGTGGGGTGGTTATGGGTTTCGTTCTTGAAGAGGAGTAACCAATCTTCCGAAACACCATCAACATCTACCTTGATTTTAACGGTACAAGCATTAATTTCTTCGGATTCATCAAGTTTGGGGAGTTTGCCCTCTTTTTTGAGGTAACGAACAGCCAAAGTGGCAATATCCATAAGGCAAACAGGCTTTGTGCGACCTAATTCCTTACGGGTTGCAATATAATCTTCGTAGGTTGCCTGTAAAAGTTCATCCTCGAAGGTGCAGTTATCAATATTAGTTAAGAATGTGGTATGACGGCAGTGGTCGGACCAATATGTATCAATCATACGAATTTCGGTGATGGTAGGATTGCGATTCTCGCTCTTGAAGTAATCTTGGCAGAATTTAATATCATCGTTATCCATTGCAAGACCGTAACTCTTAACGAAATCAGCAAGACCGTTTTCGTCAAGGTCAATAAAGCCCTCAAGGGTTTCAACAGTAGTAGGGATATCATACTTTGTTTCAAGGGTTTCGGGCTTTTCAAGTGTTGCAATTCTAGCTTCAACAGGGTTTACAACATATTTCTTAATTTCAGCAAGTTCAGCCTCGGTAATGTTACCGTAAAGCATATAAACCTTTGCAGTGCGAACTCTTGGGCGTTCACCTTGAGAGATGATTTGAATACATTGAGCAGCCGAGTCAGCTCTTTGGTCAAATTGACCGGGAAGGAACTCAACAGCAAACATAGCATTGCTATCATCAACCAAATCGGTGTAGGTAACATCCAACTGAGGCTCTGAGAAAACAGTGCCAACGGCGTAATCAAAGAGTTCTTTTTCAATCTTGTCAACATCATAACGGTTAATTATTCTAACATTTTCAACCGATTTGATTTGCAAAAGACCTCTAATATCTTTAAGAAGACCACGAGCTTCGTTACGTAGCTCAGGCTTTTTTTCAACAAATATACGATAAACCATTTTTATTCTCCTTTTAAAGCTTTGGCACCAATGTCTTTACGGTAAAAAGCATTTGCAAAGTTTACTTTTTTAACATTTTCATAGGCCTTGTTAAGAGCAGTTTTCAAATCAGCAGCAGTGTCGGTCACGCCTAAAACACGGCCACCGGCAGTTTTAAGAACGCCATCTTCGATTTTAGCACCTGCAACATAAACCTTGTCAGCAACGCTATCGTCGATGTTTAATTCAAAACCACTTTCATATTTTTGGGGATAGCCACCCGAAGCCATAACAACACAAGCAGCAGCACCAGAAGAAAACTTAACTTCGGTTTTGTCTAATGTGCCATTGGTTGTTGCCTTCATAATTGTAAGCAAATCACTTTCAAGCAAGGGGAGAACAACCTGAGTCTCGGGGTCGCCAAAACGGCAGTTGTATTCAATAACCTTAGGGCCGTTAGGAGTAAGCATAAGGCCAAAATAGAGACAACCTTTGAAACTTCTGCCTTCCGAGTTCATAGCGTTGATGGTAGGAATGAAAATGGTTTCCATACACTTTTTAGCAATATCCTCGGTGTAGTATGGATTTGGAGCAATAGTACCCATACCACCGGTGTTAAGACCCTTATCGCCATCTAAAGCACGTTTGTGATCCATGGAAGAAACCATGGGAACAACGGTTTTACCGTCAGTAAATGAAAGAACGGATACTTCGGGACCGGTTAAAAACTCTTCAATTACAATATTGCTTCCACTTTCGCCAAATACCTTGTCTTCCATCATGGAAATAACAGCTTCCTTAGCAGCTTCACGGGTTTCGGCAATAATAACGCCTTTACCCAAAGCCAAACCATCAGCCTTAATAACTGTTGGAATAGGAGCAGTTTCAAGATACTTCAAAGCATCGTCTTTGTTTGAAAATACTTCGTATTCTGCTGTGGGAATATTGTATTTCTTCATAAGGTTTTTAGAGAAAACCTTACTTCCTTCAATAATTGCGGCCTTTTTGTTAGGGCCAAAACAGGGAATACCTGCATCGGTTAAAGCATCAACAGCACCTAAAACCAAGGGGTCATCGGGTGCAACAACAGCATAGTCAATGCCGTTTGCCTTTGCAAATTCAACCTGAGCATCAATATCTTTAGCGCCAATATTAACAAGGGTAGCATCATTTTGCATACCACCGTTACCGGGGAGAGCAAAAATCTCGGTTATTTCCTTGTTTTCTTTTAATTTCTTAATTATGGCGTGTTCACGGCCACCGCCGCCTACTACCATTACTTTCATTTTAAAGCTCCTTAAATTTTACTTTTAATAAATGGGGAAGTTAGCACAAAGAGCCTGAACTTCTTCGGTAATTTGGTCCTTTTTAGCATCGAAATCATTAATTGCAAGGGTAATCCAGTTTGCAATTTTAGCCATCTCACCCTCTTTAAAGCCACGGGTTGTAACAGCAGGAGAGCCAAGGCGCACACCACTTGTGACAAATGGGCTTTGTGGGTCGTTGGGGATAGTGTTCTTATTAGCAGTAATATGAACTTCATCAAGGCGATGCTCTAATTCTTTACCGGTAATGCCGGTGCCAAGAAGTTTCAAGAGCATTAAGTGGTTATCGGTACCACCTGAAACGATATCAAAACCGTTAGCCTTTAAGCCATCGCAAAGTGCAGCAGCGTTTTTGATAACCTGTTTTTGGTATTCCTTAAACTCGGGGGATAATGCCTCGCCAAGTGCCACAGCCTTGGCGGCAATAATGTGCATCAAAGGACCACCTTGGGTTCCGGGGAATACAGCCTTGTTTATCTTTAAATAAATTTCTTCGTCGTTGCAAAGAATCATACCACCACGAGGACCTCTTAAGGTCTTGTGGGTTGTGGTTGTAACAACGTGAGCATAAGGAACGGGAGAGGGATGAACACCTGCAGCAATTAAACCTGCAATGTGAGCCATATCAACCATTAAATATGCTTGGACTTCGTCGGCAATTTCACGGCACTTTGCAAAATCAATAATTCTTGAATATGCCGAAGCACCAACAACGATTAATTTAGGTTTGCACTCGAGGGCGATTTTACGCATCTCATCGTAATCAATGGTCTCGGTATCATCAGCAACACCGTAAGGAACGATATTGAAGTATTTACCCGAAATGTTAACGGGTGAACCGTGAGAAAGGTGACCACCTTGTTGCAAGTTCATACCCATAACGGTATCACCGGGATTTACAAGTGCAAAGAAAGCAGCAAGGTTAGCGTTAGCGCCCGAATGGGGTTGAACGTTTGCAAAATTGCAACCAAAAAGTTCACAAGCTCTTTTTCTTGCAATTTCTTCAACAATATCAACACATTGGCAACCACCGTAATAACGCTTGGAAGGGTAACCTTCAGCGTATTTGTTGGTGAGAACGCCACCTGCAGCTAATAACACTGCTTTAGAAACAATGTTTTCAGAAGCAATAAGCTCGATATTGTGTTGTTGTCTTTGAAGTTCTTTATCACAAGCTTCAAAGATTTCAAAATCATAGTTTTTAAGTTCGTCAAAAAAGTTCATTTTAAATACCTCGCATTAATGGTGGAACAATCTCATTCCGGTAAATGCCATAGCAATTCCGTATTTGTTGCAGCAGTCAATAACTGCATCATCACGGATAGAACCACCTGGTTCAGCAATGTAAGAAACACCGCTTCTGTAAGCTCTTTCAATGTTGTCATCGAAGGGGAAGAAAGCATCGGAGCCTAAAGCCACACCACTGATGGTAGCAAGGTAAGCCTTGATTTCATCATCGGTAAGGGGAGCAGGTTGGGTTGTGAAGTATTTTTGCCAATTTCCATCAGCGCAAACATCTTCTTCGTTACGGTTAATGTAACCATCAATAACATTATCACGGGTAGGTCTTGCAATGTCAGCCTTGAAGGGAAGGTTTAATACCTTGTCATGTTGACGCAAGAACCAAGTATCAGCCTTGCTACCAGCAAGACGGGTACAGTGAATTCTGGATTGTTGACCTGCACCAACGCCGATGGCTTGACCGTCAATAGCAAAGCAAACCGAGTTGGATTGGGTGTATTTTAAGGTGATAAGAGAAATTATAAGGTCTCTCTTGGCCTCGTCAGGTAAAACCTTGTTTTCGGTAACAATGTTAGAAAGTAATTCTTCGTTAATTTCAAAGTTGTTACGACCTTGCTCGAAGGAAATACCGTAAACCTGTTTGGTTTCGGTGGGAGCAGGCACATAGTTGGGGTCGATTTTAACGATATTGTAGTTTCCGTTTCTCTTGGATTTTAAAATCTCCAAAGCTTCGGGGTCATAGTCGGGAGCGATAACGCCATCCGAAACCTCACGCTTAATGAGTAAAGCAGTGGTAACATCGCATTTATCAGATAAAGCAACCCAGTCGCCGAAGGAACACATACGGTCGGTACCACGAGCACGAGCATAAGCACAAGCAAGGAGAGACTCGTCAAGACCCTCAATGTCATCAACAAAACAAGCTTTTTTGAGCTTGTCGGACAAAGGAGTACCAACAGCAGCACTTGTGGGGCTTACGTGTTTAAAAGAGGTAACAGCAGGAAGACCCAAAGCCTCTTTAAGTTCTTTAACTAACTGCCAAGAGTTAAATGCATCAAGGAAGTTGATGTAACCGGGACGGCCACAAAGAATTTCAATAGGTAACTCGCTGCCATCAGCCATAAAGATTTTGGAAGGCTTTTGGTTGGGGTTACAGCCGTATTTAAGTTCAAATTCTTTCATTACAGTTCTCCTTATTTGTTTTTGTTGATAATGATTTCGGTAGGTTCGCTGCCATCAAGTGGGATAGCACGAACGAAAAGGGAAACCTTATTGTCTTCATTTAGGTTGTTCCAGCAAAGGTCAGCCAATTCCTCGGCAGTGTTGGGAAGAGCAATCTCTTCGGGTTCGCCGTAAAAACTGGGGATGGGGTTGCCATCGCATTTATAGGTGTGGATGAAATGACCGATACCATCTTCGGGAACATAGTTGTAGAAATAACGGTTGCAAGCTTCGGGGCGACCGTTTGCACTCTTTAAGATAGAGAGTTTATATGTAAATAAGCCCTTGTTGAAACCATAGTATAAAGCACCGGATATACGAGGTGTAAAGTTAGGTGCATCAGGTTCAAATTCACGAGTGTAAAGAGCCTCTTCAAAGGTTTTGCCTTCTTTAAGGAAATCGTAAATGGTGTTTGTTTGGTCACCGTTGGTAATAATATCGGTATCGCCCAATTTTAAGTAGGGATTATAAATTATAAGGGATGGGTCGGAAAGTTTGCTTTCGTCAAAAGCCTTGGTTCTCATACCATCTTCGAAACGCTCAAAAATTCTGTTTCGGCTGTTTTCGCTTCTGCCCATAATAAAGTAAGCGATCATTGCGTTTTTGCCGTCAGCCGATTTGCCAACAACAATACCTCTACCGGGATAGGAATTTTCGCTTAAAAGAGTTTTTAAATCATATAAAGCCATTTTATTCACCTTCGTTTATAATTTCGCTGCAAACCTTTTCTAATGAAAGGGGTAAAATTTTCCATTCGGCTTCCTCCATAACCCTCTTTTGAAGGATTTCGGGAGTGTCACCCTCTTTAATTTCCACAGCCTTTTGCATTATGATTTTACCACCATCGGGAATTTCGTTTACAAAATGCACTGTAGCACCTGTAACCTTAACTCCGTATTTCAAGGCTTCTTCGTGAACTTTGAGTCCGTAAAATCCTTTGCCACAAAAAGAGGGGATAAGGGAAGGATGGACATTAATTATTCTATCAGCATATTTGGTTGTGAAATTTTCACTTAAAATGCACATAAATCCTGCAAGAACAATAACATCGGTCTTGTTTTCTTCCAAAAGTTTAATTAATTCACCTTCGAAAGCTTGACCCAATTCCTTTTTATTGCAAACAGCAGTTTTAATGCCTGCATTTTTAGCACGTTCTAAAGCGTAAGCACCGGGGTTGTTGGAAATAACAAGACTTATTTCACCACTTTTAATGATGCCACTTTTTTGAGCATCGATTAAAGCCTGTAAATTAGTTCCACCACCGGAAACCAAAACCGAAATATTTGCTTTCATTATAAAATCACCTTGTCATCAGATTTGATGATTTCGCCGATTATGTAAGGCTCTTCGCCTTGTGCTTTAAGAACCTCCAAAGCCTTGTCAGCATCAGCTTTTGCTACAACAATACTCATACCAACACCCATGTTAAAGGTGTTAAACATATCTCTTTCACTAATGTCGCCGGTTTTGGCAATCAAATCAAAGATGGGGAGAATTTTAACTGCAGATTTATCAATTTTAGCGCCAAAGCCATCGGGGATACTTCTGGGGATGTTCTCATAGAAGCCACCACCGGTAATGTGGGAAATAGCACGAACCTTAACATTGTCAAGCAATGCTAAAACAGGTTTAACATAAATCTTTGTGGGAGCGAGTAAAGTTTCGCCCAAAGATTTGCCACCTAAAGCCTCAACAGGGGAGGTAAGGTCGCAGTTTTCAACATCGAATACTTTGCGAACTAAGGAGAAACCGTTGGAATGAACACCGCTTGAAGGAAGAGCAATAACAACGTCGCCTTCTTCCATTGTTGTATTGTCAATAATCTTTTTCTTGTCAACAATACCAACGGCAAAACCTGCAAGGTCGTAATCATCAATAGGCATCATACCGGGATGTTCGGCAGTTTCACCACCGATTAAAGCAGCACCGGATTGAACGCAACCCTCGGCAACACCACTAACGATTTCGGCAATCTTTTCCGGAATGTTTTTTCCACAAGCAATGTAATCAAGGAAGAACAAGGGCTTTGCACCAACGCAAATAATATCGTTAACACACATAGCAACAGCATCAATACCGATGGTATCGTGTTTGTCAAGCAAAATAGCTAATTTAACCTTGGTTCCACAACCGTCGGTACCACTAACCAAAACGGGTTCTTCCATACCTGCGATGGGAAGACCAAAACATCCTCCAAAGCCACCAACATCATCAAGGCAACCTTCGTTTTTTGTTCTGGCAATGTGTTTTTTCATAAGTTCAACTGCCTTGTAACCGGCAGTAATATCAACGCCTGCAGCAGCGTAACTTTCGGATTTAGAATTGTTATGCATAATTTTTAGTCCTTTGCTTTTATTTTTTAACCCTTACCGTTCCAACAGTAAGTACATAGTTTGTCTTCGGGAAGGCCAATAGCCTCGATAACACCTTTGAGTGATTGGAAATCAAGAGAAGCGAAACTGAATTTATCACAAATGGTTTGTCTTAATGCTTTACCTCTCTCGGTGGTGCCATCACTGTATTCCTCAAGGTGGTTTAATCCTTCATCGCCTTCAAGCTGGTCAACGACCTGTCTTGCAATTAAGTCCATATCGCTGGTTGAACGGGAGAAGTTTAAATATTTGCAACCGTACATAATTGGGGGACAAGCCGACCTCATATGCACAGATTTTGCGCCATTGTCATAAAGGAACTTAACGGTACCTGCAAGTTGAGTTCCACGAACAATAGAGTCATCAACAAAGAGCAAGTTCTTATCGGTGATAAGGTCGTGAACGGGAATTTGCTTCATGGTTGCAACCCTTTTACGTTCACTTTGATTGGTAGGGGTGAAACTTCTTGCCCAAGTGGGAGTGTATTTAATAAATGCACGTGCAAAATGTTTGCCGCTTTCGTTGGAGTAACCAATTGCGTGGGGAGTGCCCGAATCGGGAACGCCAACAATGTAATCAACATCATCACAACAACCGGATTTTTTATCGGTTTGTGCCATAATAGCACCGTTGCGATAACGCATAACCTCAACATTAATGCCTTCGTAGGAAGATGTGGGGTAACCGAAATAACTCCAAAGGAAAGCGCAAATTTTCATTTCCTTTTCGGGTTGCTTCAAAACGGTTACATCATCGGGGGTAAGTTCGACAATTTCGCCGGGCCCTAACTCTCGGGTAATATCATATCCAACCTTGTAAATAGAGAAGGATTCAAAAGAAACGCAATAGCCTTCTTCGTTTTTACCGATAATCACGGGGATTCTACCCAAAAGGTCACGGGCAGCAATTAAATCGCCGTTTTCTTTCAAAATAAGAATAGAAGCAGTACCATCAATGTTTTCCTGAGCAAAACGAATACCTTCTTCAAAACTGTCCTTCTGGTTAATAAGACAAGCTACCAATTCGGTGGAGTTGATTTTGCTTCCTGTCATTGTGGTAAACTGGCCAATGTTTTGGGTTAAATAACGGTCAATTAATTCTTCCGAATTGTTAATGCGACCTATAACACAAATAGCATAGTTGCCAAGTTTTGAACGGAACATTAAGGGTTGGGGGTCAAAGTCGCTTATGCAACCGATTGCCGAAGTACCCTTCATTTCGTTCATTACATTTTCAAATTTTGTTCTAAAGGGTGAATTCTGAATGTTATGAATTTCACGCTGAAGACCAATTTCGCTGTCAAAAGCGGCCATACCGCCACGGCGAGTTCCTAAATGCGAGTGGTAGTCAGTACCAAAAAATGCATCGGCAACAGCATCTTTTTTACTAACTACACCAAAAAATCCGCCCATATTTATCTCCTTTTAAAAGCGTCTAAAAAACATCTCAAGGCCGGCACCTTTTTGGGGCGTCAGCCTTAAGCGAAAGTCCAATATTAATTAAGCAAAGAAAAGTTTTGAGAGGGTCATGGGGTCAATGTACTCTCCGTTTTTGTAAACACGCATATTGCCTGAAGCAATTTCGTCAATAAGCATTACATCGCCATCGGGGTTGTAACCAAACTCGAATTTAATATCGTAAAGGTCAAGACCCTTAGCCTTTAAGTCATCAGCAACAATCTTGGTGATGTCTTGGGTCATTTTCTTCATATCGTCATATTGCTTTTCGGTCATAACATCTAAAGCAACAAGAGCATCCTTGGTTACGAGGGGATCGCCCTTCTCGTCATTTTTGAAGGTCATTTCAACATAAGCAGGAAGGTCAGCACCTTCTTCAATGTAATCGCCGTAACGACGAATGAAACTACCAACAGCCTTGTAACGGCAGATAACTTCGAGACCTTTACCGAAAACCTTAGCAGGAAGAACTTCCATTGTTGTGTTTTCAAGGTCAGCATCTACATAGTGGGTTTTAATGCCTGCAGCATTGATTTTCTCAAAGAAGTAAATTGACATACGAAGGTTAACATCGCCAACACCGTCAATGGTGATTCCAACTTGGTTTTCACCTGGGTCAAACACACCGTCTTTACCGGTACAGTCGTCTTTAAATAAAAGAAGGCAGTTGCCGTTTTCTAACTCGTAAACGTTTTTGGTTTTTCCAGTGTAAAGTAATTTTTTGTCCATTTTAAAAAACTCCTTAAAATAAAATTAAAGCTTGGAAGCTATATTAACATCTTTGTCGAGAACAGCCTTGGCATCGGCAGCACGCTTGCTGTTAAGTTTGTCAGCCAAATCCTTGTCCTCAATGCTGAGCATTTGAATGCAAAGCAAAGCAGCATTCACTGCGCCGTTTACAGCAACGGTTGCAACGGGAATTCCCGAAGGCATTTGAACGGTGGAAAGTAAAGCGTCCATTCCACCCAAACCACCACAAGCAATGGGAATGCCGATAACGGGGATGGTTGTGTTAGCTGCAATAGCACCGGCTAAATGGGCTGCCATTCCGGCAGCGCAAATAATTGCACCAAAACCGTTGGCTCTTGCATTTATGCTAAATTCTCTTGCTTCAACAGGGGTTCTGTGAGCCGAGAAAATGTGAACCTCGTAGGGGACACCAAAGTCTTTCAAAGTATCAACTGCTTTGGAAACTACGGCAAGGTCGCTGTCGCTTCCCATAACGATACCGATTTTTTTCATAAACCTACCTCCAAAAAAAATTAAAAAAGGGCACACTCAACCGCAGAAAAAACTGCAGTTTAGTGGGCCCAGACGGTCGGCAAAAGGTTCTTTGTTCCACGTGGTGAGCTCCACTTAAATGTGCAAATAAATTATCAATTTTTTTGCACTTACCGTCAGTCGCAAAGAACATTAAATTTACGATACTTATTCTATCATAAACGAGGTCTTTTGTCAACGAAATTAGCATATTTTTAAATATAAAACATATTTATTAAATTATGGAAAAAATTTTTGTTTAAAATGTAAAAAAACGACAATTTAATATAAAATTAAATGGGGTATTACTATTGATTTTTTAAAGGTAGTTGTGTATAATAAAATTTAAAAGTTTACATATAGGAGGTATATGTTATGAATATTAAACCTTTAGCTGATAATGTTGTACTCAAAGCTGCAAAAGCCGAGGAAACAACCAAGAGTGGTATCGTGCTCACATCGGCAGCTCAAGAGAAACCTCAAATTGCTGAGGTTGTAGCAGTAGGCCCCGGTGGTATGGTTAATGGCAAGGAAGTTGCAATGTCCGTCAAGGTGGGCAATAAAGTTATTGCTGCTAAATATTCGGGAACTGAAATTAAATTAGATGGTGAAGAATATATCATCATTAGCATTAATGACATTTTAGCAATTGTTGAATAAGGAGTAATGTTAAATGGCTAAAAATATTATTTTTGGCGAGGAAGCTCGCAAGTCTTTACAAACCGGTGTTGACAAGTTGGCTAACGCTGTTAAGGTTACACTCGGACCTAAAGGCAGAAATGTTGTATTAGACAAAAAATACGGTTCACCATTAATCACAAATGACGGTGTTACTATTGCAAAAGAAATCGAACTTGAAGACCCATTTGAGAATATGGGTGCTCAACTTGTTAAAGAGGTTTCGGTTAAAACTAACGATGCTGCAGGTGACGGTACTACCACAGCAACCGTTTTGGCTCAAGCGCTCATTAACGAGGGTATGAAAAACGTGGCTGCAGGCGCTAACCCCATGGTTGTTAAAAGAGGAATTCAATTAGCCGTTGAAAGGGCAGTTGAAACCGTTATTAACAACTCTAAGAAGGTAAGTGGCACCGAAGATATCGCTCGTGTTGCTACCGTTTCTTCGGGCGATGAAGTTATCGGTCAGCTTATTGCTGATGCTATGAGCAAGGTTACTGCTGACGGTGTTATTACCGTTGAGGAGTCTAAGACTGCCGAAACCTATTCCGAAGTGGTTGAGGGTATGCAGTTTGACCGTGGTTATATCACACCTTACATGGCAACCGATACAGATAAGATGGAGGCTGTTTTGGATGACGCTTTCATTCTTATTACCGACAAGAAGATTTCCAATATTCAAGAAATTTTACCCGTTCTTGAGCAAATGGTTCAAGCAGGTAAAAAACTTTTGATTATTGCCGAGGATATTGAGGGTGAAGCACTTTCTACCCTTATTGTTAACAAACTTCGTGGCACATTTACCTGTGTTGCTGTTAAGGCTCCCGGCTTTGGTGACAGAAGAAAAGAAATGCTTCGTGACATTGCTATTTTAACCGGTGGTCAGGTTATTTCCGAAGAGTTAGGTTTAGAACTTAAAGATGCCGATATGACCCAACTCGGTCGTGCTCGTCAGGTTAAGGTTTCTAAGGAAAATACCATTATTGTTGATGGCGCAGGTGACCCCAACGCTATTAAAGACCGTATCGGTCAAATCAAGAGCGAAATTGCTACCACAACTTCTGACTTTGATAGAGAAAAGTTGCAAGAGCGTTTGGCAAAACTTTCGGGTGGCGTTGCTGTAATTAAGGTTGGCGCTGCAACCGAAATTGAAATGAAGGATAAGAAACTTCGCATTGAAGATGCTCTTTCGGCTACTAAGGCTGCCGTTGAAGAGGGTATCGTTGCCGGTGGTGGCGTTGCGTTAATTAATGCTATTACTGCTGTTAAAACCTTGCTTGATGAAACCGAAGGCGACCAAAAGACCGGTGTTAACATCGTTCTCAAGGGTCTTGAGGCTCCTATCAGACAAATCGCTTTTAATTCAGGTCTCGAAGGCTCGGTTATTATTGATAAAATTATTTCGGCAAATAAACCTAACTACGGCTTTGATGCTGCTAAAGAGGTTTATACCGATATGTTAGAGGCAGGAATTGTTGACCCAACAAAGGTTACCCGTTCTGCATTGCAAAATGCTGCTTCGGTTGCATCAATGGTGCTTACAACCGAAAGCCTTATTGCTGACAAACCTGAAGACAATGCTGCTGCCGCTGCAGCTGCTGCCGCCGCAGGTGGAATGTATTAATAAAACCTAATACAAAAAAATTAAGCCATCTCACTAATCAAAGTGAGATGGCTTTTATTATTGTTTAAAACAAGGATTTAACCAAGTTAATTAATGATTGATATAAATCTTTAAACCAACCGTATAGGGTGAAGTTATCAGCAAACTGGAAGTTTACAATACCAATTAAGAAAATTGCGATAATAATTACGGGCAATACATAGGTAACATAGGGTTTTAACCAACGAGGCATTTTAAGACCTTTACCTGCGTTTGCTTCCTCAAGGAAGTTATCAAAGCCCCAACCTTTTTTGCTAACGCAGAAAAGAACATAAAGCAAAGCACCGATAGGTAGGCAACAGTTAGATACCAAGAAGTCTTCCAAATCCAAAACGCCTGAACCTGAAGCAAAGGGAACGAAACCTGATAAAAGGTTAAATCCTAATGCACAAGGAACTGAAAGGACTAAAACAAGAATTCCTGCAATGATACAGCCTTTGATACGGCTGAAACCGGTAATTTCACGAAGCATTGCTAAAATGTTTTCGAAAACAGCAATAATGGTGGACATTGCGGCGAAGAACATAAACAAGAAGAACAAGCTGCCCCACCAACGACCACCGGCCATATTGTTAAATACCGAAGCCATAGATTGGAATAAAAGTCCGGGACCTGCGCCAACCTCAATGTCATAGGTGAAGCAAGCAGGGAAGATAATTAAACCTGCCATCAATGCAACAAAGGTGTCAAGACCCAAGATGTTAAGAGATTCACCCATAAGTGAACGCTCTTTGCCAATGTAACTACCGAAGATAGCCATTGAACCGATACCAAGACTCAAGGTAAAGAATGCTTGGTTCATAGCGCCAACAATAACATTTCCGTTAATCTTGGAAAGGTCGGGTTTTAAGTAGAAGGTAAGACCTTCTTTTGCACCTTCAAGGGTAAAACTGTTGATTGCAAGAACTATCATCAAACCAAAGAGGGCGAGCATCATATATTTGGTAACGCCCTCAACACCCTTTTGAAGACCGAAGGATAAAATTAAAAATCCTAAAACAACAACAATAGCCATAAAGCCAACCATAATTAAGGGATTGCCAAGCATATTACCAAACTGTGCTGCCGAAGCTTCGGCAGTAAGACCGGTCATATCACCCTTTAGGAACTTAACAAAGTAGTAGAGCATCCAACCGGTAACCGATGTATAAAACATCATAAGTAAGAAGTTGGCAACCAAGGCCATCTTTCCGTGCCAATGCCATTTTTGACCTTTTCTTTGTAACTTGTGGTGAATTCCGATAGGACTTGCTTGACTGGCACGACCTAAAGAAAATTCCATTACCATAACAGGTAAACCTAACACGAGTAAGCAAATTAAATAAATAACTACAAATGCGCCGCCGCCGTATTGACCTGCCATCCAGGGGAATTTCCAAACATTTCCGCAACCGATGGCACAACCTGCGCTAAGCAGGATAAAGCCTAAGCGACTTCCTAATTTTTCACGTTCCATAATAATCTCCTTTTTAACGCTTTAACACATCATAGCACAAAAGTGCTAAAGGGTCAACAAAAACCTATTTATTTTTGCTTGTGATTTTTTTGAAGAATTTAAAGGTTAAAGGCCATACACAAGCAGCAAAAACAACAAGAATAAAATATCTTATTCCATCGGCAATATAGTTTGTACCAAAGATAAGTTTAAGTGGATAACGCAAACCTTCTTTGATGCCTAACAAGGGGATAATGCCGATAATTAATTTAAGCGCTTGGCAAAGGAAATTGCCATTTGTTTCAAAGTTTATATACTTGCGTTCAACCTCAAAGCCAATGAATATACCTAAAGTGCAACCTAACATTTTGTAAGCATTTTTAATGCCACTGTTAAGGTTGTTTGTATCTACATCGGCAGGGAATTTATAAAGGGTAACAAATGCAAGATAAATAACCGAAAGGCCAACCATAAGCCCGAATAAAATTCTCATGGCACAGGTGTTTTCAAAGCACTTGTGGATTATGGGGTAAAGACCAAAGATAAGTATTAAAGCAATACCAATGGAAACGCCCACATCAAGGGGAGTGTGGACCCCTAAATATAAACGGGAAAAGGGCACTAAAACAACAAGGGTAATACAAACAATGCGAATAATGATATTCTTTTCCCAACGAGCAATAGAACCAAAAACGCCAACCGAAGACTGGGTGTGACCACTGGGGAAGGAGTAGCCCGTGGCTTCGCTTCTTGCCGATTCAACAATGGTGAAATTTTTGTCCTTAACCCAAGGTCTTGGAATACGGAAAATAAGTTTTAAAAACTGATTTACAATTGTGCCGATAAAACCAACCGACAAAAGATAATAACCTTCCTTTTTGCTAATGCACCAAAAGAAAATAAGGCCAAAAACAATAAAAAATGTTTCTTCGCCCAGATGGGTTACGATAGAGAAAAAACTATCCAAAAAAGGCGTTCTAATGCTTTCAAGCATTCTTAAAAATCCCATAAACATCCTCCGTAAAAAAATTTACTCTATTTTAACATATTTAGATTTAACTTTCAATGCTTCGGTTTAAAAAATCATATTGCAGTGCAATTTGATACCAAGTAACAGGGCCCACATCGCCCGAAACGGGTATGCCGAAAAGTTGTTGAAAAATGCGCACGGCATTTTCGGTTTGGTCGCCAAAATATCCCGTAATCGGCACTTCGGGAATTTCGGGAATGTTTCGGCCGATTAAATTTAAATAGGTTTGCAGGTCGGTTATGTTTTCGCCTCGCATACCTTTTGTCAAGAAATAACCGGGGTAAAGTTTTGCGTTGTTTCCCTCATATCCTTTAGGGAGAGCGGCAACCGTTTCGGTATAAATTCGGTCGATTACATTCCAAGTGTCATTGTCCACAATACCCGTAACGGGAAGACCGTAAAATTCTTGAAAACGCTCCACAGCATTTATGGTGGCCGAGTCAAATATTCCGTTTAGTGGAACGGGTTGAAGGTCGCTGTTGAAATAGGCGATAATGCTTAAATAATATTGAAGGGTTCTAACATCAATTCCACTGTTGCCTTCGGCTAGTTGGGTGGTATAGGGAATAGTGGCTTCTTCAAGGGTAATGCCCTCACTTGCTAATTCAGCAAGACTTTTCACGCCGTTGTAATACTGCTTGATTTTGTACCAAGTAGCTTTGTCAACAACGCCCGTTTGGGGTAGAGAAAATATTTCTTGAAATTTCTTAACGGCGTTTTGGGTATCAACGCCAAAGGTGCCGTTGGGTTTAGAAATTTCGGGGATGGCAGGATAATTTTGCCTTATTCGGTTTAATTGAATTTGAAGAATTTGAACGTTGTTGCCTCGGTCTCCAATTTCAAGTGGCACACCGGGGTAGGATTCTCCACTGTTGCCAACAGGTGCGTTTTCTACAATGTTAATGTCATTACCGTAGTAATTTTGCAATATACGATAAGGGGTAAAACCTTGGTTGGCAAGACCCACAGTACCCCATTGGGAAAGCCCTGCACACTGTGAGGTTGTGCCGTTGCAAAAGGCAGTAAAAAGTGGTTGAATTGTGCCTTGGCGAACAACATAATCGTTGAAAATCTCATCCACAATAGCGCTGATATTATCGTAAATTTCTCGGTTTGGAACAAAGGCTTGGTCGAATTGGGTTGAGTTTGTAATGTCAAAATTATAACCACGGGAAGGGTACCATTCGGTGTAAATTCGGTTAAGGGCAAAGGATATTATAGCGTAAATATTTGCTCTTAAAGCATTCTCGGGCCAGGTGGGATAAATTTCACTTGACGCCACATTTTTGATGTAGTCAATAAAATTCACAGTTACATTTTGGGCGTTAGAAGAAGGGGCGCCTAAATGTACCGTTATGTTTTCGGGGATAACGGGAAGCAATGCTTCGGGCATATTAAAAACCTCCTATAAATTGTAGTTCGGCATTTCATCAAAGACTCTGGGGCCCTTGTCAATACCTGCCGTTTCAAGGAGTAAAAGGTTTGAATTTTGCCGTGAAGTTATCCCTTCAAAAACAGGGATGTTTAGGTGGATGTTGGTTAAATATCCGTCGGCTTCAAACATCATATTATAAAGGGAGTAAGGTTGAAGTGTGTTGTCCTTGTCTTCCGATAAAGATACCGGAGGAGTGGGCAAAACAAATTCCTTGGTTTTGCCGTTTTGGTCGGTAAAATCGGTGGCAATAACCTGCATATTTTGAGGGTCTCCTTTAAAGACAGTAACCTTTGTGTTTGGAAGAAAATAAAGTCCTTTGATTTGGGTTGCAACCCCTATTAGTTTCCCTGTGTTTTGCGAACTGGGCCTAGGGGTAATATCAGCCATTGTTGGTTTAAATTTAGTCTTGTACATTTGCATCATTTGGGATTTATAATTTTCAATTAAGCTTTTATCCAAAAAAATCACCTCTATTTTCAAATTATGAGGCGTTTTTAAAATTGTGAAAATGTAAAAAAGAAAAGGACCTATCCTTTCGGATAAGTCCTTTTTTTATTGGCGGAGAGAAGGGATTTTGTCCCGGCGCTCCCGCGCCTATAATCGGTATTTTCAATTGAAGCAATTTAATTGCTTCAATTAGCCGATTTATCGGCATGCAAAACTAAGAGTTTTGCAAAATATCTATTTCAATAATTATGGTGGCAAATTAATAATTAAATTTGCCACCAAATGGTACATTTGGAATTGGAATAACTGTTTTGGACAGTTATTCCAAAAACCATAATTATTATCGCCTCGCTTTCGCTCGTTGCCGCGCCTAAAAAACAGTCCACCGGACTATTTTTTTACGGCTTGTTCGAATCCCCTAATATAGTAAAAAATAAAAGGGTTCATCCTTTCGGACAAACCCTTTATACTTGGCGGAGAGAAGGGGATTCGAACCCCTGAACGGGTATTAGCCGTTACACGATTTCCAATCGTGCGCCTTAGACCAGCTCAGCCATCTCTCCAAGCGACTTTCCTATTATACTTTAAAGATTTAAAAAAATCAAGTATTAATTTCTTTTTTTGCAAAATTTTAAATTGTAACAAAAAAGAGTCGTTTTCATAATATGTATTATGAAATTTTAAGGAGTGTTTTAATGCAAAACAAAATGGTACCAATAACCTGCGAAAAGGATTTAGAAATTTATGAAAAACAGTTACAGGGTGATTTATTAGGTGAAATGAACTTCAAAAAGCACCTTATAAACTGCAAGGGTAAAATGGTTTTGGTGGAAACCTGTGTGGGTGGCAACGTTTCCAAGAAAAACGGAAAACTTTTGGAGGTTGGGGATGATTATATTGTCCTTAAAAACTCCAATTCTTGTCAAAGCACAATAATTCCCGCCTCCAATATCCATTTTATAACGGTTTCACACTGTGGTAATGGAATTTTAAGATAAAAAATGTCGAAAAAAGGAAAATTTTTGTTACATTTTTTAAAATAATGTGTTAAAATAAGCTTGTAGGTTTATTTTAACAGTTTGGCCGTTTTCTTAAACCTAAGGAAGCGGCTTTGTCTTTGTGAGGGTGAGAAAAATGTTAGAAATCGGAGCAATGGTAGTATATGGTAAAACCGGCGTTTGCACTGTTGAAGGTCAGTGCGAAAAAGAATTGGTAAGAAACCAAAAACGCCTTTATTACATACTTAAACCCTTCGGCAGTCCAAACAGCACAATCTTCGTTCCTGCCGAGGATAACAAGGTTTTTGTAAGACCAATTATGTCTAAAGCTGAGGCAGACGACCTAATTGAAAAAATCCCCGAAATAATCGAAGCTTCGGCCGATATTGAACTTTCCAAAGAACAATACGATTTAATGATAGCAACCCATAACTGCGAGGATTTGGTGGGACTTGCTTCAAGGCTTTACCAAAAGAAAAAAACAGCCTTGGAAAATCGCAAGAAACCGGGTTATGTGGATGAAAGATATATGGCCTTGGCTGAAAAGCTTTTGTTAGAAGAACTTGCCTGTGCGCTTAAAATGACCTGCGAACAGGTAAAGGAATATATAGGCAAAAAACTTAATATTATGTAATTTTTGGGCAATACTAAGGAAAATGAATTTTGGAGGCTTTTATGAGCAGACGAAATGCCGTTAGAACGGTCAGTTTTTCCCTTAGTGTTGCCCTTGTTTTTTTTGGATTTTTTTATGAGGCAAACAAAAAGAACAAGGCTTATGTTTTAAATATTGAAAATACCTATTCTTATATGTTGGATGAACTTAATGCTTCTGTGGGGAATATTGCTACAATACTAAATAAAACCCGATTTTTAACCACAAAATCTCAACTGAATAAAATGGCGGCAAAACTTTTAACCGAGGCTGAAATTTCCAAATCTACCTTGGCTCAACTGCCTGTGGCAAACAGTTTATCATCTTTAAACTTATTTTTCTCTCAGGTTGGGAATTACGCTTTTTCCTTAACCGAAAATTTAGGTGAAAACGGATTAGGATTTCAGGATATTGCAAATATTGAGAAGTTAAGCGAAATTTCAAAACGTGTAGAGGAAGTTTTGAACAAATCCCACGGGAACTTCAATAATCTTGAATACTGGGCAACTGCTATTGATAATGAAATTTCACAAACGGTTGAAGAAAACGGTTTGAGTATATCCTTGACCGAACTCGAGGATGAATTTAAAGATTATCCCACGCTGATTTATGACGGCCCTTATTCCGACCATATTTTAAATAAAGAGTCGGCTCTTTTAAAAGATGAGGTGGAAATAACAAAAGACCAAGGTTTAAAAAGGGCAGAGGAGTTTTCCAATATTAAAGACCTTGAATTTGCAGGAGAGAGTAAGGGTAAAATTTCAACCCTTGATTTTATGGGTACCGATGCAACGGTTAGTTTAACCAAACAGGGCGGATTTTTGCTTTATTTAAGAAGAGAAAGAGAAATCGGGGATATTCTTTTGAGTTATGAAAGGTCCCTTTTGAAGGCAAAATCATATCTTGAAAGTATCGGTATGAGAAATCTAAAAGAAACCTATTATGCGAGTTACGGCGGAGTTTGTGTTATTAATTTTGCTTATCTTGACGGAAAAACCATTTGTTATACCGATTTAATTAAGGTGGGGGTTGCTGAGGATAATGGGGAAATAGTTTTTTATGAGGCCGGTGGATATATTGCAAACCATAAACCGAGAGCTTTTGAAATACCCCAGATAACCGAGGAAGAAGCTAAGAGCATAATCAGTCCAAAACTCAGGGTGGATGGCGTTCAGTTGGCGCTGATTCCAACGGATAATTTAGAAGAACAGCGTTGTTATGAGTTTAGTTGCATTTCGGCCGATAGTCAGGAAGTGCTTGTATATATAAATACCGCCGCCCTTAAAGAGGAGGAAATTTTAATCCTCCAAAAGGACGACGGTCAAATGTTGGTTGAATAATATTATTTACAGGGTTTTGAATGTTCACAAGAACAGTGGCCACAAGAAAGGGTGGAATATTCTTTATCACATTCATAGTGGGTTAAACAAGAACGCAACTCGTGTTTTTTACCATCGCAGGATAGATGTTCTCCACAAGCAGCCAAACCGTGTGATGATGACTTAGTATCGGCTTCACAGCGATAGTGTTTCAAACAGTCAAGTGGTTCGTGGTCAAAGGCATTAACGATTGTTTTTCCACAAATTTCGCAGGTTTTATCCTTTGAAGTCGAGTCAGAAGAATTGTAGGCTGCCGAACCGGATGCATTCTCTAGGTAACTGTTTCCGAAAAGATGTGGGGGACTTGACGACTGGTTTGAAGTCTTGTCGCTGCCTTTTGAATAAGCCTGTATAGGTAGGGTCATGGAGACTTTTCCACCCAATTTTCCGGGGAATAAAACATCAACATTAAGTGTTGCTTTGCCCTTAGCAAGAGCAGTCACAGTGTCACCCTTAATGGAAACAATATCATCGTATCTGTCGTCAACCCAAACGGATATTTTGATGTCATCGGCTTTAGGATAACATCCATAACCGATTTTAATTTTTTTGCCAACCTTGATTTCGGCATTGGAGGCCTTCTTTCCGTCAACCGTTACCCAACAATCTTCAATAAACTCGGGCGAGTCGATTGCAATAGAATGATTTCTTTCATCGACCTTTAGGATTAAAAGTATGCCAACAACAATTAAGGCTAAAATAATTCCAGCCAATGCAATATTAAGCATTAATCCTTTGGTAATTTTCAATTTCATAACCAAAACCTCAAATTTCAAATTACTATATTTCAAGTTTAACATTTATACATCTTTTTTGCAATATATTATTTAAAAAACCACAAGGAAAAATCCTTGAGGTTTTTTGGCTTAAAATCCTAATGTTTCGGTACCGATTTTAACGAGTATATCTAATTGCTCGTCGGCAGATTTCTTGTCGCTGCCAACAGCGCCTAAATATAACTTAATCTTAGGTTCGGTGCCCGAAGGACGAACGATAATGTAACTATCATCTTCAAAGGTGAAGGAAATAACATTGGATTTTGGCAATGTTATCTTTGATTCTTCGCCTGTTTTAAGGTCTTTGGTTAATGACAATTCATAATCGCTGATTTTAACGATTTTCTTGCCACCGAGTTCGGTGATGGTGGAGTTGTGGAGTCTTTCCATAATGGAAGCGATTTGAGCCATACCCGATTGACCTTCGCAGGTGAAGCTTCTTTGAGCCGAAGCGTAGTAGCCAAATTTATCGTAAATTGAGTTTAATACATCCTCTAAATTCTTGCCCTGTGTCTTGTAAAATGCCACCATTTCACAAATAAGCATAGAAGCAACAACAGCATCCTTGTCACGAGCATAATCGCCTGCTAAATAGCCGTAGCTTTCCTCAAAACCTAAGATATAACGGTCTTGCTCGCCTTTTTCGGCAAGAATGGTGATTTGCTCGCCGATAAACTTAAATCCGGTAAGCACATTGATAAGGGTGCAACCGTAAAAATCAGCAATCTTTTGGCAAAGTTCGGTAGAAACAATTGTCTTAACAGCAACGGGGTTCTTGGGTAAGGTGCCTTTTTCGGTTTTGCGCTCTAAAATGTAGTTTAAAAGAAGGGCGCCAACATCGTTACCTGTAAAGAGTTTAAATTTGCCGTTTACATTTGCTGCAATACCAACACGGTCGCTATCGGGGTCGGTAGCAAGAAGAAGGTCTGGGTTGGTAGTTTCGGCTAATTTTAAAGCGCACTCAAAGGTTTGCTCGAACTCGGGGTTGGGGAAAGGAGTGGTGGGGAAATTGCCATCGGGATTTTCCTGTTCGGGAACGATGAACACATTTTCAACGCCCATACGTTTTAAGATTTCACGAACGGGTTTGTTACCTGCGCCGTTTAAAGGAGTGTAAACAACTCTAAGTCCTGAAACATCAGCATCAGGCTCAATGCGTTGCGCTGCAACATTATCCAAGTATTCGTCAATAATATCTTGACCGATGTATTCAATTTTACCTTCTTTAACTGCCTCATCAAAATCGCAGTATTTAACACCCTCAAAAATGTCAACACTTTGCATAATGGAAAGAACATAGTCGGCAGCATCGGGACCTAATTGGCTTCCGTCGGGAGCATAAGCCTTGTAACCATTGTATTTCGCAGGGTTGTGACTTGCAGTGATAACAACACCTGCATCACATTTAAGCCTGCGAACTGCAAAAGAAAGCATTGGTGTGGGAGCGAGTTCAGGGTAAATATAAACCTTAATTCCGTTGGCAGCAAAAACACTGGCTGTGGTCTTTGCAAACTCTTCGGATTTAATTCGGCTGTCATAAGCAATGGCAACAACGCCGTTTTCGGTAATAGAATTGACGTATGCTGAAAGGCCTTGAGTTGCTTGACCTACAGTGTAGATGTTCATTCTATTAGTACCGGCGCCGATAACGCCTCTAAGTCCTGCAGTACCAAACTCTAAGTTTTTATAAAAAGCATCGGAAATAAGTTCGTCATTACCCTCAATTTCATTAAGTTCTTTAATGAGGTCGGGGTCGCCCACAGCCTTTTCTTTCCAAAGTTTGTAAGTTTCGTTAATCATTTTGAGATTCCTTTCGAGAGTTAATTAAAGGTTATATCACAGCCGATAGATTCTTGACAAGCACGCAAGCCTTCGGCCACAATTGTTTTGGTTCGTTCGTATGATGCCTTTGCTTTGCCGAGTTCGGTAGAATTAAAGGCATATTTACCTAAATCGTTTGGATTTTCTAACGGGTAAATAGTATATTGATATTTTCCGTTTACAAGATATTTGTTAACCCAAGTTGGGATAAGGTCAAGTTTATCTAAAATTACGCCGTCCTTGGTTTTACGCAGGGTAAATTCAAACATCATACCATCTTCGGTATGTCCCGAAGGACAACTTGTCATCACTTCTTGTCTTTGGTTGGAAACGGCGTTTCCTGTAGAGTAAAGACAAATTGCAGTGTGGGTTGAGTCTTCACTGGTTATTAGTTCAACAGGTTGAATAACATGGGGATGACTGCCGATAATCATATCAACACCCATATTAGTTAGATTTTGTGCAATGGATTTTTGGTGGGTATTGGGGGTTGTTTGATATTCGTTACCCCAATGAATATATACCACTAAAAATTCAGCGCCATCATTTTTCATTTGGCTGAGTTTTGATTTTATATCAGCATAGAAAGCATCGATATTAGTATAACTAAAACTATTGATAAGATTATTGGCTTCGGTACTAATGGCCGAACCGTTTAAATATTTAACACCTGCAGTAGGATTGGTGGGTGATGTTTCGTAAGTATAGTTTATGATACCAATGTTAATGTTGTTAATCTTTTTAACAACGTAGGATGGGTCTTGGTCGGTCTCTTTAGTGCCTGTAAACTCAATGCCTTTTTCTTTTAGTATGCTTGCTGTGCGTTTAAGTCCCGAAAGACCTGTATCGTAACTATGGTTATTTGAGGTTATAAGAAAATTAAGACCCGAATTTTTAATAGCGTCAGCCAAAGTGTCAGGGGTGTTAAACATGGGGTAGCCTGAATATGCTCGGCCTTCGTTTCCGCCGAAAGTAACCTCTAGGTTGCCGACACTTAAATCGGCCTTTTTAAAATAGGGGGCAGTTTCCTTGAAAAAGGCGCTAAAATCGTAAGAGTCACTCTCCGAAACATAGGCGCCGTTAAGTTGAGGACTATGCACCATAATATCACCAATGGAAAGCACTGTTGCAGTTGTTTCCTTAAAGGAGATTTCACTTGAAACAGTGGTATCGGCAGGTTTGTTTGTGGGTGCCTTTTCGGATTTTGAAAGTGAAATGGCAACAAATCCTAAAAGTGCGATGGTAAGGACCAATGTAAAGGAATAAAAACATGTTATAACTCTTGATTTAATTCGCTTTTTTGAAACCTTTTTTTGTGCCAAAACCATCACCTCAATTCATATATAGCATTTTACTATATTTAGTCGAAAAATGCAATAAAAAATAAAGCTGTTTGACCTAAATCAAACAGCTTTTTTTGGAAAAATTAATTTTCGCTGAAAATAACGGTTACATCGGGGTGTAACTGAAGAATTGAAGCAGGAACTTCGGGGGTGATGGGGCCAAAGAAAGACTTTTCAAGAATTTCCTTTTTAGCAGCACCGTTAGCAACCAAAAGAACCTTTTTAGCCTGCATAATAGACATCATACCCATTGTAATAGCAGTCTTTGGAACTTCATCTTCATTTGCGAAGAAACGAGCGTTTGCTTTAATGGTGGATTCGTCAAGTGTTACTTCGTGGGTAGGACCAACAAAGCAAGAATCAGGCTCGTTAAAACCGATATGACCATCAAGACCGATACCTAAAAGTTGTAAATCAATTCCACCCAAATCTTTAATCATTTGGTCGTAAGCTTCGCCTTCAGCCTTTAAGTCGTCAGCGCAGCCGTTGGGAACGAAGGTTTTAGCCTTGTTAATGTTAACATGGTTGAAAAGATTATCATTCATAAAGTAACGATAACTTTGGTCGTTAGAACCATCAAGACCAACATACTCGTCAAGATTAACGCTTGTAATGGTAGAAAAATCAATTTTGCCGTTTTTGTTGTCCTCAATTAATCTTTTGTAGGTGCCAACAGGGGAAGAACCGGTTGCTAAACCTAAAACGCAGTTGGGTTTTAAAATGATTTGGGCAGCAATAATATCAGCTGCTTTATTGCTTAATTCTTCATAGGTTTTAACGGTAATGAATTTCATTAGAAGTTTTCCTTTCTTAAAACATATTCTTTTGTGGACTTAACAATGCAGTTTGCAGGATAAACACCACGAAGCATGGTTAAGGGATAAACGGAAGTCTTTTTGCCGATTACAGTACCTGGGTTAATAACACAACCACAACCAACATCGGCGCCATCGGCCAAAATTCCACCGATTTTGCGAAGACCTGTTTCATAGTTTTCTTCGCCACGAATAACAACGTTTTTGCCATCGGATTTAAGGTTGGAACAAACTGTTCCGGCTCCGGTGTGAGCCTTGTTTCCTAAAATTGAGTCGCCTATATAATTGTAATGGGGAGTTTGAACCTTGTCAAGCAAAATAGCGTTTTTGTATTCACTTGAATTACCGATAACACAACCACTACCGGTAATAAGGTTGCCACGAATATAAGCGCCGGGGCGAATAACGGTATCGTGACCGATAATTGCAGGAGCTTCAATGGTTGCTGTGGGAGCGATGGTAACATTTTTGCCCACAAGCACACCCTCTTTGAGTTCGGTGAAACCTTCAATACCACTCTCTAATAGGGAAGCGATAAGGTCTTTAATTTTGGGGAGCATTTCCCAAGGATATTCAAAGGAATCAAAAAAATCCTTTAAATAGGGAACTTGACAGTCATATAGTTCGCAGGTTTTAACCAACTTATTCACTTAAATGACCTCTTTCTTTAATAACTTTAGCAATCATTTCAGCGTACTCGACGCAAAGTTTATTTGTTTCGGCTTCAATCATAATACGAATAACGGGTTCGGTGCCACTTTCTCTAAGAAGGGCTCTGCCGTTTCCGTTTATAAGTTTGTTAACCTCTTCCTTAGCTGCCAAAACCTCAGCATCGTTCATAACGTCAGCCTTGCTCTTAACCCTAAGATTTACAAGGTGTTGAGGGTAAAGCATAAGATTTTCGGAAAGTTTAGCCAAGGACATTTTACGGTCGCACATCTCTTCGGCCAACATAATAGCAGTCAAGATACCGTCACCGGTTGTGGCATATTTCTTTAATATAATGTGTCCTGATTGTTCGCCACCAAGACTAAAGTTGTTGTTTTGCATAGATTCGTAAACAAAACGGTCGCCAACCTTGGTTTGTTCACATTCAATGCCTAATTTTTTAAGGGAAGCAAAGAAGCCACTGTTAGACATAACGGTAGCAACAACAGTATTGCCATTTAACATATCGCGAGATTTCAAACGGTTTGCTAAAATATACATCATAGCATCGCCATCAATAACATTTCCGTTTTCATCAACAGCAATACAACGGTCAGCGTCACCATCAAAAGCAAAACCAACATCAAGATGTTGTTCTTTAACTAGGTTGCAAAGGTTTTCCATATGGGTGGAACCACAGCCATTGTTAACATTAAGACCGTTAGGCTCGTTGCCGATAACTATAGTTTGAGCGCCCAAAGCATCAAAAACTGATTTCGCAATCATCCAAGATGCACCGTTAGCGCAGTCAAGACCAATTCTAAGCTTTTTATATGAATTAGAAGCAACCGAGATAAGGTAGCCAACATATCTGTTTCTACCTGCTGAGTAGTCAACAATTTCACCAATGCGCTCTCTATGTGCCAAAGGAAGGTCATCACCCTGAACACCTAAGGCCGAAAGATTACCATCGATGTAAGCCTCAATTAATGCAGTTGTTTCATCATCAAGCTTTTCACCATATTTATTAATAACCTTAATACCGTTATCATAGAAAGGATTGTGAGAAGCAGTAATCATAATACCACAGTCAAACTCATCTTGACGGGTAACATAAGAAACACTGGGGGTGGTGGTAACATGAAGCATATAAGCGTCAGCACCCGACGCAGTGATACCGGCAACGATAGAATATTCAAGCATATAACTTGAACGGCGAGTATCTTTACCGATAACAATTTTGGGGCGATAGCCGGTTGAAGCGCAACCGGAAAGTTTAGAGGAGTAGTACCAACCTAAAAATCTACCTACTTTATAAGCGTGCATAGAAGTAAGATTAAGGTTAGCTTCGCCTCTGAAACCGTCGGTTCCAAAGTATTTATTTTTAATAGGAGCACCTGCAGGGGTACGATTAATTGAGATCTTGTCATACAAAAGCTCATCAGCAGAAATGTTAAAAAGCTCGCAAAGTTGGAGAATTTTATCAATTTGAGGTTGAGCTTGGTCCATTTCCCATTTGGAAACGGATTGGCGGGAAACCGAGAGCTTATCTGCCAAAGCTTCTTGTGAAATATCCATGGCAGTTCTCAAGTGGGTGATTTTTTGTCCGATTGTCATAATATATCCTCCTAAAAGTGGATTTGTTTGAAATATATTCGAACCTAATTATAATAATACATTAAATTTGCAAATAATACAAGCAACAAAACATTGAATTTTTCGCAACCCACGGTTGCGTTATTTGTATAATATTAATATTTTGCCCTTAAATTCGGCAAAATATTCGTTATTTTGTAAATTTTTCTTTACTAAAATTGTGCAAAATATCTTTTTAGAATATAGTTAAAAAAATAATAGAATTTATGCTTGACATTGGGATTAAATGTGGTATAATAACTTTTGCGCTATGGTGGATGTAGCTTAGTTGGTTAAAGCGCCAGTTTGTGGCACTGGAGACCGTGGGTTCGAGTCCCATCTTCCACCCCAGTTCAGTTTAAAGCACACAAAGTGTGCTTTAAACATTAAAATTTAATCCCATATTGGGGTGTCGTCAAGCGGTAAGACACAGCACTTTGACTGCTGCATTCGTAGGTTCGAATCCTGCCACCCCAGCCAAAATAAGCACTACCTTTTGGTAGTGCTTTATTTTTTCTTACATCAGGATGAGAACCGAGGTTCGTCGAAACAGCCCAAAAGCCGCGACAGGCTTTTGGGACTGCGAAGTCTCGAGCACCACAAATTATTTTGCAAACGCTCGGAGCGTTCAAAATAATGTGGGCGCAGAGTACCCTGCCACCCCAGCCAAAATAAGCACTACCTTTTGGTAGTGCTTTATTTTTTGAATTATTTTCCTTTTTCGGTGTAAACTAAGAAAAAGGAGTGTTTTATATGATAGAAAAAGATACGGTAAGACTTTTGCGAGAGTGTGACGCTGGAATTAAAATGGGAGTCAAGTCCATAAGCGATGTTTTGGATAGGGTGGAAAACGAGGAAATGTTTAAACTATTAAACATTTGCAAGGATGAACACGATAAACTTGATATGGAGCTTCAGGGTCTTCTAAATAAATATCAGGACGAAGGTAAAGACCCAAATTTTATTGCTGAAAAAATGGCGAAAATCAAAACCGAAATGAAACTTCAAATGAAGGAAACCGATAATACGATTGCCGATCTTATTACCGATGGTTGCAATATGGGGGTTAAATCCCTTAATAAATACCTTAATCAGTATGCTGCAGCCGATGAAAGATCTAAAGATATTACCAAGAAACTTATTAATTTAGAAGCCCAATTAGCAATAGATTTAAGAAAGTTTTTATAGATGGCATAAAAAAGCACCACTTTCAAGGTGGTGCTTTTTTATTTAGATTTTTTCAATTGTTTCCATAATATAGTCGCCGAACTCTTTACAGGTAGCGCCGTCGGTATCACCGGTAACAACTACACGCTTTTCGGTTTCGGTGCAAATATTTAAAGCCTTATTTAACTTGTCAGCCTTATCATTGAAACCAATATGGCGAAGCAACATTTCGGTTGCCTTGAAAATACTTGTTGGGTTTGCATATTCGCCAATACCTGCCTCAATCATTCTGGGCGCTGAACCGTGGATAGGCTCAAACATAGCGTAAACATCGCCGATATTAGCGCTTCCTGCTGTTCCAACACCACCCTGAATTTGAGCAGCCTCATCGGTGATAATATCACCATATAAGTTGGGGAGTAAAACAACCTGGAACTGGGAACGAATTGCAGGGTTAATAAGATTGGCAGTCATAATGTCGATATACCACTCATCAATCTCGATTTCGGGGTAATCCTTTGCAACTTCGTGGCATATTTGAGAGAATTTGCCATCGGTCTTTTTCATTATGTTTGCCTTGGTAACGATTGCAACCTTATTTTTGCCGTTGTTTTTAGCATATTCAAAGGCAGCCTTAGCAATTCGGCGAGTACCTGCGTTGGTTGTAACCTTAAAGTCAAAGGCCAAGGTGTCGGGAATTTCAACACCACGAGAGCCTAAAACATATTCACCTTCGGTATTTTCACGGAAGAAAATCCAGTCAATATTCTCTTCGGGAACACAAACAGGGCGAACATTTGCGTAAAGGTCAAGTTCACGGCGCATTGCCACGTTAGCACTCTCTAAAGTGCCACCCTTTAAGGTTGTGGTAGGAGCCTTGAGAATTACATTACAAGATTTAATCTCGGCCAAAACATCATCAGGAATAGCCTTGTTTTGAGCAATTCGGTTTTCAATGGTAAGTCCCTCAATGGTTTTAAGTTCAACCTTACCATTTGCAATTTCATCCTTTAAAATGAACTGTAAAAGACGGTCGCTTTCACGGGAAATGATGGGGCCAATGCCATCGCCACCACAAATTCCGATAACAATTTTATCAAGCTTTTTGTAATCGGTATAAGCAGTGTCGTTTTCCATTTTTTGTTGACGGGCAATTTGCTCGGTCAAAAGGGTTTTAAACTGCGCAACGGCAGAATCAATATATTTTTCCATTATTATTCACCTTTCTTTGTGAAGGAGAGAAGACCACCGGCTTTGAGAATTGCCTTTTGGCGCTCGGTAAAGGAGCAAGCAAGGGTAAAGTTTTCACCTGTGGTTTCATCTAACAAGGTGATTTCGCCCTTATCCATACCTTCAAAAACATTGGTAAGGGTTAAGTTGTCGCCTTGGTTTAGTTTATCGTAATCTTCAGGATTTTTAAATGTTAAGGGCATAATACCTGCATTTATAAGGTTTGCAACGTGGATACGGGCAAAACTCTTGGTAATAACAGCACGAACACCTAAGTACATAGGAACCAATGCTGCGTGTTCACGGGATGAACCTTGTCCGTAGTTGCTTCCACCAACAATAATGCTTCTGTCGAGTTCCTTCGCTCTTGCAGGGAAGGTGGTATCGCAAACACCAAAGCAGAATTGGGAAAGGTGGGGAATATTTGAACGGTAGGGAAGAATTTTAGCACCTGCAGGCATAATGTGGTCGGTGGTAATGTTATCACCAACCTTGAGGGCTAAATTAGCACTCAAACTATCCTCTTGAGGAATTTCGGTGGGGAAAGGTTTAATGTTTGGACCGCGAAGAACCTCTAAACTTTCAGCTTCTTCAGGGGTTGCAGGGGGAATAACGGCGCTGTCATCAATTTTAAATGCTTCGGGCATTTTAATTTCGGGCATATCACCTAATAATTGTGGGTCGGTGATGTAACCTGTAAGGGCAGCAGCAACGGCAGTTTCGGGAGAAACCAAGTAAACCTGACCGTCAGCAGTACCACTTCTTCCTTCAAAGTTACGGTTAAATGTTCTGAGCGAAACACCTGCCGAGTTGGGGGAGAAGCCCATACCGATACAAGGACCACAAGCACATTCCAACAAACGAGCGCCACTTGCTAAAATATCGGTCAAAGCGCCACAGTCGGAAAGCATGGATAAAACCTGCTTTGAACCGGGGGAGATGGAAAGGCTAACACTTGGGTCAATAACCTTGCCTTTAAGCAACGCCGCAACCTTTAACATATCAAGTAGGGAAGAGTTGGTGCAAGAACCAATACAAACTTGGTCAACCTTTGTTCCCTTTAAAGATTCAACAGTAACAATATTGTCAGGGCTGTGAGGACAAGCAATAAGAGGCTTTAACTCGCTAAGGTTAATGTCAATTACCTTGTCGTAAACAGCATCCGGATCGCTGGATAATTCAATATAATCCTCGCCTCTGCCTTCAGCCTCCAAGAAAGCCTTGGTAATTTCATCAGAGGGGAAGATAGAGGTTGTGGCACCGAGTTCGGTACCCATATTGGTAATGGTTGCACGCTCGGGAACGGAGAGGGTCTTAATGCCTTCGCCACCCCATTCAATAATGGCGCCAACGCCACCTTTAACCGATAAAATTCTTAAAATTTCAAGGCTAACATCCTTGGCAGTAACAAAGGGATTAAGTTTGCCCGTAAGGTTTACTTTATACATTTTAGGCATGGTGATATAGTAAGCACCACCACCCATTGCAACAGCAACATCAAGACCACCTGCACCCATTGCAAGCATACCGATACCACCACCTGTTGGGGTGTGGCTGTCGGAACCGATTAAGGTTTTACCCGGTTTTCCGAAACGCTCAAGGTGAACTTGGTGGCAAATGCCGTTACCGGGGCGAGAGAAATAAATTCCGTGTTTTTTACAAACCGATTGGATGTATCTGTGGTCGTCAGCGTTCTCAAAACCTGATTGAAGTGTGTTGTGGTCTATGTAAGCAACGCTCTTCTCGGTTTTAACACGGTCTAAGCCCATTGTTTCAAATTCAAGATAAGCCATTGTTCCTGTGGCATCTTGAGTTAATGTTTGGTCTATTTTTAAAGCAACCTCGCTTCCAACGGTCATATCGCCCGAAAGCATATGTGCTTTAATGATTTTTTGTGCAATAGTTAAGCCCATAATAGTTACCCTTTCTTTATATGGTTATAAGCATTTTCAATGTGTTCTAAAGCATATTTAGAAGCAAGTTTTTCATCTCTTGCCAAAATAGCTTCGTAAATCTTGCGATGTTCTAAAACTGCATCCTTCGCGCGACTTGGTTTTTGCAAAGAAGCACGACGGTATTTTTGAATTTTACGGTGCAAAGGCACCAAAGTATCGTAAAACACATTACTGCCTGTAAGCTTGTAAACTAAATGGTGGAATTTGTTATCCATTAGTTTCACACGCTCGGTATCGCTTTTAATAACATAAAATTCTTGGAGTTCTAAAATTTCTTTAAGTTCATCTAATTGTTCGGGGGTTGCGTTGGTTGCAGCCATAGAAACGGCCAAACACTCAAGTTGTTTGCGAACAAGGAAAATGTCATCCAAATCCTTTTCGGAAATACCGATAACAACGCTTCCTTTACCACTTTCTTCAATTAAATGTTCTTGGCTGAGTCTTCTTAAAGCCTCACGGATAGGTGTTCGGCTAACGCCTAATTCGGCGCTTAATTTACCCTCGGTAATAATTTCGCCACGGGCATATTTACCACTTAAAATATCGTTTTCAATATGTTCAAAAACCTGATCGGCGAGAGATATTGTCTTATGTGTAATCATTAAAATTTTCCTCCCGAAAGTTCAGTGATTTTATTTTCGAGTTCGATATCGGAAATGGCTGTTTGTCTGCCGTCTTCATATTCCTTGTCAACCCATTCTTTAATAGCAATAACAAGAGGATGTTTCTTGTCAATAGCCTTGTCACCCTTAAGGCGATAGTTGTTGTTAATCCAGTAAGCAATACCTGCAAGACCACTGGTGTTACTAATGGAAACCGAAGCAGGGCGATTAAGGATTTTATTGGTATCAAAAATATTGTAAATTTCCTCATCCTTTAAAAGACCGTCGGCGTGAATACCTGCTCTTGTCACATTGAAATTCTTACCAACGAAAGGAGTCATTGAGGGGATTTTATATCCCATTTCATTTTTGAAGTAATCGGCAATTTCGGTAATAACGGTAGTATCCATACCATCAAGTGAACCTCTAAGGGAAGCGTATTCCATAATCATTGCTTCAAGAGGAACGTTACCGGTACGCTCACCGATACCCAAAAGGGAACAGTTAACGGCCGATGCACCGTATAACCAAGCAGTAGAAGCATTTGCAACTGCCTTGTAGAAGTCGTTGTGACCGTGCCACTCTAACATTTCACTGGGAACATCGGAATAGTGTTGCAAACCGTAAATAATACCCGGAACGCTTCTGGGGAGCGCAACCTCGCTAAAGGGTACACCGTAACCCATAGTATCACAAACACGGATTTTAACGGGAATTCCTGCATCCTTTGACATCTTCATAAGTTCGTTAACAAAGGGAACAACGAAACCGTAGAAATCGGCACGGGTAATATCCTCTAAATGACATCTTGGCATAACGCCTGCTTCAAAAGCTTGAGCAACGGCAGCCAAGTAATCGTTCATTGCTTGTTTACGGGTCTTTTTAAGTTTTTTAAAGATATGGTAGTCACTGCAAGAAACCAAAATACCGGTCTCGCGAATACCTAAATCTTTAACAAGTTTAAAGTCTTCCTTGTTGGCTCTAATCCAGGTGGTAATTTCGGGGAATTTAAGACCCAAAGCCTGACATTCCTCTAAAGCCTTACGGTCCTTTTGACTGTAAACAAAGAATTCGGTTTGACGGATAATTCCAAAAGGGCCACCGAGTTTAGACATAAGTTTATAAAGGTCAACGATTTGTTTAACGGTATAAGGTTCAACCGATTGTTGACCGTCACGCAAAGAAGTATCGGTAATCCAAATTTCTTCGGGCATACCCATTGGCACTTTGCGATGGTTAAAAGAAATTTTCGGAACACTGTCATAAGGATAGAGGTCACGGTAAAGATTAGGATCCTCTATATCTTGAAGTGAATATTTGTATGTAGCCTGCTCTAACAGGTTGGTTTTGCGGGATAATTCTAACATTTTTACACCTCGTTGTATTATTGTATACAATTATACAAAAATATGTGTGTATTGTCAAGAGCAGGAGACTAAAAAAATCTAATTTTTTTCCTTAAATTTTCAGTAATATCGCCCTTTTTAAACCTCCACCCCCAGTTGCCTGTGGGTACTGATGGGATGTTAATTCGATTTTTAGAATCAAGTTCAAGATAATCGGTAAAGGGGATTATCACAATATCGGCCTTTGAACTAAAGGCGAAGGCGATTAAATTCATAACGGGGGATGAATATTTTTGGGGAACTAAACGGTTAAAAAGTTGTTTTTCTTTTTCGTTTAGTTTTCTATACCAACCAAGTGTGGTGTCGTTATCGTGGGTACCTGTGTAACAAACACAGTTGCTACCAAAATTTTGTGGTAAAAAGATGTTGCCTTCATCCGAATTAAAGGCAAACTGCAAAACCTTCATATTTGGAAAACCCGTTTGTTCTAAAAGTTTAATAACGCTTGGGTCTTCCTCGCCACCTAAATCCTCGGCAATAATAAAGGTGTTTTCAAGTTTGGGTTTAATCAAACCAAAAAACTCATGCCCCACACCTTTAACCCAAAAACCACCTGTGGCGTCTTTTGAACCTTGTGGGATACAGTAATATTCAGCAAAGGCTCTGAAATGGTCAATTCTAATGGCATCGTAAAGTTTTGCGTTGTGGAGAAGTCTTTTTTGCCACCAGTCAAAGTTATTTTGTTTAAGGTATTCCCAATTATAAATGGGGTTGCCCCAAAGTTGTCCTGTGGTACTGAATATATCAGGTGGAACACCTGCAACAAGGGTGGGTTTTAAATCTTTGTCAAGTTTGAAAATTTGGGGGTTTGCCCAAACATCGGCGCTTTCTAAATCAACATAAAAGGGAATATCTCCAATAATTTTTATGCCATTTTGATTTGCGTAACAGTGAAGTGCTTTGTATTGCTTAAAAAATAAATACTGACTAACCTTGTAAAATTCGGTGGGACTTTTATATCTTAGATTGCAAAAGTTTGCAAAATCTTCTAACCAATATTCGTTTTCTTTGCAGAAAGAAAGATAATCTTTATCCCGTTTGTCAAAGCGACTGGCAGCCAATTTAAGCAGTGGAATTTTAAATTCTCGCACTGCCTTGTAATCAACATTTTTAGCAAAACTAAAGGAGCCGATTTCGCTTTTTTCTAATAATCCTTCCCCTACTAATATATCAAGGTCAATATATAAAATTTCACCTGCAAAACAACTGATTGAAGCGTAAGGCGAATTACCCCTTCCAACAGGGCATAAGGGTAACATTTGCCAATAGTTTTGATTTGTTTCTTTCAAAAAGTCAATAAAATTGTAGGCTTCAATGCCTAACGACCCAATTCCATAATTTGAAGGAAGCGAAGAAAGAGGGAGCAAAATCCCTCTTTTTTGTCTTTCAAGTTTATCCTTTAACTGCACCCGAGGCTACTCCTTTAATAATATATTTTTGACAAAACAGGTAGAAAATAACCACCGGTACAATAGAAAGCACCAACATTGCCATCATAGCACCCATATCAACCGAGCCATATCCACCCTTAAGATATTGTACGGCAATAGGCACAGTTTTATAATCTTTACCGATTACAAGGTAGGGTAATAAATAGTCATTCCAGACCCACATGGTATTCAAAATTGCAACCGTAATTGCCGTGGGTTTAAGGACAGGGAATACCACAAGCCAAAAGACCTGAAATGTGGTGCAACCGTCAATTGTTGCAGCCTCCTCAATGGTTTTCGGCACTGTTTTAATAAATCCTGAAAACATAAAGACCGAAAGACCTGCGCCAAACCCCAAGTAAATGAAAATAATTCCCAAGGGGTTATCAAGGCGCAAAATATTTGCGATTTTAGACATTGTAAACATTACCATTTGAAAGGGGACAATCATTGAAAAAACCAAAGCATAGTAAAAAAAGGAGTTAAAGCGAGATTTAACCCTTGTGATATACCAAGCAGTCATGGAAGTAAAAACTATAATAACAACTACCGAAAAAACCGTAATAAATAAAGACCATCCTAAAGCTTGTGGAAATCCTGTTGTTTCAATGCCAGTAATATAATTTTCGCTTCCACTAAAGGTTTCGGCATTAGGCAAAACAAAGGGGGCAGTTGCAATGGAAAATTTAAATTTAAGGGAGTTTATAACAACCACAAAAACAGGAAAAATAAAAAGGATTGAAAGTACCGATAAAATAAAGAAATAAAGGGTGTTTAGAAAACGCGCTTTCATTAACTTTCAACCTCTCTTTTTCGTGTGAAATATAGTTGCGATAGGGCGATTATCGCCACAATCACAAAGAAAATAACAGCCTTGGCCTGACCTACACCCTCATATCCGTTGCGTGAGTAAAAGGTATCGTAAATGTTAAGGGCCAACATTTGTGTTCGGTTTGATGGGGCGCCTGCCGTAAGGGCTAGGTTTTGGTCGAACAGTTTAAAGGAATTGGTTATGGTTAAAAATAGGCAAATGGTAATGGAGGGCATAACCGACGGAATAATTATTCTGGTAAGCGTAATAAAACTGCCTGCACCATCTACCTTGGCAGCCTCTAAAATATCGGTGGAAATATTTTGAATTCCCGCGATATAGATTATCATCATATAACCGATCATTTGCCAGTTCATGAGTATTACAAGTCCCCAAAAACCAAAGGTGGGGTCTGAGGTTATTGAATAGTTAAAGTTGTATAAAACGCCATTTATAATTACCTGCCAAATATAACCCAAAACAATACCACCGATTAGGTTCGGCATAAAAAATATTGTTCTGAAAATGGGAGTTCCGGGCACCGATTTTGTTAAAATCAGTGCCAAGAAAAATGCGATTATATTAATGGTTATTACCGAAATTATTGAAAACTTAACCGTGAACCATAAAGACTCTAAAAAGCCACTGTCATTGGCAAAGGCTTTAATATAGTTCTCCAATCCTACAAATTTAGCATCACTTACAGTTCTAAATTCGGTAAATGAAAGGAATATTCCCATAACAAAGGGAATTGCAAAGGCGATTAAAAAGGCCACAAGGCAGGGACCGACAAAAATCGGAAAATATCTTCGGTAAGGATTTAGTTTCAAGAACGCTCACTCTTCCATTTGGAGATTACTGTTTTTTCCACCTCGTCCCATTTTTTTGAACCTTGGGCATAGTCAAGCAAAGCGTTGCCAACTTCCTTTTTAAAGGCTTCGCTGGGAAAGGCAGTGAATATCCAAGGGATATTTTCGTAACTGGTGTCGGATAAATAACGAACAATTTCTTTAGCCAATGGGTCGGAGGGTTGCTCGGCTTCGGTGAAGGTGTTAAATGGTGTAATAAAGCCTAACTTTTCGGTAACATATTTTTTGCCTGTTTCACTTGAAAATAACCACTCAAGGAAATCAAGGGATGCTTGCTGTTTTTCTTTTGAAACATTTTTGTTAATGGCAAAATAGTTTTCGGTGCCAATGCAAAGACCTTGGTTGGCTTCGCCTTCAACACCAATATATAAAGGCATCATTTTAATATCGCTTTCTTTAACCGTGTTGCCCTTAACACCCGAAATTTGTGACCAACCCCAGTTGCCGTTTTGCACCATCGCAACCTGACCCAAAGCAAACTCAGCCATTGAGTCGGCAACCGATTTAGAGCCTAAAAGGGTCTTGGCAGTTACCGAGTTATTTATATAAAGGTCAAAAAGATTTTGGAAGTTTTTGGAGTAGTTGTGTTTAATTTCTTTTGTATCTAAAAGATTTAAAGTGGGGTCTTTTTTGTCACTTAAATCAACCATTTCGTAATACAAAGGCACATTTAAAAGATGGGTTTGCCAACGCCAATCCTCGCCACTTGAAAGGGAGGTGGAGGCAAAAACACCCTTAATTCCCAAAGCCTCTTTTTGGGTTGTCATATCTTCCACAACGGCCTTTAATTTGTCAAAGGAATTAATTTCGCTAACCGAGTTGATGTCGGTTTTCTTGGTCGAAAGGGCAAAGTATTTTTCCATAATTGCATTGTTGTAAATAATGCCGTAACCTTCAACAACATAAGGAATACCGTAAACGCCGTCTCCGTCTTTAATGGCAAGGTCTTTGTCGCTTAAAAAGGAATAGAGTTTGCTGTCCTTAATGTCGGCGCAGTAGTCTTTCCAAGCATCGTAACCAATGGGACCGTTTACCTGAAAAATTGTGGGAGCATCAGATTTTGCGATTTCGGATTTAAGGGTTTGTTCGTAGGTGTTGGCTGCTGCAGTTGCAACCTTAACGGCAACGCCCGTTTCTTCTTCATACTTTTTTGCAAGTTCTTCATAAACGGTTGCCGATTCGGGCTTAAAGTTTAGGAAATAAACGAGGGTTTCGCTTTTTTTGCCACAACCTGCCAAGGAAAAGCAGGAAAAAATGGAAATCAAGCATAATACTAAAGATAAAATTTTATTTTTCATAAATTCTCCTCCTAAAGAGTATTCTTTTAATACTTTTCCACATTTATTTCAAAATATTAATAAATAAAAAAAGAACCCCAAAAAGGGGTTCTTAAAATTTAATTAATGTCCACAGAAATCGTTATCAAAGGTTATAACACACTCGAAAATCGGATTTATAAGTTTGGCTAAATTTATAATTTTTTCTTCAAGTTCTTTTTCGCTTAAACCTAAACCTGCAGGAATGACAACATCAAAAATAAGGTTTGTTCGTTTTTCACTTAAAGGTGTCATCCTAAAATCATGAAGGGTCAGGCTTTCGTTTATAATACGAAGAGCATCCGACATTTTTTGTTTGGTATCATTTACGGTTTCGTTGTTAACATCAATGGGGTCCATGTGGATTACAAGGCTAATGCCAAGTTCTTCGCCCACCATTTTTTCGCAAAGGTCAACCTGTTCGTGACATTTAACAATATCAATGTCTTGGGGAACCTCAACGTGAACCGAAGCAAACTGTCTTCCAACACCGTAATTGTGGATAATCAAATCGTGAATACCAACAAACTCATCAAAGCTTAAAATTAATTTTTCAATATCTTCAATAAGTTCTTTTTCGGGTGGTTTGCCCAAGATTTCGTTAAGGGTGTCTTTGGCCGAATTGATGCCTGCCCAAAGAATAAATAATGCTACAAATATACCCATCACAGCGTCAAGATTAAAGGGAAGGGTAACAAACTTTGTAACGCCCACACTTGCCAAAATTGCAGTGGTGGCAAGAGCATCATTTAAACTGTCTTTAGAGGTTGCAACCAAAACTTCGGAAGAAATTTTGTTGCCAAGTTTTCGGTTGAATAAAAACATCCAAAATTTAATTAAAACCGAAACAACAAGAATGATAATTGCCCAAATAGAATATTCGGGAGTTTTGCTGCCGTTTACAAGGGCGCTAATGGAACTTTCGAGAAGGTCCACACCAACGATTAAAATAAGTACAGATACAATAAATGCTGAAATGTATTCAATTCTACCATGTCCGAAAGGATGGTCACGGTCGGCAGGTTTTCCGGCAAGTTTAAAACCTATAATGGTAATAAGGGAAGAACCCATATCCGAAAGGTTGTTAAAACCGTCAGCCATAATGGAAATACTGTGGGAAATTAAACCAACAGTGATTTTAATTATACATAAAATAAGGTTGCATAAAATTCCAACAAAACCACCTAAGGTGCCATAGGCCTTGCGAACAGTATTGTCTTTTATATTTTCACTGTCTTTAACAAAAAGTTTTACTATGAGTTCGGTCATTAAAACTTTGCTCCTTTTGTGCCTTTACTGCCACCGAGTTTAACACCAGAAAGAATGTTAGTGTCAATAGTGAAGGTTAAATTGTCACGATTGCGCTGTCTGCGGAAAGCAAGTTCAATAAGCTTGTTGCAAAGTTCGGGATATTTTAAATCGGTTGCATCCCAAAGATAGAAAGCCAAAGAACCGGGGATGGTATTAATTTCGTTGGCGTAAACAGTATCGGTCTCGCCGTCAATTATATAGTCTATTCTAACAACACCGCAAGCACCAATAGCCTTGAAAATCTTGCAAGAAAGTTCACGAATTTCATCGCTGCGCTTATCACTTAAATCGGCAGGGATTTTTCTTCCCAAAGATGCCATACCCTTGCTTTGACCACCTTTAGCGTTTGAAAGGTATTTGTTTTCGTAGGATAAAATTTCATCGCTCATAAAGGGTTCTTCGCAAACACTGGCAAAGCATTCGTTTACATCGCCCAAAACCGAACAGTTAATTTCACGGATTTTGGTAACAGCACGTTCAACCAAAATTTTATCGGCAAAGGAAATTGCAAGGGTTAAAGCCTCATCTAATTCTTCGGGGGAGTTTACCTTGCTGATACCAACGCTGGAACCTAAGTTTACAGGCTTAACAATTAAGGGATATCCGATTTTTTCGGCAATCTCTTTTGCATAGCCTTCTTTATCGCTTAAATATTCACGAGAAGTAAAACGAATGCAGTCAAGAACAGGAAGACCTGCCTTCATTAAAACATCTTTAAATACGGCTTTATCCATACCAACAGCCGAGGATAAAATATCGCATCCAACATAAGGGAGCCCTAAAAACTCTAAGTAGCCTTGAATTGTACCGTCTTCACAGTTTGTGCCGTGAACAACGGGGAAGGCAACGTCAATTTCTACAGGGGGGATTTCCTTTTTGAAGAAACCTTTTTCACCCTCTTGTTTCATAAGCACTTTGCCGTTTTCTCTAACAAAGAAAACCTTTTTGCACACCTTTAAAAGTTCGGGTAGGTTTTGGTATTCTTCAATGGTGAAAAGCTTTTCTCCGGTGTACATTTCGCCATCCTTGGTAACATAAACGGGAGTAACGTCATATTTCTCCTTGTTTATTGCCATCATGGCTTGAACGGCTGAAATAATGGAAACCTCGTGTTCAACCGAACGGCAACCGTAAAAAAATGCTACATTTGTTTTCATAAAAAAGACCTCTTATTTTAAATAATTGTCAGGTAAATCGTTTTCTAAAAGAACCACTGTATTATTGTCAGCAATTTTGGAGAATACTGCCATAGCATCCTTGAAACTTGCAACAATATGAAGATTATCGGTATTAAAATCGGTGGATTTAACACCTTCGGCCAAGGGTTTTGAACGGTTAAGACCAACTAAAATCACAGTGTCGCAAACCTTTGCAGCAGCAACGCCCAGTTGGAAGTTGCATTCGTATTCTCTCTCGCCAAGTTCAATAAGACCCGGTGTTACAATGACCTTTTTCATACCCTCGAAGGAATTCAAAACATTAACAGCTTCAAGAGAACCTTCGGGGTTTGCGTTGTAAGCATCATCAATTAAAAGGGAGCGATTAATGCCGTTTTTAAGTTCTAAACGGTGCTCGGTGGGTTTGAGTGATGCCACTGCAAACTGAATATCTTTTGGAGAAACACCCAAGGTGTAAGCCAAGGCAGCTGCACCTGCAATATTAATTATGCTGTGTTTTCCTAAAAGTTTTGTGGTAAGGGTAATGGTTGTATCACCTAAATTAAGGTCGAATTTGGAACCGTTTCGGTTGCAGGTGATGTTGCTAATATTATAAGCAAAGTTGTTTTCGCTACCGTAAACCTTGAAATTATTAACATCAATACGGTCGATAATTTCTTTACTGTCACCGTTTACAAAGGTAAGGCCTTTCTTTTTGTTTACAGCATCGGCTAATTCAAACTTGGTTTTAAAAACATTGTCAACACTCTTAAAGGTTTCAAGATGTTGTTCGCCAACCGAGGTGATAAGACCAAAATCGGGTTTTACAATGTTGCAAATTTCTTTAATATCGCCCACATTTTTAGCACCCATTTCGCAAACGAAAACCTGAGTTTGTGGTTTAAAGTGTTCGCGAACGGTTCTAACAACACCCATGGGGGTATTGAAACTGTGAGGGGTACAAACCACATTGAACTTTTCACTTAAAATTCGGGTTAGTATAAATTTTGTGGTGGTTTTACCGTAGCTTCCGGTAATGCCAATAACCTTTAAATCTTTGTAAGAACGAAGGATTTTTTTAGCATCGTTTACAAAGTAGATGTTAAAGGCTTTTTCGATAGGTAAGGTTACGGCCCAAATTACAAAGGTGTAAATCGGAACAAGATAGGAAAAAACAAAACTGAAATCTAAACAAAGGCTTCCTGCAAGGGAAACAGGTTTAATAACATAAACCGAAATGAGTATCGCCTGAATAATGATAGCAGTCGCAAAAAGTCGCTTAACCCTTGCTGTGAAAACCAATTTTTTAATTGATTTTTTGTGAATATTCAAATATCTTGGGATTCTTATTGCCGCAACGGCAGCGCAAAAAATAACCAATGGAACATCAGCATCAAAAATAAATAAAATCGATGTAACAAGGAACATTAAAACCTCGTAAAAAGGTAAATTGTCCTTGAGCCAAGAAAAATATCTTGAAGGGAAGTATGAATTTTGCTGAAGCATTTGAAGTTGGCGAATAAGGGTGAAAAGGGAAGAAAAAGCCACCAAAACAAGTGAAATTAACAGGTAGTAATCCATTTTAGCCTTCCTTTCAAATAAAACTTTTCAAAATCGCTTCGGCCTCAAAAGGCTTTTCGCAAAAAGAATAATGACCTGTGCCTTTAAGAACGCAAAGTCCTGCATCGGGAATTAAACCTTCAATGGTTTTTGCATCTTCAAGGGGAGTAGCAGTGTCGAGGTCGCCCCAAATTAGTAAGGAGGGGCAGGAAATATTTGGTAAAATATCTCTCAAATCGGTATTAACAAGGCTAACAAGTGTTTTTCTTAAAACTTCGGGGGCTGCGTTATAGTCAGCCGAGCCGTAATAATTTCTCGCCTTTTGCAACAAACCTTCGCTGTAATTTTTAATAACCGGAAGGGTCAAAGCCCATTTAATTGTTTTAAAACTCTTGGCCTTAAATTTTTGTTTAAATGATTTTTTGGGGATAAGTCCTGCACTGTCAAGCAAAACGATTTTTGGGGGATTTACCATCTTTTCGGCTGCCATTTTCAAAATAACTCTTCCACCGTGGGAGTGGCCGATAAGAATGGGGTTTTCAAGTCCCACATTTTTCATAAACTCAAGACAAAAATCGCAGTAATCATCCAAGTTCCATGGGTTTTCCATAGTCTCGCTTTCACCACAACCGGGGAAATTCACGGCAACCAAACGGCATTTGTCACCCAAAGCGTTCATAATTCTACCGTAAACTGCGAAGGAAGAGCCCCAACCGTGAAGTAAAAGAACGGGGATACCCTGACCTTGTTCGGTATATTCAATTTTTAGTCCTTTGACGGTTGTAAACATACTTTTCACCTAAAATTCAGGATAAATTATTTTAAAGTCACCTTTTTTAACCTTTTCTAAAAAGGTGGGGTAATCGGTAACGGGAGTATCAAATTCAATGCCCGAATGACCGAAGTTTCTAGCATCGTGAACATCGCTTCCTGCAAACATAACCATCTTTTTGTTGCAGGTAAATACAAACGCTTTTTCGTTGGCTTCAACAGTGTTGCCAAGATTAAAACACTCAATAGCGTCATAACATTCAGCCTTGGGTGGAGTATGAGGGTCGGGGATATAACTTCTATCTCTAAAGGGGTGAGCGCAAATGCAAATTCCACCGTGTTCGTGAATAAACCGGGACTTTTCTTCCAAACTCATTAAAAGATAATCGGGATGGTCAAGGAGATATTGAGGATCAAGACCATATACCAACATTTCTTTGCCTTGAGAAATAACATCCTCAAAACCGAAAAGCACAGTAATACCTGCTTTTTCACCGTATTCCTTTAATTCTAAATAATCATCAATATAAGCACCCACAAAATCACGCCAAGGAAGATTACGGTCAACCCTTGTGCAACCGTGGTAAAAATGATTTGTAACAACAATGCCACTGTATTCGTGTTCTAAAGCAGCATCAATATATTCTAAAGGTGAAGACTTGGCACAGGCGCTGCAATTATTTGTATGAAGATGGGTTTCAAATTTATACATAGGCCTAGTCCTTTCGATTTTTTCTGTATCTTAAGTAGTCTTCAAGTATTATAACCGCTGCAACGGCATCAATAACTTTTTTTCGGTCTTTTCCACGGGTGTTGGTGTAGTTTAGTGCAGTGTGGGCCGAAACGGTTGTGCATCTTTCATCCCACAAAACGGTTTCAAGACCCGATTTTTCGCGCAAAGAGTTTGCAATTTGTTCGCATTCTTCGGCTCTGAAACCAACACTGCCGTCCATATTTTTGGGGAAACCAACCACCAACATTTGGGCAGAGTATTCCTTTGCGCAAAGGCAAATTTTATCTATTAACTTTTCGTTGTTATATTCGGTAATAACGGTTTTTGGGAAAGCAAAGGTTTCCAAACTGTCCGAAACGGCAATTCCGGTTCTTGCTTTTCCAAGGTCGATTGACATTATAATCATTTTATCGGCACCCTTGCGTTTTTATTAATAAGGTCATCGGTTAGATGGGATAAATCATTTAAGTATGCAATTCTCGGTGTGTTTTCATCCTCAAATTCCAAAAGAGAAACCGAAGTGTTAAAACCATACTCAAGCTGGCGGAATTTCTTTATATCGTTATATAAAATTCGGCAAAATAGGGAACGGGTAACAAAACCGTGGCTTACAATGGCAATGGTTTTGTCCTTGTTTTCTTTAACAATTTTGGTGACTGCGTTCCAAATTCTATCATAAGCCTCAGGCATAGTTTCGCCATTTTCGGGAGCGAATTCCCAAGTTTTTGATTCCCACATTTCGGCGAAATCGGGATAAGAATTTTTTAATTCTTCAAAAGTTTTACCCTCGTAAACACCACCGTTAATCTCAATTAATCCGTTGTCTATAAAAAGGGGAGTATTACGGCTTTTTGAAATTGCCAATGCAGTTTTGTGGGCCCGTATTAGTGGGCTTGTGTATATCCTATCAAGGGGTATGCTTTTAAATTTTTCTCCCAAAGCGACTAATTGTTTGGCACCCATTTGGTTTATATCATTGTCGGTATGGCCTTGAAATATTTTTAAAGCATTACCGTCGGTTTCGCAATGCCTAACAATGTAAACTTTTGTCACATAAATCACCAAGATAAATTATACCATAAGACTTGATAAAAAACAAGTAAACTATTGTAAATTAAAATATATTTTGTTATAATATAATAAAATATCACAAAGGAAGTTTTAAAATGGTTAAGAAGTATTTGAATAGAGTTTTTATTGACGGACTTTCGGGTATGGCGCTTGGTCTCTTTTCCACGCTCATTATCGGCACAATTATTTGTCAAATAGCTTCTCTTTTGGGTGATAATCAAGTGGCAGCTTATTTAAACGCAATGGGTAATATAGCTAAAACCTTGACCGGTGCAGGAATTGGTGTTGGAGTTGCCAGTAAATTAAAGTCTGCCCCTTTAACTGCCGTTTGTGCAGGTGTTTGTGGTATGATTGGCGCATTCCCCAATATTTTAAACGAGGCTTTTGCCGTGGGAAAACCGGGTGAGCCTTTAGGTGCTTTTATTGCGGCTTACGTTGCTGTTGAAATTGGTGCTTTGGTTGCAGGAAGAACCAAGGTTGATATTATTGTTACACCCCTTTGTTGCATCTTTGCAGGTTCCACAGCAGGATTTTTTGTAGGACCCTACATTTCAGCTGCGATGGTTTGGATTGGACACCTTGTTAATATTAATGTTCAAAAATATCCCTTCTTAGGTGGTATTGCAATTTCGGTTTTAATGGGTGTTATATTAACCTTGCCCATCTCTTCGGCTGCTATTGGTGTTTCAATGCAAATAAGTGGTCTTGCCGCAGGTGCTGCAACCATTGGTTGTTGTTGCAATATGGTGGGATTTGCTGTTATGAGTTATAGGGAGAATAAGTTTGGTGGTCTTGTGGCTCAAGGTCTTGGAACCTCAATGCTTCAGGTACCAAACCTTGTTAAAAAGCCTATTTTATGGCTTCCACCCGTTATTTCCAGTGCAATTTTGGGACCTGTTGCATCCTGTCTTTTAAAAATGGTAAGTAACCCTGTGGGTTCAGGTATGGGCTCGGCAGGTTTGGTAGGTCAGTTTATGGCTTATGACAGTATGGTGGCAGCCGGTGTTTCTCCTGCACTTGCCTTGCTTGAGATAATTGCAATGCACTTTATTCTACCTGCTGTTTTAACCCTTGGCATTGCTGAAGCTATGAGAAAAATGGGACTTATTAAGTTTGGAGATTTAAAATTAAATGACTAAGAAAGATAGGGTAATTGCCACGGTAGAGGCACTTGAAAAACGCTATCCCGATGCCATATGTTCTCTTGATTATAAGGATGCTTTTCAACTTCTTATTGCTACCAGACTTTCGGCTCAATGTACTGATAAGCGGGTGAATATGGTAACTCCCGACCTTTTTAAAGAATTTCCAACAGCCGAGAAAATGGCTAATGCTGATATTAAAAGGGTAGAGAAACTGATTAAAACCTGTGGTCTTTACAAAACAAAAGCTAAAGATTTGGTGGAAATTGGAAGGGCGATAACCGAGAATTTCGGTGGAGTGGTGCCCGACACCATTGAAGAATTAACAACTCTTTCGGGCGTGGGAAGAAAAACTGCTAATTTGGTTTGTGGTGATATTTACGGTAAGCCTGCAGTTGTAACCGATACCCATTTTATAAGAATTTGTAATCGTTTAGGGTTTGTTAAAACAACAAATCCGTTGCAGGTGGAAAAGGAAATGCGAAAACTTTTGCCACCCGATAAATCTAATGACTTTTGCCATAGAACAGTTTTGTTTGGCAGGGATGTTTGCACTGCCAGAGGACCTAAATGTTCGGAATGTACTTTGGCTGAGTTTTGTCCAAAGAAAATATAATTACTAATATTTTAAAAGGGGAACTTTTTATGAAAAAGGATATCACTTTAGTTGTTATGGCGGCAGGAATGGGAAGCCGTTTTGGTGGACTTAAACAAATCGAACCAATTGGCCCCGGTGGCGAGGTTTTATTGGATTTTTCGGTTTATGATGCAGTAAAAGCAGGATTTACAAAGGTTGTTTTTGTTATTAAACATGCCATTGAAAAAGATTTCAAAGAGATGGTTGGAAAAAGAATAGCTTCTCGTGTTAAGGTTGAGTATGTTTTCCAAGAGTTAGATAAACTTCCCGAAGGATATACCTGTCCTGTTGAGCGTGAAAAACCTTGGGGTACAGCACACGCAATTCTTTGCTGTAAAGATGTTGTTAAGGAGCCTTTTGCTGTGGTTAACGCAGATGACTATTACGGTCCTTCGGCATTTAAACAAATGGCAAATTTCTTAAATGATGACAATTCCGATTATGCAATGGTGGGCTTCCGTTTGGCTAACACCCTGACCGAAAACGGACATGTTTCCCGTGGCGTTTGCGAAATTGAGAACGGCGTTTTAAAGACCATTGTTGAAAGAACAAAGATTATAGACTGCAAGTTCACTGAGGATGATGGCGCAACCTGGACTGCTTTACCCGAAGATACCGTTGTTTCAATGAACCTTTGGGGCTTTAGAACCGATATTTTCGATTATATTGAAACCGGTTTCAAGGCTTTCTTGGATGAGAAAATCAATACTCCTAAATCCGAGTATTATTTGCCCTTAATTGTTGCCGAATTAATCGAAAAAGGCGAGAAGGATGTTAAGGTTCTTGTTGCTGAAGATAAATGGTACGGCGTAACATACAAGGAAGATAAACAGGTTGTGGTCGATGCTATAACCAAGAAAATGGAAGACGGTCTTTACGAAGGCTTGTAAAAATAAAAAAAGGTCGCAAATTTGCGACCTTTTTCTTTTTTGTAATTATTAAATTTCATCTAAGAAATATGCGTTTGTGTTGGCTCTTGTGCCATCTTTGCCCACAACATCAAATCTAATGTATCCATCGTCGGGTAGGAATTTGAAAGCCACAGTGTTCACACCGTCGCGATTTTCAGCAACAATACGCTGAGCACGGCGACCACGGGTTGAAATGGTAGCATAAATACCACCTTCATAGGTGAGATATGCAGTGTCATCTTCAACATAAAGTTCCTTAATGACAGGGCCTGTAGAAGCATAAAAATCGTGGTTTTCAAGGGCTTTCATAATGGTATCATAATCCAACTTGTCGGCGTTAATCATAACGTAACCACCACAAGAGGATGCTGCGCTGTGGTTGTCATCGGCGCAAACACAAGCGCATCTTTGACCGTCACGAAGGAAATCATCATAAGCGTTGATGTCATATTCATAAATGCCACCAACTTCGCTTGAGTGGTTGTAAATTTCAACTGCCCAAATGTCCTTATAACCTAAATAGATGGTAGCGTTTTCTAAAGACCATCTTGGGTGGTTATATGTAACCAAGAAACCTTGTTCGTTGGCAGTTTTAATCATTTCGCTGATTTTTTCGGTGGAATATACTCTTTGGAAATCCTCTTCCGGTTGATAAACCTGATCTCTGATTTCATCGGTAATATATTTATCCATAAAATAGCTGTAACAAGGGGTTTTAATGTTTTTGGGATCTTTTGCCAAAAGGTTAAGATGACAAACCTTCATTTCTCTTTTAACCGAAGTTGAGAAGTTTTGGTCTTCCTTAATATCTAACTCGCAGGAAGTAATAGCCAAGAAATTCTCATCGTTAAGATAGGAATTGTCAATCAGATGCTCGTGGTCGGTATAGGCTATTACCGAGTAACCACGTTCCATATAATATTCTTTCATTTCTTCAACCGTCATAGTGCCGTCGGATTTAGTGCTGTGGCTGTGAAGATTTGCTTTGTAGTAATTTTTGTTACTATCAAGGAGGATTTTTTTCATTTTCATCACATTCCTTTGTATTATTAAATAAATTTTATCACAAAAGAATTATAAGGTCAATAAATAGATATAAAAAATCGGGCAGTGAAAACTGCCCGAAAATTTTATGTTTTATTATTCAACTGTTTTGGTTGCAACAATATCAACATTAGTATCGCAAATGTTGCTTACGATAACGTCGCCTGTTTTAATGGGGAGTTCAACCTCAACCTTGCGAATAACTTCCATGCAATCAAATTGTAAATCCTTAGGAATAGGATTGTTTGAACGAACGGGAAGCAAATCGTTTTCAACATTCTTCATTTTAACGGTGGTGGTAAGAATTCTAACGGGGTGAGAATACTCGTTAGTTGCGTATTCAATACCTCTTTTGCAACCGTAACCGTCTAATGTAGCAACATTCTTGCCGTCACCGGTAACAGCGATATGACAGCCTCTGGGACATACAGTACAAATAATTTCCTTGTTCATTGTTTAGCCCTCCTTTACAACTTCAACGGTAATGTCATTGCCCTCAATCTTGGTTGAGTCAATGGTAAGATGGTTCATTTCACCGGGGTTAACACGGAACTCTCTCTTTTGAGCGATTACAGTGTCACCACAACGAGCAACGAGTTTAACACCTTGCTCGGGTTGAAGCACACGGAAGTAAACGTTAATCTTCTCAGCCTCATCAGAAACAGAAAGACTTTGAGGACAAAGGTATCTTACATTTGTACCGGTTGTAAGGGTAATATCCTTCTTAGCAGTGGGGAATTTGCCCATAGCATATAAAGCAGCATATTTACCGGCTTGTTCACTTTCAGCACTAACGTTGTCAACAAGGTCGTTAACGTGAACAACGTTACCGCAAGCGAAGATAGCCTCGTTAGAGGTTTGCATGTATTGGTTAACAGCAGGACCATTGGTGATTCTGTTGATAGCAATACCGGCTTTGTTGGATAATTCGTTTTCGGGGATAAGACCAACCGAGAAGAGAACGGTATCGCACTCAACGAATTCTTCCTTCTCCTTGATGGGTTTCTTGTTCTCATCAACAGGAGCAACGTAAACACCTTCAACACGTTGGTTACCAACGATGTTGGTGATGGTGTGAGCAAGTTTTAGAGGAATGCCAAAGTCATCAAGACATTGAACACGGTTTCTTGTAAGACCTGCAAGATAATCCATAAGTTCAACAACCATAACAACCTTTGCACCTTCTAAGGTCATACGGCGAGCCATAATCATACCGATATCGCCGGAACCTAAGATAACAACCTTTTTACCAACCATGATGTTTTGACGGTTGATAAGACGTTGAGCAGCACCTGCAGTGTAAAGACCAGCAGGACGGGTGCCGGGAACAACGATGTTTGCACGGGTTCTTTCACGACAACCCATTGCAAGAATGATACTGCCTGCTTCGATGCAGGTTAAACCGTATTCACTGTTTGCACAGTAAACGCATTTAGCATCGTTGTCAACCTCAAGTACCATAGAGTTGAGTATATACTCAACACCACACTTTTTAGCCTCTTCAACGAAACGGCCATAGTATTCGGGACCGGTTAATTCCTCACCGAAACGGGTAAGACCGAAACCGGGGTGGATACATTGTTGGAGAATACCGCCTAAAGCATTATCACGCTCGATGATAAGAACCTTCTCAGCACCTTCTTTTTTAGCTGCTACAGCAGCAGCGAGACCAGCAGGGCCGCCACCGATGATAGCTACATCACATTTAATAGTATACATTAATTTTCGCTCCCTTCCGATATTATCTGGTTTTACCGGTTACCATATAAGAACCGTCGATATTCTTGTTGATTTCATCGGTGCTAACACCTAATTCACGGGCAAGAATTTCAATAACCTTAGGACCGCAGAAACCGCCTTGGCATCTACCCATACCTGCACGAACTCTACGCTTGATAGCGTCAACACTTCTTGCACCAACAGGTCTGTGGATTGCATCAACGATTTCAGCCTCGGTAATGGTTTCGCAACGGCAGATAACGTTACCATATAAGGGATTTTCTTTAATAAGTTCGTTTTGAACTTCTTTGGTTTGTTCGGAGAACTTAACAATACCTTTTCTCTTGGATTTGAAATCACTTCTAAGTTTGAAGTCAGCACCATGATAAAGCATTTGTTGAACTACGTATTCACCCATGGAAAGTGAAAGGGTAAGACCGGTAGAACGAACACCGGAAAGGTTTACGTAGCCTTCAAGGTCATCGTACATATCAAAATGGAGACCTTCGGGGTTTCTGTTGGGTCTTAAACCACTGTATTGGGTAATGGTTTCACGAAGGTTAACGTTAGGAATCATGTTTCTAACATCGTTAGCGATACTCTCTAAACCTTCAGCAGAAGTGCACTTGTCAACCTTGGAGGGTTGGTCTTCAGCAGTAGGACCTACGAGCATATTGCCGTGGATGGTGGGGCACATAAGTTTACCCTTTGTAACCTTGGTGGGAATAGGAAGAATAATATGTTCAACTTGACAGGAGGTGTTCTTGTCGAGAATGTAGAACTGACCTTTACGAGCAACAACCTTGTAATCAGCCTTGCCAACCATTTCAGCAATTTCATCACAGTAGAGACCTGCGCTGTTGATTACATACTTGGTTTCAATTTCACCTTTAGTTGTTACAACGCTTTTGATTTTACCGTTTTCGGTTTTAATGTCGGTAACTTTTGCGTTAAGAACAAACTCAACACCGTTTTCAGCAGCATTTTCAGCCAAAGCTTGAACGAAAATGAAAGGATCGATAATACTTTCTCTAGGAATGTATAAACCACCCTTAACTTCGGGGTTAAGTTCAGGTTCCATTGCTAAAAGCTCTTCGCCGGTTTTGAACTCAACATCATAAACGTGGTTGCGGAAAGCCTTTTCTTTGATTTCGGGTAATCTTTCAAATTGCTCGTCAGTAACAGCGGGGAGAATAGCGCCGATTCTCTTGAAAGGAATATCAAGGTCCTTACAAAGTTCATCGTACATGGGGTTTGCAGCAACAACAAGCTGAGACTCCAAAGTGCCGGGTGCGGCATCGTAGCCGGTATGTATAATCGCACTGTTTGATTTAGAAGCGCAACCGCCTACATCTTCATTTTTTTCTACAACGGTAACTTTTACGTTGTACTTTGACAGTTCGTGTGCGATAGCACAACCAACTGCACCTGCTCCAATGATAACAACATCTGTCTTATTCATTATGAACACCTTCCTAGTATTTTTGATTTGATTTTAAGAAAAATCAATCCAAGATATATTATATATCTTGCACAAGATATTGTCAAGAAAGTTTTGGCAATTTGTTGAAAGTTTTGGGAAAAGATTTGTAGAAAAGCAACAATAGCGATTTTTCTTGTCGATACAAGGGAAAAAATAAAAAAACAGCCGATATAAAACGGCTGTTTTTAAAACTTTTTACCAAATAAATGGAATCAAACGATATTTGACTTTTTCGCAATATTTTTCGTATCCTTTAAGTTCGTTTTTGAGCAATTTTTCTTCATGTTTTATTCGGTTTGCGATTATAAATGGATAGGAAAGAAAAATCAAAAATGAATAGATAGAACCTAAAATCAAGGGGATGGTTAAGAATAAAATTAAGGTGGTGGCATACATGGGGTGTCTCACAATGGAATATAAGCCCGTATCAACGGTTTTTTGGCCTTCTTCCACCTTAATTGTACGGCTTAAATATGCGTTTTCACGCAAAACTTCGGCGTAGAAAACATAGGATATAAGAAATAAAACAACGGCAACAATTACAATCTTTTTAGACAAGATATGCCAACTAAAACGGTAGTTTAAACCGGCAATTACAAACCCGAATAAAAACATAAGCCCACTAAGTTTAATAACAAGGTTTTGCTCTTTTTGTTTTTCTTTTGCATGGAGTCGTTTTTTTAAAAGTTCTGGACTTTTAAACATCATTACAATTCCTGCAATAAACATAGGTATAAATAAAACACCTAAAAATAGCCAACCGTTTGGGTAGTCTAAACTTCCTGCAGGTAAAAAGATTAATAAAGCTACCAAAAAGAATCCTAAAAGAAATTTTGTGATTGCACTAAAAAATAACCTTAATGTCATTTTATCACCGACCTTTAGATGCATCATACCATAAAGGTGGTGAATTCGCAATAATTATTCATTATTCATCAGCGAAGCGACTTCATTATTCATTCGAAAATCCGTTCTTGTTTAATGAATAATAAATGATGAAAAATGAATAGTGAATAATACAAACAAAAAATCCGTCCACTTTCGTGAACGGATTTTCGTTTGGTGACCCGGACGGGATTCGAACCCGTGTTACCGCCGTGAAAGGGCGGTGTCTTAGGCCTCTTGACCACCGGGCCAAAGCGCTTGAGGTTTGCCACCCAAATTAAACTTAAGGTCGAGTTGATGATTTTAGTCAAAAACAAGACTTAAGACAGGTTGGGTGCCGAGCCTCTCGGCTGGTGGCTGTAACTGGATTTGAACCAGTGACACTGCGGGTATGAACCGCATGCTCTAGCCAGCTGAGCTATACAGCCAAATTTAAGCGACTCGTATATTATAACGAACAAGTCGCCGTTTGTCAATACTAAAATTTATTTTTTTTCTTCTAATATATTAAAGTACTTTTCAAGGTAGATTTTGTGGGCTACAGTTATGATAATATTGCGCAACATTCGTTTCTCATTAGAGGAAGTTGAGGCGCTTTCTTCTAACACGGGTTTTATACCAAACACATAAGAAATGAGCATTTCTAATTCTTCAGCGAAATAGGTGTAGGCATCAACTGCCGTGTAGGTTTTCTTTTGAATGTCTATGCAAAGTTTAATGTCATCCATAGATATAACGTTCTTAACAACTGCAATAAATATAAGATATGCAATTTGTTCACGGTTATACTGTTTCTTAACAGGATTACTCACAAGACCCTTTTTAACATAGTTGGAAATCATTGAACCGGTTAATGCACCGGGGAAAAGGGGAGCGAGAGCATCACCGATATATTTGGCAGTTTGTTCAAGATACAAACCAACATTTGGGATTTCGTTATATCGTGGCATTTTAAAATCTTTAATGGAATTTAAAAGTTCACTGTTTTGAGAATCAATCATACGTATTCCTCCTCATCACGATATTTTACAACATTTAAAAATGTTTGTCAAGGTGAAAACTTATGATAAGTTTTTCAAAAACTCTTGACAAGGTAAAGCGTAAAGGTTATAATATTCACGACATCGGTTTTCAAAAAACCGATTATCAAGTTTTGAAAAGAAGGTATTACTTTGCAAATTACAATAGTGGCAGACTCTTCGTCTAACTTATATAGATTAGAAAACGCAAATTATAAATATGTTTCCTTAAAAATTATTTCAAATACAAAGGAATATGTTGATAATCCTGATTTAAATGTATCGGATATGATTGATACAATGTATTCAAGCCGTGAAAGATTTTCCACCTCTTGCCCCAATGCTTTTGATTGGTCTGAGGCATTTAAAGGGGAGGAAAATGTTTTTGCTCTTACCATTACCAAGCATCTTTCAGGCAGTTATGCTGCAGCTCAAAGTGCAGCTGCTGATTATTTGGAGCAAAATCCTAATGGCAATATATATGTAATTGACAGTTTATCAACCGGTCCCGAAATGCAACTTATAATCGAGAAACTTTGCGAATTGGCTGAAAGTGGTTTGGAATTTAAAGAAATCGTTGCTAAAATTGAGGAATACAAAAACCATACCCATTTGTATTTTATATTGGAAAATCTTAATAATTTGGCTAAAAACGGCCGTGTTAGTCCTGCTGTTGCGAAAATAGCCGGAGTTTTAGGAATCAGAATTGTGGGCAAAGCCGATGACGGTCGCTTAAATCCCTTACATAAATGCCGTGGCAAAGATAAATCTTTGCAAACCATCATTAATGATATATGTGGTGAAGGTTTTAAGGGTGGAAAGTTGCGTATTGCCCATTGTGACAACGAAGTAAACGCAAACATCATTAAGAATAAAATTTTGGAAAAATATCCCCAATGTGATGCCCAAATTATTTCGTGTGGTGGTCTTTGCAGTTTTTATGCTGAAAGAGGTGGTGTTTTGGTAGGCTTTGAGTCTTAAAAAACACTTTACAAAGACGGAATTTAATATTATAATTAAACAGCAGTATATTACTGCTGTTTTTTGTTTTCGGAGGTATTTATGATTTTCAAAAAAGCGACCTATGATTTTTTGGTTGTGGGTCTTGGAAATGTTGGACTTCAATATGAAAATACAAGGCACAATGTAGGTTTTATGTCGGCCGATCTTTTAATGGAAAAGAATAAGGGTCAGTATAATAAACATAAAATGGAAGCCTTGTACGGCGAGTGCGAAATAGGTGGTAAAAGGATTTTGGTGGCCAAACCTCAAAACTTTATGAATAATTCAGGTACTGCCGTTTCTCAAATATCCAAGTTTTTCAAAATCCCCAGTGAAAATATAATTATAATTTCCGATGATATTTCTCTTTCGGTGGGCAAGATAAGACTCAGAAGAAAGGGAAGTCACGGTGGCCATAACGGGCTTAAAGATATTTTTGCCTTGCTTGGAACCGATAATATAATGAGGGTTAAAATTGGCGTTGGCGAGAAGCCCCATCCCGATTATGACTTGGCTGCTTGGGTTCTTGGAAAATTCCCAAAAGAAGACAAGGAGGCCTTGGATACTGCCCTTAAAAACTCGGTTTTGGCCATTGAGGAGATTATTAAGCGAGGCATTGACTCGGCTATGAATAAATACAGCAAATGAGGATTTTATGGAGTTTTTAAACAAAATTCTATCTTCCGACCCTGATTTCAAACTGCTTTTAAAGGACATTAAGGCAGGTAGGCTGCCTGTGGCCTGTACCGGTCTTTCGGATGTTCACAAAGCAGTTGTGATTAAAAGCACACTTTTTGGCATTAACAAAAAAGGCGCTGTTTTAACAAGTGATGAAGCGACGGCACTGAAAATCACTTCCGACCTTAAATCTTTGGGACTAAATGCAGTGAATTTTCCACTTAGAGATTACTGCCTTCAAAACTTGACGGGTCATTCAAAAGAATATGAACACAAAAGAACCGATACCCTATCTGCTCTTGCAGATGGGGCATTTGACGTTGTGTGCTTTTCTGTGGATTCGGCACTGCAGTACACTGTGCCACCCGAAGTTTTGGCAAATTCAAGGTTCACACTTTGTGAGTCGCAAGAAATTGGTATAAAGATATTAACCGAAAAACTTCTTGATGCAGGATATGTAAGAAGTGAACAGTGCGAAGGCAAGGGACAGTTTGCAACAAGGGGTGGTATTTTTGATATTTACCCCATAACTGCCGAAAACCCCGTTAGAATTGAGTTTTGGGGCGATGAAATTGACACAATTTCGTATTTCGACACTGAAACCCAACGCCGTGGGGAAAGAATTAAAGAAATTGGTATTTCTCCTGCTAAAGAAATTTTAATTGCTCCCCAAAAATTGATCTCAATTTTGAAAGATTATATTAATGGTGAAAAGAAATTAAGCGAAAAACAATTAAAGACTTTAAATGATGATATTTCGGCTTTAGAAAATGGAATTTCCATTTCCGATGACCGTTATTTGCCCTTGATTTATCCCAAGGGTGAAACCATATTTGATTATATTGGTGATTGTCAACTTTATGTTTGCGAGTCGGGAAATATAACCGAGCGACTCAAATCTATTGAAATTCAACAGTCGGCCGATGTGGAAAGTTTCTTGGAAGAGGGTATTTTGTCCCATAAAACTGCGAAACTTTATTTAAATCAAGCAGAACTTTTATATAAGACCCAAAATGCAGTAATTTTAGAAAACTTCCCAAGAACTTCTTATGAATACAAAATCAAGGACATTGTAAACTTCAATTACAAGGGCTCAACCCCTTGGAGTGGCGACATAAATGTTCTATTAGAAGATATTGAATATATCCTTTCTAAAGGTGGTAAGGTTGTTGTTTTGGCAGGTGAGCAAAGGGCTGCTAACGTGCTTAATGATGAACTTTGCAGAAGGGGTATCGCCTCGGTTTATTCCGAAAACCCAAAAGAGGTTTTATCGGGCGTTACCGTAATCACAGGGGGAATTTCAGGTGGATTTGAAATTCCTTCTCAAAAGTTTTTGCTCGTTACCCATCGTTATTTGGGTGAGAATTTAAAGAAAAAGAGAACTAGACCTAAAACCGCAAAAGAAATCGGTTCTTTGGATGAATTGCACCGTGGAGATTATGTTGTTCACGAAGCTCACGGAATAGGCATTTTTGATGGTATAAATCGCATCACCAACGACGGTGTTACAAAGGATTATATTAAAATTAAATATGCTAAAACCGATGTTTTATATGTGCCTGTAACCCAGTTGGATTTAGTGTCTCGTTATATTGGCGCAGCTTCGGAAAATGGTGGAATTAAACTTAACCGTTTGGGTGGTACCGAGTGGCAAAAGACCCGTACCAGGGTTAAAAAAGCTGTAAAGGATATGGCAAAACAGTTAACTGCCCTTTATGCTAAAAGAATGTCGGTTAAAGGCTATGCTTTCAGTCCCGATACCGACCTTCAAAACGATTTTGAAAGAAGATTTGAGTACGACGAAACCGAAGACCAACTTCGTTGTATCAATGAAATCAAATCGGATATGGAACGAGATGTTCCAATGGACCGTTTGCTTTGTGGAGATGTGGGCTTCGGCAAAACCGAAGTGGCTTTGAGAGCAGCCTTTAAATGTATAAGCGAAGGCAAACAATGTGCCCTACTTGTACCCACAACCATTCTTGCAATGCAACATTACAATACAATAATTCGCCGTTTTGGAGAAATGCCTGTAACGGTTAAACTTTTAAACCGTTTTGTTACCCCAAAACAGCAGGAAAAAATTATAAAAGACCTTAAAAACGGCCGTGTTGATATGGTTGTCGGCACCCACCGACTAATATCTAAGGATGTGGAGTTTAAGAATATAGGTCTTGTTATTATTGATGAGGAACAACGTTTTGGCGTGGCACAAAAGGAAAGACTTAAAGAACTTTATCCCTTTGTGGATATTTTAACCCTTAGCGCTACTCCAATTCCAAGAACCCTTAATATGGCGATGTCGGGACTTAGGGATATGTCAAGTATTGATGAAGCACCCGGTGACCGACATCCCGTTCAAACCTATGTTTTAGAGTATAATCAAGGTTTGCTTATCGATGCGATTAACAAGGAAATTCGCCGTGGTGGTCAGGTTTATTATCTGCATAACAGGGTAGAAACCATTGAACGCTGCGCTGCAAAGTTAAAACAAAAATTGCCCGATGTTAATATCGGCGTTGCCCACGGAAAAATGAGCGAGGATGAACTAACCTCCATTTGGAAGAAACTTCTTGAACGTGAAATTGATGTTTTGGTCTCCACAACCATTATTGAAACAGGTGTGGATGTTCCAAATGCCAATACCTTGATTATTGAAGACGCTGACCGAATGGGACTTTCTCAGTTACATCAGTTAAGAGGTCGTGTTGGCCGTTCTCCAAGAAGAGCCTATGCTTATTTTTGCTTCGGTCAAAACAAGCAGTTAAGCGATGTGGCATCCAAACGACTTGAAGCAATAAGGGAATATACCGAGTTTGGCTCGGGCTTTAAAATTGCCATGCGTGACCTTGGAATAAGGGGAGCAGGGAGTATATTAGGTGCCGACCAACATGGAAATATGGAATCGGTAGGATACGATATGTATTTAAAACTTTTATCCGAGGCCGTTAATGAAGAAAACGGCGCGCCGGTGGAAGATGATATTCCTTGTACGGTTGACCTTAATGTTTCGGCTCATATTCCCGAAAATTATATTGAATCCTTGTCGGCAAGACTGGGAATTTACAAACGAATTGCTAATATTCGAAGTGATGAAGATGCCGAGGATGTTATCGATGAACTTTGCGACCGTTTTGGCGACCCACCACAATCGGTTATAGGACTTATTGATATTGCTGTCTTGCGTAATAAGGCTGCAAATGCTAAAATCGCCGAGATTACAAGTGTGGGTAATACGGCTGTGTTGCATATAAATTCTATTGAAGCCGAAACGGTGCATAAACTGACCGAGTATTTCGGTAATCGTTTTATGTTAAATGCGGCTGCAAAACCCGTTTATACAGTTAAACTTAACAAAGGTCAAAAAATGTCACAACTTGTTGCCGAATTGGGCAAGGCATTATAATAAAAAATGCTAGACTTTTAGAGAAAAATAGTATATACTTATTTATTATTAAGTAATTCTTCGGAGGAATTTAAAATGAAAATTGTAAAAAGAATTACCGCTTTGGTGATGGTGGCAATACTTTCACTATCCCTCGTTGGTTGTATTCACAAGAAAAACGAAATCGCTGTAACTATTGGCGATATTGAATTTACTTCTGCTTACTATATGTGTGCACTTGTAAATGCAAATATGGAGGGTAAACAAAAGGTTTACGAGTCTTTAACTGCTGATCAGCAAAAAGAAGAAATCAATTATTATTCCAAAAAGATTGACAAGAAAAGTTTTGTGGATTGGGTAGAAGATAGAGCAATCGAAATTATAAAAGAAATTGCAAGTTATAAATCTTTGTGTGCCAAAAACGAAGTTAAGTTGTCCGATGATTTGAAAGCAGAGGCTGAGCAAAACGTTACCACAATGTGGGATTACTATGGTTATTCTGCTTATTATGAGCCGAACGGTGTAAGCCGTGATACTTATGCAAAATTCACTGAGGACAGTTATTATAGCGAGGCTTACTTCCAATATCTTTATGGCAGAGGTGGTAAAAAAGAACTTGCTGAGGATAAGGTTAATACCGAGATAACTAAAAATTATGTTCTTTTAGATAAAATTTCTATCACTTATGAAACCGATGCTACTGATGAAGAAAAGGCTGCAGCAAAAGGAAAGTTAGATGAGTACGCTGCTCAAATTAAAAAAGGTGAAAAAACCTTTATTCAAATTTATCAGGCTCACAATGAAATGAGCGAAGAAGAAATCGCTAATATTTCTAAAAATGATGATGCACCGGTTAATACCTATGCAACCGTTTCGGGTGCAGAGGGAACAAGTTTTGAGGATGCAAACTTTAAAACCTATGAAAAATATGAGGTTGATGTTCCTCAAGTTGTAGAAAACAGTGCTAATAATGGCTATGAACTTATTATAAAACGTGATATTATGGCCGATAATTATTTCGTAGATTACCTTGATTCTTTCGCAAGACATACTCTTGCTGATGAAGATTTCAAAAAGGAAATCGATGAAAATACCAAAAAGCTTAAAGCTGATATTAATACTTACGCTACAAAGCAATTCAAGGTTAAGAAAATAGTTGAACCCGAAGCTTAAACTAAATTAAAAACAGCAGACATCAAATGTCTGCTGTTTTTTGTTAAAAAACTTATTATATTGGGAAAAGTGTCGATTTTTGTATAAATTTAACAAAAATGGCAATTAATCTTTTAATTTAGTTTCGGAAATTTCACAAAAATACCTTGAAATAAGGCCTTAAAATTGATATAATAAAGTAAATAATAGGCTTTTATTGTAAAGGAGTATTAAAATGTGGGAAAAACTCAATGATTTTGAAAATGGAATATTAAAAAATGCCTATGAAATTTTAGGCTCCTTTGTTGATGGAGATACAGTAATATTTAGAGTCTGGGCACCTAAAGCAAAGTCGGTTTCGGTAGTTGGTGATTTCAATGGTTGGAACACCACTGCAAACTATATGAATAATATCGGCTATGGTGTTTGGGAGACCAAAATTAGTGGTTTGGGTATTTACACGGCTTACAAATATGCCATAGAAGATAGTCAGGGTAAAGTGGTTTTAAAATCCGATCCTTATGCCCGTCATTTTGAAACTGCTCCTGCCAATGCTTCTAAAATTTATTTTGATAATTATAAGTGGCATGATAAAAAATGGCAAGACTCCAAAAAAAATAGGAATATTTACGAGTCTCCGGTTAATATTTATGAGATACATGCAGGTTCTTGGAGACGATATGAGGATGGCAACACCTTCAACTATGTTCAATTGGCAAAAGATTTAGTTTCCTATTTAAAGGAAATGAATTACACCCACGTGGAACTAATGCCTATAACTGAATTTCCTTTTGAAGGCTCTTGGGGTTATCAGGTTACAGGTTACTTTGCTCCAACATCCCGTTTCGGAACCCCTGAACAGTTTAAAGAGTTTGTTGATATAATGCACCAAAACGGCATCGGTGTTATTTTGGATTGGGTACCTGCCCATTTCCCGAGGGACGAGCACGGTTTATTCCATTTTGACGGTGCGCCTTGCTATGAATACGAAGACCCTAAAAAGGGTGAGCATAAAGAGTGGGGAACCGTTGTTTTTGATTATGGCAAATCACAGGTTAAAAGTTTTTTGATTTCAAGTGCAGTCTTTTGGATTAAAGAATACCATATTGACGGAATTCGTGTTGATGCAGTAGCATCAATGCTTTACCTTGATTACAACCGTAAGGATGGGGAGTGGATTCCTAATATTTACGGAGGCCATGAGAATTTAGAGGCTATCCAATTTTTAAAGGAAGTTAATGCTGCTGCCTTTGAAACCGACCCAAGTATTCTTATGATAGCCGAAGAATCTACTGCTTGGCCAATGGTTACCAAACCTGCCTTTGACGGAGGTTTAGGATTTAACTTTAAATGGAATATGGGTTGGATGAACGATATGCTAAGGTATATGTCTTTAGACCCCTATTTCAGAAAGCATAATCACGATTGCTTGACCTTCTCCTTCTTCTATGCTTTTTCCGAAAATTTTGTTTTGCCCTTGTCTCACGATGAGGTTGTTCACGGAAAGTGTTCAATGATAGGTAAAATGTCGGGAGAATACGAGCAAAAATTTGAGTCTTTAAGAGCCTTCTATGCTTATATGATGGCTCACCCGGGTAAAAAACTTTTGTTTATGGGACAAGAGTTTGCTCAGTTTATTGAGTGGAACTATAAGCAACAATTAGATTGGTTGCTGCTTCAGTATGAGCCACATAGAAATATGAAGAAATTTGTTTCGGATTTGAACAAATTCTATTTGGAAAATTCACCACTTTGGGAAATTGATTATTCTTGGGAAGGTTTTGAATGGATTTCCAATGATGACAACAACCAAAGTATAATCGCTTTCCGTCGCAAAAACAAAGCAGGGGAAGAGATTATTGCAGTTTGCAACTTCGTTCCTGTGGGTAGGACAGATTATAAAATTGGTGTTCCTGCACAGGGTAGTTATAAACGAGTTTTATGCACCGATGATGTTAAATACGGCGGTAAAACCGAGCCTATGCGTTCAGGCTTTAAAGCAACCAAAGAACCTATGCACGGTTATGATTATTCAATCAGTTTGGATATTCCTCCAATGTCGGTTAGTTATTTTAAATCACCACAAAAACGCAAAACTTCAAATTAAAACGAATGAAATCTAACACAAAAAGGGAGATGTTTGTTTTGAAAAATAAAAAGACAGTAGCAATGCTACTCGCAGGAGGTCAGGGAAGCCGTCTTGGTGTGCTAACAAGCAAAATTGCAAAACCTGCTGTGCCTTACGGTGGTAAGTATCGCATTATCGATTTCCCACTTTCAAACTGTACTAACTCAGGTATTGATACCGTTGGTATCCTTACCCAGTATAAACCTTTGGAACTTAATGATTACGTTGGTTCAGGCAAACCTTGGGATCTTGACAGAAGTAACGGTGGTGTTCACATTTTGCCCCCTTATCAAGGCTTATCGGGTGAAGGTTGGTATAAAGGTACTGCTAACGCTATTTATCAAAACCTTGAATTTATTGAGCGTTACGACCCTGAATATGTAGTTATCCTATCAGGTGACCATATTTATAAAATGGACTATTCCAAAATGATTAAACAGCATAAAGAGGACAACGCTGCTTGTACTATTGCTGTTTTGGATGTCAGCCTTGAAGAAGCCAGTCGTTTCGGTATTATGAACGCTTATGAGGATGGCACAATTTACGAGTTTGAGGAGAAACCTGCCAAACCAAAGAGCACCTTGGCTTCAATGGGTATTTATGTGTTTAGTTGGGATAAGTTAAGACATTATTTAACCGTTGATGAGGCTAACCCCGATTCTTCAAACGACTTTGGTAAAAATATTATTCCTTTGATGTTGGGTGCCGGTGAAAAACTTAAGGTTTATCGTTTTAATGATTATTGGAAGGATGTTGGAACGGTTGACTCCCTTTGGGATGCAAACCTTGACCTTTTAAATCCCAACATTGACCTTAATTTGGCTGATAAGAACTGGAAGATTTATTCCCGTTCTAATAGTGAACCACCCCAATATATTTCCGAAGATGCCAAGGTTGAAAATTCTCTTGTTACCGCTGGTTGTGAAATTTTCGGAAATGTTGATTTCTCGGTTCTTTTTGAAAATGTAACAATAGAGGAAGGCGCAAGTGTTGAATATTCACTTGTAATGCCTGGCGCAGTAATTAAGAAGGGCGCTAAGGTTAGATATTCCATTATTGCTGAAAATGTAATCGTGGGCGAAAATGCCGATATTGGTGGCGACCCACAGGTTGTTGGCAACGAAGGTTGGGGAATTACCCTTGTTGGCGCCAACCTAAAGATTGGCGAAAATGCAAAAATCAGCGCCAACAAAATGATTGTAGAAGATGTTAAGGAGGGCGAAGAAGTATGAGAGCATCAGCAGTTTCGGGTTTAGTTTTTGCTAACGCAAACGACAAACTACTCAAAAAATTAACAGAAAAACGCTCCATGGCATCGGTGCCTTTCGGTGGTAGATATCGTCTTATCGATTTTACCCTTTCTAATCTTGTAAATGCCGGAATTACAAATGTGGGCTTGATTACCACAGGTAACTACCGTTCTTTGCTAGACCATGTAAGCAACGGAATTTATTGGGATTTAGACCGTAAAAGTGGTGGTATTCATATTTTGGCTCCCTATATGTCAAGCGATGTAAGACGTTTTAGAGGTACAGTGGATGCTCTTTACGCTGCTATTGAATTTATCGACCGTTGCGACAGTGATTATATCGTTCTTTGTGCTGCCGATGTTTTGGCAAATGTTGATATCGGCGATGCAATTCAACAACACGTTAAAAACGAAGCTGATATTACGGTTGTATATCATAACGGTTTGCTACCTGCTAATCGTGATGATGCAATGATTTTGGAGTTTGATGACAATTCAGTTGTAACAAAACTTTGTTTTGATAACGGCAACGAAAACATTTTAAATTACGGAATCGGTATCACCATTATTGGACGCAAACTTTTATCCGACTTAGTTAATGATGCTGTGGAAAAAGATTTGCAAAACTTTAACAGAGATGTTTTGGCCGACAAGGTTAATGAACTTAAAATTATGGGTTACGAGCATAAGGAATTTATTACCCTTATGAATGGAACAGCAACCTATTACAAGGCTCACATGGACCTTCTTGATAGAAACGTTCGCAAAGAACTTTTCAATCGTGAAAGACCCATCTATACTAAAATTCGTGATGATATGCCTACACGTTACGGAATTGGCTCCGAGGTTAAAAACTCCTTGGTTAGTGACGGTTGCGTTATTGACGGTGTGGTTAAAAACAGTATTTTAGGCCGTGGAGTTAAGATCGAAAAGGGTGCAGTTGTTGAAAACAGTATCCTAATGCAGGAAACAACAGTTAAAGCAAACGCAAATATTGAAAGTGTTATTGCTGACAAGAATGTTGTAATTACCGAAGGAATGGTAATTAAAGCCACTCCCGACAGAAGAATATTTATAAACAAGAACGAAATAGTTTAAGGAGAAAATAATGAAAGTTTTATTTGCTGCAAGTGAAGCTTATCCTTTTGCCATGTCAGGCGGTCTTGCCGATGTTGCAGGTGCGCTTCCTAAAGCCCTTAGAAAAAGACTTATCGGTTGTAGAGTTGTTTTGCCTCTATATGGCACCGTTTCCGACGAATTAAGAGAGAAAATGACCTTCGTGACAAGCATTACCGTTCCGGTTGCTTGGAGAAGACAGTATTGTGGTATTTTCGAAGCTCATTTGGATGGCGTTATTTACTATTTAATCGATAATCAATATTACTTTAAGCGTGATAATCTTTACGGTCATTACGATGATGCTGAGCGCTTTGCCTTTTTCTCTCGTGCAGTGCTTGAAATGATTCCTCACATCGGTTTTACACCCGATATTATCCACTGTAATGACTGGCAAACAGCTTTAATTCCGGTTTATCTTAACTCTTTCTACCGTTTTGATCCACTTTACAGTAAGATGAAGACGGTATTTACAATTCACAATATTCAATACCAAGGTAAGTACGGTTATGAACTTACCGAGGATGTTTTAGGACTTCCTGCTGAAAATGCAAGTCTTGTGGATTATGATAACTGTGTTAACTTTATGAAGGGCGCTATTCAATGTGCCGATAAGGTTACAACCGTTTCGCCCACCTATTCAAGAGAAATTTTAGACCCATATTTTTCTCACGGTTTAGACGGTATTTTAAGTATGTTTACCTATAAACTTACAGGTATCGTAAATGGAATTGACTGTGATGTTTATAATCCCGAAACCGATCCACTAATTTTCAAAAACTTTACTGTGGATGAAATCGGCAATAAGGCGATTAATAAACAAAAATTGCAAGAAGAATTAGGCTTACCTCAAAAGGCTGACACACCTGTTATCGGTATTGTTACCCGTTTGGTTAAACACAAGGGACTTGACCTTGTGAAACATGTTTTCGAGGATATGTTACAGGCCGATGTTCAGTTTGCAATCTTGGGATCAGGAGAATGGGAGTTCGAAACCTTTTTCCATTCCATGGCTGAAAAATATCCCGAAAAGGTTGGCCTTAAGTTAGGTTTTAATCCGGCACTCGCTCATAAAATTTACGCAGGTGCTGATATATTCTTAATGCCAAGTCAAAGCGAACCTTGTGGTTTGGCTCAAATGGTGGCCCTTCGTTACGGAACCATCCCCATTGTAAGAGAAACAGGTGGTCTTAATGATACCATCCACGACAGTGGCGATGGCGAAGGTAACGGATTTACCTTTAAGTCTTATAATGCTCACGATATGCTTAACACCGTTTGGCGTGCTCTTACTGGCTACTCTGACAAAAAGGGTTGGGATGTGCTTCGTGAGAGAGCAATGAAGTGCGACAACAGTTGGGGCGCTTCGGCAAACGCTTACATCAGACTTTACAAAGAAATAATCGGCAAATAGAAATTAGGGGTTGTTAATTTTTAACAGCCCCTATATAATATATTAAGTAAACCGAGAGGAGGATTTTATGTTAGAACTTTTAAAATCTTTTATATTGGGTGTAATTGAAGGTATTACCGAGTGGTTGCCTATAAGCAGTACCGGTCATATGATACTTTTTGATGAGTTTATAACCCTTAAAACTTCCGATGCTTTTAAAGATATGTTTTTCGTGGTTATTCAGCTTGGCGCTATAATCGCCGTTATTCTTCTTTTTTGGAATAAACTTTGGCCTTTCCATCGTAAAAAGAATGGTATGTATTTCGTATATTTCACAAAAGACAATATATTTACAAGATTTTGCAATGACTATGTCTATGTTGATAGATTTATTCTTTGGTTTAAGATTTTAATCGCAAGTATTCCTGCTGCAGTTTTGGGTCTTTTGTTTGATGATCAAATCGACTCAATGCTTACAGGTGACCTTAGAGCGTACATAGTTGCAGGCGCTTTGATTTTCTACGGAATTTTATTTATTATAATTGAAAGTATGAAGATTAAGGGCAGGGTGGAAGATTTAGATGCCCTTTCTTATAAAACTGCATTTTTCATCGGTCTTATTCAGTGTTTGGCGTTAGTACCCGGAACATCTCGCAGTGGTTCCACAATTTTGGGGGCTACCTTGTTAGGTCTATCCAGAACTGCTTCGGCTGAGTTTTCCTTCTTCTTGTCAATTCCTGCAATGGTTGGTGGTAGCGCAATTAAGGTACTCAAGTTTTTTGCCGATGGAAATACCTTTGATTTGACCGAAATTGCAATTTTGTTAGTTGGTACAATAACTGCATTTGTTGTATCGGTATTGGCAATTAAATTTTTGTTGAGTTTCATTAGAAAACACGACTTTAAATCTTTTGGTTATTACCGAATAGTTTTAGGTATAATTGTTATTTTATATTTCGCATTAACAAAATAAAAAAAGCACCCGAAAGGGTGCTTTAAATTTTGCCTGTTTCCTTTAAATGTTTAATTTTCAAAATTGCCGTTTGGGTTTTGGCGTCTTTAATTTCGCCGACCATTATCTTTTCAACAAGGGTATCCAAAGGCATTTTTTCAATTGCTAAAAATTCATCTTCATCGGGGTTGGCATCTCCAAAAGTAAGGCCTGTTGCAGCATACATGTAAATCACTTCATCAACATATCCGGGTGTGGGGTAAAGTTCTCCTAAAAAGATGAAGTTTTGTGCTGTGGCACCCGTTTCTTCTTTAAGTTCTCTAATTCCACAGTCCAAGGGGTTTTCTTGTTTTGAATTGCGTTTTCCTGCAGGAATTTCGTAAATAATTTCTCCGTAAGGATAACGGAATTGTTTTACTAATAAAATCTCATCATTATCGGTTAATGCTGCAACGCAAACGCCACCTGGGTGTTCAACGATTTCTCTAAAAGCAGTGGCGCCGTTGGGAAGCTCGGCTTCGTCAAGGCGAAGATTTATAATTTTACCTTGGTAAAGGTATTTTGCGCTTAATTGTTTTTCTTCTAAATTCATTATTTTTTCCTCCGTGGAATATAGTTAAATAAGGGAGTGAGACTGTTGGAAAATATAGTGGTTTGCAAGGAATATGATTATTTTGAACGCAAAAAAGTTATTGATAACCTTTGCGAAGAATACACTTTTTTGAAAAAGGGGATTATTGGGAAAAGTTGCAGTGGAAAGGGAATACCGTTGCTGAAATTAGGGTCAGGGGAGAGTTATTCCCTTATTGTGGCAGGTGTTCACGGAAGCGAGAGAATAACCTCAAATATCCTTTTAATGTTTATTGAAGAACTTTGCCATACCTTGAAAAAGGATGGCTGTATGGCCGATATTAAGGTGTCTAAGGCGCTTAAAGGTCGTGGGGTGATTTTTTTGCCCTGCCTAAATCCTGACGGATGCGATATATCCCTTTTGGGTAAAAAGGCTTGTGGAGAGTTGGGAGAAAAAATAAGCAACCTTTGCAAAGGTGATTTCGCCCATTGGAACGCAAATTTAAGGGGTGTTGATCTTAATCATAACTTTGATGCAGGTTGGGAAGATTTGCGTAAAAGAGAAAAGGAAATGGGTATTTTCGGACCTTCTTCCACACGGTTTGGTGGTTATAAGCCTAATAGCGAGCCTGAAACGGTTGCCTTGACCGAACTGGTGTCAAGGATTAATATACGCCACTCAATGGCACTCCACTCACAAGGGGAGGTTATCTATTGGAGTTACGGCAGCAAAACTCCACCCAAGTCTCGTAAAATTGCTGAAATCCTTGCCACGAGTTCGGGGTACGCCCTTGATGTTCCCATGGGTATTGCCAACGGTGGTGGCTTTAAGGATTGGTTTATTGAAAAATTCCAAAGGCCAGGTTTTACGGTTGAGTTAGGTTTAGGTAAAAATCCTTTGCCCATAGAAGAGGCCGAGGAGATTTATAACCAAGTAAAAGAAATGCTACTGCTTTATATTATAATGTAAAAACAAATGGCTGTCAATTAAGACAGCCATTTAATGTTATTCAGATAAATCTTCAACAATAAGGGTTCTAACACCGTTTTCATCGGTGGTTGGAGCCTTGTCTCTAACTGCGAAGAACTTTTCAGCAACCTGTGGGAACAATGCGTAACTGAGCACATCCTCAGGGCATTTGCCGATGCCTTTTTCCGACATTTCGGTAGCATAGGCTTTAAGTTCAGGTTCAATAAGGTCGGCAGGACGACAGGTAATAACCTTATCATCGCCGATAGCCTTTTTGCGAACCTCCTCATTAACAGGAGCAGGTAATTTACCGTATTCGCCACGAAGCATACCTTTTGATTCTTTGGTAATCATCTTGTAACGCTCACCCGAAAGGATGTTAAGCACAGCCTGTGTACCAACGATTTGGCTTGTGGGGGTTACAAGGGGTGGGAAACCAAAGTCTTCACGAACTCTTGGAACTTCGGCCAAAACTTCGTAAAATTTATCTTCGGCGTTAGCCTGTTTTAATTGAGATAGTAGGTTTGAAAGCATACCACCGGGAACTTGGTAAATAAGTGTCTTAGTGTCAACATTAAGCACCTTGGGGTCGAGTATTCCTTCGGCCTTCATACGGTCAGCAACACCTCTAAAGTGAGCAGCGATTTCGCCTAATGCGTTAAGGTCAAGACCTGTATCTCTTTCGGTGCCTTGCAATGTAGCAACTAAAGCCTCGGTGGAGGGGTTAGCAGTACCGTTAGCAAAGGGGGATAAAGCACAGTCAACAATATCAACGCCTGCTTCGGCAGCCTTTAAAAGGGTCATGTCGCCGGTACCGGTTGTATTGTGGGTATGAAGATGGATTTTGCACTTAACGTTTTCTTTAAGTTTTTTAACCAAAGAATAAGCATCATAAGGAAGCAAAAGGTTTGCCATATCCTTAATACAAATAACGTCAGCACCCATTTTTTCTAACTTTTTAGCAAGGTCAACAAAGTAATCTTCGTTGTGAACAGGGCTTTCGGTGTAACTTAAAGCAGCTTCACAAATGCCACCGTATTTTTTGGTTGCCTTAATAGCAGCCTCAATGTTACGAACATCATTTAAAGCGTCGAAAATACGGATAACATCAATACCGTTTTCAATAGATTTAGCAACAAAGGCCTCAACCACATCATCGGCATAGTGCTTGTAACCTAAAAGGTTTTGGCCACGGAGTAACATTTGAAGTTTTGTGTTTGGCATGTGCTTCTTAATGGTGCGAAGTCTCTCCCAAGGGTCTTCGTTTAAGAAACGCATACAAGCATCAAAGGTGGCGCCACCCCAACATTCAACCGACCAATAGCCGATTTTATCAAGCTTTTCAAGAACAGGAATCATATCTTCAATTCTCATTCGAGTAGCAGCTTGAGATTGATGGGCGTCACGGAGAATAGTATCAGTTATATAGAGTTTTGTATTTTCCATTTTATGCCTCCGTTTTTAGCACAATGCAATTAGCACGCCTGCCGCAATAGCTGAACCAATTACGCCTGCAACATTGGGACCCATTGCGTGCATAAGCAAGAAGTTTGAGGGGTTTTCTTTTTGGCCAACCGATTGAGAAACACGGGCAGCCATGGGAACGGCCGAAACACCGGCTGAACCGATAAGGGGATTAATTTTGTTTTTGCTAAATAAGTTCATTGCTTTAGCAAGTAATACACCACATGCAGTACCCAAACCAAAGGCTACGATACCCATACCCATAA
>JAZNLZ010000022.1:0-35555 GCA_045579365.1 Acutalibacteraceae bacterium
GTTGGGGTAATGGACTTACTGCTCCTGACACAGGCAAGAAAAACTATTTCTATGGTACCCTTGATGGTGACGGACATGTGATTTATGGTTTATATGTATATAACTATATAAATCCAGGTCTTTTCGGCGCTATAGCAAACGGTGCAGTTGTTAAAAACCTTGGTTTTGATAACTTGTACTTCGAAGGTGGCGGAGGTTCTGCCGGTGCAGTAGCTGGTTATGCTAACTATGCTGGCTTAACAACAGCAAATCCTGCAAAGATTGAAAAATGTTATGTTGTAAATGGTTCAATGGTTGCCGGTTCCAGCAACAAGTTGGCAAATGCCGGTGGTTTCATTGGTAATGCTTCTAATGCGACTATCGATTTCACAAATTGCTATGTGTATAATGTGAACTTTTCTGCTACTACTTGTAACGCAAGTATGATCGGTAAGAAAACTACCGAAGCTACCGTTAGAGTTTATAATTCTTACTTTGTAGGAAAATATCCTGTAACTACAACCGGTAATGGTCACAACAAGGTTAAATATTACAATGTTTATACCGACCAAGATATTATTGCAAAGTCATCTACCGATGCCGATGAAGTAATTGCGAAATTATCTCTCGGTCAAATGACAGGTGAAGCCGCAAAGACAAATATGCAAGGCTTCGATTTTACAACTGTTTGGAAAACCGTTGCAAACAGTTATCCTGTTTTCATTAAAAATAATGTTGAATCAAATATAGATGTTTGGAGTGGTTCTGCTGCAACATCCTTTGCAAAAGGTACCGGTACAAGTGGAGATCCATACATCATTGAAAACGCCGACCAACTTTATTACTTGGTTAGTGAAGTAAGTAAAGCAAACAACGCTGATTTTAGTAAAAATAAGCATTTCAAGATTACTAAAGATATTTATATCAACGATGTATCTAATGGTACTCCTGTTCAAAATCTTACTAACCCTAAGAGTTGGGGTAATGGACTTACTGCTCCTGACACAGGCAAGAAAAACTATTTCTATGGTACCCTTGATGGTGACGGACATGTAATCTACGGTTTATATACATATAATTATGTGAATCCAGGCCTTTTCGGTGCTATCGCAAACGGTGCAGTTGTTAAAAACCTTGGTTTTGACAACTTGTACTTTGAAGGCGGTAAAGGCTCAGCAGGTGCAGTGGCAGGTTATGCTAACTATGCTGGCTTAACAACAGCAAATCCTGCAAAGATTGAAAATTGTTATGTTGTAAATGGTTCGATGGTTGCCGGCTCTAGCAACCAGTTGGTAAATGCCGGTGGTTTCATTGGTAACGCATCTAATGCTACTATTGATTTTTCTAACTGCTATGTGCATGATGTTAACTTTACTGCATCTACCTGCAATGCAAGTATGATCGGTAAGAAAACTACCGAAGCTACCGTTAGAGTTTATAATTCTTACTTTGTAGGAAAATATCCTGTAACTACAACCGGCAATGGTCACAACAAGGTTAAATATTACAACGTTTACACCGACCAAGATATTATTGCAAAGTCATCAACTGATGCTGATGAAGTAATTGCTAAATTAACACCCGACCAAATGAAGGGCGAAGCTGCTAAGACTAATATGCAAGGCTTTGACTTTACAACTGTTTGGGAAACGGTTGAAAATGATTATCCTGTTCTCAACGTTCGTGACGCTAATATTTGGGATGGTACAAAGATTAGTAGCCTTACTCAATTAGAGGGTAAAGGTACTGCTGCTGAACCTTATCTTATTAAGACAGGTTCTGAGTTGGCTTATGTTGTTTCTACAAACCTTGATGATGGTTTGCACTTTAAACTTGCTAACGACATTAAACTTAACAATACTGCTAAAGCTAATTGGAAAGATAATGCTCGTAACTGGGTATGGGGCAACATTCGTTTTGTTGGTACCTTTGACGGTGACGGTCATACTATTGACGGTCTTTACTTCAATGGCTCTCAAAAACGTTTTGGCTTGTTCTCCTACACAGGCGATTCGCTTATTAAGAACATTAAGTTCACAAACGCATATGTTAACAATACTACTTCTGAAGACGGTGTAGCAATTGTTGCAGGTCAATCTTCAGCGACAACTAATTTTGAGTGTATTTATATTGATGCAACCTGTTCAATTAATGCTCCAAATTCTTCCTGCGTTGCCGGTATCACTGCAAGAGGTTATGATAACGGAAACAATGCTGATACTTCTGTTTCAAACTGTGCAGTTTTGGCAACAATTAGTGGTAAAAGTAATGTAGGTGCCTTTGTTGGTTCCTACTGGGCTGCTGATGCTGACGTTACAATTAAAAACTGTTTCACCACAACTGCGCTTCCAATTTTTGGTTATCAACACAAGTCTTTAACAAGTGATTCCACTAACAACTATGGTGTTGTAACCGATAATTTCGGCACAACAGTTTTAACACCTGACCAAATGAAGGGTACTGCTGCTAAGACAAATATGACCGGTTTGGATTTCGGTTCCGTTTGGGAAACTGTTGATAACGATTACCCAAGAATTAATCTCAGATTAGCTCCTCTCGAGGGTCTTTGGGATGGTTCAAAAGCCAGTGGTTTAGGTGATTTTGAGGGTAGTGGTACTGCCGATGACCCATATCAAATTGAGAATGCTTCTCAGTTGGCTTACGTTGTAACAACCGATCTTGATAATGGCCTGTACTTCAAACTTGTTGATGATATTAAGATTAATGATACAAGAACCGTAAACTGGAAAGATAGCGCTCGTGAGTGGGTTCAAAATACAGGTATTCGTGCCGTTTTAAATCTTGACGGTGACGGTCACACTATTGATGGATTATACTTTAATTCCGATAAGCAAAGAATGGGCTTGTTCGCTTATATCGGCGATTCGGTTGTTAAAAACATTAAGTTTACAAATGCATCAGTTACTCATACTTCGAATAAAGAAGGTATAGCAATTGTAGCTGGTCAAACTTCTGCAACCTCTACTTTTGAAGCAATTTATATTGACAGTTCTTGTGAGATTATTGCTCCAAACGGTACTGGTGTTGCTGCTATCGCAGCTCGTGGATATAGCACCGAAAATGCAGGTGTTAATGTTACTAATTCTGCTGTTTTAGCAACCATCACAGGTAAATCTGCCGTTGGTGCTTATGTTGGTACATATTGGTATTCTTCTGCTGTTGTTACTGTTACAGGATGCTTTACCAACACTACTTTACCAATAAGAGGTAACAATTACGGTACTACCGTTGCTGAAAGCAACTACGGCCTTGCTGCTGATGCTTACAATACTAATGTTGTAGCTTCGGTTGATTCAATGAAGGGCGATGCTGCTGCAGCAAATATGCCTGAACTCAACTTCTTGGCTGTATTTGAGACTGTTGCTGGCGATTATCCCGTAATTAATTACAAACCTGATTTATTAGGTGATGTTTGGGATGGTACTAAGGCTGACACCTTCGCAGGTGGTGACGGTACTCCTGAAAATCCATATCAAATTGAAAATGGCGCTCAACTCTATAAGATGGTTGCTGAGTACAGTAATGTAAGTGCTACTGACAAAACTGCTCCTCAAACCTACTTTAGAATTATGAACGACATTAACCTTGGTAATAAACAATGGTACACCACCTCTATTACCAGCTGGATTGATAATGCAGCATACAGTTCTATTGGTTTTAATGGTGTTATCTATGGTGATGGCCATACCATTAAGAACTTAAATAATGGTAAGGGTGCCGGTGTTGTAGGTTTAATTCCTGTTGCAACCCAAGGTGCTCAAATCTACGATTTGCACATTGAAAAAGCTAATCTCCCAAGAGCTACTTGGAATACCTATGCAGTTGGTGCTTTCATTGGTTTGGCTAAGGGTGCTAACGGTAACACTACACCTATTATTATTAAGGGTTGTTCCGTTAAGGATTCAACAATCGGTGCTGCAAATGCTGCAGCTGGTTTCGTAGGCTATGCTTATTCACAATCTGTTGGTATTTACAACAGCCGTTGTGTAAATACTCAAATCAGCTACACAGCAACTTCTTCAGCTAAGGCTTCCGGATTTATTGCTTACACCGGTGGTAACGAATATCTTAATACAATCGTTATTGCAAACAGTTATTGCACAGGCGTTGATCCAATTCCTTACCTTAACGAAAAGTTTGCAAAAATCACTACATTTAGTAATGTATATACAAACTTTGCTGAATATAATAATTCAACAGAAGGCGTTAAGAAGCTTACTGATGCTCAAATGAAGGGCACTGATGCTAAGACAAATATGAAGGGCTTTGACTTTATCAGAGCTTGGGCAACAGTTGATAGCGATTATCCTGCACCTTTGTTCTATGATAGACCTGACTATATTTGGGACGGTTCAAAAGCATCTTCATTTGCAGGTGGTACCGGCGGTCCTAATGATCCTTACATCATTAAAACCGGCGCTCAACTCTATAAGATGGTTAGTGAGTACAGCAACTCTTCAAGTGCTAAAAACTCGGTTAACCAATGTGTTTATTTCGAGTTAGCAAACGATATATATCTTAATGATATATCTGCTGAGTATCTTGAAAACTTAGATATCGCAACCTGGAATTCTGCTTTCAATGCTTGGTATAAAACTACAAGTTACAGCAAAGGCTTTACCGGTGACTTAGACGGTAACGGTTTCACAATTTACGGTCTTTATTGTAACGAAGGATATGCCGGTTTAATTCCTGTTCTTATGGATGGCGGTAATATCCATCACCTTAACATTGAAAACTCCTATATTACCGGTACTGAGTCTGCTGGTGGTATTGTCGGTTTCGTTAACGCTCACTATACATTAGCTCCTGTTTCAATCAGCTACTGTACTGTTGACAATGTTATTATTGAGTCAAGAAAAGATACCAAGTCAAGTGAATCTAATAAAGACAAGGTATTCGTTGGTGGTCTTGTTGGTGGTTACGCTGACATTCGAATTGACATTAACGATTGCTCTGTTACAAGATCTATCTTAAAGGCTCCTAAGGGTGATGACAAATTTGTTGCTGGCTTTATTGGTAAGGGTTGGGGAAATGTTACACACATTGTTACCAACTGCTTTACCGACAGTTCAGTTAACCCTGTAACTACTGGCAATGATAAAGCTGTTTATGATGCTATTGCTGATAATATTGCATTTAATAATGTATATACCTCTGCAACAAAGAATTTTGAAGCAAAGGGCATTACTTACTTATCAAATGATAGCGAATTAAAGGGCCTTAATGTTGCAAATGTACTTTTAGGTTTCGACTTTGATAGAGACTGGATTGCTATTGAAAACGAATATCCTGCTTTCAAGGTTGATGCAGGTTTATGGAAGTACGATAGTGGAAAGCCCGGTGAAGTTTGGACTGGTTTGATTGCGCGTACATATTATTCAGGTAATGGTACTAAGGAATCACCTTATGAAATTAAAACCGGTGGTCAACTCGCATTACTTGCTAACGATGCTATTAAGGGTAAAACCTACGGTAGATACTATAAGATTACCGAAGATATTATCCTTAATGATACTACCAAAACTGCTTGGCAAGAAAGTGCTAACAAGTGGTATGACGGTCCTTGGGGCAAGCCTTTCAGAGGTTACCTTGATGGTGGATACCATATTATTTCCGGTCTTTACTTTAAAGAGACTAAAGAAACCTACGATAACACAGGTTACTATACCGGTTTATTTGGAAGTATCGGTCAAAATGCTGTTATTGAGAAACTTGGCATTGTAAATACCGAAATTATCTTCACCGATGACCTTGGTGATAGATATGTTGGTGCTTTTGCAGGTTTCGTTAACCAATACGATGCTGTTGAAGCAGGTTATGACCAATATCCAATAATCCGTGAATGTTTTGCTGATACCAGCGTTTACCTCGAAGGTAATTCTTGTGGTGGCTTTATCGGTTGTGCCGTTAGACCTATTCGCATTGAAAACTCCTTCTTCACAGGTAACGTTAAGGGCACCTCTCGTGGTTTGTTTGGCTATTCAAAGATGAATGCCACCTACACCGATATCTTGGTTAAGAACTTCTATACAGCAAACTCTAAGTACGCAGTTATTTCTAACAATTCTTATGATAACTTTAATTATGAAAATTGTTATTCATCTTCTGCGCAAGACTTAAATGGTCTTACAAGACTATTTATTGATAGAATGTGTGGAACCGAAGCTGCTAAGTACATGGATTTGGATTTCGAAAATATTTGGGCTGTTCGTGGTGATAACGAAACACCCGGCCTTAAAGGTTTCGATCCAACATTGTTTAGCAATATTATGAATCCTGAAGATATCGTTGTTAGCTTTGAAACAAATTGCGATATAATGGTTGATTCAATAACCGGCAAGGCATATTCAAAACTTGAATTGCCGGTGCTCAAGCGTGAGGGTTATACCTTCGAAGGTTGGTATGCTTACTCCGAATTAGATGTTGCTTACAATTATGATTATTTCCCAACATTTAATACCATTTTATATGCTAAATGGACATTAAATGGATTTGAACAAACCTTTGAACAATACGAAGATTCTATTTACGACTATCATGATGATTACGAGTATTATCGTCCAACAATAGGCGATTACACTACCGATTATGTTCACGGTGGTGGTAAGTCAATGCATAGACTTGGCCTATCGGATGAAGATCAAGATTTCTTGTTGTTCTACAACGAAGAACTTGAAATTGGCAAGAAATACAAGATGGTATTCTATACAACTACCGACCAAGACAAAGCATCGGTTGATGTATCATTAGTTCACCTTGAGTGGCCTGATGTTTATTGTGAAAATATCGGTGTTGAAGAATTGGGTACTATTGATAATCTTACCAATGGCGTATGGCAAGAATGCACATTTACATTCGTTGCACGTTCAAAGTGGGTTGCTATTAGAACAAGTGGCGAAAATAGTGTTTATTTCGACGATTTCATTTTATTTGAAAACGGCGAAGGCGTTATTACTCCTTTAGTTGATAAAGGTAATGACAAAGATGATGACGATACCGATATTGATGGTACCGAAGATAACAATTCTCAGGACGATAACAATAATAGTGATCCTAATAATCCTGTTACTGTTAAACCTGGAAAGAAAGGCTTGTCGGCTATTTGGATTATTGCAATTGTTGCAGGTTCAGTAGTAGTTGCAGCAGGTATTTTCTTCACAATATTCTTCATTATCCGTAAAAAACGTTAAATTTTCCCTTCCTAGTGCTACCTCTGCCTTCCTTTAATGGGGGGCAGGGGTGCCGACCTAATATCAATCCGATTTTCAGTTTGATATTAGGTGAGTAAATAAAGCACAAAAATATATATAAGGAGAGTAAAGTATGAAAAAAACAAAGTTGTTTCACAAAATTTTGGCTTTTACTTTGATTCTTTCAATTCTATTTTCTATGTTTGTTTTCGGTCCTGTTACTTTTAGTGCAGTAGCAGAAGAAAACAATACAAATACCGAGGAGATAGATGTTTGGAACGGTGAAACTGCTGATAGTTTTGCCGGTAATGGTGACGGCTCTGAAGGAAATCCGTATTTGATTGAAAACGGTGCTCAACTTCAAAAAATGATTAAGGAATATTCCACACAGTCGGCATCCGAAGGTAAATTCTTTAAGATTACCAAAGATATATATCTTAACGATGTAGTTGATGGTACTCCTGTTAAGAATTTATCAGAAAAACATAACTGGCTCGAAGGTTATGAAGATGGCACTATTGCCACACCTAGCAAGACAAACAGCTTTTACGGCACCTTAGATGGCGACGGACACACCATTTACGGTCTTTATGCCTATGCCGAAAACAAAGCATTGGGTTTGTTCCCATCAATAACAAACGGAACTGTTATTAAAAACCTTAATATTACTAATGCTTTTATTCACGGTAACAGAAGTTACGGTGGTGCTTTTGCCGGTGTTGCAATCTACTACGATTATAACTATAGAGCGCAACTCACAAACTGCTCTGTAACTAATACAGTTGTGGGACAGGATGAGCTTATGCAATTCGCCGCAGGTTTTGTAGGCGACGCTCAGAATGTTAAGTTTACCTTTACCGACTGCTATGCTTACGACAACACCTTTAGTGACTGGTACGGTGGCGCAGGTATTGTTGCTAACGACTGGAACTCCGGCGATATTAAAATCAATAACTGTTACTCTGTTGGCGCTTATCCTGTTATGTCTGACATTCCTTTGGCTAATGATGGCAGAGCCGGAATTAACATGGCTGTTGTAACTAATACTTACACAACCGTTGTTGCTCCTGAAGGAAACGTAACCGAGAATATCACAATTTTAAACGAAGACCAGATGAAGGGCTTAGCCGCTAAGGAATATATGACAGGCTTTGACTTCTTTGGTACTTGGCAGACTGTTGAAAACGGATATCCCGTTATTCGCGATGAGATTCTCCCTGTTTGGGACGGAACTAAAAACTATAACTTAGAAGGTTCGGGTACTGAAGCAGATCCTTACCTTATTAAGACAGCGTCACACATTGCCGCCATTGCTACAGGAAATAACAGCGACGCATTTACGGGTAAGTATTTCAAACTTGCTAACGATATCAGAATTAACGATACCTCTTCCGCTAACTGGAAGGACTCTGCTCGTAACTGGGTTTGGGCTGACTTCCGTTTTGTTGGCACCTTTGATGGTGATGGACACACCATTGACGGTCTTTACTATAAGGGCAGCCAAAGAGTAATGGGTCTTTTCTCCTACGTCGGCGCAGATAACAATGGCGTATATCAGACAACCCTTAAAAACTTCAATATGACAAATGCTTACATCGAAAGCACAGCAGCAGATGGCGCAGGCTTTGCTGCAGGTCAAGCTTCAAGAGTAGCGTATTTTGATGGCATTTATATTGATGATACTTGCGAAATCAACTCCACAGTTAAAGGCGCAGGCGGTATTCTTGGACAGAGTGCATATAACATATTTATGTCTAACTGCGCTATGAACGGTAAGGTTGTTGGCGGTTCTAATGTCGGCGCATTTATTGGTACTCTTTCCAGCGGCGCAAAACTTGAGCTTAAGTCAAGCTACACCACCGCAAACCTCTATGTTCAGGGCGTTACCGACCGTGACCTTGCCACTGCTTCATCTGCGGTTTACGCTATTAATAAGCAGGGAACAGTTGACGCTGTTGTAACACAGCTTACTGCCGACGAAATGAAGGGCGAAGTTGCTAAAACTAATATGCCCGGTCTTTCCTTTAAATACGTTTGGGAAACTGTTGAAAACGACTATCCCATAATTAATTTCAGAGGAGAACTTTGGGACGGCACTTGGGTTACAGACTTTAGTTCTTTCGAGGGCGCAGGTACCGAAGAATCTCCCTATTTAATCGAAAACGGCGCACAGCTTGCCTTTGCGATGGTTAAAAATTCCGCACTTAATGCTGGAACATACTACAAACTTGCAAACGATATTATTCTTAATGATACCTCCTTTGATGGTTGGGAAACTTCAGCACGCCAATGGGTACACCAGACCGCAAACCGCTGGGTAGGTACACTTGATGGTGACGGACACACTATCGAAGGTCTTTATATGAACACTGCAACCAAAAGACCAGGTCTTGTTTCTTACTCTCAAGGTACCTTCAAGAATATTACTTTCTCGGGCGCGTCAATTAACTATACTGGAGCAAGTGAGCCAGGTGTTGCAATTGTTGCTGCGCAAACATCAGGTGCTACTAACTTTGAAAATATCTATGTTGACGAAACCTGTGTAATCAACTCTACTGCAGTTAAGGGCGTTGCAGCTCTTGCAGGACGTGGATATGACGGCACCGGTAACATTAGTATTACAAACTGTGCAGTTCTTGCAATCATTAATACCGAAGGAACAGAGTGTGGTGCGCTTGCAGGTTCTCACTGGGCATCAGCTATTACCGTTAAAATAAGCAACAGCTTTTCTACTACAAATTTACCTTTATTCGGCTATACAAACAAAGCGTTGACCGCAGATTCGGGTAACAACTATTCCGTTGTTGAAGATGCTCACGGCACAACCGTTTTAGACTCCACTGATTTAATGAAGGGCGAGGCAGCTAAAGAAAATATGCCGGGTCTTTCCTATAGATTTGTTTGGGAAACTGTAGATGGCGGCTATCCCATAATTAATTTAAGAGATGGACTTTGGGACGGTACTTCGGTATCCAGCCACGATGATTTCGAGGGTGAGGGTACAAAGGATAAACCTTATCTAATTGAAAACGGCGCTCAGCTTTACTTTGCGGCAATCAACAACTCCAATCTTACTGATGGAAGTTACTATAAACTCGTAAGAGACATCGTTCTTAACGATACTTCAGTTCAAAATTGGGAAGCTTCCGCTAATCCTTGGGGAATGAACAGTGCAAAGCGTTTCAATGGTACACTTGACGGTGACGGACATACCATTGAAGGTCTTTATATCAACGTTAATTCTACAAGCGGAAGATACGGACTTTTCTCCTATGTAGGTCAAGATACCTCGGTATCTGACAAGGTTGCCGAGATTAAGAATATTACCATTAAAGGTGCATCTGTAACCAACACAACCACCTCTTCTTTTGAAGGCGTAGGTATTGTTGCAGGTCAGGCATCAGGTGAAACTATTTTCGAAAACATTTATATCGACGAAAACTGTAAAGTAAACGCACCTGCCGTTAAGGGTGTTGCAGGTATTGTTGCTCGAAGCAATCAGAATGTTACAATTACAAACTGTGCTGTACACGGTACCTACACAGGTAGTAGCCACGTAGGCTCTTTCCTCGGCACTTTCTGGGGTGGTACACAAACTATCTCTAACAGCTACTCAGCTGCAAATGTTCCTGTAACCACTTCTCGTACTCCTGTAATTACAAATACATACGCTACTGTAAAGTTGACAGAGGGAACCCTTTATGATAAAGATGTTGTTCTCGTTGATGCAAACAACATAAAGGGTGAGGATGCTAAGACAAATATGCCCGGCTTAGACTTCGACTTTGTTTGGAAAACTGTAGAAGGCGGTTATCCTGTTCATCGTGTTCCCGGCGAAGGACTTCCTGCTTGGAACGGCTCTGCTGCTGAATCCCTTAAGGGCGACGGTACTAAGGCTAACCCCTATAAGATTTCAAACGGCGCTGAGCTTTACTATATGGTATCTACCTTCTCTAATCAGCCAGTAGACACCCTTATTGAAAACAAACCCTACTTTGAGCTTACTTCTGACATCAACCTCGCAAATCAGCAGTGGTACAACGTAGGCACAACCTCTTATCCTAGTTCTGCTAATTACACCACAGGATTTGCAGGTGTAATTTATGGTAATGGACATACCGTTTATAATCTTAAAAACGCTGCAAGTGTAGCTGTTGCAGGACTTATTCCTGTTGCAACACAGGGCACCGAAATTTACGATTTACACCTTGATAAAGGTAATCTTCCCAAGGTTGTTTGGAACACCTATGTAGTCGGCGGTCTTATCGGTCTTGCTGTTGCTACAAATAACTCTACACCTATTACCATCAGTGGTTGCTCGGTTGAAAACTACACTATTGGCTCCCGTGATGGCTCGGCGGCCTTTGTTGGCGACACCTATTCACAATCTCTTATCATTAAGGATTGCTATGCTGTAAACAACACCATTTCTCACACCTCAGAAACAGCTACAATGAACACAGGTGCATTTGTAGGCATTGTTGACGGTAACGGAGAGGGCAACAGCATTGTTATTAAGAACAGCTATACCGATGGGGACGCAGATATCGGTTATGTAAAGGAAATGTCAACTACATTCAAAAACGTTTACACAACCGATGAAACCTACAATAACACTGTAAACGGTCTTTCTAAAGTGACTGTTGACAAGATTACCGGCAATGTTGCTAAGACAACATTAAAGGGCTTCAACTTTAACCAAATTTGGGCAGTTTCGGATGGAACTCCTGTTCATACTGATATGGATTACAGAGCTCAATACTTTACAGGCAACCCTGCAATCAGTTTTGCTTCGGGTACCGGTACTGCAGAAGATCCATATATGATTGAAACTGCTGACCAATTATATCTCCTTGCAAATCTTGATAGAGTAACTACTCTCGGTAAACATTACAAACTTGCAAATGATATTAACATTTCTAATGTATATACTAATTGGCAAAATGATAACCCATTCACATGGGCTGTGAAAAAGGCTTATCTTGATGGCTTTACTTATACTAGTTCCTTTGCAGGAACCCTCGATGGCGCAGGTCATACAGTAAGTGGTCTTTACTATAATAACGTAATTGTTGATGGTGGTAATTACGCATACGGCCTTATTCCTTTTGTTACTGCGGATGCAGTTATTAAAAACATTACTGTTAGTAATGTATATGCTGTTGCAAATGGCGACGGTGCTTATGTTGGCGCAGTTGCAGGCGCTGCTCATGTAATGAAGGAAGACATTGAAGCAAACAAACTTTACGCCGTGCAGTTTGTTGGTGTAAATGTAAATAATGCTACTATTGGCGCAACAAACAAGGGCGATATTTTAGGTGGCGCTTCTTATGGTGTTAAATTCGACCTTTGTAATACACCTTCCGACAATATTCACGGTGAAATTAAGGGTTATTATGTGGCAAATAACTGCAATAACTCTTCAAGCGATAGAAAAGATATTGTTATTGTCAACAATGCAACCGCCAAAGAAGTCTATACAACAGTAAGAAATGTTCTTCTTGGTATTGACAAGACTACCTATATTTCTTCTATTGATACATCTGCAGCTTTCAACGTATGCGACCTTTTTGCTGCGAAGAAGGGTATGTCGGCTGTTAAGCCTAATGAATATCTAGTTTGGTCGGATGAATTTAACGGAAATTCTATAAATACATCCGTTTGGACTCAAAGCAGTACTTCGATGTCCACCGGTACAACCCTTGAATATGCAAATAATGCAACATTTGATGGTAATAATATTGAACTAAACTGCTATGATACCGGAAAAACCGATGCAAACGGCGACAAGATTTACAGCATTAACCATGGTTTGCATACTTCTAACACAATGAGCTATAAGTACGGTAGACTTGAAATGAGAGCTAAAATTCCTGTTGGAGCAGGTGCTTTCCCCGCGCTCTGGCTCTCTTCTCGTGGCGCTATCGGATATATTCCAGACTGTGAGTTTAGCACCGAGGTCGATGTATTTGAGGTATTCGGTAATGCAAAGAATGTAAATACTGCAGTTGCATGTATCCATAAGTGGTATAACGAGGATGGCGTTAGAACAGGCAATGAATGTAGTTGTGGCTCGGGCATTTTAGCTGGGAACGGATATAAGGTTGAACAAGCTGACCGTAGCACAGAAATTAGCTACGAGTGGTGCACCGTTGTCTTTGAATGGACAGAGGATACTATGACATTTTCTATTAACGGCGTGACTTATTACACCGCAAAGAGAAGCGAAATGGATAACTTTGACATCTCTGGCTACGACACCAATAGTGATGGGGTATTTAACCAGTTTATGTATCCTATCATCACAAACCATATGTACACAACAGGTGCTGGTGCAGCTTACACCTATGACGGTAATGCAAGTGAAATTGCAAATAACCTTGAAAACCTCACATTTGAAATTGACTACATCCGTCTTTATCAAAAGAACGACGGCAAGTCAGAAATTAACTTAAAGTAATTATTTAAATTTTCTTACATAGGCAGAATGATTTCTGCCTATGTAAAATTAGCGAAAGGACTGATAATGTGCTCAATAGACTAAAGAAGGGCATATCTTTTTTGTTGTGTCTTCTAATGCTCATGGGAACAATGGTTTGCAACGCTGAAAAACCTAATGAATCTGTTCAAGATGAAACGGTTGAATCTGAGGTTGTTGAATCAGAAGATATTGAAATTAATGTTGGCGACTACGATGAGTATTTAGGCAAAATCGATTTTGAAGATGCTGACAAAAACATATCGGTATCGCTAGAGGATTTCGCTGCCAATGAGACCGAAGCAACCTTTAACGAGGGTGTTCTTGATTGGACAGGTGGCGATGGAAGCATTACCTTTAATACCGAAATTACTACTCCTGCTGTTTATTCTGTTAAACTAGTATGGAAACCTAAATCATCGGGCATTGACCCTAACATTGGAATACAAATTGATGGTGCTTATCCTTTTTCTAACGCTTCTCAAATTACCCTTAAAAGAGAGTGGAAGAATATTTCTGACAAGCCTCGTGTAGATTCTAATAATAATGAATATGCACAAGAGCAGGTTGAAACAGGGGAGTATATCACCACCATTTTCCAAGATTTTACCGGTATGTATAACGCACCTTATGAGTTTGCACTCTCTGAAGGTTCACATACCATCACCTTGGTTAATCCCGAACAAGCTTTGCTTATTAAAGAAATCGTGTTAATCAAACCCGAAAGAACGGTTTCTTATGATGAGCTTTCAAAAGGTTATAAACTTAAAGAAAACAAAGCAAAACGCATTGAAATTCAAGGCGAAGACGCTGGTGTTAAAAACTCTAAATCATTAATTCCAAAAAGTAATAATAGTGATGCAGGTATGACTCCTTGTGATGCTTATACCAGTAAAATCAACTATATTGGTGGTACTTCCTGGCAAAGCCCCGGAAGTATGATGACCTGGAATTTTAAGGTTGAAACAGCCGGTTACTACTACTTTGGTTTCAGATATAAACAATCTGAGCTTATTAATGGCGTTAGCTGGAGAAAATTAAGAATTGATGGACAAGTTCCTTTCGCTGAAGCTGAAGGAATTGGCTTTGATTTTGGCACTTCTTGGGAATATCTTACCCTTGGTAAAAACGAAGATGAGCCATATTATGTTTGGCTTGATAAAGGTGAGCATACTATTTCACTTGAGGTTACTGTTGGTCCTCAAAGCGAATTTGTAAAGCGACTTTCCGAAGTGGTTAGCCGTCTCGGTGATGAGTACATCAAAATCGTTATGATTACCGGTGAATCACCTGACCCTAATCGTGACTACGAGTTGTTTAAACAAATCAAAGATTTTAACAAAACTCTTGAAGAATGTCAAAAAGCCCTTGATAGTATTGCTAAAGACATGAAAGAAATGTCAGGTAGCAAGAGTACTCAAAGTATTGCGGCCATTGAAAATATGTCCCGTGTTTTAAAACAAATGCTTAAGAGTCCTTATTCTGCTCAGCAATATGTTAAGGATTATTATAACAACTATACTGCAGTGAGCTCTTGGCTTTATGATATGACCAATATGCCACTTGCACTTGATGAAATCCAACTTGTTCCTTATGGTCAAGAGTTGGATAATAACAATGCAAATATTTTTGAATCCTTCGGTTACGGTGCTCTTAGACTTGTTATGTCCTTTGTACAGGATTATTCATTGACCGAAGAAACCGAATCCGATAAAGAAATTACCATTTGGATTAACTGGGGTCAAGACCAAGCAATGGTTTTAAATTCCTTAATTAAGGATTCATTTACCCCTGAAACCGGCATCAATGTTCGCGTTGATGTTGTTAGTGCATCTCTCATTAACGGTATTTTGTCGGGCAATTTCCCCGACCTTTCTTTGCATCTTGCGAGAACCGAGCCTGTAAACCTCGGCATTAGAGGAGCACTTTGTGATTTGACTCAATTTAAGGGCTCTGATGAGGTTCTGGGTTGTGATGAAGTTTTGGAGCGTTTCCAAGAAACATCTGAAGAACCTTATAGATATGGTAATGCACTTTACGCCTTACCCGATACTCAAAGTTATTTCTTGATGTACTATCGCAAAGACGTTCTTGACAGATTAGGTCTTGAAGTACCTGAAACTTGGGAAGAATTCAAACACGCTGCAATGGTTATTCAAAGAAATAATATGAACGTGTATGTACCTTATACACAAATTACAACCGCTACCACTGTTAATACCGGTATTGGTAACTTGAATTTGTTCCCAACATTGATGGCACAAAACGGTCTCTCATTGTATAACGAAGAGAAAAACGCAACTGCCCTTAACAACAAGGCTGCAATCGATGTATTCGATTTTTGGACCGATTTATATACTGAATACGGCTATTTAAAAGAGGCTGAATTCTACAACCGTTTCCGTGTTGGTGTTGTTCCTCTTGGTATTGCACCTCTTGCTACATATATGAATTTATATGCTGCTGCACCTGAAATTGCAGGTAGATGGTCGGTTGCTTTGGTTCCTGCTTCTGAAAACGGCAATAGAACAATTGCCGGTGCTGGTACTGGTTGCGGAATTATCGAAAAATCAAAGAACAAGGAAGAAGCTTGGAAATTCCTCGAATGGTGGACTAGAGCCGAAACTCAAACAAGATACAACAATAATGTCGAATCATTGTTAGGTATGATCGGTAGAACAACAACCGCTAACGTTGAAGCTTTCCAAAATCTTGCATGGGATAAAGACCATCTTGAAGTTATGGAACAACAACGTTTACAGGTTAGAGAAGTACCTGAGGTTCCCGGTAGTTATTATTTGTCACGTGCTATTGACCAAGCTTTCTGGACCGTTGTTAACGGCGAAACCAATTCTAAGGATGCACTTATGAAGTGGAGTCGAGTAGCCGATGATGAAATTGCTCGAAAAATCGAAGAATATAAGTAAGGAGGGAAGAGAACAATAATGCCTAAACAAAAACAAAGCAAATTACAAAGCGGTGCAAGAATTGCTCCCGAAGGTTCTTTTAGAGAACAATTTCCTATGTTTGTTATGATCTCTCCCTTCATTATCTTCTTTGTAATTTTTACAATTATTCCAATTCTTTCTTCAATTTTCTTTAGTTTTACTTCGTATGATATGATTTCAACTCCGAAATTAGTTCTATTTGAAAATTATAGAAGATTGATTACTAATGACCCCACATTTATGATAACTGTTAAAAACACCTTCATTTTTGCAGTTGTTTCGGGTCCGTTAGGATTCTTATTAGCTTTCTTACTTGCGTGGTTAGTTAACGAATTCACCCCCAAAGTAAGAGCTGTACTTTCATTTATGTTCTATGCACCTTCGCTTGTTGGTAACGCATATTTTATTTGGCAGGTTGCATTTAGTGGCGACAGCTACGGTTATATTAACAGCCTTTTGCTTTCAATGGGTATCATAACCGAACCTATTGTATGGCTCAAAAATGCTACTTATCTTATGCCAATTATAATTATTGTTCAATTATGGCAAAGTATGGGTGTTTCTTTCCTTGCTAACATTTCCGGTTTGCAAAATGTAAGCCGTGATATGTACGAGGCAGGTGCCATTGATGGTATTAGAAACCGTTGGCAAGAATTAAGATACATTACTCTTCCGGCAATGTCTAATATGTTACTATTCAGTGCTGTAATGCAAATTCAAAGCAGCTTCTCGGTTAGTGCTATTGCGATTACTTTGGCTGGTTATCCAAGTAAATCGAATGCAGTTGATACTATCGTATCCTTGATGCAAGATATGGCGACAGTTCGCTATGAACTTGGATATGCTTCGGCAATTGCTGTTGTACTGTTCATTATGATGGTAACGACAAGATTGTTAGTTGGAAGAATACTTTCAACCGTAGAGAAGTGAGGTGTTTGTCATTAATATCGTGAAATTATTAAAAAATAGACTTCCGTCTAAAAATAAGTTGGCGGTTAGACGTTACACTCGTTCTAAATTCGGTGATTTTCTAAATGTAACATTATTGGTTTCAGCTGGTTTGTTTACAATGTTACCTCTTATCTATGCGGTTTGCACTTCATTCAAACCTTTGGATGAATTGTTGATTTTCCCACCTAGATTTTTTGTAAAAAGACCAACATTTGGAAACTATATGATTTTGCCTGACCTTATGTCTTCACTTAAGGTTCCGCTTTCTCGTTATATCTTTAATAGTCTTTTTGTTAGTATAGTATCAACTTTCTTCTATATAATTGTTGCTACTATGGCTGCTTTTGTACTTTCAAAAGCTAAATTCAAGGGTAGAAATGTTTTGTTCTGGATTGTACAGTTCGCACTTATGTTTAACTCATATACACTTGCAATTCCCAGATATTTGATTTTCTCAAAAATGCATATCATTGATACCTATTGGGTTTCAATTTTGCCTCACATGGCTTCAACTCTTGGTGTATTCTTGGCAAAGCAATATATTGAAGGTTATATTCCTAATGCTTTACTTGAAGCTGCAAAAATTGACGGTGCCAGCCACTATAGAGTATTTTGGTCTATTGTTATGCCTGTAATTAAACCGGCTTGGTTAACATTGATGTTATTTGCGTTTAGAGATATTTGGGCTGAAGTTCCTAACGGTACCATTTTCAGTGAGCAGTTAAAAACTCTTCCCCAAATTGTTACCCAAATAACTTCGGGTGGTACAGCTCGTGCTGGTAGTTCAATGGCTGTTACCGTTATTATGATGATACCGCCGATACTCGTCTTCTTAATTTCTCAAAGTAATGTAATTGAAGCAATGAGTAGCGCGGGTATAAAGGAGTAGTACTATGATTAAAAGATTTCTTAGAAGTATCTTTGCGATCGGTCTTGTGTTACTCCTTGTCGTAGCATCTTCCGTTGTGGCATCGGCCGAAGTTCCTTATGATAGTTATACGTATTGGTCCGATGTTGGAAGCGAAAACAAAGCGGTTTACAATAGACCGATGTATAGCGCTGAAATGAGTATTGATGCGCTATCTTTAGGCATTGAGCCTTTATCCAAAATTAATGACATTACAGTCGATAGTAATGGCAATTTGTATGTTTTGGATAATAAATCAAGAATTATTGTTCTTGATAACAATTACAATTTTGTACAGGAAATTGGCTTAATTAATGAAGAAGAGTCTTATGACGAGGCTAAGAGTTTATATATTGCTACTGATAACACGATATATATTTGCGATACCGAAGGTGGTCGAATTCTTCATATCAATCCAACAGGTGAGCTTATTGATATAATTAAGCTTCCAAAGTCTTTACTTATTCCTGATGATTTTGAGTTTCGTCCTATAAATATGGTTATTGACAATTATGGATACACCTATATTTTAAGCGATGGTTCTTATTACGGTGCATTACTTTACGATGTAGATATGCAGTTCTTGGGATTCTATGGCGCTAATACTGTTAATGCAACAATCGGTAATGTGTTGTCTAACATTAAAAACCGTATTTTCCCTAATAATGTTAAAATCGAAAAATCGTCTAAGAGACTTCCTTTCTGTTTCGTTGATCTTGCTATTGATAATAAAGGTTTTATCTATACAAGTACAGGTTATACCAACAATGAACGTAAGGGTCAGGTTAGAAAGTTAGGCCCCGGTATAGGAAATAATATACTCAATTCTGATGATATTAGCTTTGTTGATTACAAGGTTAATACATCTTATAACGACGGCTCGGTTTCCAAACAAGACATTTTTGACATTGAAGTTGATGATAACGGATTTGTTTATGGTCTTGAATCGGCTTTCGGTAAAGTATTTCTTTATGACCCATCCTGCCGCACAATATCCGTTTTCGGTGGTGGTATGGGCTTCGGTTCACAATTAGGTAACTTTGTGACTGTATCAGCTTTAGCTATCAAGGATAATGGTAGTGAAGTTTTGGTTGCCGATGGTGGCACAAATAAAATCACCTTATTTAAAATCACCGATTATGGTACTAAGGTTAAAAAACTTATTAACCTTACTTTAAAGGGTGAATATTCCGAAGCTAAAGAAGGATGGGAAAAAGTTATCGCTTTAGATAATAACTTCCAACCGGCTTATGGAGCTTTAGCTCGTGCTTATATTAATGATGGTGATTATGACACTGCTTTGGAACTCGCTAAAAAAGGTTATGATAGAGAAACTTATGCTATCGCCTTTGAATATAAGCGCAGCGAACTTATTAGTGAAAATTTCGCATTAATTTTTATTGCCATTGCTTTATTTGTTGTTTTACTCATTGTTTTCCTCGTTATTTCAGGACGTAAGAAGATAACATTTATACGCAATAAACAATTATCATTAATGTTCTCAGTTTTGCCACATCCATCTAACGCCTTTACTGAGATTAAAGAGAAAAAACAAGGTTCATTAATATTGTGTATTATTTTGGTAATTGCTTTCTATGTTACCTCAATCCTTAAAACACTCAAGGGTGGATTCTTGTTTACAATATATGATCCTGCTTCATTTAACTCGATTTGGTTGTTCGTTAAAACTGCAGGATTGGTAATTTTGTGGGTTGTTGCAAACTGGATGGTTTGTACCTTGCTTGGTGGTAAGGGTAGATTTAAAGAAATTGCTATCGTTACTTGTTATAGCTTATTACCACTTATTATTGAAGGAATAATCAACATTGCGCTTACAAATGTTTTATTACCTTCAGAAGCTAGCTTCTTAAATATATTAAGTGTTATCGCAATGCTCTATTTCGTAATGTTAATGATTATCGGTCTTTTGAAGATTCACGATTTCAATATGGGTAGATTGTTGGGCACTAGTGTATTATCCATCGCAGGTGTGGCTGCAATTATATTCTTGGCAATTGCTGTTGTTATTCTTATACAACAATTTGGAGGATTTATTGCAACCGTTGTCACCGAAATATTAACGCTATAAGGAGGGATTCGGTATGATTAAAAAGATTTTAATAATACTTTGTTGTTTTGCATTATGCTTAACATTAACAGCTTGTGATACCGGATTCGGCTCCTTAAATTATACAGAGGCAGATGGTTCGGATATACCTTTTGATACGGTTATTGCGCAAAACTCCAAATACATCCTTGAACTTAACAAGGATAATATGGGAATTATTTTAACCGATATCGAGACAAATGAAAAATGGAGTTCTACTCCTATTTCCGATTCTGAAGAACCTGAATTAGACGAGTTTGGTTTGCCTGTTAGAAATCATCCTAATGTGGAATCTATCTTGTCTATCGAATGTAAAAACTTCGTTAGCGATGAGGTTAACACTTATTATGCATATAACGATGCTGTTAAAGATGGTTATGTGACACACGAAATTATCGATAATGGTATAGTTTTAAAGTATTATTTTGCTGAAGCAAAAGTAATGATACCTCTTGAATGTAAACTTACCGAAAAGGGTGTTAAATTAAGCGTTGACCCTACAAAAATTCAGGAAAACGATAATAGAGTTATTTCTTTAGCAATAGCACCTTTCTTTTGTGGTATAAAAAATGATGCTGAAGATTCATATTTATTTGTTCCTTCAGGATCAGGTGCATTAATTACCACTAACACTAAATCTGACCAAGGTGATTCTTACTCGGCTCAAATGTATGGTTATGACCCTGCTATTGACGAGGTTGCCTCGGTTGCAAACACTGAAGCTATCAGACTAAATGTATTTGGTTCTAAAGTTGGCGAAAAGGGTGTTTGTGCAATAATTGATGGTTCTGAAGGTTCGGCTAAAATCAATGCGACTTCAGGCTCGAAAAATTTTGGTTATTCATCTTGCTACGTTTCTTTCCAAATGCGTGGTTATACAAATCATGTTGCTGAACTTTATTCCTACGAAAAGATAGAAAATACTGTTTACAGCAAGAAAATGATTAATAAACCCGTATCTGTAACCTTTTATCCTTTAACTGGTGAAAAGGCTGATTACAGTGGTATGGCAGAGGTTTACCGTGATTATTTAATCGATAATGGCATGAAAACAACCGATAAGGAAGTTCCTTTGAGCGTTAGAATTATCGGTGGCGCTGAAATGACCGAGTCTTTTGTAGGTATTCCTTATGAAACCGTTTATCCTACCACAACTTTAAATGCAGCCGAAGATATTATTAAAGATATCAAGAAAAACTATGGAAATAATTTCACGGTTCAACTTAAAGGCTTTGGCGAAAGCGGCGTAGATATTGGAAAAATTGCCGGTAACTATACTGTAAGTGATAAGGTTGGAACTATGTCTCAACTTAAGAAACTTTTTGATAGTTGCAATAAAGATAAAATTGATTTGTATTTTGATTTTGACATTGTTAAATTCAATACAAATTCTTCAGGTATGTCTAAATTTTTCGATTCTATAACAAATGCCGGTGGCCAAAAGGCAACACAGTATTATTATGATATTGCTGTTAGAGATAAAAAAGTTGATACAGCTCACAACTTCTTATCTCCTGCAAAGTTTACTGAAATTTACAGCAAACTTTCCAAAAATATCTCAAAATACAATATTTCCGGCGTATCTCTTGATACACTTTCATCAGTTGCATATTCGGATTATATAGATAATGAAAGTTCTGATTATTATTCTAAAAATGGTTATTCAAAAGCTGCAGGTGCGGTGATTGATGGCTTAACATCTAAGAATAATCGTTATTTGGCTTCAAGTGCAAATATATATTCAGCTGTAAGAGCTGATGTTATTACTGAAGCACCGATTTCATCTGAGAAGAACAATATCTTCCTTTGCGATGTTCCTTTCTATCAAATGGTATTTAAGGGAAGCAAACCCATTACTATTCAAAGTGTAAACTTAACAACCGATTCGAAATTGGCTGTTCTAAAAGCAGTAGAGTCGGGTAGTGGTTTGGGTTATACACTTATTGATAGTTGGGATAGTTCGTTGATTAACTCGGATTTACCTTATTTCTATAACAGTGTATATAGTGAAATCAAGAAAGACATATTTAAAACATCAAAGGGTCTTTCTGAGTACTATGAAAAGATTTCCGGTCAATGCATAACTGAACATATTATTCATGAAAACGGTTTACGTGAAACTGTATTTGAAAATGGCGTTCATGCTTATGTAAACTACACTGATAGTGCTTTGGAAACACCGGCAGGTCAACTGCCTCCTTATGAATATTTTATAACGGAGTAATACTATGAAAAAGATTAAAAGAAATAGGGGAATCACCGATCTTAAGAGCCGTTATGGATATCTATTTACCACACACTGGATTATTGGTATCGTTATTTTCTTTGCTCTTCCACTTATTCAGTCTATTATATTTTCTTTCAGCGAAGCTGAAGTTATTTCAGGTGGTATTAGTTTAACGTTTAAGGGTTTTGAAAATTATAAGCAAATCCTTTTTGAAGATCCTAATTACGAAAAATGGCTCAAAGGATCTATAACTTCATATTTATATTCGTTGCCTATTATCATACTTTTAAGTATGTCTTTGGCACTTATATTAAATCAAAAATTTAGGGGCAGACTTTTCTTTAGAGCGTTGTATTTTCTACCCGTAATTATTTCAACAGGTGCAGTTATTAACCTGATTTTTAAAACTACAGGTAGTGATATGTCCGACGTTGGCGTATCCGACGCTTTGTCAGCCAACATGATTAGTGTTGATGATATTATTAAGTTATTTAATATTAACGGAGCAGTAGCGAAATACATAACAAGCACCATCAGTAAGATTTTTGACCTTGTATGGAGCTGTGGTATTCAAATTGTATTGTTCCTTGCAGGTTTGCAGTCTGTTCCTTCATCGTTCTTTGAAGCATCAAAAATCGAAGGCGCAACTAAATGGGAAGAGTTTTGGTTTATTACTTTCCCCATGCTTTCGAGAGTAACACTTTTGGTTACCATATTTACAATGGTAGAACTTATAACCAGTGAAAGAACAACACTTATTAAGAATGTTTATTCAATGATGCGTACCGGTAACTACGATGAAACTTCGGCTATGATGTGGTTCTACTTCCTCATTTGTGGCGGAATAATGGGTATTATTGTATTTATTTACACTCGTTTCTTAATGAAGCGTTGGGAATAATTAATATCTAAATAATTACAAGGGCTTGAGCCGAAGGCTTTAAGCTTTCGGCAGAAAGGAAATGTTTTAATAATGAAGAATATTATTAGTACTTTTTCGAATTTTGATAGCCATATCGCTGCTTTAGTGAAAAAGAAAAGTGGAAGCATTTTGTATTCTATTTTTCGTTTGGTTGTTCTTCTTTCGATAGGTTTTATAATTATTTATCCATTGTTTTACACTATTGTTACATCATTGCAAAGTAAGTACGCGTTCTTAAATTCTACTAGAGTATGGATTCCGACTGAATTTGCAATTGCTGAAAATTATAAAGCTGCTTTTGATGCAATGGAATATATGAAGTCTTTGTGGTCAACCTTCAAAAATGAGTTTGTAAGTGCTGGCATCGAGATTGCTTCTTGTGCTATCGTAGCTTATGGTTTGGCACGTTTTGACTTCAAATTAAAGAAGCTTTATATTGCAATATTGTTTTTAACAATACTTGTACCTGAAATGATGATATTGATTCCAAGAATGCTTAACTATTCTAAGTTAGACCTATTTGGAATTTTAGGTTTGTTTAACAAGGTATCGGGCGTTGATTTGCGACCCAGTATTCTTGACTCGGCCGCTGCATTCTGGCTACCTTCAATATTCGGCGTTGGTTTACGCTCAGGTATTCTGATTTATATTTACATACAGTTCTTCAAAGGATTACCTTATGAACTTGAAGAAGCAGCATGGGTTGATGGTGCAGGTCCATTTAAAACCTTCCTTGCTATTGCTTTACCAAGTTCGGGCGTTGTTATCCTTACCGTAACTGTATTTTCAATGATTTGGCACTGGAACGATTCGTTACTTTCCAGTATGTATCTTAGCTATGATTTCCCACTTGCAACACAAGTTTCACGTTTGCAACAAACTTTGGGAAGCAAATATCATATTATATTTAGTGCCCGTGACCCTCAAGGTATTGGCTACCTTATGGCCGGTTGTGTACTCTTTATTGTACCAATGCTTATTGTATATATGTTTATACAACATTGGTTTATTGAAAGTATCGACCGTGTTGGTATCACAGGTTAATTTCTTGTACTACTCTACGAAGCAATTTTCGCTTCGTAGAGATTAGTTATTTATAAATTTATTTTAGTGGGGCATTTGTATGTCGGTTTTAATTAAAGAAAACATTATAACTTTAAATACAAAGAATACTACCTATCAAATGGGAGTCAATGTTAATAATTGTCTTTCCCATTTGTATTATGGCGCTTTATTGGACAATTCGATTGCAACTGAGCGTGGTAATGTTTCATATCACACATTACTTCCGTTAGCTTATGATTGCAAAAGCCGTGAGTTTTCTGCTGCGGTTTGTCCTTTGGAGTATTCGGCCTATGGTTGCGGCGATTTTAGAACCACACCTTTAAAGGTTCGCTTTAGTGATGGTTCTTCGGTTTGTGATTTAAGATTTGAAAGTGCAAATTATGTTGAATCCAAACCAAAACTTAAAGGTCTTCCGGCTTTACATGATGTGGCTGGTAAATCACAGTCGGTAGAAATATGTTTGAAAGATAGGGTACACGATTTAAGAGTTTACCTTTTATATACAGCATTTGAAGAATACGATATTATTGCTCGTTCGGTTAGACTTGAAAACCACACTGGCAGTGATATTGTGCTTGAATCTATTTTGTCAACCTGCTTAGACAATTATGAAGATGAGTATGATTTAATTACTTTTGATGGAAAGCCCTTTGCTGAACGCACTTTCCATCGCACTCCTGTTGGTGATGTTAAACTTACTGCTGAAAGCCGTCGTGGTTCTTCAAGCCACCAAACCAACCCCTTTATTATTTTTGCATCTAAAAATTGCGATGAAAAGGTAGGGGAATGCTACGGTTCAGCATTTGTTTATAGTGGCAACTTCACTGCTTCTATGGAAAAAACACCCATTGGAACCACTCGTTTTGTCATGGGAATTAATCCCGAAAATTTCTCCTTTACCATTAAAGATGGGGAAAGTTTTCAGGCACCTGAAGTAATCCACAGTTATAGTAATCAAGGTTTCTCTAAGCTTACTCATAATTATCACAATGTTATTAGAAAACATTTATTTAGAGGTAAATATGCCGACGCTCAAAGACCTATCCTTATTAATAACTGGGAAGCTACATATTTTAATTTTACTGCTGAAAAACTTCTTAACATTGCAAAACAGGCTAAAGCAATCGGAGTTGACACCTTTGTTTTGGACGATGGTTGGTTTTTGGGTCGTAATGGTGACGGTTCTTCCTTGGGTGACTGGTTTGTTGATGAAGAAAAACTTGGTTGTCCTCTTAATGAATTAATCAAACAAATCAATGAACTTGGCATGAAGTTTGGACTTTGGTTTGAGCCTGAGTGTATTTCCGAAAACAGTAATCTTTATCGTGCTCATCCTGAATGGGTTCTTCAAGCTCCCGACAGGAAGGGTGCTTTAGGTAGAAAACAATGGGTTATCGATATGTCTAATCCCGAGGCTGTTGACGGAATATTCGGTATGATGTCCGATATTTTGGATAATAATGATATTGAGTACGTTAAATGGGATTTTAATCGTTATTTGACAGATGTTTACTCACATGGTTTACCTGCTGATAAACAGGGTGAAGTACATCATAGATACATTTTAGGTGTGTATAATCTACTTGAAAGACTACTTGATAGATATCCTAATCTTCTTATCGAAGGTTGTGCTAGTGGTGGCGGTAGATTTGACTGTGGTATGTTATATTACTCGCCGCAATATTGGGCAAGCGATAACACCGATCCTATGGAGCGTTTAAGCATCCAATATGGCACATCTTTTTGCTATCCTATTATTTCTATGGGTGCTCATATAACCGAGTCTCCAAACCACGTTACAAGACGTGATACCCCTTTCAAAACTCGTTCAAATGTGGCTATGGCAGGAACTTATGGTTTCGAACTTGATTTAACTAAATTTTCAAGCGAAGAAATTGAATTTTTGGCAAACGAAACCGAGTTTTACAAAAAATATTCACAGTTGATTAGAAACGGTGATTATTATAGATTAACTTCAAACAATGCAAGATATATGGCTTGGCAGTTTGTTTCAACCGATAAATCAAGTTCACTAGCTGTTGTAGTTCAAAAGGTATCTAACATAGATTTTAAACCTATAATTCAAAAGTTTGAAGGATTAGATCCCAGCGTTATGTACCGAGTTATAATTGATGGTAAAGAACGTGATAATTTATATTCCGGTAATGCTTTGATGAATGTTGGTTTAAATATTCGATCACTTAAATATCAAAATGAATCAACCCGAATAGAAATATTGGCAGCAAATTAAGTAGGTGATTTTAATGAAGGAAACAATTAAATATTTTCCTGTTAATGAAAACGATGCTCCTATAAATGTATTGTTGACCGGTGTTCATGTTTGTGATAAGAATCAAGGTTACACAAGAAGTAAGCCAAATGTCACCATTATTGAATATGTTTTCAGAGGACAAGGTTCTCTTTATATTAATAACAAAAAAATAGATATTAAAGAAGATGACATTTATATTCTTCCTGCAGGAATTAGCCATGAATACTATGCAGATTCAGAAAATCCTTGGGGAAAGTATTATATGAATTTGTCAGGTAGTTTGGCACTTTCTTTGATATCAAAGTTTTCACTTGATGACCAATTTGTTTTTTCTGCTCCATCACTTAAATATCTTTTTAAGAAAATTATGAAAGTATCTTATGAAGATATTCCTGAAAGTGAGAGACAATTAAAACTCACCAGCCTTTATTTTGAAATATTGCATAGATTATATTTGCTCAATAAGGATGCTCAAAAAAGCAGCGAAGCTGTCTTGATGAAGAACTATTTAGATGAAAACAGTGACCGAATTATTAGTAATACCGAACTTGCTAATTTGATATATCGTTCTCCTGACTATTGTCTTAAACTCTTCAAACGAGAGTTTGGCAAAACTCCTTATGACTATCAAATTAACAACAAAATTCAAATTGCTTGTTCACTTTTACGGCATACTGAAAAATCAATTTTTGAAATTTCCGAGTTTATTGGCTATCAAAATCCTCATTATTTTACTAGTATGTTTAAGTCAAAGATAGGAATTACACCAACACAGTATCGTAAGAATTTTAATTAATTAGGTGATTTTATGAAAATTAAGTATCTTGGAACTGCAGCAGCTGAAGGTTTTCCTGCAATGTTTTGCGATTGTGAAAACTGTCGAAAAGCTTTTGCCACAAAAGGAAAAAACATCCGCAGTAGGTCACAGGCTATAATTGATGATTCTTTGCTTATTGATTTTCCTTGTGATACATATTATCATTGCTTAAATAATAATATCAATTTGCATGATATACATCATTGTATTGTTACTCACGAGCATTTTGACCATTTCTATCTTATTGACCTTCGTTATTTTAGAGCTGGTATCTCTCATCCTGCTCCCGATTACAAATTCAATTTATACGGTACTTGTGATATTGGCAAAAAGATGAAGGATTTGCCTGAAGGCGTTTTTAAACATCTTAATTTTATTGAGATTAAAGCTTTTGAGCCTTTCAAGATTGAAAAATATACAATCACTCCTTTAAAGGCATTTCACGGGACTGAAAATCCATTAATTTATGCCGTTTCGGATGGCGAAAAGACTATTCTTTACGCTCACGATACCGATATTTTCCGTGAAGAAACTTGGGAATATATGATTCAAAACAAAATGCATTTTGATATGGTTTCCTTAGACTGCACCGAGGGTGCTTATGATGATTTGCCTTATCGTGGTCATATGTGTTTAGGCAGAAATATTGCTTGTCGTGATAGAATGTTAGAAGAGAAGCTTATTGATGAAAATACAGTTGTTGTTTTAAATCACTTCTCCCACAATGGTATTTCGGCAAACTATACCGATTTCGAGCCTATTGCTGCTGAAAAAGGTTTTGTTACTTCATACGATGGTATGGAAATTGTTTTATAAAGAAAGGTGAAAAGATATGTTACTTTCAAATTTAACACAATGGGTAGGTTCAAATTTATCCGAAAAAGAGGCTATTAAAATCATAGCAGATGCCGGTTTTGATGCTTATGATATATCTCTTTTTAAATTAACAAGAGAAGAAAGTTATCAGTTTAACAGTCCTGATTATGTTAATATTGCAAAAGATTTGCGTGAATATGCAGATTCTTTGGGAATTGTTTGTAATCAATCTCACGCACCTTTCCCATCAAGCGTTGGCAACGAAGAACAAGATAAAGAGATTTTTGATAAAATTGTTCGTGCAATGGAAGTTGCATCGATTTTGGGCGCAAAAATCATTGTTGTTCATCCAAAACAACATTTAATCCACGCTGAACATCCCGACGAATTATTTGAAATGAATGTGGAATTTTACAAGAGTCTTATTCCTTATTGCGAAAAGTTCGGCATTAAGGTTGCTTGTGAAAATATGTGGCAATGGTACAACGGAAACAAGGTTCCAAGTGACAGTACCTGTTCACGTGCTTGGGAATTCAACAAGTATCTTGACGCTATTGATAGCGAATGGATTGTTGGATGTCTTGATATTGGCCATGTTTCGCTTATGAACGCAGATATCCCTGAATTTATTCGTCAAATGGGTAACAAGCGTTTACAAGCCCTTCACGTTCACGATACCGATTATAAGGCTGACAAACATACAGCGCCCTTTATGGAAAAAATTGATTTCGAGGCTATGTGTCAAGCTTTGGCTGAAATTGATTATCAAGGTGATTTCACCTTTGAAGCCGACGCTTTCTATAAAGGCAAACCGAAGGAATTATTGTTTGCTACTAACAAGTACCTATGCGATATTGGTAGATATTTAATCTCCCGAATTGAAGAGGCAAAAAAGAAATAGTTTCCTTTAAAAGGGGTTAAAATATGTCTTCAAATATTATTTTAGAATATGCTCTCAAAAATTACGAAAAAATGTTTCGTGAACCTAAAGAAAATTTAGAGTATAAGTTTATAGTTCCCGGCAGTGTTTATAACAACACCCTTTGGGATTGGGACAGTTGGCTTACAAATATTGCCCTTAGCCAATTTGTCACCGATGATATTAAAGAATACGAAATGGGTTGCATTTTAAACTCATTGAATATTATGGATAGCAAGGGTAGAGCGCCTGTTTATCAATATCCGGGTTTATCTCGTGAGGATTATGAAAAATGGGGAGAAACCAATATCCATAAACCTTGTTTGGCACAACACGCTGCGTTTATCGTTAAAAAATACGGTGGAGATGCCGAGTGGCTAAGACCACATTTTTCAAAGCTTTGTAAGTTTGTTGATTATTATAATGATAGATGTCGCCACGAGCCTACCGGTTTGTTCTTCTGGATAAACGATGCTGCAATTGGTGTTGACAATGACCCTGCAACATATTATCGCCCATATAGAAGTTCGGGTTCGATTTTACTTAACTGTTTTATGTATAAAGAACTTTTGGCACTTTGTTATATTGGTGATTTGCTCGGTGTTGATGTTGATGCTTATAAAAAACAGTCCGAAGATTTATGTCAGGCCGTTAGAACTCATTGTTATGATGAGAAGGACGGTATGTATTACAGTGTGGATTTTAACTTATTACCTGTGGACCCTAATCAAAAAATGCATTCTGGTGCACCAAGACATTGGGATTGCCTTATTCAAAGATTAGGCAGTTGGTCTAGCTTTTTGGCTCTTTGGAGTGGAATTGCAACACACGAACAAGCCGAGCGCATTGTTAAAGAAAACCTTTTAGATGAGAATGCCTTTTGGGCACCTTTTGGTGTTAGAAGTCTTTCAAAGTATGAAAAAATGTACTGTGTAAAAGCAACCGGTAATCCATCTTGTTGGTTAGGTCCCATTTGGGGTATTGCTAACTATATGGTATTTAAAGGTCTTGTTAAATACGGTTTTTTAGATGAAGCAAAAGAACTTGGTCAAAAGACCGTTAAACTTTTTGAAGATGATATTTCCAAAAGTGGCGAACTTCACGAATACTATGACCCTGAAAGTGGCGAACCTATTATGAATCCCGGTTTCCAAAACTGGAATTTGTTATCTATCAATATTAAGGCTTGGCTTGATGGTGAAAATGTAATTGAAGAATTTTAATTGTAAAAATTAGATGTGTATGGTACAATATATGCATCTAATTTTTCGGTATTTGGAGTTGTTTGTATGTCAAAAAAACTTGAAAGTTACAACCTTTCCTTTGAAGAAAAATCAAATCTTTTGACAGGCTACGGTAATATGCAAACTCGTGGTATTGAGGAAAAAGGTATAGAGTCATTAAACCTTGCTGATGGACCACACGGAATTAGAAGGGATAAGGAGTTGAATTGTACTCATTTTCCAAATCTTTGCAATTTGGCTTGTAGTTGGAATGTGGATAACGCATATTTAATGGGTAAAGCCTTGGCAAAAGATTGTATTAAGCATAACATTGATGTTTTACTCGGCCCCGGTGTTAATATAAAGCGTCATATTTTATGTGGTAGAAACTTCGAGTATTTTTCCGAAGACCCTGTTTTATCGGGTGAGATGGCTGCAGGATATATTAACGGACTACAAGAATTAGGTGTTAAAGCTTGTTTAAAACATTTTGCTGCTAATAACCAAGAATATGATCGCGCTACCGTAAGTGTGGATATTGAAGAACGCACCTTGCGTGAGATATATCTAAAACCTTTTGAAATTGCTATTAATAAATCCAACCCCGCCAGTGTTATGTGCGCTTATAATAAGATCAACGGTATTTGGTGTTCAGAAAATAAATACCTATTAGACGATATCCTTAGAGAAGAATGGGGATATAATGGTCCTGTTATTTCGGATTGGGGCGCCGTTCATAATATTGCTCGTTCTATAAAGGCTGGCTTGGATTTGCAAATGCCACCTAATTCTAAAATTGCAAATCAATTATCCGAAGCATTGGACAATGATTTTATTGAGATGAAAGATATAGATGATTCGGCAAATAGAATGTTGGAATTTGTAAAGCCTAATTCTAAACCTGAAATTGACTATAATCGCGAAGAGCAACATAAAATAGCTAGTCAAATTGCTGCTGAAGGTATGGTATTGCTTAAAAATAGAAACAATGTTTTGCCATTAACATCTTCTAAATATAAGAAGATTGGTGTCATTGGTGAATATGCAGTTTCTCCATTGATTGCAGGTCAGGGAAGTGCTATGGTATATCAGCAAGACGAATATACCGATTCTCCTTTAGAGGAATTAAAAAAGCGTTTGCCTGATGTTGAATTTAAATATGTTGAGGCATATAAAAAACGTGAACTACCCGCTGATATGATATGGCCTAAAGTAGGTTCTTATATTAATGCGGTTTCCGATTGTGATATTATTCTTTTCTTTACAGGTTCAATGGAATCGGAAGATACCGAACAGTTTGACCGTCAAATGGCTACAATAAATCCCAATGTAATTTTTGTTCTTAACGCTGCAAAACGCCTTAATAAACCAATAGTTTTGGTATTACAAAACGGTGGCGCTTTAATACTTGAAAAATGGGAAAGAGATATTGACGCCGTTTTGGAAATGTGGCTTTCAGGAGAGGCTTCTGGAAGCGCTGTGGCTGACATTTTGTGTGGCAATATAAATCCATCAGGAAAACTTGCTGAGACCTTCCCGACCAAAATACGCACCGATTTAGAGTATCCCGGTGATGGATATAAGGTGGAGTATAAAGAACACTTTGATGTGGGATACAGATACTATGATAAACATCCCGAAGAGATTGTATATCCTTTCGGTCACGGTCTTTCTTATACCGAATTTGAATACTCTGATTTGAGTTTAAATAAAGAAAACGATAAATTTAACGTAAGCTTTACTTTAAAGAATATCGGTGATGTTGATGGTGCCGAAGTTGTTCAACTTTATGTTGGCGATACCGTATCAACCGTTGTAAAGCCCATTAAGGAACTTAAAAGATTTGAAAAAGTTTTCTTAAAGGCTAATGAATCTAAAAAGATTGAGTTTACACTTGACCATAAGGATTTCGAATATTACAACACCATGTTAAAAGATTATGTGGTTGAAAATGGCAGATACGATATTTATATCGGCGCATCTTCGCAAGACATTAGATTAGAAACTTTTGTGATTTTTGATGATGAAAAGGCACCTTATTCTATTAACTTGGTTGGAGAAACAATGATAGGGTAATAAAAAACAACGGCTCTGATGGGTCGTTGTTTTTTATTTTATATTTGTTAAAATTTTGTATTTACTTTTCTGTATTACTATGTTATATTAAAGTCAAATATATTAGTGAGGAGAATTGATATGCCAGGTTATTTTAACGATGCGAAAAAAGAATATGTTATTACTAACATGAGACCAAGAAGACCTCTTCTTAACTACATGTGGAATGAAACTTTTTTGACGGAAGTTACCCATTTTGGTTTTGGTAGAAGTTTTCTTAGAGTAAGTCCCGAAAAACGTCGTCAGTTGGTTACTGAGGATGATGCATGTCGTTTGGTTTATATTAAAGATAGAGAAACCGGCGAGTTTTACGATGCTAACCGTAACTATAAGAATTATGATTTTGATAAACACGAATGCCATGTTGGTATTGGATATCAAAAAATCATAAGTGAATATAAGGGCGTTGAGGTTGAGTTTGGCATTACAGTTCCCAAAGATTATAGTGCTGAATTGTGGCAGGTAAAAGTTCGTAATACTTCTAATGCTCCAAAGAAAATCAGTGTTGTTCCCATGGCACGTGTTGAGGCAAATTTGACTTGTCACTTGGCTTATGGATATGCTGAATATGACCCTAATCTTGGTGGATTGTATTTCTCCCATGATGCATATAATGTTGAATATTTATATGAAGGTATTTTCTTTAAAGCTGATACTGCTCATAGCTCGTACGACGTTAATGCAGTAAATTTCAAGGGATTTTATAATAGTTGGGCAGAACCACAACGACTAAAGGAAGAACAACTTAGTTCTAGCAGTATGTCCTTTGAACATAATTATTGTGCTGCAATGCAGTTTGATATTGACCTTGAACCTAACGAAGAAAAGGTTATTAATACAGTTCTTGGTATTGTACGTTCTCGTGAGGAAGCAAAAGAAGTAGCCGATGCTTGTTTGCAAAACGGTTTCTTTGATGCTTCTATCAAGACAGTTAAAGATGACGCTGATTATATGGATTCCGTTTGTACTGTTAAGACTCCCGACGAATATCTTAACACAACTACCAATACCTGGCTTAAGAGACAAATTTCTCTTGGTAAAACCTGGGGTCGTGTTTATGGAAAGGGATTCCGTGATGTTATGCAAGATATTGCAGGCATGGCTTCTTTTGATATCAAAATGGCAAGAGAGAAGATTCTGATTTGTCTTGACCATATGAGAATTAACGGTAATCCTATCAGAATGTTTGACCCATTAAGATATGCACCATATTATGATGGTGCCGCTTGGATTCCGGCTACAATTTTAGTATATCTTAATGAGTCTGCTGACCTTAGCGTTTTAGATGAAAAATGCAAATACTTTGACAGCGATGAAGAAGACAGTGTATTTGAGCATATGTATCGTGGTTTACGCTTCCTTTTGGATAATCGTGGACCACACAATCTTGTTCTTTGGGGTGCTGGCGACTGGAACGATTCTATTGACAATGCTGGTAATAAACTTATTGGCGAAAGCGTATGGCTTAGTATCGCAACAGTAAAAGCAATCAATGAGTTTTGCGAGATTCTTAAAATAATGGGTGGTAAAGAAGAATTAATTACCTCTATTTCAAAAGAAAAAGAAGTTTTAAAGGCTGCCATTATTGAACACGGATTTGAAGGCGATCGTTTCATTTACGGAATTAATGACTGGGGCGAAAAGATCGGTTCCGAAGAGAATGAACAAGGCAAGTTCTATCTTAATCCACAAACTTGGGCTGTTATGGCCGGTATTTTAGATTATGATGGTTTGCAAGACTTAATGAACAATGTGGAAGAAAAACTTAAATGTGATTTTGGTTATATGCAATCAACTCCTGCTTATTCTAAGAAGGATCCTCATATTGGTCGTTTGTCTTACTTTAGACCAGGTGGATACGAAAACGGTTCAGTATATATTCACGGTGTAACTTTCAAAATTGTTGCTGATGGTATTTTGAAAAATGCTGATCGTGCTTATGAAACTGTTAAGTTAATTAGATGCAATAATCCCAAAAACCCCAATTCAGGTGTTGAACCCTATGCAGTTTCTAATATGTATTTAGGACCCCAGCAATCTGATCGTCCGGGTTATTCTTTCTTCTCTTGGATTACAGGTTCGGCAGGTTGGCTTTACAGAGGTATAACCGAGTATATTATTGGTGTTAGAAGTGAATTTAACGGCCTTAGAGTTGATCCATGCCTACCTTCCGAATGGGATGAAGTTGAAGTTTCAAGAATCTACCGTGGTGCAACTTATAATATTAATATCAAGAAAACAGGTGTTAAATCGGTTGTAATGGATGGCAAAACTTTAGAGGATAACTTGTTACCAATTACTCCTGAAGGCACTGTTCATACCGTTGAATTAACATATTAATAGATAAAAAAATAAAGGCTCATATGAGCCTTTATTTTTTTATAACTTTGTTTTAAATTGATTGATAATATTTTCGCTGTATTCCATAAAACCGATATCAATAGGATGTACACCATCGGTTTGATAAAACTGAGAATCGTGGGGAACCATATTTATACATTCAATTACGGACATCTTTGAAACAGTTTTAGCAACCTTTTTAATATGCCCGGAAATGAATTTAAGTGGTTCGCCAAATCCATATTCTTTGTTAAT
>JAZNLZ010000023.1:0-25526 GCA_045579365.1 Acutalibacteraceae bacterium
CAAAGCGGAATCTCGTGTGAAAGATTATAAGCAATACTTAGTCGATTATAAAATCACAAAAGCGGTTAATGGCGAACCCGTTGTAAAGGTGATTTAGAATGAATAAAGACGTAAAGTATCATTCGGTAAGTGAACTTGTAAAACTTTGGGAAATGTCGGAGCGCACTATTCGAAATTATTGCGCTACCGGCAAAATTCCTGATGCGGTTTTGGTGGGTAAAACTTGGAAGATACCCGGAAATGCTATTAACCCTGCAAAAAAGAAAAGGTTTGAAGAAACTGTATTAGATATATTTCTTAATGAGTGGAAATCTAATACAAATGACGGTATGTACGGTCATTTGCAAATTGATTTTGCATATAATTCTAACCGCACAGAAGATAATAAACTTGAATATAACGATGTAGTCCATATGTTTGAATTAAATACTGTAAATTCAAACTGTTATAGTGTTGACGATATTGTTGAAACCGCAAATCATTTTAAGTGTGTTGATATGTGCATTAAAAATGCAAGGTATCTGTTGACTGAGAATTTTATAAGGCAGTTACTTTTAACACTTAAAAACGGAACTAAGGTATCGAGAGAAGATTGGTATATGTCGGAATCATACAAAACCTTTTCTGATAGTGCCAAGTTATTGCTAGATGAATATAACGCTCTTGAAAAGCATAATTTAAAGGATATTTTGCTTTTTCATAGCAAGTTTGAAAAAGAAAACCCTTTAATTTTAGAAGACCGGCGAATTGGCAAATTGCTGGTCTTTAAAGAGTGCCTTAAAAATAATATAAAACCATTTGTCATTGAACACGAAATGAGCGAAGATTATTATGCTTTACTTGATAGTGTAACTGACAATATAGACGAGTTATGTGATTTGTGTCATAAGGCACAGCAGCGATTTTCTGTTAAATGTCAAAACAGAGTAAAAATCATATAAAAAAGTGAAATTTTCAATAAAATTAGGATATTAAAAAATTCCTCAAAACCCTTTTATTATGCGGCTTTGAGGAGTTTTTATTGCTTTAAATTTCAAGTCACTGGTTCGAATCTGGGAAGTAGCGCCACATGGAATGTACACCAAAAATTGAACAATGTGTTTCATTAATGAACATTACATATGCCGTTACAGCAGGCAACAGCAAGGAAAACTTGCTGTTTTTTTGTTTTGCGAATAATGAAACAAAATTGACAAAACGCATAAATTTTCGTGTCAATTTCGATTAAAAAGTTCCGCAATTCGAACCTGACAGTAACATTATTTGGCTTAATTTTGAGAGAAGAAAAGCTCTTCTTTTTGGTCGGGTGTTTTATTGTGATTGTACGAATGAATTCTATAACTATTATAGAATTCTATGTACTCCTTTATCGAGTCTTTTAGGTCCCTTTCTGAACGATAATGTCTAACATAAAACTCTTCTTTTTTAAGCGTTGTATTAAACGATTCCATTACAGCATTATCGTGTGGCTCACCGGGATTTGAAAACGAGGATTTAATGCCTAATTCCTTCAAATATGTTCTAAATGTTCTTGAAGTATAATTTGCTCCTTGGTCGGAATGGAATAATAACAATAAATCAGTAGGGTTCCTTAATTTATATGCAGCACCTAGCGTACTTTTTGTAAGCTGGGTGCTGTTTTTGCTTGAAAATCGGAATCCTACTACCTTTCTTGCATACAAATCTAAAACTATGCACAGGAAGATTTTCTTGTGCTTAAATTTAAGCTCTGTAACATCGCTAACCCAAACTTCATTAGGTCTTGAAACATCAAATTCACGATTTAAAATATTTTTCTTTCTTTCAAGCCTCTTTAAATAGTTCTTTTTAGCATTAGTTCCTATAACAAACATATCATTTTCCTGCATAACTTTCCTTATTAATTTTACACCGTAATCATAACCTCTGCTTTTTAAAACAGAGTAAATGCGGTTTACACCGTAGGTGCGACGGCTTTCATAAAATATTTCTTCAATCAGCGGTTTTGCTTCTTCTTGCCGTTTAGCATATACCGTATCACCACGTTTACCGCGAAGCTTATAGTTGAGATACGAACTCTTATTAACGTTCATCGCTTCGCAGCAAAGATTAAGACCATATATGTCTTCAATCTTTTCTATGTATTTGTAGCGGGGGAGTAGTGGCGAATTCGTACCGCACGGGGCACTACTTAAAATATGCAGTTTTTGGTTTGCACGATCCATATTCCTTTTCATTTGAGTGAGCGTTAACAGATTGTCCGTATTATATTTTTGCTTGTATTTATAATCGTTCAACCAACGATAGATGCTTGTTTTCGAAACGTGGTATTTTTCTGCCACATCTCTTACATCATCTCCAAAAACCACCTGCTCAATAATACTTGTTTTAATTTTGTCTGAAATAACTTTGTTCATAATTTTTCCTCTTTCTTTATTTTTTTGTTTTAAAGTTAAAGAACAATCAAAATAACCACCTTCCTTTATCTCTATTTTAATATACTTAATGTTTTCTTGAAACTAAAAAATAAACTTCTTTAGGTTTTAACCGCAAATGTTTTCGGAAAAGACATTAAAGGAGTCACTATTATGTTTAATTTTAACTACTTTGGCAAAAATAGAGAAAGGAGGAGTTCGAGTGAAAGATTATAGAGATATTGAGAATACAAGATATATTATCAGCAGAGTCTTTGCAGAGAATAAAACCACCGCTATGCTCATTGAGCAGCGTGTAAAAGATATAAAAAATAATGCACCGTCACTTGAAAGCAACGGCACAATAATGTATAATAATTTTAGTGGTTCGATTCAGTCGAAGGAGGGACTATGAGAGTCGAACAAAATAAAATTGCTTTTGCTTATTTGAGGTTATCCCGAGAAGAAGCACAAAAAAGTGAATCTTCAAGTATTACAAACCAACGTATGATCGTAACCAAATACTGCGAGCAAAATGGCATTAATCTTGTTCGCGAATTTGTTGATGACGGCTATTCGGGCGGTAACTTTGACCGACCGGGTTTTCAGGAAATGATGCGTGAACTTGATAGGGGATTAGCTAATACGGTAATTACCAAAGACTTATCCCGTCTTGGTCGTGATATGCGTGAATCAAGTTATTATGCCGAGCAGTTTTTTCCTGAACACGATGTAAGGTACATTGCCATTGCCGACAATTTTGACAGTGAAGACGATAACGTGATGGCACCGTTCCAGTTTGCTATGAATGAGGTGTATTTGCGTGACGGTTCACGAAAGGTTAAGGATGTTCTTAGAACCAAACGTCAAGACGGTTTGTATTGTGCTTGCCCGCCTTATGGATATAAAAAGGCGAACCGCAATAAAAATCAACTTGTACCCGATGAAGTTACTGCACCTGTTGTGCAAAGGATTTTTAATGCTGCTGCAAACGGCGATTCATCAAGAAAAATAGCGCAAGATTTAAACAATGACGGAGTTATTCCACCACTTAAATATCGTGTGTTGTATCGTGATGAATTCAGCGAAGAAGGTGCGGCAAGAGCATCAGACCTTTGGAATTATACAACTGTAAAGCGTATTTTAAAAAACGAAGTTTATCTCGGTCATACAGTTCTTGGTAAAACTAAAAAAGCAAGTGCAAAGTCAAAAAAGAAGGTTGCTATCCCACAGGAAAGATGGGCAGTGACTGAGAATACCCACGAAGCATTGGTGAGCGAAGAAATCTTTCAAAAAGCACATGATAATATGGGTAAGGGCACTCGCAATTTTCAGCAGTATGATCATGTGCGAAAAAGTATTTTCTCGGGTGTTGCATACTGTGCGCTTTGCGGACACGCCCTGTGTTCTTGCGGAACGGTTTACAAGGGCGAGCGAGAAAAGTATTGGTATCTTTCCTGTATCAACAAGCGCAAGGATATAAACGAGCCTTGCAAAGGCACAAGAATTCGTTATGCTGACCTTATTGAACTTATAACGGAAGATTTGAACTCCTTGATTTCTCTTAGTGATGAAGAGATAAATGCAATTGTTGAACACATTATGCAAGAAGAGAATTCTGATAAGGCGGCTAATGCAAGAAAAATCCGCCGAGAGAAGCTTCAGGGCAGACTAGGTATAATTGATAAGATTATTCCGAAACTTTATGTAGACAATGCAGAGGGGAAACTTGATGATGATCGATTAAGCTCAATGGTTGATGATTTGCAAAAGGAATCTGTCGCAATTAAGAAAGAACTTTTAGAGCTTAGTGAGGATGCCGTGCTAACAAGCAAAAGTGATAATTACAAAATGTTCTTTGAACTCACAAGACAGCATACCCATATTGACGCGCTTGATCGTGATACCTTGCTTGCATTTGTCGACAGAATTGAGGTAGGACCTAAAATTCTGCCCGAAGGTAAGGTAAAAGCGAGTCATAGAAACTCAGAGTTTCAGCAAGAGATACGGATATTTTACAAGTTCGTGGGTGAAATGAACGAAATCAACAAAAATCAATAAATTATGTATAAAACTCAACCGTTTTAAGATGGGCGGGGTACACCAACCTCGTTAGCAGCTTCCATCTTAAAACGGTTGAGTGCATCTTTAGCCTCAGGTACTACATTCTTAGCCATTTTAAATACTCTCCTATAAAATTTTGTTTTCGCGTTTGCAATATTATCTTGTGAAAATCAAAATCATTTATTAAAGGTAATTTTTGAGAATTTATTTTTGAACTCGCCTTGACATATTTTGTTTAGTTTGAGTAGGCGAAAAAATGAAATCACAAGTATAGAATTTTAATAAAAATAAACCCACCATTTTAAATGGTGGGTTTTCGTTTTAAATTCCCCAATATTTTCTATCAAGGCTTCTAAATGAAATAGCTGTGAAAATGTGGGTTTTCTCAATAATTTCACTGCCTTCAAGGTCGGCAACGGTTCTTGCAACCTTTAAAATTCTATCATAAGCACGGGCCGAAAGACCTAACTTATCAAAAGACATTTGTAAATACTTTTCAGCATCTTCGGTCATTTTGCAATACATTTTTGCAAGTTTTGGTGTTAGTCTTGCGTTGCAGGTGATACCTGTTCCTTCATAACGTTTTTGCTGAATGAGTCGTGCTTTGTTTACACGCTCACGAATTTGTGCCGAAGTTTCTTCTGTTGTGTTGGAACTTAAAGCGTTATAATCTACTGGTGGAACCTCAACATGCAAGTCCATTCGGTCAAGCATAGGCCCTGAAATGCGATTCAAATACTTTCTAACGGTGTTTTGAGAGCAAATGCATTGTTTGGTGGGATGGCCGAAAAAACCACAAGGACAGGGATTCATGGCGCCCACAAGCATAACCGAGCTGGGATATGTAAGAGAACCCGAAACACGGGATACAGTAACCTTGCCATCCTCAATAGGTTGGCGCATGGCTTCCATTACATCTCGTCTAAATTCAGGCAATTCGTCAAGGAACAAAACGCCGTTGTGGGCCAAAGAAATTTCGCCCGGTTTTGGTATTGTTCCACCACCTGCAATAGCAGCAGCCGAAACTGTGTGGTGAGGGGAACGGAAAGGTCTTGCAGTTACAAGGGGATTTTTACTGTCAAGTATTCCTGCAATGGAATGGATTTTGGTGGTTTCGATTGATTCGTCAAAGGTCATTTGGGGCAAGATTGAAGGAAGTCTTTTCGCAAGCATACTTTTACCCGAACCCGGAGGGCCGATTAAAAGTACATTGTGACCACCGGCAGCAGCTACCTCTAATGCCTTTTTGGCAACAATTTGACCCTTAACATCGCTAAAATCGGGGATGGTAGAAAAGTCGTTATCCTCCGAAATATTAGCAGTGGTAATCTCAATTTTTTCTTCACCTTTAAGATGAGCGATTAGTTGATTTACATTATCAATACCATAAACATCAATGCCTTCAATTACGGCAGCTTCCATGGCATTTTCTTTTGGCACAAAAATCGACTTAACGCCGTTTTGTTTTGCTGTTATTGTAATGGCTAAAATGCCGTTTGCAGGGCGGATTTTACCGTCAAGGGCAACCTCGCCAACAATAACACTATCGTTAAAATCAACGTTTAACTGGTTGTATGCCTTTAAAACCGATAAAAGGATAGGTAAATCATAAATCGATCCACCCTTTTTACGGTCAGCAGGGGCTAGGTTTACGGTAATTCGGCCTAACGGAAACTTAAAACCACAGTTCTTAATGGCCGAACGGACACGGTCACGAGACTCCTTAACGGCAGTGTCAGGCAAACCTACAATATCAAAGGCAGGAAGTCCGGTTGAAACATCGGCTTCAACCTCAATCATATAGGATTCCATACCAAAAATGCCAATACTTTTTATTCGTGAAAACATAATTTCATCCCTTAAAATGCTACATTATTTTGGGGTTCGCCTTCTAAAAATGCTGTGATGTTATCGGTTACGATTTTTAAAAGTCGTTCTCTTGTTGTTTTTGGGGCCCAAGCAGTGTGAGGGGTTATTATAATGTTAGGAGCCGAGAATAGGGGACAATCCTCTCTCATAGGCTCGGTTTTTAAAACATCCACAGCAGCACCACTGAGTTTGCCGCTTGTTAAGGCATCTAAAAGAGCGTTTTCATCCACAACGCCACCACGAGCAGTGTTAATGAAAAATGCACCGTCTTTGCATTTTGCAAAGGTTTCTTTGTTAAACATATCGGCGCTTTGCTCGTTTAAGGGGCAGTGAACGGTGATAATATCACTTGTTTTTAAAAGGGTATCTAAATCCACAAAAACAGTGTTTTCTTCGTGTCTTACGGTTCGGGTGTTAACGATTACATTCATTCCTAAACCTTCGGCAGCCTTTTTAACAGCTTTTCCAATGCTGCCAAAACCTATAATTCCCAAGGTTTTGCCGTGAATTTCATCACTTGTGTAAACAAGGGATGAAAAAACAGGGGAACGCTTCCAACCACTATCTTTAACAAAGGTGTTGTACTGGGGAATTTTAGTGTAATGCATTAAAATATAACCCATAACCTGTTGTGCTACGGCGTTGGTAGAATAGCTACCTGCGTTACAAACGGGAATGTTTCGTTTCTTGGCTTCAACGATGTCAATATTGTTAAAACCGGTTGCAAAAAGACCGATGTATTTAAGGTTTTTTGCAACGGAAAAAACTTCCTTGTCAATAACGGTTTTGTTAGAAAGAATAATATCCGCATCGATGGCTTCTTTAAGAAGGTCGGTGCGGGTAATATTTTCGTATTTAACCGTTTTGCCAAACCTATCAAAAACCTTTAAATCAAGGTCATTATTTGACTGTAAAGTTGAGCAATCAGTTAAGAGTATTTTCATCTTTTCGGGTAACCTTTCTTTTGGAACCGTCAGGTTCAACAATATAGGTGTTTTCCAGTTGAGATATAAGACTTTGCTTATATCCTTCAATATATTCTTTGCGTAAAATGGCCTGCTCTTGTAATTCTTCTTCGGTAAGACCAACGGTCTTTTTTTTACGAGCAAGTTCGTTTATTCTATCAATTTTTTCTTGTGTCATATTAAATCTCGTTTCTGCCTTCTAAAGCTCTGGCAAGGGTGAATTCATCGGCATATTCAAGATCGCCACCAACGGGAATACCGTAAGCCAAACGGGTAACCTTAATACCCATAGGTTTAACAAGTCGGGAAATATAACTTGCAGTGGCTTCTCCTTCAACGGTGGGGTTTGTTGCCATAATGATTTCCTTAACCGTACCATCAGAAAGTCGGGTCATTAATTCTTTGATTTTTAGTTGGTCGGGACCAATGCCATCAAGAGGGGAGATAAGACCGTGAAGAACATGGTAAAGCCCCAAAAATTCTCTTGTTTTTTCAAAGGTGAAAATATCTTTTGGCTCGGCAACAACACAAATAACCGATTTGTCACGGCCAACATTGTCGCAAATGTCGCAAACATCCTTGTCGGTAAAACCTTGACAAACCTTGCAAAAATGTATTTTTTGGCGAGCGTTAACAAGAGCATCGGCAAATTTTTGAGCCCTTTCGGGTGGTTGGTTTAAAATGCTGTAAGCCAAGCGTTGAGCAGTTTTTTTACCAATTCCGGGTAATCTTTCAAACTGGCTTATAAGCTCGGTTAAAGGTACAATATTATTGTTCATTGTTAAAATAAACCGGGCATATTAAGTCCACCTGTGATGGCGCCCATTTCTTCCTCAGCAGTTTTCATTGCATTAGTAACAGCCTCGTTTACAGCAACTGTAACAAGGTCTTCAAGCATCTCGATATCGTCGGGATCAACAGCATCGGGATTGATTTTGATTGATTTGATTAAATGTTTACCGTCAACAGTAACCTCAACCATACCACCTGAAGTAGCAGTGTATTCTCTTTGCTCTAAATCGGCTTGGAGGGTTGTCATATCAGCCTGCATTTTTTGTGCCTGTTTAAGCATTTGATTCATATTTCCGGGACCACCGGAGTTGGGGATTCTTACTTTCATTTTAGTTTCTCCTAAACTTCAAAATTTTTAAGTCTTTGTGCAATCAAATTTAGTGGGTCGGTTGCACTGTCATTTGCAGGTGCATTGTAGGGCCCGAGTTTATAGGTAACACCCAAAACCTCTTCGGCACAAGCACGAATGCAGTTTTTATATGTTGGGTCAGGACCTTTTACAAGGCTTCTAAATTGTTGATTTTTAGAGTCGATTAATAAATAATCGCCCTTAATATATGCTTTGGAACCAGCCAAAACACCACCCATTAAGGGTTGTTTTTGTTTAATTAGATAGATAATGTCATTCCAGTTTTCAACCTCAGTTACGCCATCTTGAGAAGGCTTTGCCTTAACGGGTTCGGGAGGTAATTCATCGGGAGGTTCGGGAAGTGGTATTTCTTCTTCCTCGATTTCCTCAATGACGTTTTTTTCTTCAACGATGGTTTTTTCCTCAACTTTAGGTTGAATAGGCTGAGTTTTAACGCCACCTTTTTCTAATGCCGAAATCCTTTTTTCTAATGATGCCAAATCGGCCGAAAGGGAAGGATTGCAAAGTTTGATTATTGCCATTTCCATTTCGCAACGGCGATTGCCACTTTGCATTAAAAGTGCGCTTTGTTGTAAAATATTGAGACAATAAATAATATCTTTAATATCAAAAAGCTCGGCTTGTTTTTCCAACTGAGCAAATCTTCTCTTGGAGCAAACGATGGGCTTTTTATCACCTTTAACGGTTTTAATAATCATCAAATCTCTAAAATGAGAGGTAAGTTCGTTAAGAAGTCTTAACATATCAACCGAAGAGTTGTTGAGTTCATCAAGCAAAAGTAATGCCTTTTGGGTATCGGCATTTTTAAGATAGTCGGTAAGTTCTAATAAATAGTCATTACCGGCCATAGCGCAAACGCCTTCAACAATACTTTCGGTTATTTCTTTGCTGCTTGAAGCGCAAAGGTCCAAAATAGAAAGGGCATCACGCATACCACCATCGGCAACCGACGCAATAAGTGTTGCAGCTTCATCGGTAACGGTGAAGCCTTCTTTTTGTGCTACAAATTGAATTCTTTCGCAAATTTTTTCGCTGTCAATTCTTCTGAAATCAAATCTTTGGCAACGGGAAAGAATGGTTGCAGGAAGTTTATGAACTTCGGTGGTTGCAAGAATAAAAATAACGTGAGAAGGGGGTTCTTCCAAGGTTTTCAAAAGTGCATTAAAAGCACCTGGTGAAAGCATGTGAACCTCGTCTATGATATAAACACGATATTTTGAGTTAGCAGGGGTGAAATTAATAAGTTCACGCAATTCTCTAATGTTATCAACACCGTTGTTAGAAGCAGCGTCAATTTCCACAATATCGGTATTTTCTTCGCTTGCAAAGGCTTTGCATTGTTCACACTCAAGGCATGGGTCGCCGTTTTTGTGACTTAAGCAGTTTACTGCTCTTGCCAAAATTTTAGCGCAACTGGTTTTACCTGTACCTCTTGTTCCTGTGAAAAGGTAGGCATGAACAGTTTTGTTATCTGCAACCTGCTTTTTGAGAATATCGGTTATGTGTTCTTGACCCACAACATCCGAAAAGGTTTCGGGACGGTATTTTCTGTAAAGAGCCTGATAAGACATTTTTTCACCTCTTAAAATTAAAATTGCGCACTAGAGTGTACGAATGAGCCGATTTACTGCGGCACACGGAAATACTGCTTAATGCTGCTCGGTTCCCCGCCTGACATGGTTCACAGCGACCCGTTGCACAGGACCCGCCCATTCGCACACTCCGGTACGCAAATTCTAAATTAAATTTTAACACAAAACTTCGCTTTTTACAAGTATTAAATATAAATAATTAATATAAAATATTGAAAAAATTATAATTAGGTGATATAATTACTTTGAATTATTATATTTTGAAAGGTACAATTTTCTATATGTTTTTTGAGAGATGGGATCTCCTTGATGAAAACGGAAGTTTCTTAGGAAAAACCGTTATAAGAAACAAGGCACAGTTTAAGCCAGGTGAATATCATTTAGTGGTTCATATTTGGGTTATTTCCAGTGACGGCAAGGTTCTTTTACAACGCCGTTCTGATACTAAAAAGTTAATGCCTGGCGAATGGGCAGCAACCGGTGGTGCTGCTATTTCAGGTGAGGATTCGTTTACAGCTGCTTCCCGTGAACTTTACGAAGAATTGGGAATTAAGTCGGATGAATCAACCTTAAAACAAGTTTTGCGACTTAAAAGACGCAATTCGCTTTTAGATATTTGGATGATTAAAAGCGATTTGAAAATTGAGGATTTAAAACTCCAAGAATCCGAGGTTGCCGAAGCTAAATGGGTGACTTTAGATGAGTTTAAAAAAATGGTTAAGGAAAATAAATTCCACAATTACGGAAGGGAATACTTTGAAAGATTATTCGAGAAGATTTCCTTACACAAAGGAGAAAATGTATGAGTTTAGATGTTAAAGGTTTAACCTGCGCCCGTTGCAAGGCTTACCTTTTTGAAGAGGATGATGTGGTTTACTGCCCCGTTTGTGGCGCTCCTCATCATCGCAGTTGTTATAATGAGCTTGGTCACTGTGCTTTAGAAGAATTGCATGGAACCGAAAATGAATATAATAGACCTAGTGTTGCTGAAAATAAAGAAGAGCACAACAGTAAAACTACTAAATGTGAAATTTGTGGTGGTGAATATGATTCTTCACTGGGTAAATGCCCAAAATGTTCTTCACCTAATTTTAATACCATTAACGGTTTTGCTTCTTTTGACTTTTTAGGTGGTGTTCCTGCCGACCAGGATTTAGGCGATGGCGTTACTGCTGAAGATGCAAAAAGCTTTGTTTTTGCAAATACCCATCGTTATATTCCAAAATTTGCAACCTTGAATAAAAGCCAAAAGAAGTCTTGGAATTGGTTGGCCTTTTTGTTTCCTGCTCCTTGGATGCTTTCGAGAAAGATGTATAAAGGTGGAATAATAACCCTTTTACTTTCAATTGTTTCCAAATTTTTGCTTTGTCCTTTTTTGTTGAGACTTGATAAGTTAGAAATCAACCTTATGTATTACAATTATGAAACAGCTAATCAAATTATTAAAAGTTTACCCGAAATTGGCTATTTGGTCTATTGGTTGGCTTTTTTTGGAAGTTGTATTCTAATTGGAATTCATATTTTTATGGGCATTTTTGGTGATTATATTTACAAGAAACATGCAATTAAAACCATTAAGAAAATTAAAAGTGAAAGTTCTGATATTCAGGCCGATTACCGAAAATTTGGTGGAGTGAATTTTATCCTTTTCTTTTTTGGTTATTTAGCAATTCAAAACATTCCATTGATTTTGACTAATTTGCTTTTGAAATAGTTATTTTTGAATTTTAGTTTAGGGGGTGAAAATATGGGCTTTAAAAAATGGGTTGTTTCGGATTTTGATAAAGAATTGGCCAAAGAGTTGGCTTACGAGTGCGATGTTGACCCTATCGTTTCCTTAATTGCGTCAGCAAGAGGATATACTGACCCGATGGAGTTGGAACAATTCTTGTCGGATGAGCCTGTATTTTCAAATCCTTTTGTGATGGCCGATATTGTTTTGGCATCGGAAATAGTTAATGCTGCAATTGAAGATAAGCGTAAAATTGCTGTATTTGGTGACTATGACTGCGATGGTGTTACTGCTACTGCCGTAATGTTTAGTTACCTTAAAAGTCGTGGTGCTGACTGTATTTATTATATTCCTGACCGTTTTAAAGAGGGTTACGGTATGAACGAGGATGCCGTACGCTTCCTTCATAATCAAGGTGTGCAGTTAATTATTACGGTTGATAACGGCATTTCGGCAATAGATGAAATTAAACTTGCAAAAAGTCTTGGAATGGATGTGGTTGTTACCGACCACCATCTTCCAAAAGAAGTTTTGCCCGAAGCCGATGCAGTTGTTGACCCACATCGCAAGGACTGTCCTTCGGAATTTAAAGAGATTTGTGGTGCCCAAGTGGCTTTTAGGTTGGTTTGTGTTTTAGAAAACAAAGAACCTGAAGAACTTTTGCCCCAGTTTGCCGATTTACTCGCTTTGGCAGTTTTGGCAGACTTGATGCCCCTTACATTAGAAAATCGCAGTATTGTAAAATACGGAATGATGAAACTTAAAACTGCGCCACTTACAGGTCTTTCGGCCCTTATGAGTGTGGCAGGTTTAGAACAAAAGAGCATTAACGCAACAAAGGCAGCTTTCGGTCTTTGCCCTCGTATTAATGCAGCAGGTCGTATGGGTGATGCTGCCCGTGCTTTGGAACTTCTTATTTGCGACAATATGCTAACGGCTTTAGGTATTGCTAATGAAATTGACGGTGAAAACAGCCACCGTCAGCAAACCGAAAAAGAAATCTTAAAGGAAGCCGTAAATTCGGTTGAAACTAATGGCTTTGCTAATCAAAAGGTTATTGTCTGTGAAGGTAAAAACTGGCATCAGGGAATTGTTGGAATTGTTGCTGCCAAAATAACCGAAAAATACGGAAAGCCTGCCGTTTTAATCACCGTTGATGATGAAGGCAATGCCCACGGTTCGGGTAGAAGCGTTGAAGGATTTCCACTTTTTGATGCAATAAATTCTTGCGAAGGACTTTTGGAAAAGTTCGGTGGTCACGAAGCTGCAGCCGGTGTTAGTTTAAGGGAAGAGAATATAGCAAAGTTTAGAAAAGCAATTAATGAATTTGCTGATAATATGGAAACAGTGGTTCCTGTTTTACATATAGATTGCCGATTAAATGTTTCGGCTTTAAGTGTGGATTTAGCTTCGGCTATTAAAACACTTGAGCCCTATGGTTCTGGAAATCCCATACCTTTGTTTGGTATTTGGGGAGTAAAACTTGAAAGAATTATTCCCATTTCTTCGGGAAAACATTTAAGATTACTATTTAGCAAAAATGCCAATACTTTTACTGCCATGCTTTTTGGTGTGGCACCTAAAAATTTTGGTTTTGATGTTGGCGATGTGTTGGATGTGGCAGCCTATTTGGACGAAAATGTCTATAAAGGCGAGGTTAATTTAACCATTAATATTAAAGCATTGAGAAAACACGGCACCGATGATGACAAACTTTTTAAACAATTGTCTATGTGGCAAAATTTTTTGTGTGGCAAAAAAGGTGATTTCACATCCATTTGTCCTGCAAGAGAAGAAGTTGGTGCTGTTTATAAATATATTATGCTGGGTGAAAAGTCTAAGGAAAAAATTTTGTATTACTTTATTAATTCTTTAGGCGTTGGAAAAACCTTGGCTTGTATTAAAATTTTAGAGGAATTAAGTCTTGTGAAGATTTCTAAGGAAGGTTATTATTTTGGGGTTAGAACCGAAGAAAAAACCAATTTAGAATTATCAAACACATATTTAGAATTGCAGAAAGGGGAGAGAATATGAACGCTGCACAACTTGAAAATTATAATGAATTGCTCGGTTGTATGGAAAATTTCGGAGCAAGTTATAATACCGAGTTAGTTAAAAAGGCTTTCGAATGGTGCGTTATGGCCCACGAAGGTCAAAAACGCCGTACCAATGAAGACTATTATATCCATCCGTTTAATGTAGCAAAAATTATCGTTTCTTTGGGCCTTGACAGTGAGTCTATTGCTGCTGCCCTTTTGCACGATGTGATTGAAGATACAAAATACACTTCCGAGGATATTATTCGTGAATTTGGTGCCGAGGTTGAATTGCTTGTGGATGGCGTTACCAAAATCGGACGTTTGAATTTCTCCTCGAAAGAACAGCAACAGGCTGAGTCATTAAGAAAAATGCTTATTGCGATGGGTAAGGATATTAGGGTTATTATCATTAAACTTGCCGATAGATTGCATAATATGAGAACCCTTGACGCAATGCCCGAGCAAAAGCAAAGAGATATTTCGGTTGAAACATTAGAAGTTTATGCTCCTATTGCTCACCGTTTGGGTATCAGACCCGTTAAAGAGGAACTTGAAGACCTTTCTATTAGACACTTAGACCCTGTGGGTTACGGTGAAATCGAAAACCTTTTGGCCCTTCGCAAACCTCAAAGAGAAGAGGTTTTAGAGGAAATTAAAAACAACATTGCAGCAAGACTTAAAGAAGAGATGCCCGATGTTAAAATGAAGTTCCAAAGTCGTGTTAAATCTATTCACGGTATATATCGTAAGATGTATAATCAGGGTAGAGACTTTGATGAAATTTACGATATTTACGCTATTCGTGTTATTACCGACAGTGTGGCAAACTGCTATAATATTTTGGGTATTATGCATGATATGTTCCGTCCTATTCCTAATAGGTTTAAGGACTATATTTCCACACCTAAACCTAATATGTATCAGTCACTCCACACCACAGTTATCGGTCGTGTTGGAATACCTTTTGAAATTCAAATCAGAACTGCCGAAATGCACCACACTGCTGAATTTGGCATCGCAGCACACTGGAAATATAAGGAAGGCATTAGCGAAAATAACGACACATTAAACGAGCACCTTTCTTGGATCAGACAAATCTTGGAAAGCCAAGACACTGCCAACGACCCAAGCGAAATTGTGCGTAGTATTAAGGTTGACTTGGCTGAGGATGATGTTTTTGCCGTTACTCCAAAGGGTGATGTAATTAACCTTCCAATGGGTGCCACGGTTGTTGACTTTGCTTTTGCAATTCACTCGGCTGTTGGAACCCGAATGATTGGTGCCAAGGTTGACGGTAAAATTGTTCAAATTAACCACAAGATTAAAACCGGTGAGGTTATTGAAATTTTAACCACCAATCAAGCAGGTCATGGACCTAGCCGTGATTGGCTTAAGATTGCCGTAACCTCCAGTGCAAAGGCTAAAATCCGTTCTTGGTTTAAACGCGAGAAAAGGGATGAAAACATTGCCGAAGGCAAGCTTGAACTTGAGAGAGAAATTCGCAAGAATCAAATCAATTTCCAATATGAAGACTTTGATGAATATCTTAATAATCTTGCTAAGAAACTCAAGTTTGCCAATACGGATGAGTTCTATGCAGCCATAGGCTACGGTGGATTGTCCCTTGCAAAAACAGTTACCCGTATTAAAGAAGACGCTATTAAGCGCAACGCTGCTGCAAAGAGCGCAAATGTTGTTCCTATTAGCCGTGTTAAACAAACAAAATCCAGCGAAGGTGTTATTGTTGAAGGTATTGATAACTGTCTTATCAAACTTTCTAAATGCTGTAATCCTTTGCCGGGTGAAGATATTATTGGTTTTATCACTCGTGGTCACGGTGTTTCAATTCATAAGCGAGATTGTAACAATGTTCCTCGCATTATTTCCGACGCTGAAGAACCCGAGAGATGGATTAATGCCAGATGGGATAATAAGGCAAGCGAAAGCTTTATTTCCACATTACAAGCAATGCTTATTAACCGTGATGGCGTTGTAATTGATGTGATGAACGCACTTAATAATATGCGTGTACCTGTTCATAGCATTAATGCAAAGGAAATGAAGGACGGCAATTGCAGTGTTATTATGACTGTTAGCGCTGAAAGTGTTGAACATTTAAGAAGTATTATTTCCCGACTTGAAAAAATTGAGGGCGCTTACCATATCGAAAGGATTAATCAGTAATGAAGGCAGTAATTCAAAGAGTAACCTCTGCTTCGGTTGCAGTAGAGGGGGAAGTTGTTGGCAGTTGTGGCAACGGATATATGATTTTGCTTGGCGCCGAAAAGGGTGACACCGAAAAAGAAGCTCAACTTTTAGCCCAAAAAACTTCTAACTTGAGAATTTTTTCGGATGAAGAAGGTAAAATGAACCTTTCAATTTTAGATATTCAAGGTGAAATTTTAGCCATTTCTCAATTTACTCTTTTGGCAGATGTAAAGAAGGGAAATAGACCCTCATTTATAAACGCCTTAGAACCCCACAAGGCAAAAGAACTTTATGATTACTTTTGCCAGTGCCTTTTGGATTTAGGTGTTAAGAAGGTTGATAAGGGTATTTTTGGCGCCGATATGCAGGTGAGCCTTGTTAACGATGGTCCTGTTACCATACTTTATGATACTGACATTTGGAGCAAAAAATAAATGAAAATCACTTGTTTAAATATTTGGATGACTAATTGTTATTTGCTCGAAACCGAAAAGGCTGCAATTGTTATTGACCCGGCTTTCAAGCGTGAAAAATTGGTAGATTTTCTAAAGGAAAACGAGCATAAAGAAAGACTGATTTTAATAACTCATGGCCATTTCGACCATATTGATGGAGCTGAGTATTTGCGTGATGAAACTGGTGTTAAAATCGGTATTGGTGCTTTGGATAACCCTGCTTTGTCTGATGATAATTTGAGTTGTGCAGTGCTATTTAATCGCAACGTATCTCCCTTTAGTGCCGATGTTTTGTATAACGACGGCGATGTTGTCAAGGTAGGGGACATTGAACTTAAGGTTATTGCAACTCCCGGTCACACGGTTGGTGGAGTTTGCTATTTAGGTGATAAGGTTATCTTTACCGGGGATACTCTTTTTAATCAATCGGTTGGTAGAACCGATTTCCCCGGTGGGTCGTTTACCACCCTTGAAGAGTCTATTAAAAAGATTTATAAATTACCTGATGATACTGTTGTTTTTGCCGGCCACGGTGAAAGCAGTACCATTGGTTTTGAAAAGAAAAATAACCCCTTTGTGAGGGAATAGTAATGAATTTATGTTTAATAGGGCATGATTTTCGCTACGAACTTGAAAAACTGGTGCGAATTTTTATGCCCTTTGAAAAAATTGAGTTTTTAAACGAAATGGCCGACAGTGAATGCTCGGCTATTACGGTTTTGAGCGAAGACTCTGCAAAGGCTGTTCTTAAACTTAATGATAGGGAAGTATCGGCTTCACTCAAACTTGAAAATTCGGATGAAAAGGAACAGGAATTAAAGTTAGCACTCGCATTATATGATTGCTTTACACAGATTACAGGTTATTACCCTCAATGGGGAATTTTGACCGGTGTTCGCCCTGCGAAACTTTTTTCAAGACTTGTTTCGGCTGATGGCTTAGAGAATACAAGGAAATATTTTAAAAACACCTTAAAGGTAAGCGATAAGAAAATTGCCCTTTGCGAAAAGACCCATAAAGATGAAGAAAAAATTACAAGCCTTTCAAGGCCCGATTCTTTTAGCCTTTATGTTTCGGTTCCTTTTTGCCCCACAAGATGTTCTTATTGTTCCTTCGTTTCTCATAGTGTTAAACAGGCCCAAAAACTTATACCCGATTATGTGGAATATTTGTGCCGAGAAATTGAAGAAACAGGCAAAATTGCAAAAGATTTAAACCTAAAATTAGAAACCGTTTATATCGGTGGTGGAACTCCCACAACCCTTAGTGCCGAACAACTAACCCTTGTTATGGGCGCAATTAAGGCTAATTTCAATTTGGAAAATGTAAGGGAATACACTGTGGAAGCAGGTCGCCCCGATACTATAACCAAGGAAAAATTAATCGCCATTAAAAATGGTGGCGCAACAAGAATAAGCATTAATCCTCAAACCATGAACGATCAGGTTTTAAAGGAAATCGGCAGATGCCACACTGCAGCCGAAACCGTGGATGCCTTCCTTCTTGCAAGAAGTTTGGGATTTGACAATATTAATATGGATTTAATTGCAGGTTTACCCACCGATACTTTGGAAAGTTTTAAAACTACAATTGATGAGATTTTAAAATTAGACCCCGAAAGTGTTACGATTCACTCACTTTCTATGAAAAGGTCGGCAACCCTTTCCACAACGGGCCAATTCCCTGAAATTGAAATTGGTAAGGTTGCAAGTGATATGGTGGATTTTGCTTGTGAAACATTGTCTGGCAAAGGTATTGTTCCATATTATATGTATCGCCAAAGCAAGACGGTTGGTAATTTGGAAAATGTTGGTTACGCAAAACAAGGTTTTGAGTGTTTGTATAATGTTTATATAATGGATGAAACCCATACCATTTTAGGTTGTGGCGCTTCGGCCGTTACTAAGTTGAGACAACCTAAAGGCCAATTAATTGAAAGAATTTTTAATTTCAAATATCCTTATGAATATTTAAGCCGTTTTGATGAGATGATTTCTCGAAAAGATGGTGTAAATAAATTTTACGAAAACTTTAAGGAGGAATTATAATGGATTTTTTAGAAAATGCCGTTAATAAAGCAAAAGATGTTTTCGATGTTGCCTGTAAAAAAACAGGTGAAGTTGTAAATACAGGAAAAGTTAGATTAGATATTGCCTCTTTGGAGAGTAAAATAAACAAGGATTTTGAGACTTTGGGTCGTATGTATTTTGAGGATATCAAGGACTGTCACGGTGAAGGTTCAATCTTTGCAATTAGAGATTCAATAATCGAAAAACAAGCCAAAATTGAGAATTTAAAAGAGGAATTGAATAATCAATGAGTGATTTAAAAATTGCAGTAATTGTTGCTGATAGTGATGAATATGTACCCTTTGCCAAAGCCGTTGAAAAGGGTGAGTTTGAAGAATATTCTTTTTTGGGAAGAAAGGGTCATAAATTTACCGTAAAAACCCAAAAGGGAAGCGCAACTGTTTATTCCTTGCTTTGTGGAATTGGTATGGTTAACGCTGCAGCAGCTGCTGCTCATTTTGCTACCATTGGTTGCGATATTATATTGAATTACGGTCTTTCAGGTGGTGTTAGTGGTATCGGCAAGGGCGAGTTTACCCTTGGCACAACCTTCTTCGAACACGATTTTGACCTTACAGTAATTGGTTACAAGCCTTACGAAAAACCGGGCCAACAGTATATTTATAAGGCTGACGAAGGTCTTAACAGTTTAATGAAGGAATTGTATCCTTATGTTAAGATGGGTACTGCCGTTTCGGGCGACCGTTTTATTTGTGATGACACGGTTAGAAACACCCTTAAAAATGATTTTGGCGCCATGTCTTGCGATATGGAAACAGGTGCTATTGCTTATGTTTGTAACTTTGGTAACATCCCTTATTTGAGTTTAAGACGTATTTCCGATGATGCCGGTGATGATGCAGGGGATAGTTACAAGTCAATGGTTAGCCACAGCGAGATGGAATTATCCGATATGATTTTAAGTTTAATTCCTCGCATTATTGATGACAAATATGAAAAATAGAGAACAAAACCTAACTCAAGCAGGAACGATACTACTTCTTTCCTCAATTATAGTTAAATTAATAGGTGCGCTTTTTAAAATACCACTATCATCCGATTACGCTTTAGGTGACCTGGGCTTTGGATATTTTTCGGCAGTGTATGATTTATATACTCCAATTTATACCTTGGCCTTGTCAGGTTTTCCTGTGGCTATTTCTAAAATTACTGCCGATGCAATTGCAAAGGGTGATTTAGAAAGTCAAGGGAAAATCCATTTTTCGGCTTTAAGATTAGTTTCCTTAATCGGTATTATTGTAACATTTCTTTTTTGTGGACTTGCAATACCCATGGTTCTTACTCAAAGTGGGGATAAAAATGCTTTTTTTGGCGTAATTGCTATTGCCCCCTCGGTTTTGATTTGCAGCATTGTTTCGGTTTATAGAGGCTATTTTGAGGGCCGTAAAAATATGATTTTTCCGGCTGTTTCCAATGTTATTGAAGCGTTGGGTAAATTATGCTTGGGATTATTGGCAGCAATTATAACCGTTAGATTAACAAACAATCTTGCTCTTGGTGCTGCTGCTGCACTTTTTGGCATTACCCTGGGTACAGTAGCTTCGCTTATCTATTTAAGAATTAAATTTAGCAGGCATAATCAAACCATTTCTACCGATTGCAAGTATGATAAGAATATGAAGAGTCGGCTGCTTAAGATTATAATTCCTGTGGCTGTAGCATCCCTTTCAATGGCTATTGTAGGGCTTATTGATTCGGTAACCCTCAGACCTTTGCTTAAAGCACTTTTGCAAAGTGATGGCCAATTTGGGAAACTTTTGCTTGCAGGTACAAGTTATACTAATGTAAATCTAAGTGAGATACCCACTTTAATTTACGGAATTAAAAGTAAGGCACACACCATTTTCCATTTGGCACCAACCTTCACAATGGCTTTTGGAATTGGCGCTGTCCCAATGGTTTCACAATATTTTGCGCAAAAGGATAAAGCAAATATAAAGAAAAATGTTGAAGCAAGTCTTAAATTTTCTTCAATTTTAGCAATGCCGATTGCTGTGGGCTGTTTTTCTTTAAGTTTTGGTATTATGAGTCTTCTTTATGGTGATGCATCGGCCGAGCTTGGTGGAAAAATTTTGCAAATCTATAGCGTGGCATCACTTTTTGCAGGTCTTACTATTCCAACAACTGCTTTGCTTCAAGGAATTTCTCGCCAAAGGGAAGCCCTTGTAAGTATTTGTGTTGGTATTGCTGTTAAAATGATTTTGAATTTTGTTTTAGTTAGTGTACCTTCACTTAATGTATTTGGTGCAGTTGTTGCTTCGGTTTGCTGTTTTGCTGTGACCTTTGTTTTAAATATGGTATTTTTAATAAAGGGTTTGGGCTTTGTGCCTAACATTTTCGGAACACTTTTAAAACCCTTTATCGCTGCCGTGGCATGTGGTTTAACAGCATTTTTAATTGCTAATAATTCATCTTCAAAGGTAATTATTCTTTTGGCAATTGTCTGTGCCGGAGTGGTTTATGTTGGCATGTTACTGGCTTTAAAAGCCGTTACATTGGAAGATGGCAAGGAATTGTTCAAAATATAGTAAAATTTTCCTTAAAATTAAAGATTTTTTCAAAAAAATGTCAAAAATCTATTGATTTTTTGGGAAAAGTGTGGTAAAAATATATTGTACTTAAGTTTTGTACAAGGGAAAATTATATAAAAAGATGGAGGTTCTTATTATGAACAAAACTGAATTAGTAGCTGCAATTGCTGATAAGGCTGGCATTGCAAAGAAAGACGCTGAAAAGGCTCTCGCTGCATTTGTTGACACCGTTTCCGGTGAACTCAAAGCAGGCGGCAAAATCCAACTCGTAGGTTTCGGTACTTTTGATGTACGTGCTCGTGCAGCTAGAACCGGCAAAAACCCCAGAACCGGCGAAAAGATTACAATCGCTGCTTCTAAGAATCCTGTATTCAAGGCTGGTAAAGCTTTAAAGGATGCTATCAACTAATTGATTCCACAGCCGCCTTTTTTAAGGCGGCTAAATTTTTTGAGGTTATAATGAGATTAGATAAGTATTTAAAAGTTTCAAGAATAATTAAACGCCGTACCGTTGCTAACGAAGCGTGCGATGCCGGTAGAGTTGTTGTCAACGGCAAGGTGGCAAGGGCTTCCTATGACGTTAAAGTAGGGGATGTTATCGAAATTGCCTTTGGTGCTAAAAATTTCAAAGCTCAGGTAACAGCTGTTACCGAGGTCGTTAAAAAGGACGACGCACAAAGTTTATATTCACTTTTGTAAAAGCCACAATTTTGTGGCTTTTTTGCATATTTGGGACATCTTTTTAATATGTTTTAAGAGAAAATGTATTAGGAGGAAAACCTGTGGAAGATGGCATTCGCAAGAGTCACAATATTATCGTGGAAGATAGGAAAAAGTTTATGCTAACCGGTGTTACCGAGGTTTTGTCCTTTGATGAAAATACCGTTTTGTTAGACACAGTTTTGGGCAAGATTTCGGTTAGAGGCGAGGACTTGAAATTAGGTCAATTCGATACCCAAAAAGGTGATGTTTCGGGCACGGGTAGAATATATGCGCTTGTATATACCTCAGATGAAAAAACAGGTGGATTTTTATCTCGCCTTTTTAAATAGTTATGTGGGAAATTAGTAATATCCATCAATTAATCAACTTTGGTTGGTCGGTTGTTTTAGGAATAATATTTTGCATACTATATGATGTTTTAAGAGCCTTTCGAAAGGTGATATCTTTTTCGGCAATCAGTATGTTTTTTCAGGATATATTTTTTTCTTTGGTGTTGGCTTTTACAACCTTTACTTATTTGTTGAGTGTGACAAATGGGGAGTTAAGAGGATTTGTTTTTGTTGGAATTCTCGCTGGATTTGTTCTTGCGAGAATGACATTTTCAATCATTTTTGTTCGATTTTTAAAATGGATTATAGGGTTAGTTTACGGGCTATTTTCGTTAGTTTCTAGCTGTTTTTATGCAACTTTTGACCGTTTGATAGAAAATATACTTAAATTTTGCCAAAAAAGGGCCAAACATTTGAAAAAACTCTTGAAAAATGCTTGTGAATTGTTATATACTAAGGAAGATAGAAAAGTTTAGGAGTTGTGCTATGAAGCGAAGACCTAAAAAGCAAAAAAGTATTATTTTAAGATTGTTCGTTTTATTACTTTGTGGTTATTTTACTATCTCTTTGGCATCGCTTTGGAGTGAACTTAATGATAGTTTAAAAGAACTTGAGGAATTGAAACAACAACAATTGCTTGAAGAAAATGAAATCAAAGAATTAAAAGAACTTTTGAAAGAGGAGTCTAATATTCCTTTGATTGAAAAAGCGGCAAGAGAGCGTTTGGGATTTGTTTATTCCAACGAACAGGTTTTTGTTGATATTTCAGGCGACTGAGTTTATAAATTTTTCTAAAACTTGAGGAGGATTTCTTTCTTTTATGGAATTAACTGTGGGTCAAATTGTAGATGGTAAAATTACCGGAATTACTGCCTTTGGAGTGTTTTTGGATATTGGTGATGGCAAGTCCGGTTTAGTACATATTTCCGAGGTTTCAAGAACTTATGTTAGCGACCTTAATGAGTTTGTTAAGGTTGGAGATGAAGTTAAGGCAAAGATTTTAAATATTGGTGAAGACGGTAAAATTTCACTTAGTATGAAACGTGCCCTTGAACCCGAAAAGAGAGAACCAAGAGAACGCCGTGAAAGACGTCCTGCGACTCCTGCCAAGCCTGATAATTCTTTTGTTTGGACACCAAAGAAAAATGAATCGGCAAGTTTTGAGGAAATGATGAACCGTTTCAAACAAACAAGCGATGAAAAGTTTTCTGACTTAAAGAGAAAGAATCCTGAAGCAAAGCGTTCAAAACGTGGTGCGATGAAATAATAATCGGACGGAACTGCTTTTGTAGTTCCGTCTTTTAATTGAGGTATGAAATGAATAAAATTAATTTAGTTGCTCCTTGCCTTTTTGGTATTGAGAGTGTGGCTGCCGATGAATTTCGCCGAATGGGTTTTGAAGACATTAAAACCGAAAATGGTCGTGTTTTACTTTCGGGTGATAGCAATATGTTGGCTCGTGCTAATATTTGTTCCCGTTTTGCTGAAAGAATTTTAATTAATGTGGGCGAATTTTCGGCGCTAACCTTTACCGAATTATTTGAAGGCGTTAAGGCTTTGCCTTGGGAAGATTATATCGGTCGTGATGATGCTTTCCCCGTTAACGGTTGGAGCATTAATTCAAAACTTTTCAGCATTCCTGACTGTCAGTCGATTATTAAAAAGGCGATTGTTGAAAGATTAAAACTTAAATATCACATTAATTACTTTGCCGAAACCGGCCCTGAATATAAAATTCGTTTTTCCATTATGAAGGATTCGGTTACTATGATGATTGACACATCGGGCCACGGACTTCATAAGAGGGGATATAGAAGAAACTCTAACGATGCTCCTTTGAAGGAAACCTTGGCTGCTTCCATATGTGATTTGGCAAGAATTTATCCTGATACAAAACTTTATGACCCATTTTGTGGTAGTGGAACAATTTTAATTGAGTCGGCCTTGATGGCAAAGAATATTGCCCCCGGTCTTAGAAGGTTTTTCGCTGCTGAAAGATTTGGATTTTTAGATTCTAAAATTTGGCAGGAAGAACGCACAAGGGCTCAAGATTTAATTAGACCAACCGTTGACTTTATGGCTCAAGGTTTTGATATTGATAAAAACGCTGTGGAACTCACCCTGGCTAACGCCAAAAAAGCAGGGGTTGAGAAATATGTTAAGGCTTCTATCGCTGATGTGAGAGATTTCATACCACCAAGTGATAGATGCTTAACCATTACAAATCCGCCTTATGGTGAGCGACTTTTGGATGTTAAGGCTGCTGAGGAACTTTACACAGTTATGGGTCAGCGTTTCATTCAAGGTGATGGCCAAAAGTATTTCATAATCAGCCCTCATGATATGTTTGAAGATTTTTACGGCAAGAAAGCTGATAAGCGCCGTAAACTTTATAACGGTATGATTAAATGCCAACTCTTTATGTATTTTAAAGGTAAATAATAAAAAAAGCCTAATGCGATTTGCATTAGGCCTTTTTTACTATAATAACCGAAATTTAATCGTTACAATCAAAAAAGCAACGAACAAGACAAGCAGTTGATGTTACTACAAGGAAAAAGAAGAATAAAAGAGCGCCGGCAAGAATTGCACCGATTACACTTGTTGCTACAAACTCAATAGCGAGTAAAACAATGGAAAGAAGCACAGTGCCTAAAATACCTGCAAGTAGTGCTGTAATAATGGAACATAATCCCTCACAGCATTCCTTTCCAAAAATTGCACCTGCCAAAAGGGTTACAGCAAGATATACCACAGCAATACCAAGTAACACCCATAAAAAGGCAGGAGTTAGGGTAATGGTTGCTGTTATTCTTAAAAATGCTGTGATTATGCCAATGACAAGGCTTGCTACCACAGCTAAAACAGTACAGTTGGTTTTGCAGCATCCACACGATGTTGACATAATAATTCACCTCCCACATTATACTATGCAAGGAAAGTAAAAAAGGTGAAAAATAAAAAACCATAGTGCTCAAAACACTACGGCTTTTAAAAATGGTGGAGACGGTGGGGATCGCCGTCCGCTTCGCGTACTGCAAGGCTTGTCGACCATCGCTTTGCGACGGTGCCCGACCACGCCGTTTTCGGCTAAAAAACTTGCCACCGGCAACTTTTTTATACGCCGAAACCCTCTCGGGTTCGATCCCGTTATTCTAAAAATAAAAAACCATAGTGCTCAAAACACTACGGCTTTTAAAAATGGTGGAGACGGTGGGGATCGAACCCATGACCTCTTGAATGCCATTCAAGCGCTCTCCCAGCTGAGCTACGCCCCCGAATGTTTGTATTCTAACATAATACAATTTAAAAATCAAGAGTTTTTTGACAAAAAGAAAGCCCCTTCTAAAGGGGCTTTGATTATTGTCTGAAAA
>JAZNLZ010000024.1:0-17123 GCA_045579365.1 Acutalibacteraceae bacterium
TTAATGCCTTTACGCAGCAATCACGGAGAAGTTCTACTCGCCACAATGGTTTTCTTCCTCTCGGCTCAGAAGCTACAAACACAAATTAGCCACGATAACTTGCACCAACCGTTATCTCTCTAAAGAAGCATACAATGTGCACTCTTCGTCCACGCCTTTTAAACGAAGTTATTTTACCACAACAAAATCATTTTGTCAACATTTTTGAGTGAAAATATTGTCGCATTAACTGTTACCCAAATCCTCTTTTGCCGAAACAGTTACCTGCTTATCGTAACCTGCGAATTTTTCATCCACATTTTCGGGTATTGATTTGGTTGTAAACTTACTAACAATCGGTACAATTACCATTCCACCCATCATTGCAAAAACGCCTGAATACAAGGAGTTTTGGAAAATAAAACCTAAAACTCCACCCGACAAAGCAATAACCTTTAATGAAACCAATAATTGGAAAATCATAACCGAAACTCCAAAAATAAATGTTGTTAAAACAGCCGTTTTTGTTACCTTTTTCCAGTATAGACCGTATAAGAAAGGTGCTAAAAATGCGCCTGCCAAAGCACCCCAAGAAACCCCCATCATTTGAGCGATAAAAACAAAGTCTTTCCAAATAGAATCTTTTAAAATTGCAATAACAGCCGAAATTACAATAAAGAAAAGAATCAATACTCTTAAAACGGTGATTTTCTTTTTCTCATCACTAATTTTCTTAGCAGATACCATAACATCCAACGCCAAGGTTGAAGCCGATGTTAAAACAAGGGATGAAAGGGTTGACATTGAAGCCGAAAGTACCAACACAATAACAATTCCGATTATATATGGAGAAAGATTTGAAAGCATCGTGGGAACAATTGAGTCAAAGCCGTTTGTTGCTACATTTTCACTTGTAACAAACAACCTGCCAAATCCACCCAAGAAATAACATCCACCTGCAACAATTACTGCAAAAATAGTGGAAATTAATGTTCCTTTTTTAATGGCCGATTCATTGGAAATTGCATAAAATTTACCAACCATTTGTGGCAATCCCCAAGTGCCTAATGAGGTTAACAATACAACAACGGTTAAGAACAAAGGATTTGGGCCTAAAAGTGAAGTGTATTCCCAACCACTGGTTTCGGCAAGTAAATTAACCGATTCCTTAAAACCACCATTAACATTTAAAACAGCAATTATAACTGCCACAATGCCAACCAACATAACCAATCCTTGAATAAAATCGTTTATGGCAGTGGCCATATAACCACCAAAGATTACATAAAGACCGGTTAAAACGGCCATTACCAAAATGCAAACCCAGTAAGGTATGTCAAAAGCAATTCCAAACAAACTTGAAAGTCCGTTGTAAAGGGATGCAGTGTAAGGAATAAGGAAAACAAAAACAATTATTGATGCCACGATTTTAAGCAATTTAGAATTATATCTCTTCTCAAAAAAGTCAGGCATTGTTTTTGAGTTTAAGTGTTGGGTCATAATCCTTGTGCGACGACCCAAAACTCTCCAAGCAAGTAATGAGCCGATAAAAGCGTTACCAAGTCCAATCCAGGTGGATGCTAAACCGAAATTCCAACCAAACTGACCTGCATATCCCACGAAAATAACAGCAGAGAAATAAGAAGTTCCGTAGGCAAAGGCAGTAAGCCAAGGTCCAACCGAACGGCCACCCAAAACGAAACCATCAACATCGGTTGCGTGTTTGCTGCAATATAGGCCTACGCCGATCATAAGAGCAAAAAAGCCCACAACCAAAATTGCCGTAAATATTTCTCCTGTCATTATAAATTACCTTCTTTTAACTGTTAATTTGCGCTTCAACAAGGCTAACCTTGCAATATTTTTCTCTCAAAACAGGTTTTTCAATTTTACCTGTTGGATTGCGAGGAACCTTATCAAAGAAAATAGTTTTTGGACGCTTGTAACGAGGTAATGCTTCGCAAAAAGCATTAATTTCTTCTTCCGAAGAAGTCATCCCGTCCTTAATTTCAATAATCGCAGCAGTAATTTCGCCAAGTCTTGCATCGGGCAAACCAATTACTGCAACATCCTTAATTTTATCGTTTGAACGCAAGAAGTCTTCAATTTGAACGGGGTAAATATTCTCGCCACCCGAAATTACAACATCCTTCTTACGGTCAACCAAGTAAATGAAGCCATCTTCATCCATTTTAGCCATATCACCGGTGTAAAGCCAACCGTTTTTGAGAACCTCATCGGTTGCCTCTTGGTTTTTATAGTAACAGGTCATAACACCTGCACCCTTAACGATAAGTTCACCAACTTCGCCCCCAGAAACCGAGTTGCCCTTTTCATCAACAATATCAACTTCCCAATTAAATCCGGCTTTACCGATAGCGCCAACCTTGTGAATATTCTCAACGCCCAAGTGAACGCAACCGGGTCCGATAGACTCGGATAAACCGTAGTTTGTATCGTATTGATGATTTGGGAATACTTCCTTCCAACGCTTAATAAGGCTGGGAGGAACGGGTTGAGCACCGATGTGCATAAGTCTCCAACCGTCAAGTCTGTAATCATTAAGATTAATTCTTCCCGACTGAATAGCATCCAACATATCTTGAGCCCAGGGCACTAACAACCAAACTATTGTGCACTTTTCATCCGAAGCAGCACGTAAAATCCACTCAGGCTTAACGCCACGAAGTAAAACAGCCTTACCACCCGACACCAAAGAACCAAACCAATGCATTTTAGCACCTGTATGGTATAAAGGTGGAATACAAAGGAATACATCGTCCTTAGTTTGTCCGTGGTGATTTTGCTCGGTAAGACAAGCGCTAACCAAAGATTCGTGATTATGCAAAATAGCCTTGGGGAAACCTGTTGTTCCCGAAGAAAAGTAAATTGCAGCATTATCCTCTTCACTCAACAATACCGGAGGAGGATTAGAGGAACAGTAAGAACAAAGGCTCATACAATCCTCGGCATACTCAGGAGCATCTTTACCTACAAAGAAGAAGGTATTTACGCCACCAAGGTCATTATGTATTGGCTCCATACGGCTAATAAATTCCGGACCAAAAACCAAAACATTAGCATCAGCCAATTCAAGACAATATTTAATCTCATCACTCGAATAACGGAAGTTCATGGGAACTGCCAAGCAACCGGCCTTTAAAATACCAAAATAAATTGGAAGCCATTCAAGACAATTCATCAAAAGAATTGCAACCTTGTCCCCTTTTTTAAGTCCACGACTTAAAAGAAGGTTGGCAAAGCGATTAGCTCTACGGTCAAAGTCGGTCCAAGATAATTCTCTTCTATAAGGAGTGTCGGAAGTGGAACTTTCAATCAAGTTAAACTCACGCCAAGTTGTTGCTCGGTCTCTCTCCTCTGAAGGATTAATTTCAACTAAAGCAGTTTCCAAACCGTTTAGTCTTGCGTTTTTTTCTAAAAAATCTGTAATTACCATAAATTACCCCTAAAAAATTAATGCTTTAACAGTTTAACACTTTTAAGCGCTAAAGTCAAGCACTTTTTTATAACCACTCTAAATAGAGTGGTTATACTTCAATTATATCATTTTCTTTTAATGTTTTAACAAAGATTTCCACATTACTAAGCGCTAAAAGTTTCGATAAATTCAGTTCCGAAATCAGTCTGTTTACCATTTCATCTCTCGAAATATCCTCACGCATCAAATTCCACAAATAGACTGCGACTTCGTTTAAGACAATAACATTGTTAAACTCCTTCGCCTTTGACTTATCGGCAACGATTGTATGCCTTCCCGAAATGGTTTTAAGGCGATATCCCTCCTTAATCTTCACAAAAACACCTCCATTACTAAATATTAATTATAATTCTTATTGCAAGTGAAAGAAATATGGTGTATAATAGCTTAAAAACCTTAGGAGAAATGATATGGACTTTAATAATTCTACCGATGCTTATTTTGAACAAATTGTTCGCATAAAAAAAACACCTAAGACCACCTTTGCAATTTTAGGTATATGGGTCTTAGCATTAATTCTAACATTTTTGATGTTTACTGTTGTTATACCTTTGGTTCCCGCTTTATCATCAATTGTAATTTTCATTTGTTTTGGTATTGCTTACGGAGCATATTGGCTTTCTACTAAATTAAATGTTGAATACGAATATATTATTACCAACGGTTGGATGGATATTGATAAAATCACAAATAAAAGTGCAAGAAAAAGAATTAGTGGTTTTGAACTTTCCAATGTGACAAGACTTGAAAAATTCAATCCCGCTGCAATTTCAAATATGAATAAAAAAGATGTTGTTATAGCTTGTAACGTAAATGATGAAAACGCTTATCTTTTGGTTGCCGAGCGCGAAGGCAAAGGTAACGCTGTTTTAGTATTCTCCCCCAACGAAAAAATGCAAACAGCCATAATGAAATTTGCTCCAAAATTCATTACAAACAGTGCTTTTAAAAACTAATTTGAGGTGTCGTTTATGTCGGTACTAACCAAGGCCCAAATCAAAAAAGCTGAGGAAAACGCCGTTTTAAACGGCACTTTTTCTTTTAAAGATTTAATGTTTACTGCAGGAAGTTTAGTCGCCAAAAAGATTAGCGACAACTTTGAAATTAAAACTAAAAATATTGCAGTGCTTGTTGGCAAAGGCAACAATGGTGGTGACGGTTGTGTTATTGCTGACCTGCTTTCAAAATCGGGTGCAAATGTAACCGTAATTACGCCATTTGGTGCTCCTGTCACCGAAAACGCTAAATATTATTATGACGATTTAAAGGTAAATATTACACAGAAAATAGAAAAAGATTACGATATTATAATCGACGCTTTGTTCGGTTTTGGCTTTCAAGGGGAACTCCAAGACAACATAAAGGAAATTATTGAAACAGCGAATAAACAAAAAGCACTCAAAATAGCCGTTGATATTCCCTCGGGTGTCGAGTGTGACAACGGACATACCCGGTCGGTTGCTTTTATGGCCGACTATACCTTTACTTTCATTGCCTTAAAACCTTGTTTTATGCTACCACCCGGCAGTAATTACTGTGGAAAGGTTGAAGTGCTTGACATTGGTGTAGAGACTTCAGAATACACATACCAAATCCTAAAAGAACCTACATTCAAAAAGCGACTTCACAACTCACACAAAGGTACTTACGGCACTTCTTTACTGATTTGTGGAAGTTACGGTATGGCCGGTGCCTTAATGATGGCGGCAAAGTCAGCCCTTCGAAGTGGCCTTGGAATTGTGAAATGTATTATTCCCAAAAGCATTTATATTCCCTTCACAAGATTTTTGCCCGAAGCCGTTTGCCTTCCCTTTAAAGAAACCCGGAAAGGCACCATTAAATTTAATTTAAAGTTTTTAAAAAAACATATCAATTCAGCCGACAGCGTTTTGTTTGGTCCCGGTATTGGCAAACATAAAGAAAACCTTAAAATTTTAAAGTTTTTACTAAAAACCGACAAACCCTTAGTTATAGATGCCGATGGTATAAATGCATTAAGTGAGCGCATAGACTTATTAAGACAATGTAAAGCTCCCTTAATTTTAACTCCCCACCCTGCCGAAATGTCTCGCCTTTGTAAAGTGCCTGTGAGTGAAATTGAAGCCAACCGACCTAAACTCGCTTCGGAATTTGCGAAAAAGTACGGTTGCACACTTGTACTAAAGGGCAGTAATACTATCGTTGCCGACAGCCAAGGTAATGTTTTCTTTAATGTTATTGGCAACAACGGTATGGCAACGGGTGGAAGTGGCGATGTTTTAGCAGGTATTGTTGCTTCGTATTTAGCACAAGGTTATTCACCCATTGATGCTGCTAAATTTGCTGTATATATTCACTCCTTTGCTGCCGACAAGGCCGTTTTAAGACGCAGCCAACACGCACTTTTACCCACCGATATTATTGAGGAGCTTTAATTTTTAAAAGGTGTTGTTTTACTTTGAAAAAATTATTTCTCCCATTTCTTATTCTTTGTTTTATATGCAGTTGTTCTAAAACCACAACCGTTAAACCTCAAACCCAAAACCTTGAATATAACATCGAATGCACCATAAAGAAGGAGAAATATATCTTTAAAGCCCTGTGCGACAATAATTCTAATCTTACCTTAACTGTTGAAAAACCAAAAAGCCTTGAAAACCTGAAAATCATTTTTTCGGATACAACCTGTAAAACCGAATTTTTGAGTATTGAAAAAGAACTCCCTCTCGATAGTCTTGAGAAGGAGTCTGTTTTAAGAATTTTTTATGAGGGATTTTTAAAATCCAAATACACTTCTGAACTGAACTTTCAGGATAATAAATATTTTTTAGAATATCGATTTAATGACAATAAATATAGATTTTATTTTAGTCAAAACGGTCTTCCACTTTCTATTAAAGGAATTGGCAACGATATAAATATTCTAATTAAAGGTGTTAAAATTTTAAACTGATTTATTTAAAATCGCCGTCAGAACAGTGATGTCATCCTCGTGTGCATCGGTTCGGCGGCGTTTTGCACATTCGCACAATCTTTCGGCCAAACTTTGAGCCGTTCCATCGGTCCAGGCTTCGATTTCTTCCCTTATCCAGTCAAGACCTTCACTAACAGCACCATCCGACATCATAACAACAATATCCCCAACCTTGCATTTTATTGATGCTTTATCAAATCCAATATCCCTCAAAATTCCGGCCGGAAGCGATGTGCTTTCGGCTTTTCCCGTTCTTCCCGAACGCCTTATTATTGTGGGGGCTGCTCCTGCCTTGTAAAGTTCGGTTTGACCTGTAAATAAATCAATACTTGCAACATCAACCGTTGCCAAGGATTCATCGGTGGATTTAAAGAGCATTGATGAATTTAAAAATCTTAAAGAACAGTCATATCCAAAACCTGCTTTAACCAAACGAGACATAAGTCCACAAGCCATTGCTCCGTCAACAGCAGCACGGCCACCCGTTCCCATACCGTCGCTTAGCACCATTAAAAAATGCCCTCTGCCATCGTTAAAACACTTATAAGCATCGCCACACATTTTGGCATCATTTGCACATATTTGTTCTGCACCGTAATCAATGGTAATATCAGCCTTTTCATTTAAGACTATAAAAATTTCTCCACCAACTTCACTAACGTTCGGCACATCAAAATTACGCTCACAAACAATGGATGCAATTTTCATCACCTTCATTTTATTAATGACTAAGTCGCTGTCTTTTTTAAGTTTAAATTCAAGGGTAATTCTCCCAAATTTATCAATTCGGCACCCTGCCTCCGAAACACGAATATCCAGATCTTTGAAAGCCGAAGCAACATTTTCGGCCATAACACTATCAAAATGTTCATCATTTTTAAAATCTTCCCCAAGGTCGCTTAACATATCCGAAATCCCATAAAACTGGTCGGATACCACCGACCTTACTTCATCAAGTCGGTTTTCGGCCGATATTCTTGAAGCGTATTCCGAATATTTTCTAAAGGTTACATTACTTATTTTTGAAACCCTTAAGCATCTACCCTTAAATTCTTCGGGGATTGCACCATCTATATTATTTTCATTGTTCTTTATTGCTTTGGTAATATCCATTATCGCATCAACGGTGCTTTTTCTCCTGCTTTCCCAACAATGAACCCTTAGTTTGCATCCTGCACAGGCCTCTTGTTCAATGTTATAAATCACCTTGCTAAAATCGGGAGAATTTATTTGTGCCAGTTTTTGAGACACCTGTTCCACCGTTTCGGAAACATCTTTTAAAGCGTTAGAGGCCAAATTCAGTCGCATTGTTAAAGATTTTTTTATCCCCTCGCAGGAGGTCATTTTTGGGTATGAGGAAAACACTTTGCCAAAACAGATGCCGATATTTTTAGGTATTACTGCAAATAATACACTTCCAATAACCGACTCGGAAATTATATGTGCCACCTGGGTTATCTCACCCGAAATCACACTGCCGATAAAACTCAAGGCAACCAAAATCATTATTTGGGAATATTTTCCCAAGTTTGCAAAGACGCCACACATTAAACCCGAAAGGGCAAATGTTAAACCAATCGTTCCTCCCGAACCACTTAGCAAAAGTGAAAAGCCAATGGTAATTCCACTAATAGAACCGGCAATTATTCCACCGTATTTAGATGCAATTAAGATAATCAACACACCCAAAATACGCCCCAAAGAAACGCCAAAAACCTCAAATGAATAAAGCCCCATTATAACAATGCCACAAGTAAGCAACAAACTTGCCAATTCTTCCGAAGAAAAGCCTACCACTTCCCTTTCAAATGCCCTAAAAGTTTTGCATATAAAAAACGATGCCATACCACAAAGCAAACCCTCGGTTAAAATGCTAAGCACATCGACTTGTCCGGTGCCAAATAAAGTGAAACCGGTTAACACACAAGCCAAAAAAGAAATAAGTGCGCAAAAAAGCGAATTGTTTACTATTCTTTTATACCCTGCAAGTAACAGTTTAATTGATAATACTGCAAATAAGGCTGCAATATATCTAAACCCCGACACATCGGCTGCAGGAATAAAATAACTAATAAACGCACCCACCATTGATGCAGACAAAAAATAACCGTTACACCCACCAAGGAAGGCAATGCCAAAGGGCATAAATTTACCCAAAACAACTCCTCGGCAGGTAAAAGCTGAAACAAGGGAAACCAAAACATGCACTGTAACTGCCGAACTTAATTCTTTAAGTGTATAATTTTCCAACTTCCTGCTAATTTTAATGTTATCACTCAAAATTTTCACCCCAATTTTTTCTACACTAAATTATATATCCTAACCGAAAATAATTTTGTCAAAACAGGTGTGTGAAAATTATATTTATTTGTAAGATAAGAATAAATTTTGCCATTTTGTAAAACATGTAAATCAAGGAGAGTGTAAAATGAAATATATAAAGGTTATTGTTTCACTGTTTCTTATATTATCAATATTCACATTAACCACCTATTCCCTTTCACAGTTTGGTTCAAAATCCTCCGAAGTAGTAGAAATTCAAAAAAGATTAAAACAATGGGGATATTACAGTGGTGAAATAGACGGAATTTTCGGAACAGCAACAAAAAAAGCCGTTATTTCTTTTCAAAAGAAAAACGGACTTGTGGCTGACGGTATTGCAGGAAGTAAAACATTAGCTGCCATGGGTATTTCGAGTAGTAACCAAAACAATTCCTCCGACTATCAACTACTGGCAAGATTAATCTCGGCCGAAGCAAGAGGAGAACCTTATATGGGACAGGTTGCCGTGGGAGCCGTTGTTCTAAACCGAATTGAGCATCCTTCATTCCCTGATACAATGTCGGGAGTAATATATCAAAAAGGTGCCTTCTCTTGTTTAAATGACGGGCAGTTTTATGAACCCATAAGTGAAAGTGCCTATCGTGCAGCAAGTGATGCCATTAACGGTATTGACCCAAGTGGTGGAGCTATTTATTACTACAACCCAAAAATTGCCACAAACAAATGGATTTTCAGCCGACCCGTTATAACCACCATCGGCGACCATAGATTTTGTTCATAAAGAAAAAGCTTGAACCCTTAAGGCTCAAGCTTTTTTATATTCATTTACTTTGCTGTATATTATTTTTGCAACTGCTGTTGAAACAATTATCCCCAAAGCCAAGGCAGCAGCCAATTCTAAAGTATAAACGCCTCTTTGCAAAAAGACCTTTAAATTTCCCTCAAAGGCATTTGCCATTGTATAGTAAAGCGAACCACCGGGCACCAAAGGAATAAGCGAAGAAATGATAAAGGTAGTTGTTGGGGCTTTAACAATTCTCGCCATAACCTCGGCATATATGGAAATTCCACAAGCCACAATAAAATAGATTATCGGCTCACTTGGAATAAACCAACTGAGAATAACGAAAATAAACCAAGAAGCAAAACCACCAATGCCGGTTACAACAAGTCTTTTGCCACGAATATTAAAGAGTACTGCAAATCCGATTGAACCCACAAAACCCGATAGAATTTGAATTATTTCAGTTTTTGTCATAGCACCATTTCTCCCAAAACAGCAATCGCAAAATATCCTGCTGCAATAGCTAAAGCAGTAAGTATAGCCTCGATTGTTCTCAAAAGTCCTGCAATACTATCACCTGTAAATAAATCACGCAAAGCGTTAATTAAACCTATTCCGGGAATTAAGGTCATTATGTTACCAATTATAATTTTATCTACATTTGGTATCCAACCAAATTTCACGGCAAGCATTGCTAAAAAGGTTGCAACTGCTGTTGAAACAAACTTTGAAAAAATCTTGTTAGTAATCACCTTTTCAAAAAGTGAAATGCTACATCTAACAGCAAAGCCTACAACTAATGAAATCAAGGTTTCAATAACCGTTCCACCAAAGAACAAGGTGAATGCACCTGCTATTACCGAATAACAAATATACTCCCACCACATAGGATATTCTTTACAGTTTATGGCAGCATTTAGTTTAGTTTCAATTTCTTCGGACGAAAGATTTTTTTCGCAAATTTCTCTCGATAATTGATTTAAACGATGAATTCTTTCAATGTCAACTCCCGAAGACATAATTCTTCTGGTTTGGGTATATGTTTCACCATCTTTAGTATGTACTGTTACCACCATACTGCTGGTAATAATAAAAACATCAACTCTAACAGCGCCGAAAGCATTACAAATTCTTGTTACGCTTTCTTCAACACGGTGAACTTCAGCACCCGAAATAAGCATTTGCTCGCCAATATCCATAGCATAGCTAAATAACTTTTTCATTAAACTACCTCTTTGTTAAAATTCTATTAAAGCAACTATATCACTTTAAAAAAACTTTTTCAATACAAAAATCAATTTAAATTTTACGAAATAACATTTTTACGCACAAAAAAGAACCTCAACCCACGAGTCGCAGGTTGAGGTTAGTAAATAATTATATTTTAGCTAAAGAAGCATTTTTAAAGGAATCGTCATCAGTAACCTCTTTAATTACCCTAATTTGTTTTGGGAATACAATATCTAACATCTCATCTCTAAGTTCAATTTCAACAATAGCTTTATCATCCCAAAACGGATAGACGTCAATTTCAAAATACTGATTTTCGTATGTAAGACAATATCTTGTTTTAGAAATTTGTCTTTTAGTATTATCTGCTTCTCTCAAAAGATTTAAGTATTCCGACCGTGATAACCGACGTTCAATCTCCACGCGCTTCACATCTGATACCTTTCGTTTAATAGTTTGAAAGTAGATGTAATTACCCTCAAGACCACGCTGACGAACACGAACCTCCTCATCATCAGTACTATTAAGATAGGTTTGAACAATCTCAATTCGCTGACAAGAAGGGTTGCTCTCAAGCCAGTTAATATCCGGATACTCAATCAAAAACTTTCTTTCAATTTCATAAGGTTCAGGTTCGCCCAAGAAAGAAGCAATCTCGGCAATCAATTTCTTCATCTTTTCTTCAAAGGTGGAACTATTATCAATCACTCTAAAATGGGGATGACCGGTCCAGGCAGAAATCAGTTTATCATCAAGTTCTACGGCTTGCTCAGGTTTTTCAGTTCTGGCTGAGTTATTTTCAAGTGTATAAAATTTTTCAGCGCCTTTTGCTGCCGTAACCAAATGAAATACTGCATCATAGTTATCACGAAGTTCCACTTCATTAATGCCGATAAACTGTACTGCTTCAGCAAAGTCAGCATCGTTCATGTATGCTTTGTTATCAAGGGCGCCACGGTCGCAAACAATAAGCACCTTATCGGTTTTCATGGTGGAAGCTGCCTGTTCAAAAACTTTTTCTTTTTCAATTTGCAATTTTAACTGACATTTTTGATATTCCTTTTTTGTTCCACAAGTCCACGGCGCAACGCCACTATTAATAAGCTCGGTTGCAGTTTCAGGAATAAACAAAACCGTATATCCTATTTGAGAAAACGCATTTTGAATCCAACTCATAGCTGTAGATTTACCGGCGCACGGACCACCTGTAATAACAATCTTCGAAATCACCATTTTTCTTACCCCATCTTTGAAAATTCTTAATTTAATATCTTATTCTCAAAACATAATAAAAAAGAACCACAATACACAAATTGTGTGTTGTGGCTCTTTTTGGTGCACCTGAGCATTCTATAATCGAACCGTTTACCTCTTTTAAGGTTACGGTTTTGCTTGCTTCCTTATAATTAAATGTTATGACTAGTTTGTCGTCGTAAAGATATACGGCATTTACAAAGCAGTCAATCAGTCTTTGTTTGTGTTCCTTCGTTTCTAAGCTCATGTTTTGAATATGCCTGAGCCATAATACTAAGCCCTCTTTCGTAATGGTGGGCTTCTTCATTTCTTCCTTGATGAGTTTTAATTTAATCTCATCTCTCGTCTGCTCCAACTCAATCATTCTTTGTTTTGTGGTTGGAGTTATAATTCCTTCTTCTATTGCTCTAAGCAGATTGTTCAGTGCGTTCTCCGTTTCACTAAGCCGTTGTTTAAGTAATTGTATTGCCGGATTTTCTTTCTTTGCATTTCTGAACACAATACTTGCGATGTCCTCAAGTACATTATCATCAATCATCATCTCATGGGTGTGTTTAACAACAATGTCCTCAATCCATTCTTTTTTAACCGTATTTTTATCACAAGTATGTTTGTATTTAACGTTGTTGCATTTGTAATAGCGGTGAACAGTACCGTTTCGTGCGGTTCCGCTTTCACCGGTCATATATACACCGCATTTACCGCAAAACAGTTTTGTGGTCAGTAAGTAATCATCTTCGGCTTTATGTCTTGCTGTTGCTCTCTTATTCTTCGCTCGCTCACGTTGCACCTTGTCAAATAAAGCTTGGGGTACTATCTTCGGTATGCCGTTTGGGTTAATAATATCTCGAAACTTGTATTCGCCGATATACCGTCGGTTTTTTAGCATATCCGTTACGATATTAATGGTTATTTTCGTTCCGTGGGAAGTGGTAACACCTTTTGCATTTAGCATTTCCACAATCTCTTTTATAGTTTTGCCGTCGGTGTATGCTTGGAAAGCAGCAACCACATAGGGTGCTTTAACGGGATCTACCTCAAACATTTGGTCTTTGTTAATAACATAACCGATAGGAACCGTACCGCCGTTAAATTTGCATTTTAGCGCATTTTCGGTCATGCCTCTTGTAACTTTTTCGGAAAGTTCAACCGAATAGTATTCTGCATAACCCTCTAACAATGATTCAAGCAATATGCCTTCAGCGTTTTGGGATATTGTTTCCGTCGCAGAAACCACTCTAACATTATTCTTTTTTAATGTGTTTTTATAACGAGCCGAATCGTAACGGTTGCGGGCAAATCGGTCGAGTTTCCAAACGATAACCAGATCGAATTTTTGTTTATCGCTGTCCTTTATCATCTGTTGGAAAGCAGGTCTATTGTCCGTCTTTGCCGATAACGCTCGGTCAATATAGGTATCTATAATTGAAATCCCTTGCTTTTCGGCAAAAGCGTAGCATTCACGAAGCTGACCGTCAATACTTTCTTCGCGTTGGCTGTCCGAAGAATATCTTGCGTAAATAACTCCAATCATTCTTCTTTCGCCTCCCGAAGCATCTGAGAAATGATCTCTTTCAGCTTTTCGTTAAACACAGTTCCGGGAGTAAAGCACATTGTTATTAGTGCCTCCAGACCAGCATCTACCGCAAGAGTGGATTTTAATGCTTCTTTGCTTTGTGACATACCCGTGGGATTATCCGTTCTTCCAAAGATATAATCCAAGGATACATTAAAGAAGTCTGCATACCACAGTAGTTTTTGGAACGGTGGCTCGGCAACACCCATTTCATAGCGACCGATGGTTGCTTGTGTCGTCTCGCACAATTCCGCTAACTGCTTTTGTGAATAACGTGCATTTACCCTTAGTTCTTTTAGTCGTTCTCCTACAATATTCATATTCTAATTCACCTCCAAATGATTTGTGTTTATTATAACACATAAAAGGTTTACAGTCAATACATAAAACAATTTTTATGCACTCCATTTTCGTTAATAAATACTTTGATAGAAATAATTTAAATTTTATGTTATAATTTAAAAAATAAATTAAAGGGGTTTGGTAATAATGCAAAGCCTATACCAAAAAGTTATTAACATTTCTAATGAAGATATTTCTACATATATAGATTCATCTAATTGTGAGATATATCATTATACTTCTCCGTCTGGTCTCAATGGCATATTGCAAAATCACACTCTAAGGTTTACCGACCGTAATTATTTGAACGATTATAGCGAAGGTCGTTATGTTATGGAATTGTGCATCAATTCAAGATTTGAATTAGGTTTGCCAAAGGAATACCGAAAACATTTTAAAGACCATTGCAAAAAACTTTATGACAATCCAACACAACGCAAAAGACATGTTTATCAATGTTCTTTTTCTACAGATTTCGATAATCTTTCGCTTTGGAACTATTATACCAAGAGCGACGGCATAAAAGGCTATAACGTAGGGTTTGATGCAAACACATTGTTAAATAATCTAATAACCAATGACTCTTTACCTCCAAAACATCAGATTAAAATATTCTCCGGAAAGGTTGTCTACGACCAAAGCAAGCAAAAAGCAATAATTAAAAAGGTGGTAAAAGACTTCGCTAAAGTTATCGATGAGAATAAGGATGACAGAAGTTTTTGCAATATTACTGTAGAAATTATGGTCGAAAAAATATTTCAAGTAGGTTCCTTCTTTAAAAGTCCCTGTTTTAAAAATGAATCCGAATATAGATTGCTTGTTTTTCTTGTGGCTATATGGGATGAAAATAACAAAGACATAAAATTCATGCAGTTAAATCGTGGCGCATCAACGTATGAGAAAAACGGACTGTTAATACCGTATATAGATATCGAATTTAATCGAAGTGCTTTAAGTTCAATATCAATTTCTCCAACCTTATCTTTTGAAGAGATTAGTGGTAACATTAAAAACGCCCTCAAACTTCATTCCTATTCTGATGATAAAATAAAATTAGAAAAATCAAAAATACCGGTCAGGTATTAAATTTAGCGGTACGGCAGTACAGCCGTACCGCTTATATCTTAATCTTCGTCGTCTTCAGAAGCTCCTTCTTTCAAATATCGTTCAAACTCTTCTTTTCCAACTTCGCTTTCAAAAAGCTTCTCCATCTCTTCTATCATTAACATAGCAAGAGAATTAAGAGCATCTTCGGGAATATCTGATTTAAAAACAATTTTAGGATCGCTCATGAGCTACACCTCCTTAATCTTTATTACCTCCATTTCTGCCGGAGGCTAGCCTCGAAACATATAACATATAAATTCTCCTTACAAGCGGTATCTGGTTGCTACCGCCATATACTTCGGGCATTTAAATTGACCGACCTATACTTCCTTTATTGTCCCTATATATCAATCCTACGGATTTTCGTCAGCAGGATATTGTAGTCAATTTGAAAAATTCCTTCATTATTTTAATTAATAGATTACTTTTTGTGTGGCTTATCAGCCAAATAGATTCTTGTTACTTCGGTTCTATGATGACCTAAGTTTTCGCTTACAATCTTTCGAGCTTTCTTCGGTCTTTCTTCCAACGCTTCGGCGTAGGTTCTTTGTGCGTAGGTATGTCTCAGTCCGTGCCATGAAATCGTCTCGGTTCTTTTCTTTTTACCGTCTTCATATAAATCTTCACGATTTTCTGCTATAAAACTTTTTCGATTATAGCTCATCCAATTCTGTAACGAGCGCTTTTCACGCTTGACTCCGTCTTTTTCGCTTGCAGAGATTAAATAATCCCTTGGGTATCTGCCCGAACAACGAGCGTAATCCAAGTATTTAGTAACAATACCGCGTTGCTTTGCACTCAAATCAATAGCTCTTGTCTGACCGCCTTTGCCCTTTATAACAAGTTGCCCGGTCTTTAAGGCGGACATAAGATATTCAACTCTAAGCGTACAGATTTCTTCAAGCCTTAAACCAAACTCATGAGCAAAATCTATAGCAATAACCACATCCTGTCGACCTGTTTGGGTGGCCAATTGTCGCATGCTGTCAATCTCGGTTTTTAACCACGAATGGTCTTTTACGCCTGTCGCTCGTTTAGGCAGTGATAGCTTATCATTTTTTGAAAGCATGTTCTTACTGCCTGACTTTCTATGAAAATACCGTATGCCCGACAAATCGGATTGAATAGTCGCGGCGGAGTTATTGTCTTTTAGATGCTCAACATAAGCTTTAAAGTGTCTGTCTTCTACATTCTTAAAGTTTTGCAGACGAAAATTATCGGCTAAAAACTTGCAGAATCTTTTTGTCGCTTCAAAGTACCGAGCCCTTGTTTTAAAACTAAGTTCATTGCTGTGGTTGTAAATTGCTTCAATCTGTGCCAGCAAGTTTTTATACAGACCCGGATTTAGCACCGTAATATTATTAGAATCTGACATAGCAAACTGTCTCCTTTCTCCAAAAATTTTATTTCAACGCAAGGATAGGGACCAAGCCTTGCGTAAAAAGCTGTGAACCAAAATGTTTATAATAAGTGCATTTTCGTCAATAAAATATCTAGGGTTCTCCTGACGAGAATAATTTTGTGTACGAAAATTTTGCCCTGCTCATTTGCAAACGACAGTCATATATCATCTCAAACCGTGGAGCATAAAAAATTGCTTTCAGAGATTGTGCTGACCTGATATCGAAAAGTAAGTAATCTCAAACTGACGGTCAGCACAATCCTTTTTTGCGGGAAATGAAAGTAATTTCGAAATATTCTCTCGAAACTATAATCATAGAGCATATCGAAATTATAATCATAAAGCATATCAAAAAGTAAATCATCAATCATAAAGAGCCATATTACATAACATCATAAATACAAATTATCATCATTTAATGTTATCTATAATAAAACTATCATTAACCTATATGGCTCTTAAAATGAAAGTACGCAGGGCATAATACACCCACTGTCAATGGTGTGAGCGAACTTCATTTCTTACTGATTCTTTATTGACGCGGGGTATTATGCCCTGCTCATCCCGGCTCTCCGACTGCGTCTCCGAGCCGTTTCTATCTGACTAAAGTCCAATAGAAACGGCTCGGCTCCCAAAAAGAGAGTCATAAATCATTTCTAAAGGACAATCATCTATCATCATAGAAATGATAGTCATAGCACCTGCTTCTTGAGT
>JAZNLZ010000025.1:0-46135 GCA_045579365.1 Acutalibacteraceae bacterium
TGAAGGAATGCCCATCGGTGCAAAGGTTACTCTTAGAGGCGAGAGAATGTATGAGTTCATTGAGAGACTTTTCAATGCAGCTCTTCCCCGTGTAAGAGACTTTAGAGGAATTAACCCCAACGCTTTCGATGGCAGAGGAAACTATGCTATGGGCGTTAAGGAGCAATTAATATTCCCCGAAATCGAATATGAAAAGATAGACAAGGTTCGTGGTATGGATATTATCTTCGTTACCACCGCCAATACAGATGAAGAAGCTCGTGAGTTGCTTACACTTTTAGGCGCTCCGTTTGCGAAGTAAGTAGGAGGAAAAAATTATGGCTAAAACTGCTATGAAAATCAAACAGGCTCGTCCTGCTAAGTTTTCTACAAGAGAGTACAACAGATGTAAAATCTGCGGCCGCCCCCATGCTTATCTTCGTAAGTACGGCATCTGCCGTATATGCTTCAGAGAACTCGCTTACAAGGGCGAGATTCCCGGAGTAAAGAAGGCTAGCTGGTAAGGCGCAAGAACTAAAAGGAGGTTGACGGCATGCAAATTACCGATACAATAGCAGATATGCTTACGAGAATTCGTAACGCATCCTCTGCAAAACACGATTCGGTAGATGTTCCTGCATCCAAGGTAAAGAAGGCTATTGCTCAAATTTTACTTGATGAAGGTTACATCGCAAGCTTCACCGTTGAAGAAGACGGTAAGCAAGGCGTAATTCATATTACTTTGAAATACGGCCAAAATAAGGCGCAGGTTATCACCGGCATCCGTAGAGTTTCTAAGCCGGGCTTGCGTATCTACACTAATGTAGAGGATATGCCTAAGGTTATGAAAGGCCTTGGTATAGCAATCCTTTCCACCTCTAAGGGTATTATGACAGACAAAGAGGCACGCAAAGCCAATGTAGGCGGCGAAGTGCTTGCTTATGTTTGGTAAGGAGGTGCGTTAGGAATGTCAAGAATAGGAAGAAAACCTATCACAGTTCCCGCTGGTGTTGAGGTTAAACTTAACGGTCAAGAAGTTATCGTTAAGGGACCTAAGGGCGAACTCAAAGATACTTTCAATGCTGATATGACTATCGCAATGGAAGGTAACGAAATCATCGTTACTCGTCCTTCTGATAACAAGGAACACCGTGCACTTCACGGTTTAACCCGTACACTTATCGCTAACATGGTTGAGGGTGTAGCTAACGGCTACTCCAAGACTTTGGAGATTAACGGTGTAGGTTACCGTGCACAAAAGCAGGGAAAAAATCTTGTAATGAACCTCGGTTATTCACACCAAGTAATTATGGAAGAAATCGATGGCATTGCAATTGAGGTACCGAACCCGAACCAAATCATTATAAGCGGTGCCGATAAGCAAAAGGTTGGCCAATTTGCGGCTGAAGTACGTGAGAAGCGTCCTCCTGAGCCATATAAGGGCAAGGGCATTAAGTATGCTGGTGAGTACATTCGTCGTAAAGAAGGTAAGGCCGCTAAGGGTTCTAAGAAATAAAAGGAGTGTATGTAAATGGTTAGCAAAACTAACAGCAATAAGGCAAGAATCAAGCGTCACATGCGTGTTCGTGCTAAGATTAGCGGAACAGCTGCTTGTCCTCGTCTTAACGTATTCCGCTCCAATAAGAACATCACAGCCCAGCTTATTGATGATGTAAACGGCGTAACACTCGCAGCTGCTGCTTCTAACGAAAAAGATTTCGAGTTAAACGGCGGCAACGTAGAGGGTGCTCGCAAGGTTGGACAGTTAATTGCAGAGCGTGCTGCTGCTAAGGGCATCACCGAAGTTGTTTTTGACCGTGGCGGATACATTTATCACGGCCGTGTCAAAGAATTAGCTGAAGGTGCCCGTGAGGGCGGCCTTAAGTTCTAAGAGGGAGGAATACTTTTGGCTACAAATATAGACGCATCAACATTAGATTTAAAAGAGCGTGTAGTTGCCATTAACCGTGTTTCTAAAACTGTAAAGGGCGGACGTATTATGAAATTCTCTGCTCTCGTAGTTGTTGGTGACGGAAACGGTATCGTAGGTTACGGTATGGGTAAAGCTGGCGAAGTTCCAGATGCTATCCGTAAGGGTATCGAAGACGCTAAGAAAAATCTTATTAAGGTATCTTTAAAGGGTACTACTATTCCGCACGAAATCATTGGTGAGTTCGGTGCAGGCAGAGTTTTACTTAAGCCTGCTGCTCCCGGTACCGGTGTTATCGCTGGTGGTGCGGTTCGTGCCGTTGTTGAGACTGTTGGTATTACCGACATTCGTACAAAGGCTTTACGTTCAAATAATCCTTGTAATGTAGTTCGTGCTACCGTAGCAGGTCTTAAGGCACTCAGAAGTGCTGAGGAAGTTGCTGCTATCCGTGGCAAGACTGCCAAGGAAATCGTAGGTTAAGGAGGAGCAGTGAAATGGCTACAAAAAAGACTGCTTGCCTTAAGGTAAAGCTTGTTAAGAGCACAATCGGTTCTAAAAAGGACCAAATCGCAACTGCTGAGGCTTTGGGTCTTCACAAAATCGGCGATGAGAGATGTCATCCCGACAATGCTCAGACCAGAGGCAAAATTAACAAGATCATCCACTTAGTAGAATTCTGCGAAGCAAAAGCTTAATTCTGGGTGGAATTACGGTTAGACCGTGTATTAAGCAAGGAGGTGCGAACAATGAAAATGCATGAATTAGCTCCGGCTATTGGCTCTACAAAAGAGTCTAAGCGCATAGGCAGAGGCCATGGCTCTGGTAACGGCAAAACTGCCGGTAAGGGTCATAAGGGTCAAAAAGCCCGTGCTGGTCACGGAATGAGAGCAGGTTTCGAAGGTGGTCAAATGCCTTTACAAAGACGTGTTCCTAAGCGTGGCTTTAACAATATATTTGCTGAGGAATGGATAGCTATTAACGTTTCCGCTTTAGAAGTGTTCGAGGACGGTAATGTTGTTGACGCTGATGCTTTAAAAGCAAAGGGTATCATCAAGAAGGCTAACCTTCCTGTAAAAGTTTTAGGCAATGGAAAGCTTACCAAGAAGTTAGAAGTTAAGCTCAATGCTTATTCTGCTTCTGCAGCTGAGAAAATTGCTGCCGCCGGCGGAAAGACCGAGGTGATTTAATGTTAGAAACATTAAAGAATGCTTGGAAAATTAAAGAGCTTAGAAATAAGATTTTATTTACAATCTTTGTTTTGCTCATCTTCCGCATCGGTTCGGTAATCCCCGTTCCTTATATTAACGTAGCTGCTTTACGCGCATCTATGACTGGTGAAGGCGTAAATCAATTCTTCAGCTACTTATCCATTTTGACCGGTGGTGGCCTTGAATATGGTGCCATCTTCGCAATGTCGGTTACCCCGTACATTAACTCTTCAATTATAGTACAACTTCTTTGTGTTGCTATTCCTTATTTAGAGAGACTTTCTAAAGAAGGCGAAGAGGGTCAAAAGAAATTAGCTCAAATCACACGTTATGCAACCATTATTTTGGCAATCATTCAAGGTATAGCTTACTATATCTACTTGAAGAGAAGTGGCTTCTTGACTGTTAGCGGTACAGGCGCTGTTATTTTCGCAGGCTTTGTTATCGTGTTAGCATTCACAGCCGGTTCTGCCTTAGTAATGTGGCTTGGCGAACAAATTGACTCAAAAGGTATCGGCAACGGTATTTCAATACTTCTTTTTGCTGGTATCCTTTCTCGTGGTCCCCAAGCAGCAGGTGCATTATGGACCTACTGGAAGGATTACGACCAAAAGTTTGCTGTAATCGGAATTTTAGTTGCTTTCTTAGCAATCATCGGCTTTGTTGTTTGGATGACCGAAGCTGAGCGTAGAATTCCCGTTCAATATGCAAAGCGTGTTGTAGGTAACAAAATGTATGGCGGCCAAAACACCCATATCCCGATTAAGGTTAATATGTCCGGTGTTATGCCCATCATCTTTGCTTCCTCAATTTTGATGCTCCCCACAATGATTTTAGGCTTTATGAATACTGCACAGCAAGCTACCTCTTTTGGTAAAGTATTGCAACTCTTCAGTGTTCAAGGCGTTTTCTACGCAGTTGTTTATTTCGCAATGATTATTGGATTTGCTTACTTCTATGCAACCATCCAATTTAATCCTGTTGAAATGACAAACAATCTTCGTAAAAACGGTGGTGCCATCCCCGGTATCCGTCCTGGTAAGCCCACTTCTGATTTTATTTCCAAGATTTTGTCAAGAATTACCTTAATGGGTGCGCTTTTCTTGAGCGTAATTGCAATTCTTCCCATCATCATCGGAAATGTAGGTCAAATCAACATCTCCTTAGGTGGTACTTCGGTACTCATTATGGTTGGTGTTGCATTAGATACCGTTCGTAATCTTGAATCCCAAATGATGATGCGTCATTACAAGGGCTTTCTTGATTAATTAAAGGAGTAAGAAAATGAAATTAATTCTTTTGGGAGCTCCCGGTGCCGGCAAAGGCACCCAAGCAGAGGTAATCTCTGAGAAATACAACATTCCTACCATTTCTACCGGCAACATCATTCGTGCTGCATTGAAAAACGGTACCGAAATGGGTTTAAAGGCTAAAAGCTTTATCGAAGCCGGCGCTTTGGTTCCTGATGAGGTTGTTATCGGCATCATCAAGGAGCGCTTAGCAGATGATGACTGTGCAAACGGTTACATCCTTGATGGCTTCCCACGTACAATTCCACAAGCTGAAGCACTTGACACTATGGGCTTTGACATTGACCTTGCTCTCTCTATTGAGGTTAAAGACGAGGAAATCGTTAAACGTATGTCAGGCAGACGTGTTTGTGAGAAATGTGGCGCAAGCTATCACATCGAGTTCAAAAAGCCCAATGTAGATGGCAAATGTAACTTCTGTGATGGCAACTTGGTTATTCGTAAAGACGATGAACCCGAGACTGTTTTAAACAGACTTGAGATTTATCACGAACAAACCGAGCCTTTGAAGGAATATTATAAATCCTGCAATAAACTCGTATGTGTTGAAGGTCAGGATGAGGTTAAGGATACAACTCGCCTCGTTCTCGCAGCATTGGAGAAGTAGGATATGATAGTGCTTAAAACCGGACGCGAGCTTAAAATTATGAAAGAAGCTTGCAGAATATCGGCAGGAGCATTACAAATAGCAGGCAAGGCGGTAGAGCCGGGCATTACAACGGCCGAGCTGGATAAGTTAGCCGAGGATTACATTTTAAGTCAAGGTGCAAAACCTAACTTCAAAAATTATCACGGCTATCCTGCCACCGCCTGTATATCTATAAACAACGAGGTAATTCACGGTATTCCCTCCCGTAATAGAAAATTAAAGCAAGGGGATATAGTAAGTATTGACCTTGGTGCTGAGTTTGAAGGTTATCACGGCGATAATGCTGCCACTTTTGCTTGTGGAGACATTTCTCCCGAAGCAAAGCGGCTGATGGACATTACAGAGCAATCACTTTATAAGGGAATTGCTGCTGCAGTGTCAGGCGGCAGAATTGGTGATATTTCAAACGCAGTTCAAAGCTTTGTTGAAGCCAACGGATTATCAGTGGTTCGCAAATTCGTGGGTCACGGAATTGGCACCGCCCTTCACGAAGCACCGGAAGTTCCAAATTTTGGACCTGCCGGCCGAGGAATAAGACTTATGCCGGGTATGACACTTGCAATCGAACCTATGGTTAACGCCGGTGGTTCGGATGTTAAGATATTACCTGATGGTTGGACGGTACTTACAAAGGATGGCTCACTTTCTGCTCACTTTGAGCACACTATAGTCATCACAAATGATGGACCTAAGATTATGACCCTCAGTGAGGTTTAATATGATAGGACAAATAGTATGTTCCAAAAAGGGAAGAGACAAGGGCTACTACCTTGTGGTGGTAGAAGAAACTCAAAATCACCTTTGCGTATGCGACGGTAAAGAGCGACCCTTGGAACGACCTAAGAAAAAGAATGTAAAGCATTTATCCTTTACAAATACCGTTTTAGAATCACAAAGCTTTAATACTAACAAACAATTACGGAAGTCCCTTAGGATTTTTGAGGGTACCTATGAAAAGGAGAGAAACTAAATGTCTAAAGCAGATATGATAGAACTTGAAGGCGTCGTTGTTGAGGCTATGCCTAACGCAATGTTTCAGGTAGAAATACCGGGCGGACATAAGATTTTAGCCCACATTTCCGGAAAACTTCGTATGAACTACATCCGAATCCTTCCCGGAGATAAGGTTACTGTTGAAATGTCTCCCTATGACTTAACAAAGGGACGCATTACTTGGCGTTCCAAATAATGTGATTTAATCACACTGTAAAATTTAAGGAGGTATAATCCGAATGAAAGTCAGACCTTCTGTTAAAAAGATTTGCGAAAAGTGCAAAATAATCAAGCGTAAGGGTAGAATCATGGTTATCTGTGAGAACCCCAAGCATAAGCAACGTCAAGGTTAATTTGTAGGTCGCAGATGGCGAAAATTCGCCGTAAAGAAAAAATGGAGGTGCTTTGATTAATGGCACGTATTGCTGGTGTTGACCTTCCAAATGAGAAGCGAGTAGAAATCGGTCTCACATACATTTTTGGAATCGGTCTTACTACATCTAAAAAAATCCTTGCCGATTTAGATATCAATCCTGATACAAGAGTTAAGGATTTAACCGAGGATGATATTTCTAAGTTGCGTGAATACATCGACCACAACCTTCAAGTTGAGGGTGACCGTCGTCGTGCAATCGCATTTGATATTAAGAGACTTATTGAAATCGGCAGCTATAGAGGCCTTCGTCACCGTAAAGGTTTGCCCGTAAGAGGTCAGCGTTCCAAGACTAACGCTCGTACTCGTAAGGGTCCCAAGAAGACTATAGCAAACAAGAAAAAGTAAGTAGGAGGAAGATAAAATGGCTACTGCTAAGAAAACAGCTGGTTCACGCCGTCGTCGTGAGAAAAAGAACATTGAACGTGGTTCTGCTCATATTCAATCAACCTTCAACAATACTATCGTAACAATCACCGATACTCAAGGTAACGCTCTTTCATGGGCTTCTGCCGGTGAGCTCGGTTTCAGAGGTTCAAGAAAATCTACTCCTTTCGCAGCTCAATCTGCCGCTGAAACTGCTGCTAAAGCAGCTATGGAGCACGGTCTTAAAACCGTTGAAGTATTTGTTAAAGGTCCCGGAGCTGGACGCGAGGCTGCAATTCGCGCATTGCAGACTGCTGGTTTAGAGGTTAGCATGATTAAAGATGTTACCCCTATCCCTCATAATGGTTGCCGTCCTCCTAAGAGAAGACGCGTATAATCATTTATACTGTTAAACAAATTTAATTTGCATTAAAAATTTGGAGGTGCAAAAGATGGCAAGATATACCGGTGCAGTATGCAGACTTTGCCGCCGTGAGGGTAAGAAATTATTCTTAAAGGGTGAAAGATGCTATTCTGAAAAGTGTTCTATTGGTATCAGAGCTTATGCTCCCGGCCAACATGGACAAGGTAGAAAGAAGTCATCCGAATACGGTTTGCAGCTTCGTGCGAAGCAAACCGCAAGACGCTTTTATGGCGTTCAGGAAAATCAATTCCATCATTATTTCGAAATTGCTGAGAGAAAACCCGGAATTACCGGTGACAATCTTTTAAAGATTCTCGAAAGCCGTCTCGATAATGTGGTTTACAGAGCAGGCTTTGCTTCTTCCCGTGCAGAAGCAAGACAACTTGTAGGTCATGGTCACTTTGAGGTTAACGGTAAGCGTGTAGATATCGCTTCTTACCTCTTAAAGGCTGGCGAAGTTGTATCTATTTGTGAAAAGGCTCGCTCACTTGACAAAATCAAGGCAGTTTTAGAGGCTAACAGCGCTCGTCCTACTCCCGAGTGGATGGATGTTGATAAGACAGCCTTAACAGCTAAGGTTGTTGCTCTCCCCAACAGAGATCAAATTGATGCTCCTGTTGAAGATCAACTTATTGTCGAGCTTTATTCTAAGTAATAATATTATTTATCTTAGAGCCTACCGTATAGGGCATATAAAAATCAAAATTTGTATACGGAGAAACGGAGCTTTTAAATGTTCGAGATTGAAAAGCCCAGAATTGATACTGTCAAATTGACTGCTGATGGCACATACGGCAAGTTCGTTATGGAGCCTTTAGAGCGTGGCTATGCTACAACCCTCGGTAACAGTTTGAGAAGAGTTTTACTCTCCATCCTTCCCGGTGCGGCTGTAACATCCGTTAAAATTGACGGTGTAGTGCATGAGTTTTCAACTATCCCCGGTGTTAAGGAAGATGTAACTGAAATCATCCTCAACGTTAAGGGTCTTATTGCAAAGCTTCATGCTGATACGGCGAAAAAGATTTACATTGAAGCTGAAGGTCCCTGTGTGGTAACTGCTGCTTCTATTAAAGCTGATTCCGAAGTTGAAATTCTTAATCCTGATTTACACATCGCTACTCTTGATGCAGGTGCTACTCTTAATATGGAGCTTAACCTTGACAAGGGCAGAGGATATGTTTCAGCTGAGCAGAATAAGCAACTTGTTAACGTAATCGGTGTTATTCCCGTTGACTCTATTTATTCACCTGTTTTAAAGGCAAACTTCTTTGTTGAAAATACTCGTATTGGTAACGTTACCGATAAGGGCAAGCTTACAATGGAAGTTTGGACTGATGGTTCTCTCAAGGCTAATGAGGCTATCTCTATGTCTGCTAAAATTTTAATGGAGCATCTTGAATTGTTCCTTGATTTGGCTGCAGGCGTTAGCGAGACCGAGAACATCTTGTCTGAAAAGAGCGACAATGAGAAAGAAAAGGTTCTCGATTTAACTATCGACGAATTGGATTTATCTGTACGTAGCTTCAACTGCTTAAAGCGTGCAGGTATCAATACGGTTGAAGACCTTATCAACAAGTCTGAGGATGATATGATGAAGGTTAGAAACTTAGGCCGTAAGTCTCTTGAAGAGGTTATTGCAAAGTTAGATTCCTTTGGATTTACCCTCAAAAAGTCAGACGAATAATATAGCATTTATGCTAAATCACTAGTTAAGGAGTGAATAGAAATGCCAGGTACCCGTAAACTCGGAAGAACCAGCGAACACAGAACTGCAATGCTCAGAGCAATGGTTACCTTCTTGCTTGAAAATGGCAAGATTGAAACCACTGTTACCCGTGCTAAAGAGGTAAGAGCAATGACAGAGAAGTATATTACACTCGCTAAGACCAACACTTTAGCTAGCAAGCGTCAAGCTTGGGCATTCATTACTAAGGAAGATGTTGTAGCAAAGCTTTACAACGAAATCGCTCCTAAGTATGCCGATAAGAACGGTGGTTACTGCCGTATTACTAAAATCGGTCCCCGTCGTGGCGATGCTGCTGAGATGGCAATTATCGAGTTAATCTAAGTAATATAACTTGTTATTTAGTCCTCACATTGGGACAGCAAGACTAATGTTTCAGGCTGATAATGTGTGTACTAAACTGCCCCCGACGCTGTGGCGTACGGGGGTTTGGTTTTTAAAAACTGTAAATGTTTTTAAAGGATAAATTAATTAAAAAAACACTTGCAATTTATAAAGTATTGTGATATACTATTTGAGCATTTAAGTCGCTTGAGTCCTTATCAAGCGGGTTCATGCCGAAAAATCGACATTGAAACGGGTGGTCCTCTAAGGTTTTCCTTATGAACATCTGCAAAAAATTAAGGAGGAAAACAAATGGACATTATTAAGGAAATTGCACAAAGTCAGTTAAAGACTGATGTTCCTGAGATTCTTATCGGTAGCACCGTTAAGGTACACGTAAGAATTAAGGAAGGCGAGAAAGAAAGAATTCAGATTTTCGAAGGCACCGTTATCGCCAAGAATAACAGTGGCATTGCTGAAACCTTTACTGTTCGCCGTGTAGCTTATGGTTGCGGCGTAGAGCGCGTATTCCCCGTACACTCTCCCTCAGTTGCTAAGGTAGAGCTTGTTCGCAAGGGTCGTGTTCGTAGAGCTAAACTTTACTACTTACGTGATAGAGTTGGTAAGGCTGCAAAGGTTAAGGAATTAATCTAAGTTCAAAATTGAGGAGGGTAAGGTAAGACACCGTAACCCTCCTTTATTTTTTAAGTCTAATTTAGAGTGCGCTAAGAGGTGAATTACTTGAAGAAAGAAAATTTATTTAATGATGGATTTGAAATTAATAAAGACTTTGCTGAATCTTTGCCCGAAACTGAGCCGGAACAGGTACCTGTAAAGGGAAAAGACCTTGTTGAGTGGCTTGAGGTTTTGTGTGCGGCTATTATTGCAGTGGTTATAATCTTTTGCTTTGTTTTCAGAATTGCCACAATTGACGGTGATTCCATGAATAACACCCTTCATCATAACGACCGAGTAATTATTACCAATTTTAATTATGAACCTAAAAATGGTGATATTGTTGTTATTTCCCGTAATATTGGCAATTCAATTGAAGACCAAAGTTTGGGTAATGAACCGATTATTAAGCGTGTTATCGCCGTTGGTGGAGAAACGGTGGATATTGATTTTGAAACCGGTCAAGTCTTTGTTGATGGCAAAGCATTAAAGGAGGATTATCTTGGCTCTCTCACCAATTCGGGTGGAGATGTGGAATTCCCCTTATATGTTCCCGAAGGCTATGTATTTGTTTTGGGAGATAACCGTGGTGCTTCTTTGGATAGCCGTTTTACCGTGATTGGTGATAACGGACTTGTGGATAAAAGATATGTTTTGGGTAGGGCGATTTTCCGCTTTTTCCCTTTAAATAAAATAGGAGCTTTGGACTGATATGGCAGATAATACACAAAGTATACAATGGTTTCCCGGGCATATGGCTAAAACTCGCCGTAAGATGAAGGAAATTTTACCCTTGATTGATGCTGTGGCTGAGGTTGTGGATGCCAGAATTCCTGTTAGTTCAAGAAACCCTGAAATCGCCGAATTAATCGAAGGCAAACCTCATATCATTTTGCTTAATAAATGCGATATGGCAGATAAAAATGTTACTGAGGAATGGATAAATTTTTATAAGAAACAAAATATAACTGCTATCCCTTTGGACTGCAAAAGTGGTAAGGGAATAGATAAATTTAAATCAACCGTTAAAACTGCTTTGGCTGAAAGACTTGAATATTATCAGTCTAAGGGTATGGTTGGCAAACCTTTAAGGGTTATGATTGTGGGAATACCCAATGTTGGCAAGTCCACATTTATTAACCGAATTGCAGGTAAAACCCGTGCCAAGGCTGAAAATCGCCCCGGTGTTACAAGGGGTAATCAGTGGTTTACCATTGATAAACAACTTGAACTTTTGGATACCCCGGGTGTTTTGTGGCCCAAGTTTGAGGACCAAACGGTGGGCGAACATTTGGCGTTTACCGGCGCCGTTAAGGATAGGATTTTGGATACCGAGTTGCTTAGTATGCGTTTGCTTGAAATCTTGAGCGCTTCTTATCCCGAACTTTTAGAGGCAAGATACGGAAAATTAGATTTTGATTGTGATAGTTACGATTTGCTTTGTCAAATCGGTAAAAAGCGTGGAATGGTAATTCGCGGTGGCGAGACCGATACCGAAAGAGCTGCCAATATGGTTTTAGAGGAATATAGAAACTGTAAAATCGGCTTAATAACTCTTGAAAGGACAAGCGATAATGCCTGATTTTTCTATTGAAACCCAAGTGAAATCTAAGGGTTTTAAATTGGTTTGTGGCGTTGATGAAGCAGGAAGAGGTCCACTTGCAGGTCCTGTTTGCGCTGCAGCCGTTATTTTAAACGAGGAGATTGAGGGTCTTAACGATTCCAAAAAACTCAGCGAAAAGAAAAGGGAAGCCCTTTTTGATGAAATTAAAGAAAAGGCTTTAAGTTACTCCATCGCATTTGCTTCGGTGGAGGAAATTGAAGAGCATAATATTTTAAATGCCACCTATCTTGCAATGAATAGAGCTATTGATGGACTGAATGTAAAGGCCGATTTTGCCCTTATTGACGGCAACCGAGTTCCTGCCGGAATTTCGGTTCCTTGCGAAACGGTTGTAAAGGGTGATGCAAAGTCCTGTTCCGTTGCTGCTGCTTCAATTCTTGCAAAGGTGACCCGTGACCGTTTGATGTTAGAAGAGGATAAAAAATATCCCGAGTATAATTTCAAAAAGCATAAGGGTTACGGCACAAAGGAACATACCGACGCTATTTTAAAGTATGGCATGAGCCCTATTCACCGTCCATCCTTTTTGAAAAAATTGTTGGGTGAAAAGTAATGAATATTGGTGCGCTTGGCAAAAAAGGCGAAGATATGGTTAGTTCCTTTTTGATTAATAAGGGCCATACCATTTTAAAAAGAAATTATCTTTGCCGTTTTGGGGAGATTGATATTATTGCTAAAAAAGAGGATACACTTCTTTTTGTGGAGGTTAAAACCCGAAAAGAAAATTCACTTGTTTCCCCGAAAGAGGCTGTGGATTCCCATAAAATTGCCCGAATGATTAAGGCAAGTCAGGATTATCTTTCAAAAACGGTGGAAGAATTGGAACTTCAACCTCGTTTTGATGTGGCTGAGGTTATCTTGAAAAATGATGGAAAATTCCATCTTAACTACATTAAAAATGCCTTTTAACTTGACAAAATAAGGTATATTTTATATAATATTTGTGTATAATAAAATTCTGCATTACGGAGGATATGAATTATGATAAGTGCAGGCGATTTCAGAAACGGCGTTACCTTTGAAGAGGACGGCAACGTTCTTCAGGTTGTTGAATTCCAACACGTTAAACCCGGTAAAGGTGCTGCTTTCGTTAGAACAAAAACCAAGAATGTAATTACCGGTGCGGTTATTGAAAAATCTTATAACCCTACTGCTAAATTCCCCACTGCTTTCATCGAGAGAAAAGATATGGAATATTCTTATGAAGATGGTGGTCTTTACTACTTCATGGATCAAGAAACCTACGATATGGTTCCCATCAATGCAAGTGAAGTTGGCGACAACTTTAAGTTTGTAAAAGAAAACATGGTTTGCAAAATCCTTTCTTACAAGGGCAATGTTTTTGGTGTTGAACCCCCCACATTCGTAGAGCTTAAAGTTACCCAAACCGATCCCGGTTTTGCCGGTAACACTGCTACCAACGCCACCAAACCTGCTACTGTTGAGACCGGTGCCGAAATCCGTGTTCCTTTATTCATCAATGAAGGCGAAATGGTTAGAATCGACACTCGTACCGGCGAGTACATGGAGCGTGCATAAATCTTTTTAGGAGGATTTTAAAATGGATATTTGTGAGAAGATTGCTTATATTAAAGGTTTGGCTGAAGGCCTTGGTTTAGACGAGGCTACCAAAGAAGGCAAAATCTTAACTGCTATTATCGACCTTTTGGGCGATATTACTGACGAAATTTGCGAAATTGAAGATGGTTGTGATGAGCTTATGGAGCAAATCGACGCTGTTGATGAAGACCTTTCCAGCTTAGAAGATTTCATCTATGAAGATGATGACTGTGACTGTGACTGCTGCGATGATGATGACTGTGATTGCTGTGGCGAGGATGACGAGATTTACGAAATCGAGTGTCCTGCTTGTAACGACGTTATCTACTTAGATGCAGATATGCTTGCAGAAGAAGGAATGGTTTGCCCCAACTGTGGTACCGACCTCGAATTTGATTTTGACCTTGACTGCGACTGTGATTGCGATTGCGATTGCTGCAAAGAGGAAGAAGAGTAATAAGCAAAAAACGGAGGGGTCTTTTGACCCCTCTTTTTATTAGTGAGGTGCCATTATGAAAACCGAAACAGCCTTAAAATATGAGGTTGCCGAAAATAATAATCAGGGTTTGCCTGTAATTGTGGTTGCTGCCGGAAGTTTTACTAGAATGAAGGGCGTTAATAAACAACTGGCCGAAATTGGTGGAATGCCGGTTGTTATAAGAAGTTTGATGGCCTTTGAACAATGTGATAAAATTTCTAATATAATTTTAGTTGTTCGTGGTGATGATATTTTTTCAATGCAACTGCTAACCGAAAAATATAATATAACCAAACTTAGCGACATAGTTTGTGGTGGCGCTAACCGTCAAGAATCGGTGCTTAAAGGCTTGGCTCGTGTTGGCGATGTTTGTGAAAAGGTGCTTATCCACGATGGCGCAAGACCTTTGGTAACATCCCGAATTATTGAAAATGTTGTAAAAGGTTTGGAAGGTTATTCAGCTGTAACCTGTGGCGTTGCAGTTGTGGATACTGTAAAAGAAATTGATAGTGAGGGACAGGTTGTTAAAACCTTGGACCGAAGCAGTTTAATTGCCGTTCAAACCCCACAGGGCGTGAAGGTTGCTGATTATAGAAACGCCATTGAAAAGGCAGGGGATTTGTCCCTGTTTACCGATGATACTTCGATTATGGAGTTTGCAGGTCATAAGGTTTTAACGGTTGAAGGCGACCGAAAAAATATTAAAATCACCACGCCCAGTGATATTGCATTAGCCACAGCGCTTTTGGAGGAAGAAAAATGCGAATAGGTCATGGTTACGATGTTCACCGTTTCAGCTCGGATAAAGATTTGATTTTAGGTGGCGTTAAAATTCCAAACGATATGGGTTTATTGGGACATTCGGATGCCGATGTTTTGCTGCATGCCATAAGCGATGCTATTTTGGGTGCTGCTGCTTTGGGTGATATTGGAAAACATTTCCCCGATACCGACCCTAAATATAAGGGCGCTGATAGCCGTGTTCTTTTGCGCCACTGCGTTGCCCTTATCAAGGAAAAAGGTTTTAAGGTCTCAAATATTGATGCCACAATAGTGGCTCAAAAGCCTAAACTTGCTCCTTTTATTGAGGAAATGGTAAAGAATATTGCAAGCGACTGTCAGGTGGAAATTTCGGATGTAAATGTTAAGGCTACCACCGAAGAAGGCTTAGGTTTTACAGGGGAACTAAAGGGAATTAGCGCCCACGCCGTTTGCATTATAGAATAATTTTTAAAACAGCTTAATAAAATTTAGTAAGACTTTAAGGGTAGGGATTTTATGAAGCTGTTTTTTGTATTAACAAAACGAAAATTAGCCGTCATATTTTGCAGTATGATATTTATTTTTGTGGGAGCTGTTTGGGCCTCCTCCTTGCAGGTTTCGGCCATTGATGGTTCAACCCACGCCAAAAGGATGGAATATATCCGATATTTAAAGGTGGATGTGGATGAGGATAATTACACCTTTAAAGAAACTGTAATTCCCGAAAATTTCAGCGATGTTTACAAAGAGTATAACAAACTGCAAAGGTTAGGTGGATTTGACATTTCAAATTACAAGGGTGAAAAGGTAACGGTTTACAGTTATCCTTTAACTGCTTCAGAAAGAATGCTAACCCTTATAATTCATGATGGGGAAATAATCGGTGGCGATATTGCCGAAACTAAAATTGACGGAAAAATGACAGAAATTAGAAAGTATTGATGTATGAATTTACAAAGACTTGATAAAATAATAGCATCACAGTTAAATATTTCAAGAAGTGATGCCAGAACCCATATTAGAAGGGGGTTTGTTGAGGTTGACGGTGGGGTTGTTCGTGACCCTTCCAAGTCCTTCTCACCCGATAAAAGCGAAATACTCTACAAGGGACAAGCCATAACCTTCAAGGAGTTTATTTACTTGGTTTTAAATAAACCCAAGGGTGTGCTTTCGGCTTCTACCGATAAAAGCAGAGAAACGGTTGTGGATTTGGTGCCAAAGCATTTGGCAAGGCAAAATTTATCCCCTGTTGGAAGACTTGATAAGGATACTACAGGTCTTTTGCTTATAACCGATGACGGCCAGTTTTCACACAAGGTAATTTCCCCTAAAAGCGACATTAAAAAGGTTTACAGGGTGGGCTTGGACGGCCCAGTACCCGAGAATGCTTCGGAAGAGTTTGCAAAGGGAATTGTTTTGGCTGATGGAACAAAATGTCTCCCTGCCAAACTTGAAACCGAAGGGGAAAATCAGGCGTTAGTGGAAATAAGGGAAGGCAAATACCATCAAATAAAGCGTATGTTTGGCGTTCTTGATTTAGGTGTTGTGGAACTCAAACGCCTAAAGGTGGGTGGCTTTTCTTTGCCTGACGATTTAAATGAGGGCGAATGCCGAGAATTGACCGAAAAAGAACTGGAGAGTGTGCTCAAACAGTAATTAATGACTTTTATCACGAATTCTTTTGTGCAATTTTACCTATTTTTTTACAATTTTCTATGTCATTTTGAGTATGACAGTCAACATCTACAAAAAAGCACAGTTATCATTGTTAATATTTTGCATAGCAATTTAATATTACATTTGTTATAATACTATTGAAAAATAATACCTCAGGAGGGTAATTCTATGGCAAGTTTGTCACTTCGCAATGTTTACAAGAGATACCCCGGCGGCGTTACTGCTGTTTCGGACTTCAATCTCGAAATCAAAGACAAAGAGTTTATCATTCTCGTTGGTCCTTCAGGTTGCGGTAAATCTACTACACTTCGTATGGTAGCCGGTCTTGAAGAAATTTCTGATGGTGAAGTTTACATCGGCGACCGTCTCGTTAACGATGTAGCTCCTAAGGATAGAGACATCGCAATGGTTTTCCAAAACTATGCTCTTTATCCCCACATGACCGTATTTGATAATATGGCATTCGGTTTGAAACTTCGTAAGACTCCTAAGGATGAGATCAGACGTCGTGTTGAAGAAGCTGCTCGTATTCTTGATATTGAGCATCTTTTAGAGCGTAAACCTAAGGCTTTGTCCGGTGGTCAGCGTCAACGTGTTGCTTTGGGTCGTGCTATCGTTCGTGAACCTAAGGTATTCTTGCTTGACGAGCCTCTTTCCAACTTGGACGCTAAGCTCCGTGCACAAATGCGTACCGAGATTTCTAAATTACATCAACGTTTAGGTACAACCTTCATCTACGTAACACACGACCAGACCGAGGCTATGACCATGGGTACTCGTATCGTTGTTATGAAGAGTGGTCTTGTACAACAAGTTGATACTCCTCAAAACCTTTACGTGCGTCCTTGCAACCTCTTCGTTGCTGGATTCATCGGTTCTCCTCAAATGAACTTCATCGAAGCTGTTCTTCTTAAAGAAGGCAACGATTACTTCGTTGAGTTCGGTTCTGAAGATACCAAAACTCGCGCAGGTGTTAAATTCAAGATTAAGCTTCCTGCTTCTAAGAATAAGGACAACTGCCTTGACGCTTATGTTGGTAAGGAAGTTATTATGGGTATCCGTCCTGAGGATGTTCACAACGAGGAAGACCTTGTTGCTGCATTCCCCGATGGTGTTGTTGAGGCTAACGTTGAAGTTACCGAGCTTATGGGTGCTGAAACCTACCTTTACATGAACTGCGAAGGTCAATCCATCAACGCTCGTGTTGCTCCTACCAACACTGCTAAGCCTGCTGACCATATCACAATCGCTCTCGAACCCGAGAAGATTCACTTGTTCGATAAGGACACTGAGCTTACAATCACCAACTAAAAATCAAAAGAACTGCCTTAGGGCAGTTCTTTTTTTGTTGAAAAAAATCTTATTTTGTGGTATCATTTTGGTATAATAAGATTTTGGGAGATATTATGATTAAGAAATTTCTTGAAACAGGAAAAATTGTTGGAACCCACGGTGTTAGAGGTATGGTTAGAGTTCAACCTTGGTGTGATGATGGTGAATTTTTAACCGGATTTAAGTTTCTTTATACCGATGATGAAGGTAAGAATAAACTAAAAATATTAAGCGCCAAACCCCACGGTAATGTGGTGCTTATGGCTATTGATGGCGTAAACTCCATTGAAGAAGCCGAGCGACTCAGGGGCAAGGTGATTTTCATTAATCGCAAGGATGTAAAGTTGCCCGAGGGTAGATATTTCATAAGCGACATTTTAAAATCCACCGTTTTTGATGCTGACAGTGGCGAGATTTTAGGTGAACTTACCGATGTTAGCGAAACCGGTGCTAACGATGTTTGGCATATTGTGAAGGATGGCAAGGAATATTTGGTTCCTGCAATCGACGATGTTATCGTGGATGTTAATACCCAGGAAAGCAAGGTTGTTATCCGACCTTTAAAGGGGATTTTTGACAATGAGGATTGATATTTTAACCCTTTTTCCTGAGATGTGCCAAAGGGTTATGGATGAAAGCATAATCGGTAGGGCGCAGCGTTCGGGCAAGGTGGAAATTGTTTGCACGAATATTAGGAATTTCTCAGGGAATAAGCATAATAAGGTGGATGATACCCCTTACGGTGGTGGAATGGGTATGGTAATGTCGGCCCAACCCATTTACGATTGTTACAAAAGTTTATATGCCGAAGGGGAAGATAAGCCCCACTTGATTTATATGTCCCCAAAAGGCGAAATCTTTACTCAAAAGAAGGCTGTTGAACTTTCCAAAAAGGATAGAATTGTTCTTCTTTGTGGCCATTATGAAGGTATCGACCAAAGAGTAATTGATGAAATTGTGGATGAGGAGCTCTCGTTGGGTGACTATGTTTTAACGGGTGGCGAACTTCCTGCCTTGACTATTGCCGATGCTGTTTGCCGAATGTTGCCGGGTGTTTTGTCTGATGACCTGTGTTTTGAGGAAGAAAGCCATTTTTCAGGCCTTTTGGAATATCCCCAATATACCAAACCTGCCGTTTGGAATGAACGGGAAGTGCCCGAGGTTTTGCTTTCGGGAAACCACGCTAAAATTGCCGATTGGCGTAAAATTCAGTCAATTTTGCTCACAATAAACAAGCGTCCGGATATGCTAACGGCCGAAATGCTTAGCGAAAAGGATAAAAAACTGTTAAAGAAGAACGGAATTGAATTATAACCTTGTGATTTTGCATAAATTCCAAGGATAAATATAGTGCTTTGTTGGAAAATTATTAGAACTTATTCACAAATAATTGACTATCGAATTATATGTGGTATAATAATGTTGTAATTTGAAAAAACACGGTACGCCGTTTACATTATTTAATGTTAGGAGAAATTTCAATGTGTGTTAAAGATGTTGTAATTCAAAATCAAGTTGGTCTTCACGCTCGCCCTGCTACCTTCTTTATTCAAAAGGCAAACGAGTTCAAGTCTTCTATTTGGGTAGAAAAAGAAGATAGAAAGGTTAACGCTAAAAGCTTGTTAGGCGTTTTATCTCTTGGCATTGTTGGTGGCACCATAATTAAGATTATTGTTGATGGTACCGACGAGAAAGAAGCTCTCGATGGCCTTGTTGCTCTCGTAGAGTCTGGATTTGCTGACTAATATAAGAAAAACGGTTAAGGGGTTGAAAAAACTTTCTCAACCCCTTAATTTTTTGTTGACAAATTTAATATTATTGGTATAATAGTATTTGTGCTTGAAAGTACATAACTCAATTATCCGGGTGTGGCGCAGCTGGTAGTTTGAGTTCGACCACTGCTAGTGGCAGAAAAAGGGAGAAACTCAAAGGCGCCGAAACAAGGAGCAATACGAACGGCAGTGAGTAGTGCGACTATGTTTCAAGAGTAAGCGTAGCGCGCGGGCAAATTGAATTTGTAAGTTTTTGCAAAAAGCACAATTAAATATAAATATCCGGGTGTGGCGCAGCTGGTAGCGCGCTTGACTGGGGGTCAAGAGGCCGCAGGTTCAAGTCCTGTCACTCGGACCAAAAAGCAGTTTCGACCGTAAGGTTGGAACTGCTTTTTAATTTGAATTGCAGAAATTAAATTTGCGGCCGATTGACACCCAGCGGGGGTCAGGCATTGCGGACGAGCGCTCACGGTGTGAGATGCAGCGAGTTCGAAATGGCGCCGCGGTCGAAAGTTGCCCACGCCCCAAGTGGATAGCAACTTTCGGGATACCGCAAGAGGTAGCCGCAGGTTCAAGGTCTCGGCTGCCGCCTCGGTCGGTGCTTCTGTGCTTTGCACAGAGGTGTCCACTGGACACCCGCACCCTGTCACTCGGACCAAACGAAAATCCGTTCTCGTAAGAGGACGGATTTTTGTTTGTATTATTCACTATTCATTTTTCATCATTCATTATTCATTAAAAGGGAACGGATTTTCAAATTAATAATGAATATTGAAGTCGCTTACGCTGATGAATAATGAATAATTATTGTCTCTTCGCCACTTTTATGTTATAATACATTTAAAGCGGTGATGTTATGAAAATAGTTCGAAAATTTTTATGGGTTATAATTTGTATAATTTTTTTATTAGGACTTTTATATTTATTTACAGGTTCGTTGGAATGGTTTCCCACGCCTGAGCAACAAGAAAAAGCTCATATAACTGCTATTATTATGATGATAATACCTGCTATCAGCGGTATTTTATTGTTCTTAACAAGGAAAAAATAAATATTCTCGGTTTTCAGCCACAATTAATTCGTGCCACTAAGTTCAAAACTCCCAAAATCCAAATTCGACCATTTGGTCGGGTTTGGATTTTTTTATTATTACGGGACTTAAACCTTAAGAAGGTCTGAGCGTCAAGAAAAGTTGCCACAGGTGGGGGGGTTCTCGGCTGCCGCCTCGGTCGGTGCTTCTGTGCTTTGCACAGAGGTGTCCACCGGACACCCGCACCCTGTCACTCGGACCAGTCGAGAGCCTCGACACGCAATTCGCGTGCTGAGGTTCTTCTTTTTTATAATTTCTACCTCGCGTTTATGGTTTGTTATGAACACTTGCACCAAAAACCAACGAGGCTTTTGTTTCGTTGGTTTTTTCTTTTTTGGTGATGTGTCAAAACCTTGACAATTGTCTTGGAATGATGTAAATTTATATTAGTAAGATTTTTTCTTTTTGGGGGAGAAAATTATGAATAAAAGATTTTTCAAAATCCTTAGTTTAATCATCGTAATTATTGCTATGATGAGTTCTGCATTTGCATTTCCTTCTCAAGCAGCAGGGCAAAATGACTTTTCAATGAAGCCACTTGATAAGGCGTATATTAGTTTTCTTTTTGATGATGGTCGTATGCCTTTTAGTGAAGAATGCTTTAAATTGTTTAAAAGCTACAAAATGCCCATGTGTTGTAATATTGTTGCTACTGATGTTATGGATAATGAAGATGCTATTGATTTGTTCACAAAGGTACAAAATGCCGGTGGCGAAATACTTTCTCATACATATAGCCACGGCACAATAACCAAGGAGTGCAGTACCGTAGAGTTTATAGAAAGACAGCTTGGTGAATCTTATAGAGTTTTAACCGGATTAGGCTTCAACATCAACGGTATTATCGAGGCCGGTAACGGTGGTGGTGAAAGCACTGCAAACTATGAATTAATTGAAACTATTTCTCGCAAGTATTATAAATATTCCAACGCTTATGGTGTTTCCCCTCAATATGATTTAGACCGTAATTGGTTAGCCAATATGAATTTATCACAAGCAAAGCAAAAGGTTGATAATGCTATTAAAACTAAGGGATGGTATACATTTTGGGCACATGATTTTAGCGAATTTTCCAAATCGGATATGGAGCAACTTTTAGAGTATATCGAACAAAAAGGCAAAGATAAAGTGGAAGTTGTAACCTGGAATTATATGTATAATACCTTTGGTAATTACACAGGCCCACAAGTGCCAACTAAAGAGGCTATTTTATCGGTTTGCGCAACACAAGGCCATGACCTTAAAAATGGCACGCTTGTTAAACCTGCAACCTGTGTAACCGGTGCTACCATGCAGGGCAAATGTGAACGTTGTGGCGAAACAGGAACCAGCGTATTGAAAACTGGCGCCACCGGTCACAAGTTTGAAAAATATGTTAGCGATAATAACGCTACCTGCACGGAACTTGCTACTAAAACCGCTAAGTGCAGTCATGAAGGTTGTAACGAAACCGATACTCAGGTTGATTTTGAAAGCGACTTTAACCACGATTTGAAAACAATAGTTATAAAAGAGGCTACTGCCGATACTGATGGCGAGGCCGAACTAAAATGTTCACTTTGTGGTCGTGTTGAGAAAACGGTTGTAATTCCTAAAGGAAAAGATGTTGAGGATGTAGTTGTGTCTGAACCCGAAGAAGACGACTGGATGTCAGGCATTACTCCTGAGGATGAGGATGGCGTAGTTACCACAGGAAAGAACAAGATTAATACAACAATTATAATCGTTGTGATTGTGGCTTCTGTGGTGTTACTTGCAGGTATCGGCGTTTGCATATTCTTTATTATTAAAAAGGCAAAAAATAAGGCATAAAAATAATTGGTGTTAGGTTTTTAACTTAACACCAATTATGTTTTTAGAAGGGTGGAAATTGTGTTATTTGTATGATATAATTCATATAAAAAGGGGATGTTGTTTTATGGTTAAAAATGAGAGATTTAAAAAGATTTACAAGCAAAATATGGGTGCGATGGAAATTTGGGTTGATAAAGAAACGGGTGTTAATTACTTGTATCGCCAAAGTGGATATGCAGGCGGTATGACCGTTTTATTAGATAAAGACGGTAAACCAGTTGTTACTCCTTGTGAAGAATAATGTATAATAAAAAACCGAACAGGGCTTTTGCCTTGCTCGGTTTTATTTTTATTTAATTTCGGGTAAACTTGCTGCTGCTACCGATTGACCAACTCTTCGGGATTTTTCATCAGGAATATGAAGTTCGCATTTACTTGCAAGTTCGGGGAATTCTTGCTTTATAACCTCGTTTGCACGGTCAAGAATAATAACTCCACCTTCGCCCGAGGTCACACGACCCATAATAAGAACGTGCTTAATATCGTAGAAAAGGCTGTAATAAGCAATAGCGTAACCAAAGTAAACACCGATGGTATCATAAATTGCAACTGCACGAGGGTCTTTTTGCTCCATAAGACCTTGCACAACCTTTAATTTTTCGGCAGGGGACAAGGCTTCATCAAGTTCGATACCTGCTGCAGGGGCTAGTTTGATAACGCTGTCTTGGGAGAAATATTTAACTCCACAACCAATGTCGCCCGACCATTCATCTACCATTGCATCTTTGGAGAAATCAACGGGAGCGAAAGCCAATTCGTTAAGCCAACCTGTGATATTGCCCGATGGGTCAACGTATCCACCTGCTTCGCTAGTGCCCATTGCAATACCTAAAACTGAGTTATCGTTAAGATTCATAGCACCTGCTAAAGCAGTAACATCACCATCGTTTGCAACCTCAAGGGGAACATTTTCGCCAAACTCCTTGGCAATGTCGATATACATATTTTTAACTCGTTTTTCAAAGTCTTCATCCGAAACCTTGAGGAAGAGGGAAGCCACCATAATACGGTTGTCAACATAAATACCTGCCGAAGAAACGCCGATAGCATCTACCCTTGGCAAATGCTCGGCAGCCGATTTCATAGCCGACATAATGCCGTCATATTGATACTGGGGGTCGGCGTTTAGTTTCGGGAACCAAACAACCTCTTCGGAATAAACACTTTCACCGTTTATAACGGCGCTAACCTTACGGTCAGAACCACCTGCATCAAAACCAATACGGCAACCATCTAAATGGCGACCGATAGGGGTGGCCGACTCCTGTGTTTGGGGTGCTTCTTCAATGGGTTTCCACACACACTCAAAAGGCTTTTCATATACCCTTGCCATAAATTTGTTATCAAAAGCACGAGCGCCATCCAAAGAGTAAATCTTGGAAATGCCATCAAAAATAAGTTTGGAACCGGCGATGATTATTTTATAACCACCCTTTACCCACAACAAGGTTTTGATGATACGCTCAACCATATTTAGGTTTTCTTCCGTATGACCTGTATTGTCGGGGAAAACGGTCATTTTAAAGGTGGAAATAAAGCCGTTGTTACGCTCAATTCCAATTACCAATTCTTCGCCATTTGCTTCTTTTGCTCTTTTAGTAAAATCATTAAAAGCCAAAATCATGGGGCTAAAGCCCTTGTCTAATTTTGCTTCAAATTTAGGTTTCATATTTAAGCTTGCCTCCTATGATTGTTTTAGAAATGTTAAAATCACGGTCGGTAATAATGATATCAGCATCTTTACCGATTTCAAGCGACCCTTTTTTTGTTTCTACGCCGATGGCTTTTGCAGGGTTAAGACTGGCACAAGCCACAACCTCCCAAATGGGGAGTTTGGTGTTTTGGCAAACATTTTTAACGGCATCGTTTAGTTTTAAAACGCTTCCTGCAATTGTTCCGTCTTCTAAAAGACATTCAATTCCGTTCACGATAATTTTTTGTCCACCAAGGGTATATTCACCGTCGGGCATACCACCTGCACGGGTGCAGTCGGTTATGAGAACCAGTTTGTCGCCCTTTGTTTTGGCAACAAATTCAAACATACCTTTGTGAACGTGGAAGGTATCGCAAATAAGTTCGGTGTAAACATCCTTTTGCAAAGCAGCGCCGACAACACCGGGGTTACGATGGTGCAGGGGTGTTTGGGCGTTAAAAAGATGGGTTATGTGGGTGGCCCCTGCCTGGATACCTGCCAAGGTTTCTTCAAAGGTGGCGTTGGTATGACCGATGGAAATTTTTGTGTCACAGTTTTTGCGAATTTCCTTAATACCTTCTAAGGCGCCCTCCATTTCGGGAGCAACGGTTGCAACCACAATAATATCCGAGTTTTCGATTATAAACTGTGGGTCAAGGGGTTTGATGTGGGCTTCGGATTGAGCACCCTTTTTCTTGGGGTTGATAAATGGTCCTTCAAGGTTAACACCTAAAATTTCGGCGCCACACCAATCTTTGCTGTCATCCTTTAGGGAACGAACAGTATTAAGCGCAGCATTAATTTCTTCCATGCTAACGGTCATGGTTGTGGGGCACCAAGAGGTAACACCGTTTTTCATAATGCCCTTTGCCATTTTCTTTATGCCTTCGGCATTGCCATCCGAAACATCTTCGCCTAAATAACCGTGAATATGAATATCTACAAGACCGGGAGCGACATATCCACCCTTGGCATCAATAATTTCGGCATCGGGGCCAACATTTTCCACGGGGATTATTTCTAAAATTTTATTTTCAAATCCTATCGCATAATTTTCAAGGATTTTATCCTTGAAAATGATACTTCCGTTTACAATATATTTCATCTAAGGCCCTCCCTTGTAAACTTATATTTACAGTATAACACAAAAGACCGAAAAATCAATAGAGTTTTTGTAAATTTTAGTTTACAATTTACAGAAAATTTTGGAAATTACGGCAACTTTCGGGTGCGAGTTTTTAAAAAACGGGTCGCTTATTTACAAACTCTTGTAAATATATGAGTTTGTTGGTATAATTAGTTTGAAATTTAGATAGGGTTGTGGTTTTATGTTTAACTTTTTTGCAAGTGAAACCCAAAAGCAAAATAACAGATATATAATTGACGGAAGTGATTACAATCACATTAAAAATGTTTTGCGAATGGAGGCAGGTGATACCTGTCTTGTAAGCTCGGCAGGTCAAAGTGATTTGTGCCGTATCGCAGGATTTTTTGATGATGCAGTAATTTTAGATATTGTGGAAGAAAATTATATGGATACCGAACTTCCTGTAAAGATTTATTTATTCCAAGGTTTGCCAAAGTCGGATAAGATGGAATACATAATCCAAAAGTGCGTTGAGTTAGGTGTTCACGGAATTATCCCCGTGCAAATGAACCACTGTGTTGTTAAATTGGATGATAAGAAAGCGAAACAAAAACAAACCCGTTGGCAGGCAATTTGCGAAAGTGCAGCCAAGCAAAGCAAACGAAATATAATTCCCGAAGTTTTGGAGGTTTCATCCTTCGGTAAGGCTTTGGAATTTGCCAAAACCTTGGATTTAAATTTGGTGCCTTATGAAAACAAAGAGGGCATGGCAGCCACAGTTGAGGCTTTAAAAGAATTGCCAAAGGTTAAAACTGTGGGAATTTTTATTGGTCCTGAAGGTGGATTTGATAAAAAGGAAATTGAAAAAACCTTGGAAATTGGCGCTAAAACAATTTCCCTTGGAAAACGAATTTTGCGCACCGAAACGGCAGCTATGACGGCCGTTTCAATGTGTATGTTAGAGATTGAAATGGCTGAAGGAAAATAAAATGAAACAACTACCCCTTCAATTTGAAGAGAGAATGAAAACTTTATTGGGTGAAGGTTTTGAAGATTATAAAAAGGAACTAAAAAATCCACCCGTTAAGGCTTTTAGGGTTAACACCGATAAAATTAGCCTTAAAGATTTTGAAAAATTAAATATCTTCTCGAAATCCAAGATACCTTATGTAGATAACGGTTATTACCTTGAATATGAAAAGGTGGGGAACCATCCTTATCACCATGCAGGATTGATTTATGTTCAAGAACCTGCTGCAATGGCACCGGCCGAGTGTCTTGAAATCGGGGCTGACTGGTGCGTTTTGGATATGTGCGCTGCCCCCGGTGGCAAAAGCACCCAACTTAAAAACAAATTGGGCGAAAAGGGTGTTTTGGTTTCTAATGAAATAATCCCTTCTCGTTGCAAGATTTTAACAGGTAATATTGAGCGATTAGGTTTACATAACACTGTTACGACCTGTATGGATACAGCCAAACTAACCTCGATTTTTCAAAACTGTTTTGATTTGATTATGGTGGATGCACCTTGCTCGGGTGAGGGAATGTTCCGCAAAGAAGAGGTTGCTATTGACGAGTGGTCCCAAAGTAATGTGGAGATGTGCGCCAAGCGTCAGGCCGAGATTTTGGATAACGCCACCAAGGCTTTAAAGAGTGGTGGTTATATTGTATATGCCACCTGCACCTTTTCTTTGGAAGAAAACGAAATGGTAGTGGATGCCTTTTTGAGCCGACATCCCGATTTTGAGATTGTTCCCGTTTTGGATAAGGTTAAGGAATATACAAGCGACGGTATTTCTTTTGAGAGTTGCAATTGTGAGAATATCCATTTCGCCCGTAGATTTTATCCCCACAAGGCAAAGGGTGAAGGTCAGTTTATGGCTGTGCTTCACCATAAGGGAGATAGGTTTGAGGGTGATATTAATAGAGGCTCGGTATCTAAAGTTGATAAAACCGTCATCGAGTTTTTGGATGATACCTTGACCGAATATAACAGTGACTATATTTGCAACTACAACGGAAATCCCGTTTATTACAACAATAGATTACCTATTAAGGACGGTCAGGCTTTTTGCGTTGGCATAACCGTTGGGGAGATTAGGAAAAACCGAATTTTGCCCCATCACCAGTTCTTTACATCTTTAGGAAATAAGTTTAAAAGGCAAATTAACCTTTCGGCCGAGAGCGAAAGTCTTGCCGAGTATTTGCACGGCGAAGAAATTGATGCCGACTGTGAAAACGGTTGGGCAGCGATTTTGGTGGATGGTATTGCCTTGGGTGGTGCCAAGGTGGTAAACGGCAGGGCAAAAAATCATTATCCGAAAGGACTTAGAAAGTAAAAAAATAAACACGGCAGTGATTATAAACTGCCGTGTTTTTGTATCTTTATTTACTTCTGCGATGAAGACCCGAAGAACTAATAGGTTCGCCTTCGGCGTAAAGGTGAGAGGTATCGCCAATTCCACAAAAGATTCCGTGAACGATGGGTCGGTCTAAAATATGGTGCTCCATATAAAGGGTTGTAACCGATGAGGTTGGAAGAAAAACTGTGTTCCAAATGGGAACTAAAGGCATATTAAGTGAACGGGCGATAAGTGATGTGCCTAATGCAAAGTGGCAAAATAGAGCAATGGTGGCATCGGGGTTGTAATTCTCGCCGATTACCCATTGTTCACCGTCACGAATAAGACCGTGTTTTGCCATAAGTTTATCAAATTCCTCGCAAACCTTTTCGTAATGTTCCTTAACTCCCGAGTCGGTGAGCAGGGTGGAATTTTGCCAGTTTTCATTACTGAAAATGTCGGGGTCCTTTGTCCAAAGTTCGGGTGGCATATTCCAAGGAGAACGGGTTTGTTTGTAAAAATCCGTATCATAAGTCCAGTTCATGGTGTGGGGGAATTCTCTAAGCCACTCAAGGGTAATAGGTTGGATGCCGGTTTTCTCCACAGTGGGTTTGGCTGTAAGTTGGGCACGGCCAAGGGGAGAAACATAAATATCGGTTATGCCCTCATCCTTTAATTTTTGTGATAACATTTCGGCTTCTCTAAAACCTTTTTCGGTTAAGGAGTCGGTAGGATAGTAGGGCTCAGCGTGGCGTATAATTAAAATTTTCATTTTATCACCTTTTTGTGTTTTAATAAAATAATTATATCAAAATATGACATCTTTTTCAAGGGGAGTATCTTGCATTACCACCGATTTTTTCGCATACATTTAATTAGAATGTTTGGAGGAATGGTTATGCAAAGGTTTTTGAGTATCATATTAATAATGTGTATTTTCTCGGGAGGATTGTTTTGCAAGGCCGAAACTCGGATTGCCAGTGAGTGCGATCTTGGGGATATTGATATTCCATTAAGCGATGTGGTGGAAACTGCTGCAGTGGGAACGGTTTTGGAAATTAATGCAAAATCGGCAGTGCTTTTGGAGCCTTACACAGGAAGGGTGCTTTACGAACAAAACGGGGATGAAAAATTGCCCCCTGCTTCCATCACCAAGGTTATGTCCATTTTGCTTGTAATGGAGGCTTTAGACCGAAAGGAGTTTGGTTTGGATACAGTGGTTACAGCCAGTGAACACGCTTGCAGTATGGGTGGAAGCCAAATTTGGCTTGAACCCGGCGAGGCAATGACGGTGGATGACCTGCTTAAAGCTACAGTAATTGCTTCGGCTAATGATGCCTGTGTGGCTTTGGGCGAGTTGGTAGCAGGAAGCGAAGAAGGTTTTGTTGCCCTTATGAACCAAAGAGCTGCCGAACTTGGGATGAATTCTACTACCTTTAAAAACTGCACCGGTCTTGATGCCGAGGGGCATTTAACCACTGCTAATGATGTGGCTATAATGTCGGGCGAACTTATTAAACACGAACTGATAAAGGATTACTCCACCGTTTGGATGGATAGTTTGCGAAACGGGGAAAGCGAACTCGTAAACACCAATAAATTGGTTAGGTTCTATGAAGGTACCACAGGACTCAAAACGGGAACAACCTCCATTGCAAAGTATTGCCTTTCGGCAACAGCGCAAAGACAGGGTCTTTCCCTTGTGGCAGTGGTTTTGGCAGGTCAGACCAGCCAAGATCGATTTGAGGGAGCAAAAAAGCTTTTGAACTATGGCTTTTCAAATTATAGTTTCGAGGAAATAAAGGCCGATTTAAAGGAGAAGACGATCTCGGTTTTAAAGGGAGAAACCGAAACGGTTGGGGTTGAGGCAAAGGGAAGTGTTAGTTTTCTTTGCGAAAAGGCAAAGAAGGGGGAAATAAAGCAAACTGTAACCTGGGAAAAGGAGATTAAAGCACCCATTAAAAAGGGTCAGGTTGTGGGACATATTGATATTTATAGTGGGGAAGAAAACATTGGTCAAATCCCCATAACGGCCACCGAAAACCTTAAAAAACGAGATTTTCCCTTAAGCTTTAAATATATTTTAAATGGATTGTTTAAAATATGAAAACTTTTAGTGAATTTATATGATTTCCCCTTGAAAAATGTAGGAGTTTATTGTAAAATAGAGACAAAGAAAGGTGAGGAGATATAAATGTCCATTAGTTTTAATCAGTCCTTTGCGGCAGACTTCATCAGAGAAAATGATATTGAAGGCTTAAAGTCTCAAATCTTAGCCGCACATGAAACAGTTAATAACAAGTCAGGTCTCGGAAATGACTTCCTCGGTTGGGTTACTTTACCCGAGGATTACGATAAAGAAGAGTTCGACCGTATTAAGAAAGCTGCCGAGAAAATTAAGAACGACACCGATGTACTTATCGTTATCGGTATTGGTGGTTCTTACTTAGGCGCTCGTGCTGCTATCGAATTCTTAAAAGGACCTTACTTTAATAATTTAAGAAAAGATGCTCCTGAGATTTATTTCACAGGTAACAGCATTTCCGGTTCCGATTTAGCCGATGTTTTGGCTCTTTGTGAAGGCAAGCGAGTATCCGTAAACATCATCTCTAAATCAGGCACCACAACCGAACCTGCTATCGCTTTCAGAGTTTTCCGTAAACTCTTAGAGGAGCGTTATGGCGAGGAAGAGGCTGCAAAACGTATTTACTGCACCACCGACAAGGCAAGAGGAACCTTAAAAGCTTTGGCTGACGAAAAGGGTTATGAGTGTTTCGTAGTTCCCGATGATGTTGGAGGCCGTTTCTCAGTTTTAACTGCTGTTGGTCTTCTTCCTATTGCTGCTGCAGGTGCTGATATTGACAAACTTATGGCAGGCGCAAGAGTTGGTATGGAGAAATTCAATAATCCCAACATTGCTGAAAACCCCTGCTACACATACGCTGCTTTAAGAAATGCTTTCTACCGTAAGGGCAAGGCTATTGAGTTACTCGTTTCTTATGAACCTCGTTTCACCATGATGGCTGAGTGGTTCAAGCAACTCTTCGGCGAGAGCGAAGGCAAGGACAATAAGGGTCTTTTCCCTGCAGCTGTTACCTTCTCAACCGACCTTCACTCTATGGGTCAGTTTGTTCAAGATGGTAGCCGTGTAATGTTCGAAACCGTTGTAACCTTTGGTGAGAGTGACAAGGATGTTGTAATCGAAGCTGAGGAAAACAATGGTGACGGTCTTAACTTCTTGGCAGGTAAGAATTTAACCTTCGTCAACTCTAAGGCTTTTGAAGGCACCGTTTTGGCTCACACCGACGGTGGAGTTCCTAACCTTATCATTAATGTTGATAAGCCTGATGAGGAAAACTTGGGCGAACTTATTTACTTCTTTGAAAAGGCTTGTGCAATTTCCGGTTATATGTTGGGTGTTAACCCCTTCGACCAACCCGGTGTTGAAAGCTACAAGAAGAATATGTTTGCACTTTTGGGTAAACCCGGTTTCGAGGCTGAAAAGGCTGCTTTGGAAAAGAGATTGGGCAAATAAAGAAACTACTGCTTTCGGGCAGAAAAATATATTAAGGAGTTGATTTTAAATGATTAAAATCATCATTGGAAAAAAAGGTTCGGGCAAAACAAAGAAATTGGTAGATTTAGTTAATGCTGCAACAGCTGAAAGTTTAGGCAACGTTGTATGTATTGAAAAGGGTGACACATTAACCTACTCAGTTACACATAAAGCTCGTTTGATAGATTCTGATACATTCGGCATTTCCGGTTACGGTGAGTATTACGGTATGTTAGCAGGAATTAAATCCGGCAACAACGACGTAACCCACATTTTTGGTGATGCTACACTTCGCATCGGTACTCGCAACTATGATGAATTGATTGCTTTCTTCGAGAGATTAGCTAAGATTGAAGATGTTGAATTCTTATTCACCGTTTCAGCTGATAAGGAAGAATTACCCAAGAAGTTATTTGATATCGCTGAAGTTATCGCATAATTTAAAAGCTCCCTTTAAGGGAGCTTTTTCATACTTTTAAAAAGTTGGTTCTAATCTTAGTTGGGTCAAGGGCAAAGCCCTTGTCGTTTAAGGGGGTTAGGGCGACAGAGAATATATCTTGTAACATATACTACAACCTGCCGACAAATTTAAAACTTTAGTTTTTTGTCGGCTTTTTAATTTATATTTTAAACTGGCGCCCAAGGGGGAAATCGAGATTCCCCCTTAATGGCGAATCTTTCTGCCATTTCTTTTCGCCACATAAGAAATGGCATGCCTGTCGCGGCATGAGCGACAATGTTAAAAATAAATTTTCAAGTTAATAAACGATGATGCTAATCCTCGCAATTGCACACTTATCATATTGGTTTTCTTTATACAAAAAAAGAAAAGGCTGTCTTGCGACAGCCTTTATTTTTATGCTTTCTTCACTTTTCTGTTTTTCCAGATAACCCACAAAGGACCTGCAACAAACAAGGATGTAACAGCACCGGAAATCAAACCGAATGCCATTGGAATAGCAAATGTACGAAGGGTGGTAAGACCGTAGATTTCGGAAACCACAACAATTGTAAGAACTGCTAAAACGGTTGTAACGGTTGTTACAATGTTTCTAATCATGGTTTGATTAATACTCATATTAACAAGTTCAGCAATTCCCATTGAAGGATTAAGCTTTCTGTTTTCACGAACACGGTCGTAGATAACGATAGTATCGTTAAGAGAGTAACCTAAAATTGTAAGCACAACAGCAATGTAGTTGGTATCAATTTGAAGTTTGAAGATAACGCAAACGAAGAAGGTTACAAGAACGTCAAATACCAAAGCAACAAGGGCTGTTAAAGCAGCAGATATACCACCGATTTTTCTAAAACGAATACCAACATAAGCAATAACCAAAAGGGCAGTAATTGCAACGGCTACAATACTTTTTGCAAAGAAGGTGCCTGCAATTGTGGGGCTAACCGAGTTAGAATTGTAAAGATTAATCTTGTTGTCTTTAAATTCTTTTTCAAAGGCAGCAGTTAAAGCTTCTTGCTTGTCAGCCGAAAGAGCATTTTTGCCCGAAAGAGCAATTTCAAATGTTTCAGTGTCACCGGCTAAAGCAGTGCTTTTAGAAACGGTGAACTTTGCGTCAATAACTTTTTTAGCAACCTCTTCGATTTTCTCAACCGAAACATCGCCTGTGTAAGAATAAGCTACTTTAGCGCCACCGGAGAAGTTGATATCAAGGTTGATGCCAAATAAACTGGCAACTGCACCGGCAATAAAGATAATAGCATAAGCAATAATAACAAACTTAAATGCTTTATTGAAATCAATGTTAAATTTACGCATTTTTCTTACCTCCATAGAACCAAGGATTTCTGAAAACCTTGTATTTGGAAATGCTCTTAAGCATTATCTTGGAGGCAACAACACCCATTATAAGGTTGAAGATGGTACCAACAAGTAGGGTGTAACCGAAGGAGTAAATGGAGCCTGTAATTGCTGAACCTAAGAGAGACATAATGGGGGACATAATCTTTGCCATAATGCCATCAGGACTGCCGAAGGCGCCCATAAGAACCAAGGAAACGATTACGATGGTAACGTTACCGTCGATAATAGCGCTGAGTGCGTTTTTGTAACCACTTTCAATAGAACCATCAATTGTTTTGCCCTTTGCGAACTCATCACGAATACGCTCAGCAGCAATAACATTACAGTCAACACCAACGCCGACTGAAAGGATGATACCTGCAATGCCGGGAACGGTAAGGGTGAAGCTGTTAGCAGACTCGAAGTAACCTGAGATACAAGCAATAGAACCGGCAAGTTGACCCAAGAGTGCGAAAGCAGCAACAAAACCGTTTAAGCGATAGCGTAAAATCATAAGTAAGCAAACGAGACCAAAAGCAATAGAACCTGCGATAAGCATAACTCTTAAAGCATCAGAACCAAGTGTTGGAGAGATGATTTGAAGTTTGCTGTCATCAACGGTTAAAGCAAAGGGAAGTTTACCACTGTTGATTTGCTCGGATAAATCCTTAACATATTCAGCAGTCATATCGCTACCGGAAATGGTGCATTGACCATTGGTGATAGGCTCGTTTACAGTGGGAGCTGAAAGTAAAATGTTTTCAACAACAGGGTTGCCACTTTCATCAACTTCGGAAGTTGTGGTGGAAAGCCAAATGGAAATTTGTTGGCCTGTCATTGAACTTGTGGCAGCAGCGAATTTTGATGTGCCTTGCTTAGTGAGTTCAAGACCTACGATAGGAGCGTTGGTCTCAGGGTCAACAGCAGGGTAGGCACTCTTAACATCGTTAGCACCTTGAAGTACAATCTCACCTGTTTCTTCGGTTCCTTTACGGAAAACGAGAACGGCAGATGTTCCTAACTTCTCAACGGTTGCAACTGCGTCAAAATCGCTTTCGCCGGCTTCCCAGGGGAAACGAACGATGATTTGGTGATTGGAAGTATCTGTGTAAACTTCATAGTCGGTGATGTTTTCGTTTACAAGACGGGTTTCGATAATGGCTTTTGCAGCATCCATATCTTCGCTTGTAATCTTAATGTCTTGTTTGTTGGGTGAGAACACAGCCTCAACACCGCCTTGGATATCAATACCCCAGCGAATGTCTTGTGCACCCTTGAAAATAATTTTTCTGGTGTCGCCATAATAGGTTTCAATTCCGAAGAAGGCTGTAAAAGTAAGAGCCAAAATCAAAATCAAAACTACAAAGAACGACAGTTTGCCTGATCTTCTGAGTTTCATTGGCAAATCCTCCATTTTGAATATCTTTTAAATATTATACTAAAATTATTGATTTAAGTCAATATTAAAGGGACTTGATTAATTTTTCTAAAACTGCATATCTAACAGCTAAGCAAAGTACTGTGGATGCCTTCTTGATTTCCTCAACGCTTGGGAAGGAAGGAGCAATTCTAAGGTTAGAATCGTCAGGGTCAATTCCGTAAGGATAGGTAGCACCTGCAGATGTAAGAATCATACCTGCGTTAGCGCAAAGCTCTTCAACCCTTTTAGCGCAACCTTTTGTTACATAAAGGCTAATGAAGTAACCACCACGGGGTTTGGTCCAGTGAGCGATGTTCTTGCCGGTTAATTGTTTTTCAAACTCTTCCAAAACAGCCTCAAATTTAGGTCTTAAAATTTCAGCGTGTTTTTGCATGTGAACCTTAACATCGGCAGCACTCTTGAAAATTCTTGCGTGTCTTAACTGATTTAACTTGTCAGGACCGATGGTTTGATAGGTCATACGACCCTTTAGCAAAGCCACATTGTTGGGACTTGCAGCCTCGGCGGCAACACCGGCACCGGGGAAGGTGATTTTAGATGTGGAGGTGAAGATGATGGGAAGGTCGGGGTTGCCGGCCTTTACGCACTCGGTATAAATGTTTAAGAGTTTGTCGCCCTCATCGTATAAATCGTGGATTACATAAGCGTTATCCCAGAAAATTCTAAAGTCGCCTGCAGCAGGTTTTAAACGAGCCATACGTTTTACAACATTGTTGCTATATGTGATGCCTTCGGGGTTGGAATATTTTGGAACGCACCAAATACCCTTAACCTTTTCATCCTTAACGAGTTCTTCAACAATATCCATATCAGGACCTTCTTCGTTAGAAGGAACCGAGATGAGTTCCAAACCGAAATACTCGGTAATTGCAAAGTGACGGTCGTAACCGGGAACGGGGCAAAGGAATTTAATTCCTTCTTGTTTGCACCAGGGTTCGCCACCCAAACCGTGGGTCATGGCTTGAGCCACAGTGTCAAACATCATATTAAGTGATGAGTTACCACCAACGATGATTTGTTCGGGGCTAAGCTCCAAAATCTCGGCAAAAAGTTTTTTAAGTTCTTTAAGACCGTCAAGACCACCGTAGTTACGGCAATCAATACCATCCATATTTTTAAAACCGATATGGTTGCCAACCGAATCAAACATTTGTTGGCTAACATCCATACTGTCAGAACTGGGCTTACCTCTTGACATATCAAGGGCAAGATGCATTGAACGGTAGTGTTCGTATTCACGGCTAACTTCCGCAAATTCTTTTTCCAATTCTTCCTTGTTTAAACTCAAATAATCTAACATAAAAAAAGACCTCCTATAACCAATTAAATATACTACAAAATACACTCTATTTCAAGTAAAATTTATTATATAATATAAATAATGTGTTAAAAGAGGGAAATTGTTTCAAAAATTGTGGTTTAAAACTTGACTGCAATACAAAATATAGTGTATAATATACTTTGTATATGATATGCTGAGGAGTATGCAAAAATGGCAAAAACCAATGTTAAATACGATAACGAAAGTATTAAAAAACTGGAGGGTCCTGACCGTGTCCGTAAACGCCCCGGCGTTATTTTCGGTTCCGATGGACTTGACGGTTGCGAACACTCCGTTTTCGAAATTATTTCTAACTCTATCGACGAGGCCCGTGAAGGCTTTGGTAAGAAGATAGTAGTTACTAAATATAGTGATGGTTCAATTGAGGTGCAGGACTTTGGCCGTGGCGCCCCTGTTGACTATAACAACAACGAAAAGTGCTTTAACTGGGAACTTTTGTATTGCGAATTGTACGCCGGTGGTAAATATAACACCAACGATGGCGCAAACTATGAATACTCGGTTGGTCTTAACGGTTTAGGTCTTTGCTCCACCCAATATTCCTCTGAATTTATGGATGTCGAAATTAAGCGTGACGGCTTTAAGTATAACCTTCATTTTGAAAAGGGTTACAATGTGGGTGGACTTCAAAAGGAACCTTACACCGGTAAAGATACAGGAACAAAAACCCGTTGGAAACCCGACCTTGATGTATTTACCGAAACCGATATTCCTGCCGAATATTTCTTGGATACCTTAAAGCGCCAAGCTATTGTAAACGATGGTCTTTTGTTCCAGTTTAGGGAACAACAAGGAAATAAATTCATTACCCACGATATTATTTACAATAACGGTATTGTTGACTATGTTAACGAAACCGTGGGTGAGGACGCTTTAACTTCGGTTCAAACCTGGACTACCGAGCGTAAGGGTCGTGACCGTGACGATAAACCCGAATACAAGGTGAAAATCAATGTTGCTTTGGCTTTTTCAAATAAGAAAACATTAAAGGAATATTACCACAACTCAAGTTGGTTGGAACACGGTGGCGTTCCCGAAAGAGCAACAAGAACAGCCCTTGTTTCCCAAATTGATGCTTACATTAAGCAAGCAAATAAATACAAATCCAACGAGAGTAAAATTACCTTCTCGGATGTTGAAGAGTGTTTGGTTTTGGTTATTTCTTCCTTCTCAACCATGACATCTTACGAAAACCAAACCAAAAAGGCTATAACCAACAAGTTTATATACGAAGCAATGGCCGATTTCCTTCGCCATCAATTAGAGGTTTACTTTATTGAAAATAAGGCTGAGGCTGAAAAAATTGCCGACCAGGTTCTTATTAATAAGCGAAGCCGTGAGCGAAGCGAACGAGAGAGAATTAACATCAAGAAAACTTTGCAAAGTTCTAACAGTATGTTGGACCGTGTTGAAAAGTTTGTTGACTGTCGTTCTAAGGATGTAAATTTAAGAGAAGTATTTATAGTTGAGGGTGATTCGGCTTTAGGTTCTTGTAAACTTGCCCGTAACGCCGAATTCCAAGCAATTATGCCGGTTAGAGGTAAGATTTTAAACTGCCTTAAGGCCGATTACGATAAGGTATTTAAGAGCGAAATTATAACTAACCTAATCAAGATTTTAGGTTGTGGTGTTGAGGTTAAATCCAAGGCAAACAAGGGTCTTGCAACCTTTGATTTGTCGGCACTTCGTTGGAACAAAATTATAATTTGTACCGATGCCGATGTGGACGGTTTCCACATTAGAACCCTTATTTTAACCATGATACATCGCCTAATGCCAACGCTCATTAACGAGGGTAAGGTTTTCATTGCCGAGACTCCTCTTTATGAAATTGGCACCAAGGATATGACCTATTTTGCCTATGATGAAAAGGAAAAGAACGACATTTTAGGTAAAATTGGTGATAAGAAATATACCCTTCAGCGTTCAAAGGGACTTGGTGAAAACCAACCTGATATGATGAACCTTACAACCATGAACCCCGAAACCCGTCGCCTTGTTAAGGTTATGCCCGAAGAGGCTGAAAGAACAGCCCAAATGTTTGATATGCTTTTGGGTGATGATTTACAGGGTAGAAAAGAATTTATTGCAGAAAACGGCTATCTCTATTTAGATGACGCAGACATTAGTTAATTAGGAATGCGTAATGCGTAATTCGTAATTTAAGGACGGTAGATATGGAGAATATAATTGTTGTGAAAAGCAAGGCTTTTGCAATAAGAATTGTTAAATTAAGTAAGTTTCTCAATGATTCTAAAAAAGAGTTTGTTTTGTCAAAGCAAATAATTAGAAGTGGTACAAGTATTGGTGCAAATATTAAAGAGGCTATAAGAGGACAAAGTAAAGCAGATTTTTATGCAAAAATGAATATAGCCCTCAAAGAAGCCAGCGAAACTGAGTATTGGCTTGAAATCTTAAATGAAACTGATTATATAGATAATAATTTGTTTGAAAGTTTGTATTTCGATTGTCAAGAACTTATAAAAATTTTGATATCTATAACCAAAACTCAAAAGTGTAATTCGTAATTACGCATTACGAATTACGCATTACGAATTTGAAGGATGATAATATGGCTCCGAGAAAGAAGCAAGAAACTAAGAAAACAGTAAAACCGAATATTAATGCCTATATTTCGGGTGCAGGTCTTACAGTGGAACAACCCATTACCGAGACCATTGAAACTAACTTTATGACCTATGCCATGAGCGTTATTGTTTCTCGTGCTATCCCCGAAATTGACGGCTTTAAGCCTTCCCACAGAAAACTGTTATACACTATGTATAATATGGGTCTTTTAAATGGCTCCACAATTAAATCGGCAAACATTGTTGGTCGCACAATGCAGTTAAACCCCCACGGTGATGCTGCCATTTACGAAACAATGGTGCGTTTATCCGAGGGTTATCAGGCGTTGCTCCACCCATTTGTAGCATCAAAGGGCTCTTTCGGTAAAGCCTATTCCCGTGATATGGCTTATGCCGCATCCCGTTATACCGAGGCAAAACTTGCCCCCATTGCTAGTGAATTGTTTAACGACATTGACAAAGACACAGTCGATTTTGTGGATAACTACGATGCCACAATGAAGGAACCTGTGCTTTTCCCCGTAACCTTCCCAACCGTGCTTGTTAATGCAAACACTGGTATTGCAGCAGGTATGGCAAGTTCAATTTGTCCTTTTAATTTGCGTGAGGTTTGCGAAACCACCATCGCTTATATTAAGGATAACGATATTAATGTGGCTGATACCCTTTTGGCTCCCGATTTCCCCATTGGTGGTCAAATTTTATACAACCGTGCCGAAATGGAGAAGATTTACGAATCGGGTAGGGGAAGCTTTAAGGTTAGAGGCGTTTACAGTTACGACAAGAGCGAAAACTGTGTTGAAATAACACAAATTCCTCCCACAACCACCGTTGAGGCTATCATTGAAAAGGTAATTGACTTGGTAAAACAAAAGAAGATTACCGAAATTAATGATATTCGTGATGAAACCGATTTAAACGGTCTTAAAATTGCCATTGATTTAAAGCGTGGCGCCGACCACGAAAAATTGATGAAGAAAATCCTTAAAATGACCACTTTGGAGGATAGTTTCTCCTGCAACTTCAATATCTTAATTGCAGGTTCACCCCGTGTTATGGGTGTTAAAGAAATTATTGGCGAGTGGGTTGCCTTCCGTGAGGAATGTGTTAAGAGAAGGGTTTATTTCTCCCTTTCCAAGGCTCAGGAAAAACTTCACCGTCTGCAAGGTCTTGAAAAAATCCTTTTGGATATTGATAAGGCCATTAAAATTGTAAGAGAAACCGAGCAAGAATCTCAGGTTATTCCAAACCTTATGATTGGCTTTGGAATTGATGAAATTCAGGCCGAATATGTTGCTGAAATTAAACTTCGTCATTTAAACCGTGAATATATTTTAAAGAGAACAGCCGAAATTGAAGATTTAATTAAACAAATCGAGGAGATGGAAGCAGTTCTTAAATCTCGCACCAAAGTTCTTAAAATTATCATTAAAGAACTTGAAGAGGTTATTAAGAAATACGGCGAGGAGAGAAAAACCGAAATCGTTTCGGATGCCAGTGCTTCCGATAGTGATATTGAGGTTGAAATTGATGAATCTCCCGTTACCTTGTTCTTTACCAAGGACGGTTACTTTAAGAAGATTACTCCTCAGTCTTTAAGAATGAGTGGCGAACAAAAACTTAAAGAGGGCGACGAAATCGTTCAACAGGTTGAGAGCGATAACGCAACCGAATTGCTATTCTTCTCAAATAAATGCCAAGTTTATAAATCTAAAACCTTGGAATTTGAGGATTCAAAAGCAAGTATTTTGGGTGATTACATCCCCGGTAAACTTGAATTTGAGCAGGGAGAAAACGCTATCTATATGGCCGACACTAAAGATTATAAAGGTTATATGATTTTCGTTTTCGATAACGGCCGAATTGCAAAGGTGCCCTTGGCTTCTTATGAAACCAAGACCAACCGTAAGAAACTCATTAAGGCTTATTGCGATAAGTACACTATTCACACCATTTTGCATATCAAGGAAGAAACCGAGTTGTTGCTTAAATCAACCAACGGCAGAATGCTTATTGTAAACACTGCTTCGATTCCTGCAAAAACCACAAAGGATAACGGTGGTATTGGTGTTATGACCCAAAAGAAAGGCCAACGAATTTTGGATGTATCCATTTATGATAAGAGCCTTTCGGGCGACCATCGTTACAGAACCCGTAACCTACCTGCAGCAGGAAGTAAAATACCTGCCGGTGAGGGTGCAAGTCAAGAAATGCTCGACATTTAATCCTTGACTATATATTTATAAAGTGTATAATAGAAAAAGTCGCCTTTGGCGGAATGAAAATTATTCCGCCAAAAGCACTCTTGCTTTATGTTAGAACAATTTCTTTCCGTAAAGACGGCTTTAACTGTCAGCTTTGCAAACGCTTTAGTACTGACAGTTATATATTGTGTTTTAAAAGTAAAATTATTAAAGTTAAATTTTTCCAAAGGTGGGACAGTTAAAAATGGCAAAAGAACTCGCCAAACAATATGACCCCAAAGACGTTGAAGACCGAATTTATAAAGGTTGGCTTGAGGGTAAATATTTCCACGCAAAATGCGAAAAGGATAAGGATACCTATACAATAGTTATTCCTCCTCCGAACATTACCGGTCAACTCCACATGGGTCACGCTCTTGATAATACTTTACAAGATATCCTCATTCGCTTTAAGCGTATGCAAGGGTTTGATACCTTATGGCTTCCCGGTACCGACCATGCTTCTATCGCTACCGAGGCTAAGATTGTTGAAAAAATGAAATCCGAAGGCGTAACTAAGGAAGATATTGGCCGTGACGGTTTCTTGGAACGTGCTTGGGAGTGGAAAAAACAATACGGTGGTCGTATTATTGAACAACTTAAAAAACTTGGTTCTTCTTGCGACTGGGATAGAGAACGCTTTACCCTTGATGAGGGTTGTAACAAGGCAGTTAATGAAGTTTTTGAAAGACTTTATAACAAGGGCCTTATTTATAGAGGTGAGCGTATTATCAACTGGTGCCCTCACTGTAAAACCTCCATCTCTGATGCCGAGGTTGAGTATGAGGAGCAAGCAGGTCATTTTTGGCATTTGCGTTATCCTTTTAAGGATGGCAGTGGTTATTTAGAGTTGGCAACAACCAGACCCGAAACCCTTTTAGGTGATACTGCTGTTGCTGTTAACCCCAACGATGAACGCTATAAGGATATGGTTGGCAAAACCTTGATTTTGCCCTTGGTTCATAGAGAAATTCCTGTTGTTGCTGATGATTATGTTGAGGCTGATTTTGGTACAGGTGTAGTTAAGATTACCCCTGCTCATGACCCCAACGACTTTGAGGTTGGTCTTCGTCATAACCTTCCTGTTATTAACGTAATGACCGATGATGCAAAAATCATTGCCGATTACCCCAAATATGCAGGAATGGACCGTTACGAAGCAAGAAAAGCCATCGTTGCCGATTTAGAGGCCGAAGGTGCTTTGGTTAAAATTGAAGATTATACCCATAATGTAGGTACTTGCTATCGTTGTTCTTCAACCGTTGAACCCCGTGTTTCCAAACAATGGTTTGTTAAAATGAAACCCTTGGCAGGTCCTGCTATTGATGCAGTTAAAGAGGGAGACACTAAATTTGTTCCTCAAAGATTTGAAAAGGTATATTTCCACTGGCTTGAGAATATCCGTGACTGGTGTATTTCCCGTCAACTTTGGTGGGGTCATAGAATCCCTGCTTGGTATTGCGCTGACTGTGGCGAAATTACCGTTTCTAAAACCGATGCTACCGAGTGTAAACATTGCGGCAGTAAGAATATAACCCAAGACCCTGATACTCTTGATACCTGGTTCTCTTCAGCACTTTGGCCCTTCTCGACATTAGGTTGGCCCGAAGAAACCGAAGACTTCAAACATTATTATCCCACAAACACCTTGGTTACAGGATATGATATTATTCCTTTCTGGGTAATGAGAATGATGTTCTCAGGCCTTGAGCAAACAGGTCAAGTTCCTTTCGATACCGTTTTAATTCACGGTTTGGTTCGTGACTCTCAAGGAAGAAAAATGTCCAAGTCTCTCGGTAACGGTGTTGACCCCTTAGAGGTTATCGATACCTACGGTGCCGATGCTTTAAGATTCTCTTTGGCAACCGGTAACAGCCCCGGAAACGATATGCGTTACATCCCTGAAAGGGTCGAGGCAAGCCGTAACTTTGCCAACAAGATTTGGAACGCTGCAAGATTTATCTTGATGAATTTAGATAGCGATGAGATTATTCCTTTAGATACCAATAAATTGGCACTTGAAGATAAATGGATTTTATCCAAGTATAACACTTTGGTTGCCGAAGTTACTGAAAACCTTGATAAGTATGAGTTGGGACTTGCAGTTCAAAAACTATATGACTTTATTTGGGATATTTTCTGCGACTGGTACATTGAAATTGCAAAGGCTCGTTTAAATGGCGAGGATGAAAATGCTAAAAATACTGCAAGAAGCGTTCTTGTTTATGTATTTACCAACACTTTGGCATTACTCCATCCCTTTATGCCTTTCATTACCGAGGAAATTTGGCAATCAATGCCCCATAATGGCGAGGCATTAATGATTACCGAGTGGCCTAAGTTCACCGAAGAACTTAAATTTGTATCCGAAGAGGCTGATTTTGAGAAGATTATGGCAGTAATCAAGGCTGTGAGAAATCGTAGAGCCGAGATGAATGTTCCTCCTTCAAGAAAAGCAAAGGTGCAAATTGCAACCAACTTTGCTGATACCTTTAAAGAGGGTACGGCTTATATTTGCCGTTTAGGTTATGCTTCCGAGGTTGAAATTGGCGACGAGTTTGACAGCGAAGGCGCAGTTAGAGTTATCACCGATGATGCTACTGTTTATATGCCTATGAAGGAACTTGTTGACTTTACTGCTGAACTTGCTCGTCTTAAAAAAGACCTCCAAAAAGCAAATGTTGACAAAGAGTTCTTTGAAAAGAAACTTAACAATCAAGGCTTCTTGGCAAAAGCCCCTGCCCAACTTGTTGAACAACAAAAGGCTCAGCTTGCAAAGGTGCTTGAGAAAATTAAAATGATAGAGGACAGTATTGCCGATATCGAAAACGCAAACTAATTTTAAAGGCTGTCTTTAGGGGCAGCCTTTGTTTGTAGGTGCTTAAATGAATTATAACGAAACTTTAAGTTTTATTCATTCCTTGGGAAATTTTGGTCTCCCTGCAGGACTTGATAGAATAAAAAAGGTTTTAGAAATTTTGGGAAATCCCCAAAATGATTTTAAATCAATACATATTGCGGGAACAAACGGAAAAGGTTCGGTTACCACCTTTTTGGCTTCCATCTTTAAGGAGGCAGGGTATAAAACAGGCTCATTCATTTCTCCTTATATAATTGATTTCAGAGAGCGAATTCAAATTTGTGGTGAGTTTATAAGTGAAACCGATTTGGTGAAGTACGCCCAAATGGTTAAAAATACGGGGGTGACATTGACCGAGTTTGAGTTTATAACTGCTGTTGCATTTTTGTATTTTAAGGAAAGACAAATCGATATCTTGATTTGCGAAACGGGTCTTGGTGGCCGACTTGATGCCACTAACACGTTAGAAAACTTGGTGGCTACAGTAATTACCAAAATCGGTCTTGACCATACTGCCGTTTTGGGTGATACTATCGAGAAAATCACCGAGGAAAAGTGTGGCATTTTGCGTTCCTGCCCAGCCGTTACTACCCCTTACCAAGAAGCTGAGGCTTTAAGGGTTATAAAGCTTAAAGCCCAAAACCTGATAATACCCGATGTTTCTTGTTTGAAGGTGGATGGCAACACTTATATATATAAGGGGGAAAAATTTGAACTTTCCCTTTTGGGCGATTTTCAAATTGAAAATTCCTTGGTGGCAATTGAAACGGCTCGAAACAGTGGATATGATATTTCTTATGACACTATATATAAAGGAATTAAAAATGCATTTTTCCCTGCAAGACTTGAGGTGATTTCTAAGGAACCACTTGTGCTGTTGGATGGAGCCCATAATCCCGATGGTGCCAAGGTTTTGGCAAGGGAACTTTCTAAGTTATCTACAAAACCTGTTGCTGTTATAGGAATGATGGCCGACAAAAATGTAAAAGAGGTTTTAGAAACGGTTTTGCCCTATTGCAAAAAGGCCGTTTGTTGCAGTGTGCCAAATAACCCTCGCTCAATGAGTGGGGAAGAACTTTTAAATGTTGCAAGTGAATTTTGCCCTTGTGTTACGGCCGATAGTTTGGAGTCGGCAGTGGAGAAAACAAAGGGTGAAACTTGTGTAATTTTTGGTTCTTTGTATTTGGCGTCGGCAATAAGACCTTTGCTTTTAGAAAAAAATTAATATTTCCTTTCTTTTTGCGACAATTTTTTTAAGGAAAAGCCTTTACAATGTAAAAAAGGCTTGTCTTATTTTTATTTTGGAGGAAATGTTATGTCGGTTCAAATTAATGTAACGGGAGAAGTGGTTACAGCCTATTTGGGTGGAGAGTTGGACCACCACACAGCAAAAGAAATGCGAGAGACCATTGATAACGCAATAGAACTTAATATGCCAACACTTTTGGTGCTTGATTTTAAGGATATCAGTTTTATGGATAGTTCAGGGATAGGTTTGGTTATGGGAAGGTATCGCAATTTAATTAAAACAGGAGCCGAACTTCACATAATAGGTGCTCCACCCAATATTTATAAAATGCTTAAACTTGCAGGAATTGAAAGATTGGCAAAATTGGAAGGTAGGTAATTTAAATGAAGGCAACTAATAAATTCACAATGACACTCCCGGCAAGGTCCGCAAACGAGAGTTTTGCCCGTGCGTGCATTTCGGCCTTTGCATCACAACTTGACCCCACAATAGAGGAGATTAACGATATTAAAACTGCTGTCTCCGAAGCAGTTACAAATTGCATTGTTCATGCATATAGAGAAAAAGAGATAGGAAAAATATACATAACTGCTTTTTTAAATGATAATAATTCCATAAAGATTAGAATTAGAGATAAAGGTTGTGGAATTGAAAATGTAACCAAAGCAATGGAACCACTTTATACAAGTCTTGGTGGTGAAAGGGCAGGTCTTGGGTTCGCAGTTATGGAAAGTTTTATGGATAGTATCAAAGTATCCTCTACTGTTGGCAAAGGAACCTCGGTAACAATGGTTAAGAAAATAAGCCCCCGAATTTCGCTTAATGGTTAAGGATGAAAAACAACGAGAACTGTTTATCCAAGAAAATTTAGGACTGGTGCATACAATTTGTCGCAGGTTTGCAGGCAAGGGGATAGAGTATGATGACCTTTATCAGTCGGGCTGTATGGGACTGATCAAAGCCTACAACGCTTTTGATGAGGAAAGAGGACTTTGCTTTTCCACCTATGCCGTGCCGGTGATAATGGGATGCGTCAGGCGACTTTTTCGAGATGGTGGTTCTATTAAGGTTTCAAGAAGTGTTAAAGAATTGGGGATGAAGATAGCAAAAGAGAAAACAAAGTTTAGCCAAAAATATGGAAGCGAACCCACGGTTTCTCAGTTGTCCCAAATTTTAAATGTGGAAATTGAAGATATAACCGAGGCGATTTGTGCAAGTAGGCCCACCGTTTCTTTAACTTTTGAAGGGGATGACGGAATAAAAGAAACCGACCTTCCCGATAATACAAAGGGGAGTATTGATGATAGATTAGAGGTGGAACAAGCCATTAAAACTTTAAGCGAAACCGAGCAAAAGGTTATTAAATATAGGTATTTCTATCAGTATACTCAAAGTAAAACTGCAACCCTTCTGGGAATGACCCAAGTTCAGGTATCAAGATGTGAAAAAAAGGCACTGAATAAATTGCGTTTTATATTGGAATAATCCACTATTTTGCACTATATTTAGTGGGCAACTGAGGGTCAAAAAAATTTTTAAAAAAAAATGTAAAAAAGTGTTGACAAAGCTTAATGTGTGTGGTATTATAATCGGGCGCCTTGAGAAAAGGGCTGCGAAACGAACCTTGAAAATTAAACAACGACAAGTAATAAGGACCCGACGATTCTTATGAGAAATCATATAAATCAAGGACAATTATTAATGCGTCAGCATTAAGTAAATGAGCTATAAAGCTTATCTGAAAGATTT
>JAZNLZ010000026.1:0-11324 GCA_045579365.1 Acutalibacteraceae bacterium
ACAATTGGCAGTCAGCTTAACCGTCTTGGATATTACGGCAAAGCATATCACAACAATTCTTACACATATTATTCCCGTAATTTAACCCATATAAACTTAGGTTATTCGGATGGATTTATGGGTTACGGCAACGGTATGGAAAAATATGTAGTATCACAATGGCCTCAGAGTGACTATGAAATGATTTCGGGTACACTGCCCGAATATATCGATAAGCAACCGTTTAATATTTATTATATGTCGGTAAGCGGACATAGTGGATATTCCATTGATGGCAACGCCATGACTAAAAAACATTGGGACAGGGTGCAGCATCTACCCTATTCCGATGATGTTAAGGGATATTTTGCTGCTAACCTTGACCTTGAAGATGCACTTACACATCTTGTAAGTGAACTTGAAAACAAGGGCATTGCTGATGACACTGTTATTTGCATTTCTTCCGACCATTTCCCCTATGGTCTTGATTCGGGTGGCACGCTCGGTAATATGCCACTCCTTTCGGAGTTATACGGATACAATGTTGAAAACCTTTTCCAACGAGACCACTCCCGTCTTATTCTTTGGTGTGGCTCCCTTGAAAAGGATGAGCCGATAGTTGTGGATAGCCCCACATCCAGCCTTGATATTCTTCCAACACTTTCAAATTTGTTTGGAACCGAATTTGATTCAAGACTTTTCGTCGGCCGAGATGTTTTCTCCGATGCCGAACCTCTATATTTCAATTCGCAATATGATTGGAAAACAAACTTAGGCACTTATTACGCATCAAGAAACCAATTTGTTCCTGCCGAAGGTGTGGAGTCGGTACCCGAAAACTATGTTGAGAATATGAAAACCAAGGTGCGAAACAAAGTGAGATACTGCACTTTAGCAGCTGACAACGACTATTTCCGATATCTTTTTGAAAAATAACAATATTAAAAGGCTTGACCTTAATTGGTCAAGCCTTTTTCTTTTAAACCGTGTTGCATAGAATTACCCAAAAAGAAAATAATACTTATAGGTGATTTGATGATTTCCATAATTATAAGAACACTTATATTATACATTATACTTACTTTAGGCATAAGGCTAATGGGTAAACGGCAAATCGGCGATATGCAACCAAACGAGCTTGTTGTGACATTGGTAATTTCCGAAATTGCAGCCATCCCCTTGCAGGACAGTAACCAACCCATTTTAAACGGAATTTGTTCCATTTTCGTTCTTGTGGTGTTGGAAATTTTACTTTCGGTCTTAGCTATGAAAAACATGACCATCAAAAGAATTATGAGTGGCCAGTCGGTGATTATAATTAAAGATGGGGTCATTGACCAATCGGCCATGAAAAAGGTTAGAATGACGGTGCTTGATTTGGTGGAACTTTTGCGAAGTCAGGATGTTTTTGAAATTGATGATGTTGCCTTTGCCGTTCTTGAGGTTAACGGGGATTTGAGCGTTTTGCTTAAAGCCCACAAGCAAACCTTGACACCCAAAGATATGGAACTCACCCCAAAACCTGCCACTCTTCCCCTGCCAATTATAAGTGATGGAAAAATTTTAAAAGACACCTTGAATAATCTGAATTTAACACATAAAGAACTAATGCTTTTTTTAGAAAGAGAACGGGTTTCGGTTAAAGATGTATTTTTAATGACTATTGATAAAGATAAAAAATACAGCATTACAAGGAAAAGTGATAAATAATGAAACGACTGATAGCAGCAGGTGTTTTAACGATCATAATTGCAGTTATACATTTTAGTGGCACCATATACATTAAAAAGGTTATAAATCAAAGCAATAATCTTTTGGCTGACTGTGTAAATGAATATGAGTCCAACCAAAATCCCGAAGCAAAGGCCGAAAAATTGCAAAAATATTGGTCCGACCAAGAAGGTTTTTTGTCGGTTTTTGCACATCACGATAACATTGATGAAATTGAACGGGCAATTGACTCCTTGGCAGTCTACTCCTCTACCCAAAACAGTGAAATTTTTTATGAATATTCAGGCGCAGTGAAGACCCTTTTGCACCAACTTTATGAAGACAATTCATTCAGTATGCATAGTATTCTATGATTTTTGCATAATTATGCTAAATTTAGGTTGACTTTTGCAAAGTAAAGTGGTATAATTGCTTTACCAAATTTTAGAGGAGATTTTACTTATGAAAACTTTAACAAAAATTTTTGCATTAGTATTAGCAATTGCTATGTGCCTTTGCTTTGCAGGTTGTGGCGAAAAAGCTGATACCGTTAAAATCGGTGTTCAAACAACCACCACCGGTGACATTTACGCTTCCGGTGACTTCGGTGAAGATGCTGTTACCCGTTATGACAACGGCGCTGCTGCTGTTGAAGCTTTAAAGACCGGCAAGGTTGACTGCGTTATTATCGATAACGAGCCTGCTAAATCTTTCGTTGCTGCTAACGAAGGTTTAAAGATTCTTGATACCGAATATGCAGTTGAAGATTATGCTATCTGCTTCAAAAAAGGTAGCGACATGAAAGAAAAGGTTGACAATGCTTTAAAAGATTTAATCGCTGACGGTTCTGTTAAAGCTATTGTTGACAAATACATTAACGGCACCGGTGATGAACTTGTTGGTGTTCCCGTTAAGAAGGTAGATACCGATAAGCCTGACCTCGTTATGGCTACCAATGCTGAATTCCCTCCCTATGAGTACATAGACGGTGACAACTACTATGGTATCGACGTTGAGGTTGCTAAAATAATTGCTGACAAATTAGGTTATGACCTTATCATTGAAAACGTTGCTTTTGACTCCATCATCCCCGGTGTTCAAAGTGGCAAATACACAATGGGTATGGCCGGTATGACCGTTACTGATGAGAGACTTGAAAAGGTTGACTTCTCCGAAAGTTATGCTACCGGTATCCAAGTTGTTATCGTTAAAGAAGAAGATAGCAAAATTAAAACCTTCGAAGATTTAGAGAAATACATTCTTTCCTAATTCTTAACTTAATAGTTTGCGGGGCGCTTTGATTCGCCCCGTTTTCTTATGCTTTATGAAAGGAGTTTAAAAGTGATAGAATTTTTTCAAAATTTAAAACACGTTATATTTGAAAATAACTACTTAACAGAATTTTTCAAAGAATTCAAATATGTTATGTTTGAAAATAACCGTTTTGATTTCATAATTGATGGTCTTAAAAACACCTTTTTAATCACCCTTGGTTCATTAATCTTAGGTATTGCTTTAGGTGTTATTGTGGCTATTGTTCGTTCTACTTACGACAAAAACCATTCCCACCTTAAAAAGAACGGTGGACTTTCTTACTATTTATTCTCATTTTTCAACGCAATTTGCCAATTATACTTAACCATAATCAGAGGAACCCCTGTTGTTGTTCAACTTATGATTTTCTATTTCATAATCTTTGCTTCAACCGACAATGGCGTTCTTGTTGCAACCTTTGCTTTCGGTATTAACTCGGGTGCTTATGTTGCTGAAATTTTCCGTAGTGGTATTATGGCAGTTGATAACGGCCAGTTTGAAGCAGGTCGTTCTTTAGGTCTTAATTACATTCAAACAATGATATATATTGTTGTCCCCCAAATGTTTAAGGTTGTTCTTCCCACCCTTTGTAACGAGTTTATTGTTTTACTCAAAGAAACTTCGGTTGCAGGTTATGTTGGTGTTATTGACCTTACCAAAGCAGGAAACACAATTGCAGGAAGAACCTTCTCCTACTTTATACCCCTTATCTCAGTAGCAATTATATATCTTGTTGTTGTAATTATTTTAACAAAACTTGTATCACTTTTGGAAAGGAGGCTTAGAAACAGTGACCACTAACGAAACACTAATCAAGGTAGAGGGACTGGAAAAAGCCTTCGGAAAAGTTGAGGTTTTAAAAGGCATAAACATCGACATTAAAAAGGGTGAAGTTGTTGTTATTATTGGACCTTCGGGTTGCGGTAAATCCACCTTTTTAAGAACATTAAACCTTTTGGAAGAACCAACCGGTGGACATATTTATTTTGAAGGCACCGACATTACAAGCAAGCATGCCAATATTAACATCCACCGCCAAAAAATCGGTATGGTTTTCCAACAGTTTAATCTTTTCCCACACATGACCTTACTTAAAAATATGACCTTGGCTCCCATGAAACTTTTAAAGGTTTCTAAGGAAGAAGCCGAGAAACGTGCTATGCAACTCTTGGAGCGTGTAGGCTTGGCTGACAGAGCTAATTCCTACCCTTCCCAACTTTCAGGTGGACAAAAACAACGTGTTGCAATTGTTCGCGCACTTTGTATGCAACCTGATGTTATGCTTTTTGATGAGCCCACCAGCGCTCTTGACCCCGAAATGGTTGGCGAAGTTTTAGAGGTTATGAAATCCCTTGCTAACGAGGGTATGACCATGGCAATTGTTACCCACGAAATGGGATTTGCCCGTGAGGTTGCTGACCGAGTTATATTTATTGATGAAGGTGTTATTGCCGAAGAAGGCACACCCGAAGAAATATTCAAAAACCCAAAAAGCGACCGTCTTAAAGACTTTTTAGGAAAGGTTCTATAATTTATGTCTAACATTTGGCACGATATTAACCCCGAAAGAATCAAACCCGAAGATTTCATAAGTGTTATTGAAATTTCAAAATATTCAAAAAAGAAGTATGAGTTAGATAAAGAAACCGGTTATATTATCCTTGACCGTATTCTTTACACCTCTACCCATTATCCTGCCAACTACGGTTTTATTCCCCGTACCTACGGCGATGATAACGACCCATTGGATGTTTTGTTGCTTTGCTCCGAAACATTGGAGCCTTTAACCCTTGCCCGTGCTTATCCCATTGGTGTTATGACAATGATTGATAACGGCAGTAACGATGAAAAGATAATTGCCATCCCCTTTAACGACCCCACATATAACAATTATCACGACATTGATGAACTTCCATCCCACATATTTGATGAGATGATGCACTTCTTCAAGGTTTACAAGCATCTTGAAAACAAGCAAACTGCTGTTAAAGAGATTAAAGGTCGTGAAGAAGCCTTGAAAATCATCCAAGCTGCAATGGATAACTACAATAAAAAATTCGGATAAACAAAAAACCACGACAAAAATTGTCGTGGTTTAATTTTTTTAATTTTAAGACTTTTTTCACGCATTTTTTCACCTTCTTTATAATATAATTTTTATGGAGATGACATCCAAAGGATTAAACAGAAAGGTGAATTAATAATGAATGATTTTTATCCGGAAGGTCTTAAAACCGAAAACAAGAGAAGTATAATTACAACTGCCATTTTGGCCGAGGCCAAGGTTCAGCAAACCGTTTTGGAAGCACCTGTAATTATGTGTGATGCTGCCCATAATCTAATTGTAAATCTTGGCTGTATGCGAGGTGTTATTCCAAGGCAGGAAGGCGCTTTGGGTATTGACAACGGCACCACAAGGGACATTGCCCTGATTTCCCGTGTTGGAAAATCGGTGAGTTTCGTTGTAACAGGTTTCTCGGAAGATAAGAACGGAAAGCCCTTTGCCCTGCTTTCGCGCAAAACAGCCCAAAAACTATGCCTTGACCACATTTTGAAAAACAAAACAGTTGGCGATATAATTGATGCCAAAATAACCCATTTTGAAAGTTTTGGTGCCTTTTGCGATATCGGTTGTGGAAACATTGCGCTATTACCTATTGATGCTATTTCGGTGTCAAGAATATCTCATCCAAAAGACCGATTCCATTTGGGCGAAAACATTAAAACCGTTATTAAAAACATTGCCCCTGATGGAAAAATTACCCTTTCCCACAAGGAACTTTTGGGAACTTGGGAAGAAAACGCCTGTCTTTTTTCGGCAGGTCAAACGGTAACGGGTGTTGTTAGAAGCGTTGAAGACTACGGCATTTTTGTTGAAATAACCCCAAATCTTGCAGGCTTGGCCGAACCCAGACCCGGCACCCAAATCGGTCAACAAGCCAGTGTTTATATAAAGAGTATTATTCCTGAAAAAATGAAGATTAAACTTATAATCATTGATAGTTTTGATACGGGATATACCCCACAACTAAACTATTTTTATTCGGGAGGCAGTATTCCTCAGTGGGACTACTCGCCAAAAGACTGCCACAAACAAATTACAACTAAATTTTGCTCGTAAAAAAACTCCCTTTCGGGAGTTTTTTTATTTGTCATCAATATCGGTATTAATTATAAATCCACCTTTAAAGCCTGTGTCGGCAGGGGGTTCGATTTGTGGTATATCATCTAAAATACTCTTTTTAACAGGAAATTCAAGATACTCTCCTTCAGTTTCGTTATTTTCTTGATTTGTCCACATATCAATAAGATAATCAGCTTCAGGATATTCCAGCGAAACATTACGCTTTTTGCTGTAAATAATAAATCCTAGAATATAAAGAAGCAATATCACAGCCGAAACAAAGGTAATCTTTATGCCGGTTAGTAAATAGGGGGTTTCATAATCAAAACGAATTACGCTTTTTCCCTTCTCTACCTTAACTGCCATAAATCCGGCGTTAACCTTTTCAATTTCACAAGGTTTACCGTTTACTGTGGCACTCCACCCTTTATCATAAGGCACCGAGAAGAATACCAAAGTGTCCTTTTTACGAGTTACATTTGCAGTAAAGCCACCATTGTCAACCTTAAATTTAGTTGCAGAAGTTTTTCTTAAGTCGTCACAAGCCGTTTCAATTCCTTGGTCGCTAAAATTAATTACTCCCATATTTTCTTCGATATTTTCGAACATATAACCATACTTCTTAATTTGCTCATCGGTCAACATAATGGCATTAAGCATTAATTTTACACGGTTTTCTTTACTATATTCCTCGCAAAAATCTTGAGCTACATAATAATCGTAAGAGAAACCGTAAGGAACATAATTTAAATTTTCATAGATATAATATCCACTTTCGGTTTTCACATATTTGTAACTCGGCATTTTGGTTTCGTTAGTTTCGGCATCAATAAAATCATCACCGTCAACACGGTTTAAAAGATATTTCACCGACAACAAAGGACGCAATGAAGCATATTCGGTTTCGGGCCTACTGCCAACACTTCTTTCAATGCCAATAAACGAATAAAATTCAAAGATTGAGGAAGGTACTACCGAATGGAAGGCATTAATACCGGGAAGACCTAAATACATTGAGGTATTATCAACCCCATCATAGACATCAACTCTAAATTGGGTTTCATCTCCAAGGTCAACCTCACCTTCAATAAGAGAGTCGATTACTACTTCCTTAATATCATAGGAGTGTGACCTTCCGGTTGCGATAAATACATTTCCATAAACAATTGATATAATGCAAACACAGGCCAAAGCCACATTATAAAAACGCTTTAAACCTTGCTTTCTAAGTTTAAGAATTAAGCCTAAAATTATTAACGAAACGGTGGCTATAATACAAGCAATAAAAAATCTCGGACCATAAAGGTTGTCATCACTTTGAGTATAAAGCCCAAAGGTAAATGTGCCATCGGAATTTTCCTGAGGGAAGAAACCGATTACCAAACATACCACCAAAGTAATTGATGTCACCCATTTATAACCAAAACTCCAGTCGGTTTCGCTATCCTCAGTTAAAGAGACCGTCATAAGGCTCATCATTAGTATTGGCATATAGAACCAACGAGCATAGTAAGATGTGTTAAAGGCGTAGAAAGCACTATTAAGAATAGGCACCATCGACATAAAGATACATATTCCTACCACCTTGCCAAGCCAGGTTTTCTTGCGTTTTGCAAACCAAGTGAAAACGCCAACCATACTAAACACAGGAAGCCAACCACCCAAGGAAGACCATTTAACATCAGCACCTGGGAAAAATACAGGACGGGCAGGAATATCAGGTGGGAAGAAGAAACACTGAAGAATATTAGCGTAAATTTGTTCCTTGCCATACATAATGGCGCTCCAACCTGTCAAAAACTCGGTAACACGGTAGTTGCTTGTAATTGCCATAATGGATGGTAACAAAAGTATTGCCGAAAGACCAAGTCCTAAAACAGCTTCAAAAGCCAAAACAAGAAAACTTGAAATTTTAAACTTAACGACTCCACTTGATACTCTGACAATATAATAAATAACACAAAATACTACCATTCCAAAGAAGAAAAAGTAGTTAGAAACGGCGCACAAACAAACAACCACAGCAAAGACGAATCTTCGGTTTTCGGTTATTAAAAGTTCTAATGCTAAAAGTAATAATGGGAAAACAATAATTGCTTCGTGGAAATGATTAAAGAAAATATTGTAAACGCTAAAGCCTGAAAAGGCGTAAAGTATTCCACCTAAACGGGCTGCATCGGATGTTCTTGTAAACCTTCTGATATACATTGCACCCGTCAATGCTGCACAGGCAAATTTCAAAATTAGCAAAGGACCCATTAAATAAGGAACAAAACTGTTTGGGAAAGGAATTGTAAGCCAAAAGAAGGGGCTACCCAAAAGATAAAAACTGTAAGAACCAATGAAATTAACACCCAAATCGGTGTTCCAATTCCAAAAAACATTTCCTTCCCTTATGGCTTTATGGCACAATTGATAAAATGGTATTTGTTGCACATTAAAATCGCCATAAAAAATAAAATAACCTTCGCTCATTATAATATACGGCACAAACAAAGCCATTGCCACAATTAGGGCTATAACGAAGGTAGAACCGTATTTTTCTTTTTGAGGTTTTAATAAAGTGGCCTTTGCCTTTGAGAAATTCATAATTCCCTTTTCCTTTTTATAATGTTCTATTGAATATTATACCATTAAATGTTATAATATTCAACACAAAGCTTTAAAGGAGAATATTATGCAAAATCATTTTTACGCTTTAATGTCCAGAATGAAAAATATAATCCGTTGGGGACTTATGCGCAATACCCGTTCGGAAAATTTAAGTGAACATTCTTTAGAAGTGGCCCAAATTGCCCACGCTTTGGCCATAATTAATAAAAAAAGGCTTGGTGGTAACGCTGACCCGAATTTTGTATCGGTGGCAGCACTTTATCACGATACAAGCGAAATTATTACAGGCGATTTACCAACCCCCATTAAATATTATAACGAAGAAATCAAAAAGGCTTATAAGCAAATTGAGGGCAACGCCGAAAGACAACTTATGGATATGCTCCCCGATGATTTTAAAGAGGAGTTCACAACCATTTATAACCCCGACCCACTAACCGAAAGACTTATTAAATCGGCCGACAAACTTTCGGCGCTTATTAAATGTATTGAAGAAATAAGTTGTGGAAACAAGGAGTTTGAGGTGGCTTATAATTCTACATTAAAAGCCATAAAAACCTTAAATTCCCCCGAAGCCAACATCTTTTTAGAGGAATTTATACCATCTTTCTCACTTTCCTTAGATGAACAAAGAAAAATACAATAAAACAACCAAAAAGCAGTAATATTTTACTGCTTTTTTTATTGCAAATATTTAAATTATTTGGTATAATTATTATATTATAGAGTTAATCTTGTTAAACTAATAATTAACTCAAAATAAATAACAAATTATGTATTCTCAAGGAGGTGCATTCTGTTGCCAGAACTTTCTAACGGATTTGTTGTGGCTCTTGGTGTCGGAGTTGTATTTGTAGGTCTTATTTCTATTGTTATCCTTTGCAAAATAGTCAGTGCTTTTTGCATGATTGGTGAAAAATCTAAGGCCAAAAAACAACCTGCCACCCCAACCAATGTGGCCCAAAATCAACCAATTGAAAATCGTCAAGAAATTATTGCTGCTGTTTCGGCTGTTATTGCAGAAGAGCTCGGAACCGACATTTCAGCAATTCGAATTTTATCTTTCAAAAAAATATAAAGAAAAGGTGTTATTAAAATGAAAAAATATAATGTTACTGTAAACGGTACTGCTTACGAAATTACTTTAGAGGTTGTAGATGCTGCTGATGTTAAGGCTGCTCCTGCACCCACTGCTGCCCCTGCTCCTGCAGCTGCTCCGGCTCCCACTGCTGCCCCTGCTGCCGGTGGTGAAACCGTTACTTCTCCTATGCCCGGAACAATTTTGGCTGTTAACGTTCAAAACGGTGCTACCGTTAAAAAGGGCGATGTTTTAATGATTTTGGAAGCAATGAAAATGGAAAACGAAATCACCTGCCCTGTTGACGGCACCATTGCTTCTGTTAATGTTCAAAAAGGCGCTTCGGTTGAGACCGGTGCTGTTCTTTGCGTTATTGCATAAATTTCCCTATTTGGAGAGAATAATATGGAACAATTAATTGAATTTTTGAAGGGAACAGGATTTTACCTTCTTTTCGGAAAAATCGGTGAAAACTGGCCTTCCCTTGTTATGATTTGCATTTCTTTATTCTTACTTTGGTTAGGAATAAAGAAAAAGTTTGAGCCTTTACTTTTAGTTGGTATTGCATTTGGTATGCTTTTAACCAACCTTACTGCTTTCACTCCTAACGATGCTATGTATCATACTGATTTGTGGAAATCATTAATGTCGGGAGAAATAGGATACGGTGAAATATTAAAACAAGGTGGTTTCCTTGACTATCTTTATATAGGTGTTAAAACCTGCATTTACCCCTGTCTTATCTTCGTTGGCATTGGTGCTATGACCGACTTTGAGCCATTAATTTCCAACCCCAAATCCTTACTTTTGGGTGCTGCTGCTCAAATTGGTATTTTCGCAACCTTTATCGGCTGCGCCGCTTATTTAGGTTTCCCCCAAGAAGCTGCTGCTTCTATCGGTATTATCGGTGGTGCTGACGGTCCTACTGCTATCTATACCTCATCAAAACTTTTCCCTGACCTTTTAGGTCCTATCGCCGTTGCTGCTTACAGTTACATGGCGTTAGTGCCTGTAATTCAACCCCCCATTATGAAACTTCTTACAACCAAGAAGGAAAGAAATATTATTATGAAGCCTTTACGCAAGGTTTCTAAAACCGAAAAGATTATATTCCCCATTGCCGTTACCATTTTCGTTTCCCTCTTAGTTCCTTCGGCTACTCCTTTGGTTGGTTGCTTAATGCTTGGTAACCTTTGGAAAGAATCCGGCGTTTGTGAGCGTCTTTGCAAAACTGCTCAAAACGAGCTTATGAATATTGTTACCATCTTCCTTGGTATCTCGGTTGGTGCTACTGCCACTGCCGAAGCATTCCTTAACCTCGACACCCTTAAAATTATGGGTATGGGTATTGTGGCCTTCGGTATGGGTACTGCCGGTGGTGTAATACTTGCTAAAATAATGAACTTGTTTTCAAAGAACAAAATCAATCCTCTTATCGGTTCGGCCGGTGTTTCAGCTGTTCCTATGGCTGCACGTGTTTCTCAATCGGTTGGCCAAAAAGAAAAC
>JAZNLZ010000027.1:0-3342 GCA_045579365.1 Acutalibacteraceae bacterium
GTTAGCCACCATTTGGGACAAAAGCATTTTAAAATTATCAAAATTTTTGGATGCTTCACCCTGCTTTATGGTAACAATAAATGGTTCTTTGCACTGATTAGCAACCGTTTGCGAATAAATTTCAGGAACGCCATTATCGGTTACAATAAGCACCTTTCTATTTAGATTTAAAAATGTTCCAACCTGGGCCAAAGCACCCTTTTCTAAATAGATGTTATATTCACCTGTGTTTGTTTTAACAGGAATTATCATTTAAGCATTATCTCCTTTTCGAAACTGCCCAGCACTTTGAGTTCACTGCATTTAAAGGACAATTCTTTCAACATTACCTCGCCTTTTGCGCTGTTAATATTACCTTCACCCTCGGCATAGAAATAATAACTCCATACAAGTTCTTTGGTTGGGCGACTTTTTAAGGCTTTCAGGTTAAATCCGTTATCTCCAATTATTGAAATTGCTTTACCCAAAGCACCTGCCTCGTTATTAACGGTAAAAAGCATTACAAAATGTTTATCATCAGCCGAAGCTTGTTTCTTAACACGAGAGAAAACAGCAAAACGAGTTGTGTTACTGTTAGAATCGTTGATATGCGACTCAATAATTTTAAGTCCGTATTCACTTGCAGCCTCATAACTTCCAATGGAAGCAATATCGGTTCTACCCGACTCAGCGACCTGTTTTGAAGCCACGGCAGTATTAATTGCTTCGATTGCTTCAAGACTATGTTTCTTAATAAATTCACTGCATTGACCCAAGGCTTGTGGATGAGATATTACTTGTGTAATACTATTTAAATCAGCACCATCGTTGCCCAATAAGTTTTGAGTAATGCCAATGTCATAAATTCCGTTTATATATAACGAACCGAAGAAAGCCAAGTCTAAAACCTTGCCAACATCACCGTTGAAACTATTTTCTAAAGGCAAAACGGCACAATCGCAAATACCATCAACCACCGAATTATAAGCCTCTTTAAAATCAGCAAAGGCAACGGTTACAGCATCGGGGAAAATCTTCTTGGCTGCAACCTCGGCAAAAGCTCCTTTAACGCCACTAAAAGCCACACGCATACCTTCAAGTAATCTATGTTGATATGCCTTAGAAACCTCCATAGTGCTGTTTAAGAAGGTTGCGTAATATGATTTTAATTCTTCATTTTGGAAGGCACTTAAATTGCGATTTACAACTTCCAGTTCTCTTTGAGTATCCAAAACCTGCAAACCGTGAAGTTTTTTGTGTTCAGCAACATCTTTAACGGCAGCCATTCTTTTTGCAAAAAGTTTGGCCATTTCCTTGTCGGTTTCATTAATAATTTGTCTTGACCTTTCAAGTTCAGTCATTTTTATCACCTAGTATTGTTCTATAAGTCTTTTAAATCCTGCTAAAGAATTTCTAATTGTTTCCAAAGCAACGCAATAACTAATTCTCACATAACCTTTGAAACCAAAATCATCACCGGGAACAATTAAAATTTCCTCCAATTTTGCTTTTTCGCAAAAAGCATTTGCATCCTCCTCGGGAGATTTCACAAACAAGTAAAATGCTCCATCGGGTTTTGCAACGGTGTAACCATACTCAACCAAAGCGTTATATAAAACATCGCGGTTTTTCTTATATGCCTCAATATCACCTGTCAACCCTTGACAATTTGCAACTAAATATTGCAAAAGACTTGGGGCACAAACAAAACCTAATGCTCTACCAGCGCCACAAACTGCAGCATAAACATCACCACAATTCGCCACTTTAGGAGAAACAAATATGTAACCTATACGTTCACCCGGTAACGACAAGGATTTACTGTAAGAATAGCAAACCAAGGTATTGTCATAATAATTAGGAATATAAGGCACAACCACGTCACCATATACGAGTTCACGGTAAGGCTCATCAGCAATAACAAAAATGTCGGTTCCCAATTCTTTTTGTTTTTCGTTTAACAAATCAGCCAATTTTGAAATTGTATCTTCACTTAAAACAACGCCTGAAGGGTTGTTGGGAGAATTTACAATAATAGCCTTTGTGTTGGGGTTAATCGCTTTAGAGAGCGCATCAAAATCAATTTGCAAATCCTCCTCACGGCACTTAACAACAACAACCTTGCCACCTGCCTTCTCAACAAACACGGTGTATTCAGGGAAAAAGGGTGCCAAAACAATAACCTCGTCCCCTTGATTTAAGATGGCATTAAGTGAAATTGTAAGCGAAGCAGCAGCGCCACAGGTCATATATATTAAGTTAGGTGTTGCACCAACATTAAATCTCTCATTAATATTATCGCAAATTGCAGTTCTAACACCTAAATCACCCTGAGCTGAAGTGTATCCGTGAAGTTTTGTAGGCTCAGTATTCTCGATTAAAGAAATCAAGGTTTCCTTAACCTTTTCAGGAGCCGGAATACTTGGATTTCCAAGACTAAAATCATATACATTTTCAGCACCAATTTCGCTACGGCGCTTGTTACCATATTCAAAAATCTCTCTAATAACCGAGCGCTTATTACCAAGACCTAACATTTTTTCATTAACCATAATTTACTTCCTTTCAAAAGAAAACCCGTAACGGTTTTGCTTTTTTACAAGCATAACAGTTACGGGCTGACTGATCACTTAAAGTTCAAACAACTTTCTCGGCAAACAGACAGACCCTTAGTAAAAAAGTAAAACTTAAAAACATAGTTAAACAATCTGTTCGCCTTCTTTCAAAATCTAAGGTTAATTTTACACCTAAAATTACCATTTGTCAACCGTAAAATCAAAAAAACTTTAATACTTTAAAGTGTTGGCTTTATTCGATTTCCAATTCCTTAATTGAACGCATTCTATAATCCACATTTTTAAGCATATCGGGATTTTTAAGGGCTGCCGCTGCACCCTTTACAACACTGTAAGATGGGTCGGGCAACATATTAACAGGAATCCCTAAATACTCACTAAGTTTCTTATCAAAACCTGCAAGTAAACTGCCTCCACCACAAAGATATAAACCATCTTCGCAAATATCAGATACCAAGTCAGGGTCGGTTTTGTTAATAACTTCCCTAACTGCATTGCAAATAGCATTAACCGTATCCGAAATGGCCTCATATATTTCATCAGCAGTAATCTCAAAACTTTCGGGTAAACCGGTAAATACATTTTGACCTTTTACAACCATTGCTATTTCAACGGGACGTTTTACGGCAGCGCCGATTTTAATTTTAATACTTTCGGCAGTCAAATTACCAATTTCAATATTATATTCCCTTTTAACGTATCGAATAATTTGATTGTCAATATCAAAAGAGCCGGTTTTAAAAGACTCACAAACCGAAATTCCACCCATTGAAACAACGGCAATATC
>JAZNLZ010000028.1:0-42990 GCA_045579365.1 Acutalibacteraceae bacterium
ATATTAATATAAATGATATTTCACTTTTAAGTCTGGTTGCTGATTTTCTTGACCCGTTAGGAAAGGCAATAGGGCTTGACGGAATGATTATTTTGGCATTTGTTTTAGGTTTTCCTGCCAACGAAATTGTTTTGCCAATAATTTTGATGGGATATTTATCTTCTAAAAATTTAACGGGAGTACCCGATATTGCCTTAATACGGCAAATTCTAATGGAAAACGGATGGACTATTAACACTGCAATTTGTACTGCTGTTTTCACACTGTTTCACTGGCCATGTGCCACAACGGTTTTAACAATAAAAAAAGAAACTAATAGTTTTAAGTGGACGATACTCAGTATAATTATTCCGACTTTATTTGGTTTTATTATTTGTGCGATTATTACCTTAATATTTAGAATTATATGTTGATTATTTTGAAAAATTAGGATATGATATACTCGATAGGGGGATGTTTATGAAACTGAATGTTAAAAACACTGTTTTAGTTGGTTTTGCCTTTTTGGCAATAAGCTCCTTTTGGCAAATGTATGACAGTTTGATTCCAAAAATCTTAACTGGTACGTTTAATATTCCTAAAACTGCTTCGGGTGCTATAATGGCCTCTGATAATGTTTTGGCCTTGTTTTTGTTACCTTTGTTTGGCGCTATTTCGGACAAATGTAAAAGTCCTTTAGGTCGCCGAAAACCCTTTATTTTGTTTGGTACTTTAATATCGGTAATTTTAATGCTTGGCTTGCCGATACTCGATAACAGTTATTTTGCTGCACCTTCAAACACAAAAATATTGCTTTTTATCCTTAACCTAGGTGTGCTATTAATTGCAATGGGTACCTTTAGAAGCCCTGCTGTTGCTTTAATGCCCGATGTAACACCTAAACCTTTAAGAAGTAAAGGAAACGCAGTAATCAACCTTATGGGCGCTGTTGGTGGTGTTATTTATCTTATTGTAACATCTATTCTTTATTCCAACAGTCGCACCGAAGGATTAGAACACATTAATTATTTACCCATTTTCGCAATTATTGCCGGTGTTATGATTTTCTCGCTATTTATCATAATGGCCTTTGTTAACGAGCCAAAATTAGTTAAAGAACAAGAAGAATTTGAGAAAAATCACAAACCCCACACCGAAAACGAGACAGCCAATAAAAATGAAGAAAAACTATCGAAAGATGTTCGAAAAAGTTTAATTTTCTTACTGTTTTCTGTAGCTTTTTGGTATATTGGTTATAACGGTGTTACAACCTGGTTCTCGGTTTACGCCGAAGAAGTTTGGGGGATGAGGGTTGGACAGGCGTCAACCTGCCTTACCGTTGCCACAGTTGGCGCAATTATCAGTTATATTCCTGTTGGTGCTATTGCAAGTAAAATTGGCAGAAGAAAAACCATTAAATTTGGTGCTTTATTGTTGGCATCTTCCTTCTTTATGGCATTCGTTTTAACCCTTGTTTTTGATAGGTTTAATCCATTGCTTTTGGTGTTATTCTTCTTGGTTGGTTTAGCTTGGGCTGCCATTAACGTTAACAGCTTGCCAATGGTTGTTGAAATGTGTTCAGGAAGTAAGGTTGGTAGATTTACCGGTCTTTATTATACTTTCAGTATGTCGGCACAAATTGTAACCCCCATTTTAGCCGGATTTATTATTGACAACGTTAGCCATCAAGCGCTATTTCCTTATGCAGCTTCGGCTGTTATTATTTCATATATAACAATGTGTTTTGTAAGACACGGCGATAACAAAATTGCTTTAAAAACAGGTCTTGAGGCCTTTGATGTGGATGATTAGATGATATATATATTAGCTTCAATTTCATTATTGATTTTTATTTATTTTTATTTAATTTACGGCAGAGTAGGGTTTACCGATTTCAAGGCCTTTAAAGGTGTTCGTTTTGCCCACAGAGGACTTCACGGTAACGGCATCCCCGAAAACAGTTTAGCTGCCTTTAAAAAGGCTGTGGAACACGGATACGGTTCCGAGTTTGACGTGCATATCACTGCTGATGGAGTACCCGTTATTATTCACGATTCTTCCTTAAAACGCACGGCAGGTGCCGATGTTAATGTGGAAGATTTAACACTTGAGCAATTAAGGGAATACCGTTTGGAAAACACCGATGAAAAAATCCCAACTTTAAAGGAAGTTTTGGCGATATTTGAAGGCAAACAACCTATAATCGTTGAGATTAAACCTGCTAACAACAATTTTGAAAAGCTTTGTTTTATAACTGCAGGAATGTTAAACGAATACAAAAGTGATTTTTGTGTTGAAAGTTTTGATCCTCGCTGTGTAAAATGGTTTAAAGACCATCGTCCGGAATTTATCAGGGGACAACTGTGTCAAAATTATCTTAAATGGAAAAAAACAAAAATTTCATTTTTAAAAAGATTTGCAGCAACAAACCTGTTCACAAATGCGTTAACCAAACCCGATTTTGTGGCGTATAAATTTAAGGATCGAAGCAATTTAAGTTTCAAAATTTGGACTAAAATTTTTAAGTTACAAGGTGTAACTTGGACTGTAACCGATAAGATTTCTTTAAAGATAGCTGAAAGTGAAAATTTAATACCGATTTTCGAAGATAAAAAGGCGGAATAATCCGCCTTTTTTAATTTTAAATTTACAACAAAATTGTTTGCATTATATAAGGTTTTATGATATAATATTGTTAATTATTTTTATATTAGGGGGACCTTATGTCTTTTCCGATTGAAAGAATTAGAAATTTTTGTATCGTAGCTCATATTGACCACGGTAAATCCACCCTCGCTGACCGTATGTTGGAACTTACACAATCGGTTTCTCAGCGTGAAATGGAAGAACAAATTTTAGATAGCATGGACCTTGAAAGAGAGCGTGGAATTACCATTAAAGCCCACGCTGTTACTCTTTATCATACTGCTAAGGACGGTCAAGAATACGAACTTAATTTAATAGACACTCCGGGACATGTTGACTTTAACTACGAAGTTTCTCGTTCTCTTGCTGCTTGTGAAGGTGCTGTGCTTATTGTTGATGCTTCTCAAGGTATTGAAGCTCAAACCCTTGCTAACACATATTTAGCAGTTGACCATGGGCTTGAAATTTTACCTGTTATTAATAAAATTGACCTTCCTTCAGCCGAACCTGACCGTGTTAAACAAGAAATTGAAGATATTATCGGTATCCCTGCCGACAATGCTCCTTTAGTTTCGGCTAAAACCGGTCTTAATGTTTCTGATGTTTTGGAAGCTATTGTTACCGAATTCCCAGCGCCTAAAGGCGATAGAAATGCTCCTTTGTCTGCTTTGATTTTTGACTCTTATTATGACCCATACAAGGGCGTTATTGTTTATTTCAGAGTTATGAACGGCAAGATTAAGGCTGGAGATAAAATTAAAATGATGGCAACCGGCGCCCAATTTGATGTGGTTGAAATTGGTCGAAAGGGTGCCACTGCATTAGAGCCTTGCGATGTTTTAGAAGCAGGTGAGGTTGGTTATCTTGCAGCATCCATCAAAACCGTTAGCGAGGCTCGTGTTGGTGATACCATCACAACCTGTGAAAACCCAACCGAGGAGCCTTTGGAAGGTTATCGTAAGGTAAATCCCGTCGTATTTTGTGGTATTTATCCTGCTGACGGTGCTAAATATCCCGACCTTCGTGAAGCTTTGGAAAAATTGCAACTTAATGACGCTTCACTTCTTTTTGAGGCTGAAAGCTCAAATGCTTTGGGTTTTGGTTTCCGTTGTGGTTTCTTAGGATTACTTCATATGGAGATTATCCAAGAGCGTTTGGAAAGAGAATATAATTTAGATTTAGTTACGACTGCACCAAGTGTTGAATACAAGTTTAAATTAACAAGTGGGGAAGAGATCACGGTTGATAACCCTACAAATTATCCCGACCCTGCCATTGTTAGCGAAGCCTTGGAGCCTGTTGCCGATGTGCATATTTACAGCCCAAGTGATTATGTTGGTGCAATTATGCAACTTTGCGAAGAAAGACGTGGCATTTATACCGATATGAAATATATGGGTGACCGTGTTGATATTCATTACATTTTGCCAATGGGTGAAATTGTTTACGACTTCTTTGATGCATTGAAATCACGCACAAAGGGTTATGCAAGTTATGATTATGAAACCAAAGGTTACGAAAAATCAAAACTTGTTAAACTTGATGTTATGCTTGCAGGCGATGTTGTTGATGCATTGTCCTTTATCGTTCACTCCGATAATGCTTACACCAGAGCTAGAAAAATCGCTGAACGATTAAAAGAATTTATTCCTCGCCAACTTTTTGAAGTACCGATTCAGGTTGCTGTTTCAGGCAAGGTTATTGCTCGTGAAACAGTTAAGGCAATGAGAAAAGATGTTCTTGCTAAATGTTACGGTGGCGATATTACAAGAAAGAAGAAACTTCTTGAAAAACAAAAAGAAGGTAAAAAGCGTATGAGACAGTTAGGCTCGGTTGAGGTTCCTCAAGAGGCATTTATGGCTGTTCTCAAACTTGATGAATGATTTATGAAAAACGAAAAAGACAACCCAAATAAAAGACTTTACTATGCCATTGGTATTTACGCTGTAGTTTTCCTTTTGGTAGTTAGTGGTATCTTGATTTATAAGCTTTCAGACCGAAAAGATTTTAATTATGATGATTATTCTTTTCCCGAAGAAACTGTTGTTAGCACAAAGGCTGATGTATCTTCGGTCGAAAGTGTTTCTTCATTAGAAAATGGATCTTCATCTACTCCACAAGGTCTTGACCCTAAATTTTCAAAGCTTTTACTTGTAAATGGCAAAAATCCTTTACCAAATAAAGAAAGTTATGCTCAAAATCTAACTACAATTGATGCTAAATACCTTTGTGGACAATTAAATCAACTTGATAGAGATGTTCTACCTTATGCTACTGCTATGATGGATGCGGCTTGGGCAGAGGGGATTGATATTCGTGTTAAATCGCCTTATCGATCCTATGAAACCCAAGAAATGCTTTATAATAACGAGGTCAATAAATGGCTTGGCAAGGGTATGGGTCAAGCCGAAGCCGAAGAAAAGGCAGCAACAATAGTTGCTCGACCCGGCACCAGCGAACACCATTGTGGTTTTGCCATTGATTTTAATGAAACTAATACTTCCTTTGAAAAGTCAAATGCTTATAAATGGATGCTTGAAAATGCCGCTGATTATGGTTTTATTTTACGTTATCCTGAAGATAAGCAGGATATAACAGGAGTAATTTACGAGCCTTGGCATTGGCGTTTTGTTGGTATTGATGTTGCTAAGGAAATTACACTTAAAAATGTTTGTTTAGAAGAATATATTGAGGAGATCAATAATTAAAGGAGTGCCCACCAGTGAAAAAAATAGGTTTTGATAATGAAAAATATATAAAACTTCAGTCTCAAAACATTCGTGACCGAATTAAGATGTTCGGTGGCAAATTATATATGGAATTCGGCGGCAAGTTGTTTGATGATTATCATGCAGCCCGTGTTTTACCCGGTTTTGTGCCTGATGCAAAGGTTAAGATGCTTTTAAACCTAAAGGACGAAGCCGAAATCGTCATTGTTATCAACGCTGATGCAATTGAGAAAAACAAACGTAGGGGAGACCTTGGCATTACCTACGACCTAGACACCCTTCGTTTGATTGATGCTTTCAGAGAAATCGGTCTTTATGTTGGCAGTGTTGTTATTACTCAATACACAGGTCAACCTTTGGCCGGGGCTTTTGAAAACCGTTTAAAAACTTTAGGTATTAAGGTTTATAAACATTACCGTATTGATGACTATCCATATAATATTCAGCATATTATTAGTGAGGACGGTTTTGGCAAAAACGATTATATCGAAACCTCTCGTGAATTAGTTGTAATCACTGCTCCCGGTCCCGGTAGTGGTAAAATGGCCACCTGTCTTTCTCAACTTTATCACGAGCATAAAAGGGGAGTTAAAGCAGGTTATGCTAAGTTCGAAACCTTCCCTGTATGGAGCATTCCTCTTAAACACCCTGTAAATATCGCTTATGAGGCTGCTACAGCCGATTTAAACGATGTTAATATGATAGACCCCTTCCATTTAGAAGCCTACGGAGAAACAACAGTAAACTATAATAGAGATATTGAAATTTTCCCCGTTTTAAATGCTATGCTTGATGGTATTCTTGGTGAGTCTCCTTATAAGAGTCCAACCGATATGGGTGTTAATATGGTTGGCTTTGCAATTTGCGATGATGAAGCTGTTAAGGATGCAGCAAAGCAGGAAATTATTCGCCGTTATTATTCAACCATTGTAAATGCCAGACAAGGTCTTGCTGAAGAAGCTGATGCTTCTAAGATTGAACTTTTAATGAAGCAAGCAGGTGTTACCACCAATGATAGAGCAGTGGTTTCTCGTGCAATTGAAAAATCCGTTCAAACCGATGCTCCTGCAACTGCAATTGAATTGCCTGATGGTAGAATTATTACCGGTAAAACCTCAAGTTTGTTAGGTTCGGCTTCGGCAATGCTTTTAAACGCACTTAAAGTTTTAGCTGACATTCCTGATGAAGTTAATTTGATTTCTCCCACAATTATTGAGCCAATGCAAAAGCTTAAAACCGAAATTATGGGAAATCATAACCCAAGACTTCATACCGACGAAATTTTAATTGCTTTATCCATTTGCGCTGCTACCGATGATTTGGCAAAAAAGGCGCTTGATAACGCTTATAAACTTGCAGGTAGCGAAGCACACTCAACCGTAATTTTATCTCGTGTAGATGAAAATGTATTTAGAAAGTTAGGAATTAACCTTACTTGTGAGCCTAAATATCAAACCAAAAAATTATATCATAATTAATGTTCTTGACTTATTGCGAAAATAATAATATAATAGCAATGTTTGGCACCCCAAATATATTTAAAGGTAGGAAAGTTTTTTATGGCAAAAACTATTAAAATCACCGACGACGGTCTAAAGAAATTACAGCAAGAATTAGAGACCCTTAAAACCGAGGGAAGAACTGATATTGCTGAAAAAATCAAGGTAGCTCGTGGTTATGGCGACCTTTCTGAAAATAGCGAATATGATGAGGCTAAAAACGAACAAGCTAAGCTTGAGGCTCGTATTTTAGAGATCGAAGCAATGCTTAAAAATGTTGAAATTATTGAAGACATTAAAGGCAATTCTAAAACCGTTGTTATCGGTTGCAAAGTAAAAGTTCTTGATGTAGAATTTGGCGACGAAGACGAATATCGTGTTGTTGGTTCTACCGAGGCTGATTCTCGTGAAGGCAAAATTTCCGATGAATCTCCCATGGGTAAAGCACTTTTAGGTAAAAAACTTGGCGATGAAGTTATTGTTGAAGCTCCCGCCGGCGAGTTTAAGGTTAAAATTTTAGAAATTTCAAAATAAGGTGAATTAAATGGCACAAAACAATAATCCTCAATTACAGGACTTAAATGAAATTGTAAAGGTGCGTCATGAGAAACTTGCTACTTTGAAGGAAAGTGGAAATGACCCATTTTTAATCACAAAGTTTGATTTTAACAACGATTCTGCAAACATTAAGTCTAATTTTGAAGAGTTTGAAGGTAAAACTGTTAAAATTGCAGGTAGAATTATTGCTCGTAGAATTATGGGTAAGGCTAGCTTCGTTGGTCTTAGCGATTCAACCGGCAAAATTCAACTTTACATTAAACGTGATGATGTTGGCGAAGATATTTATGCCTCCTTTAAGAAGTGGGATATTGGTGATATTATCGGCGTTGAAGGTACTGTTTTCAAAACCCAAACCGAAGAAATTTCGGTTCACGCAACCTCTATCACTCTTTTATCTAAATCGCTTTTACCTTTGCCTGAGAAATTCCACGGTCTTAAGGATAACGATTTAAGATATCGTCAACGTTATGTTGACCTTATTGTTAATCCTGAGGTTAAGAACAACTTTGTTATCCGTTCTAAATTTATCAAGTTTATGAGAAACTATCTTGATAATATGAACTATATCGAGGTTGAAACTCCTGTACTTAATACTATTGTTGGTGGTGCTGCTGCTCGTCCTTTCATTACTCACCACAACACTTTACATATACCTATGTATATGAGAATTGCTACCGAGCTTCCTTTGAAGAGACTTATTGTTGGTGGTATGGATAGAGTATATGAAATCGGAAGAATCTTCCGTAACGAGGGTATGGATCCCAAACATAATCCCGAGTTTACAACCGTTGAACTTTACCAAGCTTATGCTGATTTCCACAATATGATGGATATTGCTGAAGGCATTATTTCGGGCGCTGCTAAGGAAATTCTTGGCACCTACGAAGTTGAGTGGCTTGGCGAGAAGATTGATTTAACACCAGGTTGGCGTAGGCTTACAATGGTTGACGCTGTTAAAGAATATGCCGGTATTGATTTCGGTGCTATTACCGACGATGCAGAGGCTGTTGAAGCTGCAAAATCTATCGGTGTTGAGTTAGCTGATACTGCTGACAAAACTTGGGGCAACGCTTTATATGCTTGCTTCGACCAAAGAGTTGAAGAGAAATTAATTCAACCTACATTTATTACAATGTATCCTGTTGAGGTTTCTCCTTTAACCAAGGCTTCTCCTGAAGACCCACGTTTAACCGAGCGTTTTGAGTTGTTCGTATGCCACAGTGAGCTTGCAAACGCATACTCCGAACTTAACGACCCCATTGTTCAACGTGAACGCTTTATGAAACAATTAGAGCTTAGAGATAGGGGAGACGACGAGGCAGAGATGCTCGATGAAGACTTCCTTACAGCTATGGAATACGGTATGCCTCCCACAGGTGGTATGGGTATCGGTATTGATAGAGCAGTAATGCTCCTCACCGGCGCCGCCACTATCCGTGAGGTAATCTTGTTCCCCACAATGAAACCACTTGATTAATATTAACACCCTATGGCTGTTGCTATAGGGTGTTTTTTTGAAAATTTATTGATATTAAATATCTTTTGATGTATAATAATTAAAACAAATCTAGAAAGGAACTTAACTATGGATAACAAAATGTTTTACAATGCTATAAATAAGGTAATTGAGTATTATCGCAATAACGATAAAAATGACGCAGGATACTATATGATTAATACCGAGTTTAAGGACCTTGAAAAGAACGCCTTTGACGAATATTGCGAGGATTTGGATTATAGAAAAATCTTTTTGAGAAGTTATTTTCGCCGTTATTTCGACACGAGTCCCTCCCTTGACTATGAAGGCAAAGAGATAAATTGGGAAGAACGTATGGTTGCCGATATAATGTTTAGATATTTAACAGATCAACTCGATAATAAAATGGAAGCTTCCCACTATCATCTAAGTGGTGATATCAATTTTATGGAATATGACGAGTTGTTAAAGGAACACAATTTATTATAATATATTCTTCTTAATAAATTGAACTCTGCAACTGTATTTGTTGCAGAGTTTTTAATTTTACTATTGACAAAAAAAGGAGATATATCATATAATATAATTAACAATTAGGTTAAATGTTAAAGGAGGTAACTTGATGGCCTTGCAACAAACTTTAAAAGCTCTTGCTGATCCTATTAGACGTGAGATACTTAATCTATTAAAGTCAGGCAGATTATCAGCAGGGGAGATTACAAACCATTTCTCTGTAACAGCGCCATCAATTTCACGTCATTTGTCGGTTTTAATGGACGCTGACCTTATCAGAGATAAGCGAGAAGGTAAATTCATTTTTTATGAAATAAACACCTCGGTTTTAGAGGAAACTATGCTTTGGATAGCAGATTTGAAGGGAGAAACTGAAGATGCTTAAAGAAAATAAATTGAAAGTTATTATTTCATCCTTAATAATTTTGTTGCCTTCAGTATTTGGATTAATTGTTTGGGATAAATTGCCCAATAATATGACGATTCATTGGGGCGCTGACGGAAATGCCGACGGATTTGGCCCAAAAGTTTTTGGTGTTTTTGGTGTACCACTCATTTTATTAGCATTTCATTTATTATGCTTAATTGTAACTGCTTTCGATAAAAAACAAAAAGAACAAAATAAAAAAGCTTTAGGAATTGTATTTTGGATTATTCCTTTTATATCATTATTTATTAACTCTTTGATTTATTTTATCTCATTTGACGGTAAGTTTGATATGATAAGATTTTTGCCGATTATATTTGGAGTGATGTTCATTTTTATCGGCAATTATATGCCAAAGACAAAGCAAAATCGCACACTTGGTATTAAAATTCCCTGGACTTTGAATAATGAAGAAAACTGGAATAAAACCCACCGTTTTGCAGGAAAATTATGGGTTATTACAGGTGCAATTATTATTCTTAGTGTTTTTTTGCCCCTAAAATTAATAATTTCCGTTTTTGTGTTGTGTTTGTTAATTTCGGTTTTAGCACCAACTATTTATTCATATAGTATTTATAGAAATCATAAAAAACAAGGTATCGAATACAACAACACTCCTAAAACAAAAACCGAAAAGGTTGCAGTGCGAATTACTGCAATTATCGTTCCTATTATTTTAATTGCAGTTGCCGTATTAATGGTAACAGGTGATATTAATGTTGAATTTAAAAACGATAGTTTTAAAATTATCGCTAGTTTCTATGATGATTTAGAAATCAAATATGACGAAATCGATTCGGTAGAACTCCGTGAAAACTTTGATGCAGGATACCGTTCATACGGTTTTGGCTCGGCAAGACTATCGTTGGGCAATTTCCAAAACGAAGAGTTTGACCTTTACACCCGTTATTCATATACAGGCGTCAAAAATGTTATCGTTCTTAAATCGGATGATAAAGTTTTGGTTATAAGTGGTAAAAACAAAGCTGAAACTCAAGAAATTTACAATAAACTTTCAGAAAAAGTTAAATAGTTGTACATTAAAGCACCTGCCGATTTCGGTGGGTGTTTTTTATTGTTTCTTGACATCAAATCATAGATTTGGTAAAATTATTTATATGGTTTTGTAATTATCGGAGGTTACATAATGAAGCAATTTTTAAAATTTACAGCTCTTCTTTTATGTCTGATATTTGTGTTATCAGCTTGCAAAAGCACTCCAAATAATAATAACAACGATGACGAAAATCAATATTTAGCCGGTGATTTCACCGAAGAAGATAGTGAGTATAATCCCGAATCGCCAACAAATCTCAATAATTCTTCCAATAGTTCAAATAAGAACACCTCTAACAACAGTTCTAAGGGTGATAAGAACAATTCAAGCAAAAAAGAGGAATCTAAGGGACCTAATAAAAATCAAAACAATAACAACGCTTATGCCGATGAAGATAAAAATACCGGTGGCAGCTCTTCAAGTGGCACGGCTAATTACGATAATTTCACCCCTGTATTGCGTTTTGCCGTTGCCGGTGACGTACACGTTAGAGATTCTTCTTCCGATTATTTAAGCCACGATAGACTTGCTGCTGTTTTTGATACTGTTTATGACTACTCCGAAAATCATAAAAAATACAAAGAATTAGACGGCATATTTTTCACAGGGGATAACTCCCAAAGTGGAACTGCCGAACAACAAAAATATTTCTTCAATTATTTAAATAAAAACACTAAAGACGGTACCTTTGCACGTGCTGTTATGGGTAATCACGAATACTATCAAACGTCAAATTATAGTTCCGAAGGCGCAGAGCAATTTAAACGCTATAGTGGATATGATTCGGTTGATTATAGTAAAACTATAGGTGGATATCACTTTATTTTTATTTCGTTAGACCAATATAAAAATAAAGGTAGTAATGCATTTTTCAGTCAATCTAAACTTGACTGGCTAAAAGCTGAACTTGATAAAGCTGTTAAGGATGATCCAACTAAACAAATATTTATTTTCTCTCATATTCCACCTTATGACACGCTTTTATATTCAGCAACATCCGATGGCGACAAAAATTTAAAAACATTGCTTAATAATTATCCACAGGCTGTTATTTTTGCAGGGCACACACACGCAAGTATGTCCGACCCACGTTCGGTTTGGCAAGGAAAATTCACGGCTTTAAACACCGGCTCAATGTCCTATTTGAGTTTGGGAATTCCCGGCACATCTAATCCTGAAGGTGGTTATCGTGCTTTAGATAACGAAGGCGCTTGTGTTGTTGACAGTGGTGAAGAAACAATACGTAACGGCAATATGTATTATATTGTTGAAATTAACAAAGAGGGAATTGTAAGGATTTCTATCTACGATATTTTCACAAAATCCGTATACGGCGAACCCATCATTCTTGATAGTGTTAATCCCAAATATTTCAAATATACAACTGCCCGAAAGAACGATAATGTAAAGCCTACTTTTAAAGCAAATGCATCACTTTCGGCACTTGCAACACATTCCAAAAGTGTAATTGTTGATATTCCTTTGGCTTCTTGCGAATATGAGGTTCAAGGGTATAGAATTGATGTTTACAAACAAAATACCTATGTAAAAACATATTATCGTTTACACGGATACGGTGATACTTCAACTAAAAAGGTAAGGGCTTATATCAGTGCGCTGCAACCTTCAACCAATTATACGATTAACGTTTATGCCATTAGTTCATACGGTTATAAAAGTGACCCCTTAACATTAGATGTGACTACCGGTGCTGCCGGTTCAACTATCAGTGCCGATATTTTAGACGTGGAATTTAATTTGGATGGTACTGCAACAAACCTTGCAAGTGGCGAAAAATTAGTAAAAGAAGGTTCAGCAAGTATTTCCAAGGATAATAAATTAGGATTAAATGTGGCAACCTTTGACGGCAACGATTCCTATTCGTTTATGCAACTTCATAACTGGTATGAAGAAATCGGAAATGGATTTACCTTTGAAACCTATACTTATATATCTAAAAAACCAAATAGTGGTTATGTTGATATTGTATCGGCTCAAGAGGGTGGAGGATTTGGTTTTGAGTATAAATCAGATCAAAGTTTATGTTTTTACCTGCATGTAGGTGGGAACTATAAAACCGTTAAAGTGAATGTTAGCACTGGACAATGGGTTCACTTAGTTGGTGTTTGGGATGGTTCCACAATCAAATTATATGCAAACGGCTCACTTGCCGCGCAGATATTGGCTTCGGGCAACTTCAAAGCTCAAAGCGCTTCGGCGCAATATTTGGCTATTGGTGCTGACTCGGCTCCAATATCACCGGCTCACCATTTTAACGGCAAAATAGCCATTGCTAAAATTTATTCCGACCCGTTAACTAATTCTCAGGTCTCAATGTTATATAAAGACATCATTTCATAAATCATTTTTATTAAAGACTCGTCTATTAAGATGGGTCTTTAATTTTGTTTAAAACAGATTAAATTATCGTTATTCGATAATTAATTATTGACAAACGATAATTTTAGTGTTAATATGGTGGTAGAAAATGGTTTTGGAGGTAATTATTATGTGGAACAAAGACAAATCTATCGGATTATCAATTGCAGTTTCTTTTATCTTTTTAGCATTACTTACAATAGGATTATTCTTCGGACCCTTTGTTGTAAACTTATGGTTCGATGTTTATCGTGGCTTTGATCCTAATCTTTCGGCAATGAAACACTTGTTAACAGTTTTTGTGTGGGCTTTTTATCCATCAGCAATATTTGGGTTTATAACTTTATATAGCTTAATCCGTTTATTATTTAACATTAAGAAACAAGAAATATTTATTAATCAAAATGTCGCATATTTGCGTGTGATTTCTTGGTGCTGTTTTGCCGTTGCTTTAATCACCTTATTTGCAGGAGTATTTTATATTCCATATTGCTTTATAGCCATTGCAGCTGCCTTTATCGGATTAATGCTTCGTGTTGTTAAAAATGTAATGCAAAACGCAGTGGAAATCAAAAACGAAAATGAACTTACAATATAGGGCGAGTGAACTAATATGATTAAAATTGATTTAGATGTTATATTGGCAACAAGAAGAATGACCTCACTCGAACTTGCCGAAAAGATAGGAATAACACCTGCTAATCTTTCTATACTAAAAACCGGAAAAGCTAAAGCTATTAGATTTTCAACCTTGGAAGCAATTTGCCAAACCCTTAACTGTCAGCCGGGAGATATTATTAGATTCGAAAGCGAGGAATAGTTTTATGGATTATAACGAAAACCTGCCCGAAACTTTGCGCGAAGAAGTTGAAGAAGATTTTTTATTTGAGCCAAAACCAATGTTTAATCTTGCTAAAAATGACTTAATTTTCGCTGTTATTACATTAGGTCTCAGCATTTTTATGGGCGTATTTGGTTTATTTAGCAGGTTTGCCCTTGGATATTTTCTCGCAACATTAATGCTGGGCATTTCAACCCTCATTTACTTTTTAAAAGGAAACAAATTAAACGCAACCTCAATAATATGCTCTTTGATTTCATTTTTTAATGGTACTGTTTTTCTTTTTACCTCAAACGGAAGCGTAAAATTTTTCGCAATTTTTACAAATGTTTTATTAATGCTTATTTCTCTTGACGGATTAATTAATCTAATTGGAAGGGGGAATAGGGATACATTTAAAATATTCGTTTCAGCCTTATCTTCTGTTTCAAATATTGATATTACCGTAAAATCACTTTTTTCTAAAATTAACGGTGAGAAAAAATCATTAGGCAAGGTTTTAATCGGTATGGCGTGTGCCATTCCCGTTTTAATTGTCGTTATACCTTTGCTTATTTCCTCTGATTATGCATTTAAGGGATTAGTAACAAAAATACTCTCCGGTTGTTTTACAAGCGTATTAAAGGCACTTATAGGCGTTATTATTGCAATATTTATTATATCTTATGCTTTTTCATTAAAACATGGCCGTGTTTATACAGGAAAAGACAGTGATTTCAAGGGGATAGACGGCATTTATTTATCTTCTTTTCTATCGGCCATAAGTATTTGCTATATTCTTTACTTATTTTCGCAACTTGCGTACTTCTTCAGCGCCTTCAAGGGCTTGTTGCCGAACGAAGAAATAACATACGCACAATATGCACGAAAAGGCTTCTTTGAAATGTGCGTAATCGCAGTTATAAATCTTTTAATTGTAATTGTTTCCTTGGTTATTTCCAAAAAGGCAAACGGTAAACCGTCATATTTTGTTCGCGCATTAGCAACTTTTATTTCAGTATTTACATTAATTATAATTGCTACATCCATTTCTAAAATGTTACTTTACATTAATGAATACGGTATGACCATTTTGCGAGTTACAACAAGCGCATTTATGATTTTCCTGGCTATTTTATTTATAACTTCGATTTTAAGAATTTATATTAATAATATCAATATAATAAAAACTTCATTAATTTTTGCCGGTTTAATTACATTGCTTCTCGGAACATTTAATGTTAATGCAGTTTGCGCCGATTATAACTACAATGCATATATTTCTAAAAAACTTGATAATATAGATATTGAAACCATTTATGAATTAGGTGACGAAGGAATACCTTATATTATCAGGCTCAGCGTTTCCGATGACCATGAAACGGCTATGAACGCAAGAAGGTATCTTGCAAAAATATATTTATATGATTATTTTGACAATATGAAATATTCTCAAAACTTTACAGTAGAAGATTTAAAGAAAAACCAAAAATATAATGATTTTGAATGTTTCAGTTTTCCCAGGCACAATGCTTACAAAATGTTATATGAATTTATAGAAAAAAATCCAATATTTGCAAGTTATTGTCAAGATTATTATAATCTTAAATCATATAATAATTATTCATAAAATTAAAACAGCTATGAAAAATCATAGCTGTTTTTGTATAATTACAGGTTTTACATTCAAAATAATTAGGGTGATTTAATTGTCTTTAATTCAGTGCGATGATTTGTGTATATATCAAATTGACGGTTTTTGCAGTTTGGAACATTTTACTACCGTAAACTCGGTTAAAAAGGACTGTCCACACTTTAAACCAAAAACATTAAATCAAATCGATGGCTTCTTTAAGACTTCTAACACCACAAAGTTCTAAGTTAGCAGGGCAGGTTGACAGTTGTTTTAAAGCTGTTTTTGGTAAAATACATCTTGTGAATCCAAGTCTTGAAGCTTCGGCAATTCTTGATGCAATTCTCGGTACCGAACGAATTTCACCCGAAAGTCCGATTTCGCCAAAAGCGATAGTGTTTTCATCAATGGGGTTGTCCTTAATTGCCGAAACAATGGAAAGGGCGATTGCCAAGTCGGCAGCAGGCTCATCAAGTCGCATACCACCAACAATATTTACATAGGCATCCATATTAGAAAGATTAAGCCCAATTCGTTTTTCAAGCACTGCCAAAAGCAAATTAAGGCGATTATAATCAAATCCCGTTGATGTACGGCGAGGGTTGCCAAAGCCACTTGGAGTAACAAGTCCTTGAACCTCGGCTAAAATGGGCCTGGTTCCTTCCATAACACAGGTTATGCAACCACCCGAGACATTGCTCATCCTGCCCGAAAGAAGCATTGCAGAAGGATTTTCCACCTCTTTAAGGCCAACCTCGGTCATTTCAAAAACGCCGATTTCATTTGTGGAGCCAAAACGGTTTTTAATGCCCCTTAAAATACGGTAAGACTGATTTCTTTCACCTTCAAAGTAAAGAACGGTATCAACAATATGTTCCATAACCTTGGGCCCTGCAATTTCGCCACCTTTATTAACATGGCCTACGATAATAATCGGAATTTCAAGGCTTTTACCGGTTCTAAGCAACATATTTGTTGACTCTCTAACCTGAACAATGCTACCAACCGAAGAGGAAAGTTCGACAATTTGCATGGTTTGGATTGAGTCTATCATCACAAGGTCAGGTTTTGCCGATTTGATGTATTCACAAATTGAAACAACATCAGTTTCGGTCATAACCGAAACATTATCACTTTCAATGCCAATTCTTGTGGCACGCATTTTGATTTGTGTTGCCGATTCTTCACCCGATACATAAAGGATTTTAAACTTGTTTTGCAAAGCGTTGCAAATTTGCAAAAGTATTGTAGATTTACCAATTCCGGGGTCGCCACTAAGCAAGGTGACCGAACCTTTAACAATTCCACCACCAAGAACACGGTCAAGTTCCGAAATGCCTGTTACATAGCGTGGTTCATCTAATGTTGAAATCTTAGAAAGGGGAGTGGCAGCACTTGTAACCACCGAATAGGTCGTACCTTTTACCGAAGATACCACTTGTTCCTCCAAGGTATTCCAGTTATTACAAGAAGGGCATTTGCCAAGCCATTTTGCCGACTCGTAGCCACACTCGTTACATATATAAACGGTTTTAGTTTTTGAGGCCATTGTTTTCTCCTTTATTTGATAAAAATTCCGTTATTCCTAAAAAACAGCAAAAAGCCATTTTCTTTTGATAATCATCGGTTTTTAGCAGTTCAAGTTCGGTTTTGTTACTTAAAAAACCACACTCAACCAAAACGGCAGGTAGGGTTGCGTTATAAAGCAAATATGTACTCGATGTTGCTTGTTTGTTAACCCTCGTATTTTCGGGCTGAAGCAGGTTTATGATTGATCTTTGAATAGAATCGCCAAGTTGCTTTGACTCGTCAAATTTAGCGCTATAGAAGACCTGAGAACCACGAGCAGCCGAGGTGGTGAATTTATTTAAATGAATGCTAACAAAAATCGCATCGGGGTAGTCGGCCATTAGTTCAAGCCGATTTTTAAGGTCGCTTTTCTTTTTTATTGCAATGCTGTTGGTTTCAACATCATCGGTGGAAACGTCGGCCACACGAGTTAAAACCACATTATAACCTGCAGTTTTAAGCATATCGGCAATCAAATTGGAAATTTTAAGATTTATATCCTTTTCGACCGTGCCGTCAGGCGCCACTGCGCCACCGTCAAACCCACCGTGACCTGCATCTACAATGATAGTTTGTGTATCGCTTGATTTGTTCCAGGTTGATATTAAGGAAGTGTTTTTAATGGTTATAACACAAGCGAGTATAACCAAAACACCTAATGCCAAGCAAAGACCTTTATTCTTAAAAAAATTCACAAAACCACCCCAAAATACAATATGAAAATTATATTTGAGGTAGAACTTTTATACTATTATAAACCATATCCAAATCTTTTTCAATGACTCTGTTATATTTTTAAAAATTATAGTGACAAATAGAATTAAATGTGGTATTATAATAGAAAATAATTTTTTGGATGTGACTTATCTTGGATAATAGGTATTATGAAAATGTAATTTCGGAAATGAACGGTTTCCTTAATGAAAACAATTTTAAAGCTGATGGCGATTGTTTTGTAAACGACACTAAAAAGATTTGTGTTAAATATATTGATGAAACCCAAAGTTATCAATTATTAACTGCCGCCAAAGATGAAGAGGGTAATTTCGGTGAACTTACAGCAATTAACTCTTGGCTTTTTGATGACTCCCAAAACGCAAAGGATGCCGCTTCGGTTGGTATCGACTTTGTTGTTTCTTTGAGAAAAGATTTGGGAATTAAAACCACAAGAGCTACCACTGCTATCGTTGACCTTCCTACTGCAAGTAAAGATGGCTCTATGAATGTTACCGGCTTCGCAAAGAAGATGCTTGATGTTTTCCCTGCAATTAAGGATGATTATAAAGAACACATTTCACTTTATGGCAATTTCTTATACATTAACTTCTTCGGCGAATATTTAGTTCCTCAACTTAAAAGTTTGTTCACAAACGGCAACAAAAAGCAGGTTAAAAAGCTTTACGATGTTTTAGAGGATGTATATGTAGAAGGTGATAAAGACACTGTGAATATTATGATTGCTGTTCTTGCAGCCGCCGCTTATAATGATTCAGTTTGCACCGAAGCAATTGAAAATATGTTGATTGATAATTCTCATTTCACACAAGCATTCAAATGTTTCTTAGGCTCCTTTAAATCTTCTAAAAAGTTATTTAATGCATTGGTAAAATAATTAAAACATCTCCTTCGGGAGATGTTTTTTTATCCGTCATAATCTTCGATTGCTTTTACGGCTTCTTGTTTTGTTTGAAAGGCGATGCCGTTATCTAATAGTCGTTTATCTTCTTCTGGTAAGGTATCAAGCATTATCGCACCGTAAACTTCAATAATTTTTTCTCCGTTAAACAATGCAACATTGTTGCCGTATGACTGTAATACCCAAGGTTCTTGATTTGGTTTTCGTTCACTAAAAACAATACCCAAAGTAGCTAAAATCAAGGCAACTGCTACCGCAAAGGAAATAATTGATATTATTGTAACTGCTTTGCTGAATTCTCTCATAAAATCACCCATTAATATTTTCTCCCAAAACAACCATTTTAATTCATTATATACATTAATTTCCGATTTTGTTATTTACAAGGCATAAAACAGCACCACAAAGCATAACAGCCTCGGGGGAATATTTGTTATCAAGGGTGATTTTGTAATCGGTTGGTAATATTACATTACCTTTTAAATCGGTAATTTGCCGTTGTAATGTTAAAATATACTGATTATTTTCAATGCTGGAAATAGTAATAGTATTTTTATGGTTATTACCGCAAGTAATTACCGGCACCTTGTTTTCTTTAAAAATATTTAGTGCATTTTGGTTTGTGTCTTCACAAATTCCAATAACATCAAAGGGCAATATTAGATTTTTAAACTTTTCGCTATCATCTAATATAAGGATGATAGCTTTTTTTGCGTTAATTTGTGTTTTCTTATAACAAACTGTGGCAGTAAAAAAACCGCCTGTGGAGATGACCGATCTATCAGATATAAAATCAGCTCCACAGGTGATTAAAATTTCAAGAATTTCTTTTTCCAACTTAGATTTTCGATTAGAAAAAAGAATTACCATTAAATTTCACCCGAAAATAGTTTTTACACAAATTCTCAGTTTATGCAAACTTAATTATTTCGGAATGAAAGGTAACAAATTGGGTTTGATTAAAGTTCTTTTTAAGGGTGTCAGCCAAAACCTCAACAATAATATCCTCGGTGTTAAAATGACCACCGTCAAAAAGAGAAACATTATTGTCATTAGCTGCCAAGAATTGATGGTGTTTAACATCGGCAGTAAGAAGGGCATCATAATTCAAATTGATAGCATCATTAATGAAATCTCCACCACTACCACTGCAAACCAAAACGGTTTCAATCTCTTTTCCACCGTCAACGTATTTCACAACGCCACCAATACGCTCTTTAATGCGCCCAGCTAAGTTTTCGGCCGAAATAGGGGAGATAACACCACCTTTAAGCATATAGCCATCAGAGGCGATTACAGGGGATATTTCGCTAAGCTCTAACATTTCACAGAGTTTATCGTTAATACCACCAACGCCAACATCCAAGTTAGTATGCATTGAAATAACTGCAATATCGTTTTTAATGAGTTCGTATTGAACCGAACCTGCTAAAACGTTTTTAAGAGGCTCAAATATTACAGGATGATGGGTGATTATCAAGTCGCAAATCTTTTCCTTAGCAAACTCTATTGTTTCTAAGGTGCAATCAAGGGCAACCAAGGCCTTGGAAATTGATTTTTGAGGGTCACCAACTAAAATCCCTACATTGTCAAAATCCATAGCATCGGTAACAGGAAAAAGACCGTTTAAATATTCAAAAATTTCAATAACTTTCATAAATTAAGCCTTTTTAACAAAAGAATCTTTAAGAGCAACTGTGCGATTAAATACCAACATATCATCGGTAGAATCGCTGTCAACAGTAAAGTAACCTTGGCGCATAAATTGGAAGGTGCTTCCAACCTTAGACTCTTTAAGGGAAGCATCTAATTTACAACCCTTTAATACGGTTAAAGATTCGGGATTTAAATTGTCAGCAAAGGATGAAACGCCCTCTTCATCGCTGGGGTTAGGAACGTTGAATAAACGGTCATAAAGACGAATTTCAGCATCCATTGAGTGATTAGCGCTAACCCAATGAAGTGTGCCCTTAACCTTTCTGCCATCAGGTGATTCACCACCGAAGCTTTCAGGGTCATAGGTGCAGTGAACAACAGTAATATTGCCATTTTCATCGGTTTCGTGAGAAGCGTATTTAACATAATATGCGCTCTTTAAACGAACTTCCTTTTGAGGACATAAACGGAAATATTTTCCCGGAGGGTCTAGCATAAAGTCATCTTGCTCAATGTAAATTTCTCTTGAGAAGGTAACGCTGCGCTTACCAAGTTCAGGTTTAGAAGGATTAATATCAACTGCAATTTCTTCGGTTTTGCCTTCAGGATAATTATCAATAACTATCTTTAAGGGACGAAGAACAGCCATTGCACGGTCAGCGTTTTCGTTTAAATAATCTCTAACGCAGGACTCAAGCAAAGCATAGTCAATAACGCTGTAAGCCTTAGAAACACCGATTTTGTCAACAAAATTGCGAACAGCCTCGGAAGGATATCCACGGCGACGCATACCACAAATTGTTGCCATTCTTGGATCGTCCCAACCGGAAACCAAACCGTCATTAACAAGCTTTAAACACTTACGTTTACTTGTTAATGTGTAGTTAACGTTCATACGAGCAAATTCAATTTGGCGAGGTGCTTCGGGAATTTCCAAAACCTCCAAGAACCAGTTATATAAAGGTCTGTGATTTTCAAACTCCAACGAGCAAAGAGAGTGGGTAACACCTTCTTTAGCATCGCTTAAAGGATGAGCAAAGTCATACATGGGGTAAACGCACCATTTGTCACCGGTTCTATGGTGATGAGCGTGCATAATACGATAAATAACAGGGTCACGCATATTGATATTTGAAGAAGCCATATCAATTTTAGCTCTCAATACCATTGCACCGTTTTCGAATTCACCTTCGGTCATACGACGGAATAAATCCTTGGTTTCATCTATAGGTCTATCACGATAAGGGCTGTTAACACCTGCTTCGGTTAATGTACCACGCATTTCACGAATTTCATCAGGTGTAGATTCATCAACATAAGCCAAGCCTTTATCAATAAGTTTTAAAGCGCACTCATAGATAAAATCAAAATAATCCGATGCAAAGTAAACGTTATCCCAATTAAAGCCTAACCATTTAATATCTTCCTTAATCGCATCAACATATTCAACATCTTCCTTGGTAGGATTAGTATCATCAAGACGCAAATTGCATTTACCACCGTATTTTTCAGCAGTTGCAAAGTCAATGCAAATAGCCTTTGCGTGACCAATATGAAGATATCCGTTAGGTTCGGGTGGAAAACGGGTTTGAACCTTAGAATAAACCCCTTCTTTTAAATCTTCATCAATAAAATCGTGAATAAAGTTAGAGGGAAGGGAAGACTCCTCAATTTTAATGTTTTCGTCCATAAATTTGCCTTTCTAAATGCTCTGGAGCATATTTTCGATTCGATTTAGACATTTTTCTTTACCCAAAACCTGCATAATGCTGCAAAGGTCGGGGGTGTTACGTCTGCCTGTAATAGCAATTCTAAGCACCGAACTTAAATCGCCGGCATGACCTTTAAAGTTCTCGGGATTTGCTTTATATTCCTTTGTTTCGGCAGCGAAACCGATGGTAGGAGCAATATCCTTAATTTGTTGGAACCACTCTTGACGGTCATCAGTAGGCTTATAAGTTAATTTATAAGCACTTAAGAATGCTTTGGCATCTTCGCTATTAATATTTTCGGGCAATGTGAAGTCAGCAAAGAATAAATCCTCAAACATATATGAGAAATAGTCCTTAGCTTCGTTCCATTTTGCAATATCCTTACGAGGCTTGGGAACATCACGGTCAATTGCAAAAACTGCCTTAGTATAATCAGGATCAGAAATTAAAATGTTATAAAACTCAGTATCAAATTCTTGCGCCCAAGCAGTTAATTTATCGTAAACTTCGGCACTTGAAAGTTTTGAAACCATTGTTTTACTAACATCTAAAAGTTTATTTTCATCAAACAAAGCACCCGAAACACTCATTTTTTTAAGATTAAACTTAAACTCTTTATAAGATGTATCGGGGTTTGCACGGCGCCAGTCTTCAAAATCGGAAGAAGCAACGGTCATCAAGTAGTTGAGAACAGCCTCGGTCATAAAACCTTGCTCAGCAAAGAAGTGAACAGCAGCTTCAGGGTCTTTACGCTTGGAAATCTTGCGTTTTGCGCCATTTTCCAACTTCATAATAGGAGAAATGTGACCGAATTTAGGCACCTTAAAACCTAAAAGTTTAAATAATTGAATATGCTTTGGAACCGAAGAAATCCATTCATCACCACGCAAAACATGGGTTGTACGCATTAAGTGGTCGTCAACTGCATGTGCGAAATGATAGGTGGGAATACCGTCAGATTTAAGCAAAACAAAATCTTCATCGTTTTCAGGCATTTCAATTTTACCCTTAATAGTATCTTCAAAAACAACCTTGTTTTCTTCGTTACCGGGGGATTTTAAACGAATTACAAAGGGTTTGCCTTGGTCGATTAAAGCCTTGGCTTCTTCATAAGAAATGTTACGATGTTTAGCCCATTCGCCGTGATAACCGGTACGAACCTTTTGTGCTTCTTGAATTTCTCTAACACTTGCAAGCTCTTCAGCAGTGCAAAAACAGGGATAAGCCAAACCTTGTTTAATTAATTCCTTAACATAGGTTTTGTAAATTTCCTCACGTTGACTTTGTTGGTAAGGACCATAAATACCAACTTGGTTTTCGCCGGAAACAAAGCCTTCGTCAATGGTAATACCAAATCTTCCAAGACCACCGATAATATCCTCAATACCACCCTTAACCTCACGCTTTTTGTCGGTATCTTCAATTCTTGTGAAGAAAATGCCGTTGGTGGAGGTTGCAGTAATACGGTTAACCAAAGCAGCAAACAATACGCCTAAATGCAAATAACCTGTGGGGCTTGGAGCAACCCTTGTTACTCTTGCGCCTTCGGGCAAATCGCGAGCAGGGTAAAGGTTTTCATAATATTCAGGGGTGTTTTTAATGTCAGGCAGTAACAACTCTGCCATTAAATTGTTGCTCATAATGTCTCCTAATTTGTTTCAAGTAATTTGCTAAGTTCGCTCATGAAGGTATTAATGTCCTTAAATTGGCGATAAACCGAAGCGAAACGAACGTATGCAACTTCGTCAACCTTCTTAAGTTTTTCCATAACAAGTTCGCCAATTTTCTCGGAGCTTACTTCACGATCGAGAGAATTTTGAATCATAACCTCAATCTCGTCAATTAAAGTATCCAACATATCAATAGATACCGGACGCTTTTCACAAGCACGAAGCAAGCCTGTCATAAGCTTGTTACGATTGAAGGTTTCGCGTGACTTATCCTTCTTAATAACGATGATTGGTAAGCTTTCAATTACTTCATAAGTAGTGAAACGTTTACCACATTCAAGACACTCACGGCGTCTTCTGATTCTTTGACCTTCGTCGGTAGGTCTTGAGTCAATTACTTTGCTTTCTTCAAAGCCACAAAAGGGACATTTCATAATAAATTTCTCCTTATAGCAAAATATTGCATAATTTTCTTAATTATACTATATATAGTGGTGAATTACAAGTAAAATTTACTATTGTTTTTTAATAAAAAGTGTTGTAAAATGGCCTTATAAACATTTTGGAGGTAAAAAATATGGCTGCATATCAGTTAAAAGAAATCGGGGCAGGGGATGTTCTTGCTACCTTTAAGACAAATATGGGTGATATTAAGGTTAAATTATTTCCCGAAGAAGCACCAAAAACAGTAGAAAATTTCGTAACACACGCTAAAAACGGTTATTATAATGGTTTGATTTTTCACCGTGTAATTAAAGACTTTATGATCCAAGGTGGCGACCCAACTGGCACCGGTATGGGTGGCGAATCCATTTTCGGTCACAGTTTTGAAGATGAGTTTGATGTTAAACTCCACAATTTAAACGGCGCATTATCAATGGCAAATGCCGGACCCAACACTAACGGAAGCCAATTTTTCATCGTTCAGGCCGATACAGTTCCACAAAACATGTTGGCTCAAATGAAGGAAATGCCCGATTCTTTTCCTGCTGATATAGTTGAAGCTTACGAAAAAAAGGGTGGTACACCTTGGCTTGATTTCCGTCACACAGTATTCGGTCAAGTAGTAGAAGGTATGGATACTGTTAATGCTATCGCTGATGTTAAGGTTGGCGCTGCCGACAAACCTGTTAATGATGTTATCATTGAAACCGTATTAATAGAGAAGATATAATTTGTTAAATATTTAACAAATAGGGTATTTGCTAATTTAATTAATAGGTAATAATAAACCCCAAGCCAATGATTATGGTTTGGGGTTACTTTTATATAAAATAGAAAAGTCTTAACTCACAGCATTGTAAGTTAAGACTTTTGGTGCCGGTGGCCGGACTCGAACCGGCACGGTATCGCTACCGGTGGATTTTGAGTCCACTACGTCTGCCAATTCCATCACACCGGCAAATCGGGATGACTTATGCATTATACAATAAAGAAATAGTAAAATCAAGTCTTTTTTTAAAGAAATCGAAAAAACCTTATCGAATAGAAATTTTTTTGACAACCAACACCTAGTGAAGAAAATTTCTATTCGATGAAGAAAAAGCAGGAATTAAACAAAAGAAACCGTAAAATTAATTTTTCGGCAAAATAATTAATTGCAATAAATCTGTTTAAAGAGAATATTACATTTATATATAATATAAGGTAAAAACGGCAAAATAGCCTTATTTTTGAGCCTTGATTATCCCCTTAATTATACAAAATATTCATTTAGTATAATTAGATGTATAATTTTTAAGCCCCTCGCCTAATAAAAAATCCCCAAATAATTTTGGGGATTTTACTATTTATTAGCCATTGGGTGGAATTTTGTATAGGCTGATGTATATTTAGATTTAATCATTTGGGCGTAAATTTGTGTTGAAGAAATATCGGAATGCCCTAACATTTCCTTAATATCGGTTAAGGTTGCACCGTTTTCCAACAAATGCGCTGCAAAGGAATGTCTTAAGGTGTGTGGAGTTATATCCTTTTGAATTCCTGCTAAGTCAGCGTATTGTTTAATGATTTTCCAAAAACCCTGTCTCGACATTGGTTTACCGTTCATATTGGTAAACAACTTGTCCTCGGTTTCTTCTAAAACAATTGCAGGTCTTACATTAACTAAATAATTCGCAACACTGCGAACAGCTGCAGGATAAATTGGAACAATTCTTTCTTTTTTGCCGTTTTTAAGATGAAGGATGCCGATTTGTAGGTTTATATCCCCTACCGTGAGTTCTATAAGCTCAGAAACCTTAATGCCGGTTGCATAAAGAATTTCAAGCATTGCCTTATCACGGACGCTTTTAAAATCAGCACCACTAGGTTGCGAAAGAAGTAGAACAATCTCTTTTTCATCCAAAACGCCGGGAAGTTGTTTTTCGGTCTTTTTAACACTAATTCCATCTAAAGGATTACCGTCGAACATACCCTTAGCAGTTAAACAACGGAAAAAAGCACGCAAAGTGGCAACGGTTCTGAGTTTTGTAGATTCAGATTTGCCCATTAAGGTTAAATATTTAAGGTAATTTTCGATAACTTCCTTACTAACCTTAGTAACCTTTGTTATTTTATTAGAGATGCAAAAATCCGAAAATTGTAACACATCACGCATATATGATTCAATTGTATTATTAGAAGACTTCTTTTCGTTAATTAAATAACTGTTAAAAACTCTGATACTGTTTTCCAAATTGATGCACCTCCCTGTTTTAAAATTTTAAATATGAAACCAATTTAATAGATAGCCAACCATCACAAATGGCTGAAAATATAATCGGTATTAAATATAAGAAAAGCTGTTTTGCAAATTGTTTAAATTGCAAATTCAAATTTTTGTTGCTATTATTCGGCATAGTTGCATTAATTACCCGTAGTGAAAAGCATATGGCAAATTTTGAAAAAACAAACAAACAAATTACGGTAATTATTGATGGCGGTATCACAATAAGGGCGCAAAACGCAATTCCCTTTAACTCATATACCGAATAAATATAACTGATTAAAAAGCCCAACAAATATCCTTTGATTCCAATTACAACCGGAACAAGTGTTATACCATTAACCGATGAACCTAATACGAATATCGCCAGTAAAAAACTAAACTCAACCAGAAATGATTTAAGAAAGATTTTTAGAAAATCCTTACTAAGTCTTAATTCAATAAAGTTTTGTGAAGCTAATTTAAGCTGTTTAAATATGTAACTAGATTTGTTCGCTGAAAAAGTTGCAAGTATTATGCCAACCACGAAACATAAAGTCAAAAGAATTAGTTTCCAATTTTGTCTTAAAAAATCGAAACCAATTTTAAAATGTTTTAAATTTACAACCGTTCCTCTTTGCATATCCTTTCCCCTCTTTTATTTCATCTAAATAATTAGTATGAAAAAGGTGGACAAGATATTACTATACAATAGATAGAATTCAAATTCCTACTCAATACAATATATAGTCAAGGGATTTTATGTAAACTTCAACTTTACGTTAAAAAACAGCTTCCGAAATCCAAAAAATGACGGAAAACTGCTTAAAACCAGTAATTTACTGGTATATCTTATTATACATAAATTAAATATTATGTCAATTACAATTTTGTAACCTTTACTGATGTTATGTCAACTATTTATGTAAACCACACAACATATATGATTACTATCGTTATGTTAACCCCTATCTATTGTGAAAAAAGTCTTTTATTTTTTTTAAAAATATGTTATAATGATAAAAACTTAAAAATCAAGGAGATAAAAATGAGCAAGACCGTTCTTATAACAGGCGCTTCAAAGGGTATTGGCGCCGCTACTGCAATTCTTTTTGCACAAAAAGGATATAATGTTGTAATTAACTATAACAATTCTTATGAGTCCGCTTCCCTACTCGCCCGTTCATTGGCTTCAAATGGATATTCGGTTATGACCCATAAAGCAAACGTGGCAAATAAGCTTGAAGTTGACCTTATGGTAAAGGAAACCCTTTACAAATTTGGAAGTTTAGATATTTTGGTTAACAACGCAGGTGTTGCCTATCAAGGTTTAATTACAGACACCGACGAAATCGATTTTGATCGTATTATCGACATCAATCTTAAAGGTACATTTAACTGCTGCAAAGCTGTTACTTCTTCAATGGTAAGCAAGGGTGCAGGCAAAATCATTAACATCTCCTCAATGTGGGGTCAAGTTGGTGCTTCTTGCGAGGTTGCTTATTCAGCATCCAAAGCCGGTGTTATCGGTTTAACCAAAGCGTTAGCAAAAGAACTAGCCCCTAGTGGCATTACTGTTAACTGCATTGCCCCCGGTCTTATTGAAACCAGTATGAACTCCAACTTAACGGTTGAAGAACTTACCGAGTTTGTTAATACCATTCCCCTTGGCAGAATGGGCAGTGCCGATGAAATTGCCGAAGCAATTGAATTTTTGGCAAGTGACAAGGCCGATTATATTACAGGTCAGGTACTTGGAATAAACGGTGGATATGTAATCTAAAAAAATAAACACCCTGCAGGTTAAATCCTGTAGGGCGTTTTTATTTATTATTTGTTTTTAAGTTCAGCAAGAATTTCGGTAAGTAATTCTTCGGTTGTGGGACCCTTGGGCTCTTCGGGAGCAGGTTCTTCTTCAGCCTTCTTTGAGAGTTTAGCCTCAGCAACTTCACGAACCTTGTTGATGATTTTAACCATAACAAATACCGAGAATCCGATAATAATGAAGTTGATGATTGTTTCAAGGAACAAACCAAAACCGATTGTTGTCTCAGTGCCCTTAATAGTCCAATTAAGCTTCTCAGTAAAGGAAGATCCATCCTTTGTGAGCAAACCGATTGCAGGCATAATAACATCGTTAACAAGACTTGTGGTAATTTTTCCAAAAGCAGTTGCAATGATAACACCGACAGCCATATCAACCACGTTGCCACGCATTATAAATTCTTTAAATTCAGCAAAAAAACCTTTCTTTTTCATATAATTTAAACCTCCTTAAATTTACACTTCAATTTTACAAAAACTTTCCACAAATGTCAACTATTTACCACTACGAAGTTTTTCAATTTTATCACGAAGCATGGCAGCGTGTTCAAATTCTAGTATTTTCGCAGCCTGTTTCATTTCAAAGGTCAAGCGCTTAATCTCAGCCTCTCGCTCAAGTTTAGACATTTTAGAAACCGATTTGCCTTCCTTAGGCTTGGCGCCAATTTCAATTATTTCATGAACGTTTTTAATAATTGTTTTTGGAACAATACCTTGTTTTTCGTTATACGCTTGTTGAATACCACGACGGCGTTCGGTCTCGGTTATCGCTCTTTCCATCGATGGAGTAACACTGTCAGCGTACATTATAACCTGACCTTCGGAATTTCTCGCAGCACGGCCGATAGTTTGCACCAGGGCCGTTTCGCTTCGCAAAAAGCCTTCCTTGTCGGCATCGAGAATCGCCACCAGAGAAACTTCAGGAATATCAAGACCTTCACGCAAAAGGTTAATTCCCACAAGAACATCAATCTCACCCAAACGCAAATCACGAATAATTTGCATTCGTTCAATGGTATCAATGTCATAGTGCATATAGGTAACCTTAATTCCGATATCTTTTAAATAATCGGTAAGGTCTTCGGCCATCTTTTTGGTGAGTGTAGTAATCAAGACTCGCTCATTTTTAGCCGTTCTTTCCCTTATTTCGTTAACCAAGTCATCAATTTGACCCTCGGTAGGTTTAACCGTTACAAGTGGGTCTAAAAGACCTGTGGGGCGAATTACCTGTTCAACAATTTGAGCCGAATGTTCCTTTTCAAAATCAGCAGGTGTAGCCGACACAAAGACAGCCTGATTAATATGACTGTAAAACTCCTCAAAATTTAAAGGTCTATTATCAAAAGCCGAGGGCAAACGGAAACCGTATTCCACAAGATTTTCTTTTCTTGCCCTGTCACCTGCGTACATACCACGAACTTGTGGCAATGTAACGTGGGACTCATCCACAAACAACACAAAATCATCGGGGAAATAATCAAGCAAGGTAGATGGCGTACTGCCTTTTGGTCTTCTTGCCATAACACGTGAATAGTTTTCAATTCCCTTGCAAGTTCCAATTTCACGAAGCATTTCAATATCATATTCGGTGCGTTGGCGAATGCGTTGAGCCTCAATCAACTTCTCGTTTTCAATAAAGAAATTAACTCGCTCTTCCATTTCTTCCTTAATCTCGGCCAAAGCATCCTCTAATTTGTCCTGTGGCACGATATAGTGGGAAGCAGGATAAATTGCAATATGGGATAGAAAAGCCTTAATTTCGCCCGTTAGGGTGTTAATTTCGCATATTCTATCAATCTCATCGCCAAAGAACTCAACCCTTATAGCGTATTCGGCTGAATATGCAGGGAAAATCTCAACCGTGTCTCCCCTAACCCTGAATTTATTGCGAACAAAATTAATGTCGTTTCGCTCGTATTGTAGGTCAACTAATTTTCTAATCAGGTCGTCACGGTTCTTTTCCATACCCGTTCTAAGAGAAATTACCATATTTCGGTAATCAATAGGGTTACCCAAGGAATAAATACAGGAAACACTGGCAACGATTATAACGTCTCGCCTTTCGGATAAGGCGCAGGTTGCCGAGTGGCGTAATTTATCAATTTCATCATTAATGGCCGAGTCTTTTTCAATATAGGTATCACTGCCCGGAATGTATGCCTCGGGTTGATAATAATCATAGTAGGATACGAAATACTCAACTGCATTTTCGGGAAAGAACTCACGAAACTCGGAGCAAAGTTGCGCTGCAAGGGTTTTATTGTGAGCGAGAACGAGGGTTGGACGGTTAACACGCTCGATAATATTCGCCATTGTGAAGGTCTTTCCCGAGCCTGTGACACCCAAAAGGGTTTGCTCACGGTCACCACGATTTAAACCTTCAACCAATTTCTCAATGGCCTCAGGTTGGTCGCCTGTTGGCTTGTAATCGCTTTTTAAAACAAACTTATCCACATTCTCACTCCTTTCATTATGATTATTATAAATTCAAATTTTCGCTTGTATTCTTTAATTATTAAACATCGTTTTCTAACACTTTATTTCTTTGCGTAAATATTATTATTAAAGCGACGATAATAATTATATAAGAAGCAACACTTAGTATTGCACCGTTTGTTAAACAATTTACAAAATAAACCCAAATTGTATCTATCAATCCCCATTTGCTATATATTAGATATTGTGGAATGGCTGGGATTGAATAAGAAAATATATTTATTATTAAAAATACGATACTGCAACAAAGCAATGGTATTAAACATTTTGATTTAATGTTTTTCAATATGCGAATAGACATAAAAACAAATAAAAATGCAAAAATCATTTTAATCACTATGGATATAATTGTAGTCCATAACGAAGTTAAAATATATTCTTTGGTAACACCTATCAAACTCCCATTTGGCAGATTAATAAATAGTTCATATATCAACTTTAAAATACCGATAGTTTCTCCTATGCAAAACAAAGAAAGTCCAATAATATATAAGTTTTTAGTTGCTTGTTTCATAAAACACCATGCCTTTTCTCTATTTTCTAAAAATCGGTTTGTCGCTGGAGCAAAGCCAAGCACCGATTAACATTAAACCTAAAGCGATAAAGTATGTATAAAGTGGCATTTCCCGGAAAATCACAAGGGACAACAAGGTTCCAATAAATGGCGCTACTGCATAATAAGCGCTTGTACGGGCTGCACCCAATATTCTTTGAGCATAAACATAAAAGAAAATACTAAGCCCGTAAGCCACAAATCCAACGCCGAGAACGGCAAAAACGCTCCAAATAACCGTAACCCTTTCACCGATGCAAAGCCCGATAATAACCGAACCTAAACCCGAAAAGATACCCTTTAAAAGCACAATTTCAAGTGGGTCTTTAGAGGACAATTTTCTCGTACAATTATTTTCAATTCCCCAGCACACACAGGCCAAAAGAATAAAAAATGAACCTATCGAGAATTTAAAACTTGAAATATCTTCAACAGATAAAAGAATACACGACAATGTTACAAAAATTATTCCAAACCAAAGGCGTGGGCTTATTTTCTCCTTAAAAATCATCAATGCTATCATTGCTGTTGCCACAATTTCAAAATTGTTAAGCAAGGATGCATTGGCAGCCGTTGTATAAGAAAGACCCAAAAGCAAAAATATTGGCGCTGCAATATCAAGCAAAATCATTGCGAGAGTATAAGGAAAATCGGCTTTTGTGATTTTTTCTTCGGTTTGTTCGGTTTTGTTTAATCGGCGTATTAAAGAAATAACGCCCATACCAAGACCTGCACCGATATATAAAAACCCTGCCATCAAGGTTGAGGGCATAAAATCTAATAATAATTTTGAAAAAGGTGAATTTAAAGCATATAAGGCTGCTGCCAAAATTGCTAAAAATATACCTGTTGACTTTGTGTTTTTCAAACCTAAATTCACCATCCTCTTCCCTTATTTAAAGATTATATCACAAAGAATAAAATAAGTAAACAAAGGAACGGAGAATATTCTCCGTTCCTTTTAAATTTAACCTAAATTGATTGAGAAAGCAAAATCAATTTCCTTATCATTTAACTTGTAAACATCAGGCAAGCCGGGGCCACAAGCAGCCGAGCCAACACCTGTAACCTTATAGTCAATTCTAAGGTGGGTTTTACCGTCCTTAACAAGTTCATCGGTATGTTCAGCCTTGGTTAAAACGGCAGTTGAATATTCGGAAACATTAAACTCAAACTCGCTATCCGACTCAAACTTCATACCACCAATCTTAAGCATTTTAGCAAAGTTGTGGTTACCGTGTTCCTGAGGTCGAACATAATCAACATATTCCTTTTCGGCAGTGCTTTCATAAAGACCAACCATTGATGCGTGACAAAGGTCACAGTAACTCTCAAACGGGCCGTTTGCAAAATATGTAAATTCGTTTAAACTTTCAGGCAAAGCAAGTTCAAAACCAAGTCTCGGCAAGAAGAAGGCATCTTCACGTACCTTACCCGAAATACTGATATCAATTTTGCCATTTTCGTAAATCGCAACGGTTTGGGCGTATCTAAAGTAAGGCACACGAGAAACACCTGCAAGTGAACAATTTGCGACAATTTTGCCATCCACAATACTGCAGTCATAAACCTTTGTGAACTGACAGTCGATGTTCTCACCCTGCCAAATGTTAACCCTTGCCCAACGAACATTAAAGCCTTTATCGTTATCAATAGGAGCACGATAAGAAGTAAGTTCCATCTTACTTGCAAGTTGCTCAATACCATTTACAACAATGCTTGTAAATGTTGCATAGCGCTTTGAAAATACCAAACTGAAGTTATCGCCATTAGCGTAGATATTAAACTCATCTTCGGTAAGATTTGCAAGGTTTGAAGCAGTTTTTTCGGCAACATCAAACTCTAATTTGTGTTGTGTATGAGCAACTTCTTTGCCATCCTTTGTGAGATAACAGTTCAAAAATGCTCCATATTTACAGGTTGCTTTTTCATAATCAATTGCAACATCAACAGTTGTGTGTGGTAGAGCATCTAAAACAACGGTTTTTCGGGATTTAACAGCACCATCAACTGCAATTTCGTATGTAAACTGATACTCATTAAGATTGGTAAAATCAAGGCGATTATATATCTTTAAAACGCCATCTTCCAACTTGGTTTTAATTGGTTGATATGCAGCTTTAGCCTCTAATGTGCCGGCCTTGAAATTACGGTTTGCAAAAACAAGACCATCACAACAGAAGTTTGCATCATGGGTAAGTTCGCCTTCAAAATCTCCACCGTATTTTTCAACACCGTTTTCGGTTACAACGTGGTCAGCCCACTCCCAAATACAACCGCCTATAAGCTTGGGATATTTATCAAACATTTCGTTATAATCCCAAACATCACCTGGGCCGTTACCCATTGCATGAGCATACTCGCACAAGAATACAGGAGTATTAATTTCTTCGTTATTTGCTAAAACTTCAATCCAATTGGTCGAACTGTACATTCTTGAATATACATCAGCATTTTCGACCACACCCTTACGAGAAGCATCTTCACAATGAACAAGACGTGTTTTATCGCGATTTCTTGTCCATTCAACCATCTTTAAGTGGTTGGGACCGTGTCCGCTTTCGTTACCTGTTGACCAAAAGATGATACTCGAATGGTTTTTAAACATTTCAACCATTCGTTCCATTCTCTCAAGATGTTCTTTTTCCCAATCAGGATTTGTACCGGGCCAAATTTCATCTTCCATATCAAACTTATATTCGACATTGGGAAGTCTTCTTAAAAATCCGTGTGTTTCAATATCGGTTTCGCATACAACATAAAAACCTAACTCATCGCACATTTCAATAAATACAGGACTTGGTGGATAATGAGCGGTACGAACACAGTTGATATTAAGCTCTTTCATTAATTCAAGGTCACGGCGAAGTTCTTCTTCGGTTTGACACCAACCACCGAATTTGCTTGTATCGTGATGATTAATACCGTGAAGTTTAACAGCAACACCATTGATAAGTAAAGCATAATCCTTTGAAACTTCAATTTTGCGAAGACCGGCTTTAAATTCAATAACTTCCCCTGCGCACTCAACAACTATTTTATAAAGGTAAGGTTTTTCCGCGTTCCACAACACAGGGTTTTCGGGAGCAAACTCAAACTCTCCCTCGATTTCCTTTTCACACAAAACATTATCTTTATCAATAATTTTAATGTTAACCTTTTTATCAACCTTAATATTAAAAGCTTTATCATCCGATAAAATTTCAATATCAGTAAGGTGATTTTCGGGACGATTTAAAACATAAACATCCCTAAAAATACCGTTATATCTAAAGGCATCTTGATCTTCAAGGTAACTGCCAACACACCATTTTAATACCTTAACCATAACGGTATTGGTGCCCTCGATTACACAGTCGGTTATATCAAATTCTGCACGAAGATGGCTACCTTGAGTAAAACCAACATATTTATCATTAATATACAAGAAAGCGCAAGAAGAAACACCTTCGAAAACAAAATAGAATTTGCCCGAAAGTTTTTCTACGTTGAATTTGCGTCTATAAACACCACAAGGGTTGTCATCGGGTACATAGGGAGGGTCAACGGGATATGGGTAGTTAACATTGGTGTAATTTGGGTTGTCATATCCTCTTAATTGCCAACAAGAAGGAACATCAATTTTATCCCATTTCTCAATAACCTCAGGCACATCTACATCTTTATCAAAATACGCAAAATCCCAGTCACCGTTTAAAAGTGTATATGTAGTATCGCCTTTTGGAATATAATGCGCACGTGTAGGCATTCGGTTTTCGCTTGTCTTAAATAGGTTTTCATAAATACGCATGGTAATTTCTCCTCAATATGGGATTAAATTAAATCCTTAATTTTGTTAAAATTAAGCTCAGAAGTAGATTTTAAAACAACATCAGGTGAAATTGATGTTACAGTAACATTTATACCGATAGAAAGCATACCAGCACCGTGAATTGACTCAATACCTGCTTGAGCATCCTCAACACCAATACACTCGGAAGGTGCAAAACCTAACGCTTCGGCACAGGTTAAGAAAATCTCAGGGTCGGGTTTTGGTTTTTTAACAAGAGCAGCATCGGCAATGTAATCAAATAAATTTGAAATCTCCAAAAGTTCAAGAACACGACCTGCGTTCTTGCTGATGGAAGCCACAGCGCATTTAACGCCATTGTTGCGAGCATCGGTAATGAAAGAAACAATGCCGGGTAAAATGTCATTGGGGGTCAATTGCTCAATCATTTCCTTATAATAATCGTTCTTTTTATTTGCTAAATCTTCTTTTTCTTCGGCAGTGAACTTATCGGTCGCATTATTCTTTTCTAAAATAATTTCGAAAGAATTAATACGAGAAACGCCCTTTAAAAGTTCGTTGATATCTTCATCAAAATAATAACCCAATTCATCAGCCAACTTTTTCCAAGCTAAATAATGATATTTTGCAGTGTCGGTTAAAACACCGTCCAAATCGAAAACTAACGCCTTTAAACTCATATTAATATTCCTTTCCAAAAACAGTTACTTTTGAATTAACAATGCCACAAATCGAAACATTGTCGCCCTCGATTTTAATGCTTAATCTTTCACCCTTCCAGTTAAGGTTAAAGGACAAACTTTTCCAATTTTCGGGCATTCTCGGTGAAATATCCAAGGTATCATCGGTGAAGCTTACACCTGCAAAACCAAAAATTGCAGTGTTCCATGCGCCACCGTTAGCAGCAGGATGAGTACCGCCAATATAAAGCGAACCCAAGAACTGCTTTGTGTCACCTGTCAAATCAACACTTGCAGTCTTCATAAAATACTTATACGCCCAGTCGGTATAACCTATTTCAGCAGCCACAATAGCATAAGCACAAGCCGAAAGACTTGAGCCATGCTCGGTATAAGGCTCGTAGAAATCCCAGTTAAGCTTCTTAATTTCAGTGCTGTAGGCATTTCTAAACACGTTAAGCATCATAACGATATCGGCTTGTTTTAATACCATTGTGTTTGATGCCAAGCCGTGACCACCCCAATATTCGTTCTTAATTAACTCACGGGTCTTAAGAACTTCAGGGGTAACATCTTCAAGGGTAAAGTAGCCATCAAACTGCTCAATAATTCCCTTTTCATTAGGTTGAGGAACATATAATTTCTCGGAGAAATCATACGCCCAGTCAAGGTCCTTTTTAAAGTTTGCAAAATAATCGGGGTTAATTTCTTTAACCTTATCAATAGCACGAACGAAAATATCGGCAGCCGATTTTACCATAACATTTGTAAATGCATTATTGTTTACTCTTTCGTGGTATTCATCAGGACCTACAACATCCAAAATCTCATAACGATTTTTATGGGGTTTGAAAACAGCGTAGGTGTATAAAAATCTTAATGCTTCATACATAAGATTTAAACCACCGTCAACAAGCAACTCATAATCACCTGTTGTACGGCAATAATCCCACATAGCAAAAACAATATCGGCCGAAACGTGAATTTGTTTATCCTTGAAGTAAGTTCTTTGGGGACGATTTGTGAAAATGTCGGTAACATTAAATAAGGTACAAGCATCATCACCTGTTTCGTGGCTTTCCCAAGCGAAAAATGCACCTTCAAAACCAAATTCTTTTGCTTTCCTTTGAGCGCCGGGTAAAGTGTTGATACGATATTTAAGCAGATTTCTTGCTGCCTTTTTATCGGTAAATTGGAAGAAAGGAAGCATAAACATTTCGGTATCCCAGAAAGCTGCACCCTTATAAACCTGACCTGAAAGACCACGAGCAGGAATGCCACATCTATCGGTGTTGTGTGGAGCGATACTGCATAAGTGGTACAAACTGTAACGGAGTGCTAACTGAGCGTCAGCATCACCCTCAATTACAACATCACTATTTTCCCAAACCTTATCCCATGCAGCAATATGTTCAGCCTTTAAATCCTCATAGCCAACATTTACGGCATCAAAAAAGTTATCCTTTGAATTCTCAAGTGTATCGGTGTGATAAATTCCACCAAATTTAACAAATTCAAACTCTTCATTTGCTTTTAAATCAATGGTAGTAGTATGTAGTAAATCGGCATTCTCAAACTTTTCTAAACCAATAACAGTTTCGTAAACCTCTAGTTTATTTTTAAGTTGTACTGTTTCGGCAGTTAATTTAAAAACATTGTCGGTTTCGGTTTCACTTAAATAGTTTAAGTGATTGCCCGATATGTTCCAAATGTTTTTATCAATACCGGTCTTAAGACTAACCGTAACATCCTTATCAGCAACAACCGAATATTTAAGTGCGATAATATTGTCACGAGTCATACTAACAAATCGTTCAGCCTTGATTGTAATGTTTACTCCACCAACCGAAAACTCGGTTTTTCTTGTGTGAATTCCGTTTTTTATATCAAGTGACTGTGCGTGTGAAACAGGGGTTAATGCCGATAAATTAAGTTCCACACCATCAACCGAAACTACGGTATATAAAGGGTTTGGAGCATTTACCGACTCACGCCAATTACTATCCTCAGCTAAATCAAAAAAACCGGCAAGATTAACAGCAACTAATTGGTCGGCACCATATTCTTCCATGGTACCTCTATAACCCATAAAGCCGTTTCCTAAAAGGAATTTACTGCCATGTTTTTCAATGTCTTCATTCTCAAAATAATTTTTTTCAATAATCCATTCAAACATACAACTACCTCAAAATAGAATAATTTAATAATATTATATCTTACCAAAAAATCAATGTAAATAAGATAAACAATTTAACTAATCAGTTTTCAACTGTTCTTTAAACTCCAAAGGTGTGATTTTAAAGTGTTTTTTGTAAAGCCTATAAAAATTTGAATAATTGTTAAAGCCCACCTTAAAACAGGCTTCTTTAACGGTGTGATTAGCACGAATTAAGTTATTGCAGTTGTATAGTCTTCGCATTATAAGGTAATCGTAGGGTGAAATGCCCACATAATCCTTAAATAAATGGGATATGTAATACTTTGAAAAATGAAATCTGTTTGCCAAAACATCTAAGGTTACTTCCTCAGTGAAATGTCTATTAATATAATCAATAATCCTTTTGACATTTGCATTACTCGTTGCAACCTGATTATTAATAGTGTTATTTTTTTCAAACAACATTGAAAATTGAGATAAAATTTCTATCGCTTTACAGGTCAATAAAATTTGCGATTCAACTGTGTTGGTTTTAGCGTAATTTAAACACTTTTCTAACCTTTCGTCAATGCGCAACTTTTTAACGTTTTCCGACAAAATTAAATTGCCTTGGCCTTTTATCTTTTTTGATATATTATCTAAAAATACGGTTTTTTCGCAACCGAATTGCTGCAAAATTGTATCGCCGATATGTAAAACAATTTTTTCAATATAAACATCATTTTCATACATCGTAACGTGTAATTCATCAGGATTAAGTATTACAATATCCCCTTCAGAAATATTGTAAATATTGCCTTCAATATGTATCGATGCATTGCCTTTACGATAATATTCAATAATCAAATCGGTATCGTAATGAAGGAAATTCAAGGAAGAATTTGCTTCTCGAACACCGTGGGAATAGTGAATTTTCAAGGATTCGTTAATATCATAACAGTCTTTTTTATATGAATTTGGCATAAAACAACACCTCACAGCAATATTGTACAACATAATGACAAAAATTGCAATAGTGTTTCAAAAAAATTAGTTGTATAATTAAATAAAAATAATTGCCAGGAGGTAATGAAATGAAAGACATTAAATGTTGTGTCGTTGTTGTCGGTGCTGGTCCTGCGGGAATGGCAGCTGCAATTTCGGCCAAGAAAAACGGTGCAGAAAAAGTAATCATCATCGAGCGCGAAAACAGAACCGGTGGTATTCTTAAACAATGCATCCACGCCGGATTCGGTCTTCAGTATTTTGGTGAAGAACTTACCGGTCCTGAGTATGCTGAGAGATTCTCCGTACTCGCAAACGAGACAGGCATCGAGTTTATGCTTAACACTACTGCTCTCGAAATCAAAGATCAAACTTTGGTTTGCGTTAACACCGAGGGTATTGTTAACATTCACTTCGGCGCACTTGTTCTTGCAATGGGTTGCCGTGAGCGTACCCGTGCTAACCTTGTAATTCCCGGTAGCCGTCCTGCAGGTATTTACTCAGCAGGTACTGCTCAAAAGTTGATTAACATCTTTGGTCACAAGGTTGGTAAAGAGGTTGTTATACTCGGTAGCGGCGATATCGGTATGATTATGGCAAGACGTTTGTCTTTAGGTGGCGCAAAGGTTAAGGCTGTTGTTGAGATTATGCCTTACTTGGCTGGTCTTGTTCGTAACAAGGCTCAATGTCTTGACGATTTCGACATTCCCCTAATGCTTTCTCACACTGTTGTTGACATTATCGGTGTTGACCGTGTTGAAGCTGTTACAATTGCTCCTGTCGATGAAAACCGTCAACCTATTATGGAAAAGGCTGAGACCATTTCTTGCGATACCCTACTCTTATCAGTTGGTCTTATCCCCGAAAACGAACTTACTCGTTCGGCTGATGTTGCACTTTCCGGTATCACCAAGGGTGCTATCGTAAACCAATACAAACAAACTGATAAGCCTTACATATTCGCTTGTGGTAACGTTTTACACGTTAACGACCTTGTTGACCACGTTAGCCACGAAAGTGAAGACGCCGGTAAATTCGCAGCATTATACGCAGCTGGTAAACTCGAGTCTGCTAATGAACTCGCTGTTGAACCTGGCGATGGTGTAAGATATGTTTGTCCTCAAAAGATGGCTTGTGTTGATGCTGATGTTGACCTTTATTTCCGTACAGCAGCACCCGGCAGAAATACAACCCTTACCATCTCTGATGACAGTGGCGTTCTCGTTACCAAGAAATTAATCCGTACAACTCCCGGTACTATTGAGAAGCTCACTCTTCCTGCTGACAAAGCTAAAAACGCAAGCGGCAAAATCGTTGTTAAAGCCGAACATAAGGAGGCATAATCATGAAGAAAACATTAATTTGCACTGTATGCCCTAATGGCTGTGAAATTGAAGTTAATTACACAACTAAAGAAGATGCTGTAATTACCGGTCACACTTGTAAAAGAGGTATCCCCTACGCTATTGATGAATGTTTTGAACCCAAGCGTACATTTACTTCCTCTGTTAAAATCACAGGTACCGACAGACGTATGTTACCCGTTCGTACAACCGGTCCTATTCCAAAAGAACTCTTAATGAAGGCTGCCGATTCTGTTGCTGCCATCACATTAGAAGTTCCTGTAAAATGTGGCGATGTTATTGTTGAGAATTTCCTTGACACTGATGTTAAACTCGTTGCTGCTATGTCACTTTAAGGAGGAAATGCAAAATGATTAAGACTGATGTATTAATTATCGGTGCAGGTGCTGTTGGTTGCGCACTAGCACGTGAACTTTCTAAATACAATATTAAAGTAACCGTTTGCGACAAGAACGATGACGTTGGCGGTGAAGCATCCAAATCAAACAGTGGTTTGTTCTCCACAAGTGCTACAATGCCTGTTGGCACATTAGAGTGCAAACTTCGTACCATTGCTCACAGCATGATTTTAGATGTTTGTGATAAACTCGAAGTACCTTATATTCAATGTGGTAGTATCGCTCCTATCCTCTACCCCGACCAATTAGAAACTGCAAAGGGTTTAACCGAGCGTGCTTTCCAAAATGGTGTTTATGATTACGAAATCTTACCTGCTAAAGATATTTTAGATTTAGAACCCACCTTAAACCCCGAAATCTTAGGTGGTATTTACAGTCCCCGTGACAGACAATGTAACCAATTCATCTTCGTTTCTGCTTTAGCTGAAAACGCTGCTGAAAACGGTGTTGAATTCGTTCTTGACTGTAAAGTAACAGGTATGGATGTTTCCGATGGTAAAATCCACGCTGTTCACACAACCAAAGGCGATTTCCAAGCTACTTGGATTATCAACGCTGCCGGTTTACACTGTGACGAAATTTCCGAAATGGTTGATGAGTGTGACTTTAAGGTTAATCCCAGAAAAGGTGAATTCTACGTATTCTCACACGATACTCCCGTTAAGGTTTCTCACATTATCTCTTCCGTTCCAAGCCCCAAAACCCGTGGCGTTCTCGTAATCCCAACAGTTGATAACAATATGTTGGTTGGTCCTACTGCTGATGATGTTGAGGATAAGACCGATGCTAAGACAACTGCTGCCGGTCTTGCAAGCATTAAGTCTCAAGCTCTTAATATGATTCCCGGTCTTCACTTTGAAGATACCATCACCCAATTCGTTGGTGTTCGTCCTGCAAGAACTCCTGAGGGCTACGATATTCGCTTCTCCGAAAAGGTAAAAGGCTTTATCGGTATTTCCGGTGTTCGTTCTACTGGTCTTACTGCAAGTATCGGTATCGCAGGTTATATCGTTCACGGTATGAAGGAGCACGGCTTAGAGGTTGAGCGTAAAGTTGGTTGGAAGCAAACAAGAAAAGGTATTGCAAGATTTGCTGAAAAGACAAACGCTGAAAAGGATGCTCTTATCGCAGCTGATCCTTTATATGGTAAAATCGTTTGCCGTTGCGAACAAGTAACCGAAAGCGAAATTTTACAAGCAATTCACAGACCTGTTGGTGCCAAAACATTAGATGCTGTTAAGCGTCGTGTACGTGCTGGTATGGGTCGTTGCCAAAGTGGTTTCTGTGGCCCTCACGTAATTGAAATTATTGCTCGCGAACTTGGTATTCCTGAAGAGGATGTAAGAAAACGTGGCGAAAAAGCCTATATGCTTGATAGAGATTAATTATGCAATCATTAAGTTTTGAGCAAGTTAAAGCTATTGCTCAGGGTGTGGCGAGCGTTGAACTGTGTGACGGTTTAATTTGTCTTAACCGATTCACAAAAGCACAGCGAGAGTTATATAAGAAAACTTCAGAAGATTTTTATGCTAAAACCTTTGCCACTGCAGGCGTTACATTAGAATTCGAAACCGAAAGCAAAAACTTATTTCTTTCGGTTTCGGTAAGCCGAGGCAGTTCAAGAAGATTCTTCACACATAGTGTTTTTGTGAACGATGAGAAAATAGGCGAACTTTCAGGAAATATCGGAGAGAGTGAAAACGTAAATTTTGAAAAGAACTTTTTCCTTCCTGCCGGTTCTAAAAAGGTTAAAATCCTGTTTCCTTGGTCGGTTTGTTCTCGCATTGTATCAATTAAGTTAGATGATAATTCCGAAATTAAACCCATAACCAAAAGCCAAAAACTTCTTATGTTTGGTGATTCAATCACACAAGGATACGATGCTTTGAAACCCGAAAATGCTTATGCTATTCAGTTAGCGTCATATTTAGATGCCAATGCTATAAACAAGGGTATTGCAGGCGAACAGTTCTTCCCTTCTTTAACAAAAGAAGCTGAGGATTTCGAGCCTGATTGTATCACCGTTGCTTATGGTACCAACGATTGGAGGCACGGCACTAAAGAAGGTTTTGAAACTAAATGTACTGAGTTTTT